>NZ_JBYTST010000018.1:0-91816 GCF_058111565.1 Telluria sp. AZSoR62
CTACAAGCGCGCCTGATACCCGGGCAGTGCGCAGGACAGGGCCGCCGCGGAACAGGTGTTCGCGGCGGCCTTTTTTCGTTTTGCAAGATAATTGCCGAGGACAAGCGAATCAACCCATGCCGGGTAGCGGGCATACAATGCCCTCACGAGAACCGAGCAGGGGACCATCATGAAATCGATCGTTGCGGCGGGAACCCTCGCCTTCGTCCTGGCGGCGCCGGCGGTGCAGGCGCAGGGCAGCGCGCCCCTGCTGGACCTGACCCTGTACGGCCAGCTCGAGCGCTGGCTCGGGGCCGGCCGGCTCGATCTGCAGAACCTCTACACGCGCCGGCCGGGCGACGACTCGCTCGATTTCCATGCCGCCGTGGACGGCCGCGGCACCACCTTCACGCTGATGCAGGTGAGTAACCAAAGTGGCGACAGCTGGCTGGTCGGCGGCTACAACCCCCAAAGCTGGTCGTCCACCGACGGCTGGCACGTCACCGAGCGCTCCTGGCAGCGCACCGCCTTCATCTTCAACTACACCGACCCGCGCGTGTGGCGCCAGGTGGCATCCGACAATGTCCTGCCCAGCCGCGGCGCGCGCCAGACCTATAACGTGCCCGACCACGGCCCCACCTTCGGCGCCGGCCCCGACCTGCTGGTCAACGATCGGCTCGACACGGCCCTGTCCTGGCAAGTCTCGTATGGCCTGCTCGAGGGCGAGACCGAAGGCCGCAGCATCATCGACCTGAGCAGCGGCGGCCAGCTGTTCCGCGTCGATGCGCTCGAGATGTATTCGGTCTCGGTCGTGCCCGAACCGGCCACGCACGCCATGCTCGCGGCCGGGCTGGGCGTGCTGGGCTGGGCCGGCATGCGCCGCCGCCGCGGCGCCTGAACCGGCGCCGGCAGGCAGGGCGCTGCCCGTCCGTGAGCGGGCCGGGCGGCCCCTTGTGGCATGATGGCGGCTGATACCGGCTTTGCCTCCCGTTCACCCTGCGACCCATCCATGCGACCACGCTTGCCTGCCGTCCTGCCGTCCCGCCTGCCGCTTCTCTTCGCCATCGCCCTTGGCGCCTTCCATGTTCCCCAGGCCGCCGCCGCGCTCACGCCGGCCCAGCTGGCGATCGTCATCAATGACGCGGACCCGGACAGCGTGGCGCTCGGCGAGTACTACCGCCAGCGGCGCGCCATCCCGGCCGCCAACGTGGTGCACGTGCGTATCCCCGGCAAACCGCGCAGCATCGGCGCCGCGCAGTTCCGCCTGCTCAAGGAAGAGATCGACAGCAAGCTCGGGCCCGGGGTGCAGGCCGTGCTGATGGTCTGGACCGCGCCCTATGCGGTGGAATGCAATGCGATCACGGCCGCCTATACCCTTGGCTTCGACGGCAGCCAGTGCATGAAAACCTGCGCCGCGGGGCAGCCCAGCCCGTATTTCAACAGCCGCTCGGCGCGTCCCTGGAGCGAGCACGGCCTGCGCCCCTCGATGCTGCTGCCCACCAGCTTGCAGGCCGCAGGCGCGCAGGCGCCATCGCGCCAGGGCGCAAAAGACCTGGTCGACCGCGGCATCGCGGCGGGATTTCGCACCGTGCCGGCGACGGCGTATTACCTGATCACCTCGGAAAAGGCGCGCAACAGCCGCGTCGGTTTCTTCCCGCCCGCTGGGCGGGTGGCCGCGCGCCGCTTGGAAGTCAAGCAGGTGCAGGGCGACGTGCTCGAAGGCGCGCAGGACGTGCTGGTCTACCAGACTGGCATGGCCCAGGTCGCCAAGCTGGAGACGCTCGGCTTCGTGCCCGGCGCCCTGGCCGACCACCTGACCTCGCTCGGCGGGGACCTGCTCGGCAGCAGCCAGATGAGCAGCCTGCGCTGGCTCGAGGCGGGCGCCACCGCCAGCTATGGCACCGTGAGCGAACCCTGCAACCACTGGCAGAAATTCCCCAATCCTTCCGTCCTGCTGCGCCGCTACCTCGGCGGCGACAGCGCCATCGAAGCCTACTGGAAGAGCGTGGCCTGGCCCGCACAGGGCCTGTTCATCGGCGAGCCGCTGGCAGCGCCGTATCGCAGCCGCTAGAGCACTTGGTTTCACCCTGATCTGCCGAAACTGTCGCGCTTTCCCGACAGTTCAGACGCGCGCAGGCCGGTTCTTGCCGCTCGCCTGTAAGCTTCCTTTTCTTGTCATCAAGTTGTCAAATAATTTATTTACTATGCATTTTGCTAATGGTAAATTGCGTTATGCTAACAAATGTTCTGTGACAATCTTCCGCCTTACCTCACCAGGATCCCCATGAACAAGTTCCTCGCTTCGCTTCCCACTCCAGGACGGCGCACCGTGCTGGCAGCACTGCTTGCCAGCCTGTCGGTTCCCGCTTTCGCCGAGCCGGCCAACGTCGTCATCAGCCAGGTGTATGGGGGCGGCGGCAACAGCGGCGCGACCTTCCGCCACGATTTCATCGAGATCTTCAACCGCGGCAGCACCGCGGTGCCGATCGGCGGCTGGAGCGTGCAGTACGCATCGAGCACCGGCAGCAGCTGGCAAGTAACGGCGATCCCGGACGGCGTGGAACTGCAGCCGGGCCAGTACTACATGATCCGCGAAGCGGCGGGCGCCGGCGGCACGGCCGACGTGCCGTCGGACATCGTGGGCACGATCCCGATGGCGGGCGGCGCCGGCAAGGTGGCGCTGGTGAGCAGCAGGACGGCCCTGAGCGGCACCAACCCGACCGCGGCATCGCTGGTCGACCTGGTCGGCTACGGCGGCGCCAACGCGTTCGAAGGCATGGCCCCGACCGCCGCCCTGACCAACTCCACGTCGGCCTCGCGCAAGACCGCCGGCTGCGTGGATACCGACCAGAACGGCGGCGACTTCAGCGTCGGCGCCATCACCCCGCGCAAGAGCGACAGCCCGTTCAACGTCTGCGGCGGCGGCGCCCCGATCGCCGAGCCGATCGTCGCCACCTGCCCGGCATCGATCCTGCGCCCTTACGGCGACAGCGCCTCCGGCGCCCTGAGCGCGATCGACAAGGACAGCCGCGTCACCGGCGCCGTGATCACCTCCAGCCCGGTTGCCGGCATCCGCCTCGAGAACTTCACGGCCTCGAGCGGCATCAACAGCGCCGCTTCCGTCAGCCTGGTGGCCGACGCGTCGGTGGCCGCGGGCAACCACGCCGTGATCGTCAACTTCACCAACGACGCCAACCAGTCCAAGAGCTGCACCGTCACCGTGCGCAGCAGCGGCAACCTGGCCATTTCCGTGATCCAGGGCGCCGGCGCGGCCAGCACCTATGCCGGCACCATCCAGACCACCGAAGGCACGATCACCGCCAAGGTCGGCAGCGGTTATTTCATCCAGGACGCCGCCGGCGACAACGACGCAGCCACCTCGGACGCCATCTTCGTGTTCGGCACGACCACGGGCAAGGTGGGCGACCTGGTGCGCGTGACTGGCCTGGTCACCGAATACCTGCCGTCGGGCTCGACCAGCACCTACACCGAACTGACCAACACCACCGCGTCGGTCATCGGCGCCGGCCCGGCCATCACCGCGACCAACATCGCGTTGCCAGCGGCCAGCCTCGAGCCCTACGAGGGCATGCTGGTGCGCTTCACCAACCCGCTGACGGTCAACCAGAACGCCTATGTCGGCGCACGCGGCGAGCTCACGCTGTCGAGCGGCCGCCGCGAAATCCCGACCAACCGCTATCGCCCGGGCACCCCGGAAGCGCTGGCGCTGGCCGCATCCAACGCCAACAACGAGATCGTGCTCGACGACGGCCTGTTCGTCACCCCGACCGTGATTCCCTACATCGGCGAAGACAACACCGTGCGTGCCGGCGACACCGTCACCGGCCTGGAAGGCGTGCTCGATTTCGGCGCCCTCGGCGGCGGCGGCGCCGGCTTCAAGCTGCAGCCGACGGTCGCACCGGTGTTCTCGCGCACCAACGCGCGCACCGGCGCACCGGAGCTGCCGGCCGGCATCAAGGTGGCCAGCGCCAACGTGCTGAACTTCTTCACGACCTTCGTCAACGGCAGCAATGTCGAAGGCGCCACGGGGCAGGGCTGCACCATCGGCACCACCACCCGCGCCAGCAATTGCCGCGGCGCGAACAACATGGCCGAATTCGTGCGCCAGCGCGACAAGATCGTCAAGTCGCTGGCAGCCCTGAACGCGGACGTGGTCGGCCTGATGGAAATCCAGAACAACGGCGACACCGCCGTGTCCTACCTGGTCAATAGCCTCAACCAGGCGCTGGGCGGTCCGGTCTACGCCGTGGTGCCGATGCCGCCTGCTACCGGCACCGACGCCATCCGCGTCGCCATGATCTACAAGCCGACGGCGGTCACGCTGGCCGGCCCGTCGATGTCGGACGGGGACGGCGTCAACAACCGTCCGCCGATGGCCCAGACCTTCAAGGCCACCAACGGCGCCAAGTTCTCCGTGATCGTCAACCACCTCAAGGCCAAGGCCGGCTGCCCGGGCGGCACCGGCCTGGATACCGACCGCGGCGACGGCCAGGGCTGCTGGAACGCCACCCGCCGCCAGCAGGCCGAGCGCCTGGCGACCTTCTTCATCCCGCAGGTGAAAGCCAGCGCGGGCGACGACGACGTGCTGGTGATCGGCGACATGAATGCCTACGGCTTCGAAGACCCGATCGCCTACCTGACCGGCACCGGCATGGTCAACGAACTCGAGCGCTTCGTGCGCCCGCATGGCATGGTGTACTCGTATGTCTTCGGCGGCGAAAGCGGCTACCTCGACCACGCCCTGACCACCCCGTCGCTCAGCGCCCAGGTGGCCGGCGCGGCCGAATGGCACAACAATGCCGACGAGCCGGAAGTCATCGACTACAACCTGGAAGACAAGCCGCAGGACCTGTACGCCAACAACGCCTACCGCGCCTCGGACCACGACCCGGTGATCGTCAGCCTGAACCTGGCGCCGACCTTCTCGAACGTGACGGCCAGCTTCTCGGTCTACCGTTCGGGCCTGGCCCTGAACCGCGCCAACGGCCAGTACAGCGGCACCTACCGCTTCACCAACACGACGGGCGCGGCCATCAACGGGCCCTTCCATGTCGAAGTGGGCGGCCTGCCTGCCGGCGTGACCCTGGCCAACGCCAGCGGCACCCGCAATGGCATGCCCTACATCACGGCCAGCGCGGCCTCGATCGCACCGGGTGCGAGCGTGACGCTGACCACCGTGTTCAACAACCCATCCAAGGTCGGCATCAACTACAGCGCGACCATTTATACCGGCTCATTCTAAGGAAGACACACCATGTTCAACGCAATGCATTTCCTGCGCCAGGCCGCCGCAGCCCTGGTCCTGGCGACGAGTTCGCTCGCCGCCCTGGCCGCGCCGATCAGCTTCCACGTCAATGTCGATACCAGCACCCTGGCCGACGGCGGCTACCTCGACCTGCAGTTCAACGGCCTGCAGCCGGCCACGCCTGTCACCGCGACGTTCTCGAACTTCAGCGGCGCCTTCGGCGCGGCCGGCATCCTCGACAACGTGGTCCTGAACGCCGACGGCAGCTTCACGCTCGCCAACGGCCCGGACATCGGCAGCTACCTGAGCTTCAATGTCGGCTTCGGCGGCCTGCTGGGCTTCGACGTGCTGTTCAGCGATGACTACGGTCTCGACGCCGGCACCGACGGCAGCACGCTGACGGTCGGCCTGTTCAACGACGCCGGCGCCCTGGGCAGCCTGGACGGCATCATCGCCCGCTTCGACCTGGTCCCCGGCTTCGGCGTCGACGCCGCCGTGACCGGCGACTTCGCTACCATCGGCGAGGTGGCCGCCGTGCCGGAACCGTCGGACTGGCTGTTGATGGCCACCGGCCTGGCGCTGCTGGGCTTCACGCTGCGCCGTTCGGCCCGCTGAGCAAATCTCGCGGCGAATCGCCGCGGGCATAAAAAAACACACCATGCCGCAAGGCTGGTGTGTTTTTTTTCATTCGATGGCGCCGCCGCGGCGCCGGGAAAATCAGGACTGGCTGCTGTCGTCGCTGGCGGCGCGGCGCATGGCGGCGCGGCGCATGGCGTCGATGCGGTAGGCTTCGGCATTGCCGTCGATGATGCGCAGGCTGGCGCAGCCTTCGGCGGCGCAGTCCGGCACCGGGCTGTTCGGGCCGGCGCTGTGGTTGGCGACCATGCCGGCGCTGCCGGCGCTGCTGCCCGATGCCGAAACGGCAGGGCTTTGCACGGTGGCCGCCAGTTGCATCGGGGCGAACTGGATCGTGGTCTGGGTGTCTTCCTGGCCTGCACCGCAGGCGGTGAGGAGGGCGCTCAAGGCGATGATGGAAACAGTACGGAGGCTGAAGAAGTTCATGATCGTTTTGGAGCAAGCTCGTCGGTAACAGGTTCTATTGTAGTGAGTAAATTTTTCCGACGCTCAATTTATTTTGGTAAATAAGTTGCAACATTAAGTTTTGGAAACCATTTTGACCGACGTTTCCAGACGTTAATGAAACTTAGACTGTATATCTTCAAGGCAATAAAAAATACCTGAGAGAAAATGATGCGGTAAATCAACGGTCGGATGTTGCATGCCAACGACGTCGGGAGCAGGTTTTTCTCTTTGGAAAAGAACTCCTGACAACTATGTGATTCGCTTGACCACGCCCTTGGGCCGGGCGAAGATGGCGCCATGAATAAACTCCTCCTTCTCCTCATGCTCGGCTGCACTGCCTGCACTTCCCAGGCGCAGGATCCGGGCCGCACCAAGCCACCCGCCACCCCATCGGCGCCAGTCGCCGCGCCAGGCGCCGGCCAGGACACGCTGGCGCGCCTGCGCGCCGCGGCCGGCAACGCGGCCTGCACCGACAACAGCCAATGCCGCACGCTGCCGCTCGGCGCGCGCGCCTGCGGCGGCCCCGAGGGCTATCTCGCGTATTCGACGGCGGGCGGCAAGGAAGCGGCGCTGCGGGCCCTGGCCGAGCAGCACCAGCAAGAGGCCCGGGCGGCCAATACCAGGTCCGGCATGATTTCCACCTGCCAGTTCATGCCTGACCCTGGTGCGGTCTGCAAGGCCGGCAGCTGCCAGCTCGGCGGCCAGAACCCGGCGAGCTGAACGCCGGCGGCACGCGAACCCATTTTCGACAGGCGTAAAAAAACGCTGCGTGCCTTACGGGCACGCAGCGTTTTTATTTGTACTGCAACCCGGCCGGCAGGGCCGGCCGGGTCAAGGCTTAGTTTGCGCCGGTCAGGATGATGCCGTTGGCTGCCACTTCCTTGCCTTCGGTCGCAGGGACCGGGACCGGGTTGGTGGCGTCCACGGTCACCAGCGAGGTGCCGACGACGGTGGTGCCGTTCATCAGGTAGTCCACCGCGCCCAGGTAACGCTGGCCTGCGACCAGGTTGCCCCAGCTGACGTTGGCCGACGAGGTGCCGCCCACGAACACGCTGGCCGGCACGCTGACCTTCATCTCGCCGCCGACATCGCTGCTGCCCACCACCCACGATGCCAGGGTGTAGGTCGCGCTGCCGCCGTTCGGTGCATAGCCGGCCACGCAGACACGGTAGGTGCCGGCTGCCGGGGCGGCCAGGGTCACCATCTCGTTCGAGGTGGCGTTGCCGCTGTAGCCGACCTGGACGCCTGCCGAGTTGAACACGATCAGGTCGAGGTCGTCCGACTTGCCGGCCTTGAAGCCGCTGGTGTCGATGTCGCGCAGCGAGAAGCGCGCCACCATGGTGCCTGCAGGGACGGTCACGCTGGTTGCCGTCACGCCGGCTGCGCCGCCGTTCTTGCATTCGAGCACGCCGCCATCGGCTGCCACGGTACGGCCCACGGTCTGCTCTGCCAGGGTAGCCGCCTTCAGGCCGCCCTTGACTGCGCTCAGCTTGCCGCTGAAGCCGGTACCGACGGTGAACACGTGGTTGCCGGTGACTTGCTCGCTATGCAGGGCGGCAGGTGCCGTGAACGCCTGTGGACGGGCGGTCAGCGGGCTGCGCACGACATACTTGCTGTCGGCGGTACGCCATTCCAGCGCGCCGAAGCTGTACGCGTTCATCGCTGCATCGGTGCGGGTCAGGCTGACGTTGAACGTGCCCTTGGCGCCCGGCGCCAGGGTCAGCGACGACGGGCTGACGGCAACGGTGAAGCCTGGCAGCGAGGCGGTCGCGTTGAAGGTCTGCGGCTGGCCGCTGACGTTGGTGACGGTACGCGTCATGGTCAGCTTGCCCAGCACGCTGCCCGAGGTCAGCGAGGGCAGGTTCAGGTTGTGCGCTGCGATGCTGCCGGTCTGCGAGCAGGTCGCTGCGCCGACGATGCCGCCCACGCCGCACATGAAGCGCAGGTAGTCGGTGGTGCCGGCGTCGTACACCAGGCCCGGGTCGGTTGCCTTGTTCGGCACCACATGGCCGGCGCCCTGGCCCCATGGCAGCTGGCCGGCGGCCGCGCCGCTTTGCGCATCCTTGAAGGTGCCGGCGGCGGTGGTCATCAGGGCCGACTTGATGGCCGCTGGCGACCAGTCAGGGTGCTGCTGGCGCAGCACGGCGGCCAGGCCGGCCACGTGCGGGCTCGACATCGAGGTGCCCTGGTAGGCGGCCCATGCGGCGCCCGGAACCAGGCTGCCGTCGGCGATCGCGTTGCGCTGCGCTTCGGTCTGGACCGGGGTCACGCCGGCGATGACGTCCACGCCAGGCGCGGTCAGGTCAGGCTTGAGGATGCTGGTGTAGCCCTTGTTCGGGCCGCGCGACGAGAAGCTCGCCATCACCGGCGCCGGGGTGCTGCCCACGCGCGCGCTCCAGGTGCCGATCGCCACGGTGGCGGCCGGGTTGGTCAGGGCGTAGTTGTTGACGGCGGTGCCATCTGCCAGGCTCAGGTGCACGGTCGGTATGACGTGCGCTTCGGCGATCAGGCCCGAACCGTTGTCGACCAGGACCATGCCGACGCCGCCGGCGTCGGCCACGGCGCGGCTCTTGTCGGTACGGGCATTGACGCCGCGTTCGCAGACCACGACCTTGCCTTCTGCCTTGCTGCGGTCCAGCAGCGCAGCCGGGGTAGCGTTCGAGGCAGGGTAGGTGGTGATGTCGGACGGGATGAAGCACTGGCGGCGCGCGACCTTGTCGGCGGCGCTCAGGCTGGCGTAAGGCACCACGCCGGCGTCGCGCGCCGAAATGGTGGCGGTGGCCGGCAGGGCGGTCGTGTTGAGCGACGCGCCGACATAGCTGGTGCCGGCGCCGGTGGTGGCGGTGGCGCCGTTGAGGCGGTTGTGGGTCGATGCGGCGACCGTGGTGACCCATGGGCTCAGGTGGGCGACGGCGTTGGCCGGGCCGCTGTTGCCGGCCGAGGCGGCCACGAAGACGTTGGCGTCGGCGGCGCCGAAGAAGGCCAGTTCGACCGGATCGGCGACGCTGGTCTGCGAGCCGCTGATCGAGAAGTTGATGACGTTCACGCCGTCCAGGACGGCCTGGTCGATCGCGGCCACGCTGTCCGAGTTGTAGCAGCTGTTGCGGGTGCCGGAACCGTCAGGGTTGGTCGCATCCGGGAAAGTCCAGCACACCTTGTAGGCGGCGATGCGGGCGCGCGGCGCCATGCCGCTGGCCTTGCCCATCGCGATGCCGTTCATGGTGACGGCGACCTGGCTGTTGCCGCCGGCGGTGCTGGCGGTATGGGTGCCGTGGCCGCCGTGGCCGCTAGGACCGTCCACCGAGTCGCGTGGCGAGACGAAGTCGGTCCAGTGCATCGGACGGCCGCTGGCCAGGAAGGTCTTGTTGAAGTAGCGTGCGCCGATCAGCTTGTTGTTGCAGTGCTGCTCGGTGAAGCCCTGGCCGGTTTCGCACTTGCCGTTCCAGCCGGCTGGCGCCGCGCCGAAGGCCAGCTCGCCCGCAGGGTCGAAGGTCGGGTCGCCGTTGGCGTCCACGCGGTCGGCGAATGCCTTGTTCTCCGGCCAGATGCCGCCATCGACGATGCCGATGATGACGCCTTCGCCGGCCTTGCCGTCCGCCGATTTGCTCCACAGGCCAGTGCCGTCCTTCTTGTCGATGCCCAGGAAGGTCGGGGTGAAGTTGGTGTCGGGGGTGCGCGCTTCGTCGGCGGTGATGTTGGCCACGGCCGGGTTGCCCTTGAGCGCCTTGACTTCGTCATCGGTCATCAGGGCGGCGAAGCCGTTGAAGACGACCTTGTACTTGTGGGTGACCTGGGCCGCGGTGACGCTGGCCAGCACGCTGTTCTGCTTCTGGTCGAGGTAGGCGACATAGGCCTGGACGTCGCCGGCGCTGGCGTTGAGCTGCTGGCCGGCGGCCGGCTTGGTTGCCTGCAGGCCGCTGATGCCACCGGTATAGGAAGCGACCGGCTTGTCGGCCAGTTGCACGATATAGGAGCGGCGCACTTCGTCGGCGGAGGCGCTCATGGCCACGCTGGAGAGCAGCGCGAGGACGGCGAGGGAAACAGGACGCAGTTTCATGTAGGTTTTTCCTTGTTCTATTAGGGTCGGCGGGCGCTTAGTCGGCGATCACTTGGCGCTCTTGCGGCGGCGGGCGGCAGTCAAGCCGGCCACGCCCATCAGCATCAGGCCGATGGTTGCCGGCTCCGGCACTTCGGACAGGGTGATGTTGTCCACGCCGAACTGGGCCTGGTTCTGGGTGAAGTCGCGCGCCTGCTGGCACTCGCCGGCTTCGTCGAACAGGCAGGAGCTGATGGTCAGGCTGGTCAGGACGGCCGAGCTGAAGGCGTTACCCAGCGAGAAGTCCGCGAACACGAAGTTGCCGCTGGCGTTCTGGCCAGGGAAGTCCGCGCCGGTCGTGATGGTCGCGCCGGTATTGGTGGTGCCGCTCAGCAGCAGGCGGCCGTAGCTGGCGTTGACCAGGCCGGGAACCGGACCGACGAAGGCGAAGGACAGGCCTTGCAGCGTGAACCAGCTGTTGGCCAGGGTGCTGGTGATGCGCACCGAGCCGTCGTTCAGGCCGGCGTAGTACATGCCGTCGCCGCCGGTCGGGCAAGCCGTGACCGTGCAGGCGTACGGGTTGGCGGACTGGATCTGCGCGCCGACCAGGCCATATTCGCCGGCGTCGGCCGTCGGGCTGTTCTGCACCTGCAGCAGGAAGTGCTGGTCCATGAACTGGTCGCCGGTGTTGTAGGCGGTATCGAATTCGCCGAGGGTCGTCGTGACGACGTTTTCGACGTTCTCGAAGGTGAGGATGGTGGCCTGGGCAGGAGCGAAGGCGCCCAGGGCGGCAACGACCGATGCGCACAGCAGGTTTTTCAGGACAGCGGGCACGGCGTTGGTGCGCGCAGTAGTTTGGTTTTCGCGTTTCATCAGTCTGGTTACCTTTATTGGTTGGTTTGTTTGGTAGTGCCGATTGCTGTGCCGTTCCCGGCCATATTTTTCCACCCCGCATTTTCCGTTACGGGTTGCAACCGAATATAGCAAAGGAAATAATGAAGATGTAAAAAATTTTAACGTAGGAAATTTTTTGTAGGCGTAAATGTGCCGCAGAAAATTCCGTTTCTCCTAACAAAGTGCAGTTTCAAGTAACCGGTTTTTTTGTGCGAAATATGCGACAAGCGTGAGTTCGCGGGTAGCGAATCCGGCAAATTTATGGCAAGCCGAGTCAGGCATTCCTGGGTGTTTCCCATAGGTAATTCCACCCATGCTTCAGGTCAGAAAGAAAAGTTGTCTCAACTATTCCCGCCGTGGTAGCCTGCTCGGCGCAGGGCGTCCCCGCCTGACGTTTGCGCGCCGGCCTGGCGCGGACGGGCACGACAAAAAGTCTTATTGGTTGAGCAATCGAGGAGTCAGTCGGATGTATGCAGTAATGAAACAAAACCAGACCCAGCGCACCCGCGGCTTCACGCTGCTCGAACTGCTGGTGGTGATCGTGATCATCGGCCTGCTCGCCGCCTACGTCGGCCCGAAGTATTTCTCCCAGCTCGGCAAATCCGAAGTCACCGTCGCCAAGGCCCAGATCGAAGCCTTCGACAAGTCGCTCGATACCTATCGGCTCGACGTCGGCCGCTACCCCAGCGCCGAAGAGGGCCTGGGCGCGCTGATGACGGCGCCGCCGAGCGCCGGCGCCAAGTGGAACGGCCCCTACCTGAAAAAAGGCGTGCCGCAAGACCCATGGGGCCGCGTCTACCAGTACCGCTCGCCGGGCAGCAAGGCCGAGTACGAGATCCTCTCGCTGGGCAAGGACGGCCAGCCCGGCGGGACCGGCGACAACGCCGACATCTCGTCGCAGTAAGCCTGCGTCTTCGCGCCATCCTTCCCCAGTACTGAGCCGGGCACGCCTCCATGCAGTTTGCCGTCCGCACCCTTGCGCCCGACATGTCGATCGCGAACATCGTCGTCGACGCCGCTGATGCGCTCGAGGCGCGCCGCCAGGTCGAGGCGCGCGGCCTGTTCGTCAGCGCCATCGAACCGGCGCGCGGCGGGACCCGGCTGGCGCGCCAGCGCGCCGGCAAGCTGTCCATCGTGCTGTTCAGCCAGGAGCTGCTGGCCCTGCTCAACGCGGGCCTGGGCATCGTCGAAAGCCTGGAAGCGCTGCTGGAAAAAGAAGCCAATCCCGGCGCGCGCAGCGTGCTCGAGCGCCTGCTCGGCGGCCTGCGCGAAGGCAAACGCTTCTCCGCCGTGCTGGCCGCCCAACCGGACCTGTTTCCTCCTTTATATGTGGGCATCGTGCGCGCCGCCGAGGGCACCAGCGACCTGCCGCGCGCCTTGACCCGCTATATCGACTACCAGCAGCGCATCGACATCGTGCGCAGCAAGATCGTCAGCGCCTCGATCTATCCGGTGATCCTCCTGATCGTGGGCGGCGGTGTGAGCGGCTTCCTGATCGGCTACGTGGTGCCGAAATTCGCCGAGGTTTACCAGGGAGCAGGGCGCTCGCTGCCCTGGATGTCGCAGCTGCTGCTCGACTGGGGCCAGTTCGCGTCCAGCCATGGCACGGCGATCGGGGTCGCCGCGCTGGTCGCGATCGGCAGCCTGGTGGCGGGCGTGCGCCATGCCTTGCGCAGCGGCGGCGTGGCCCGCCTGCTGGCGCGCCTGCCCGGCATCGGCGAGCGCGCCCGCATCTACGAACTCTCGCGCCTCTACCTCACCCTGGGCATGCTCACCGAAGGCGGCATCACCATCGTCAACGCCATCGAAACCGTGCAGCCGATGGTCTCCGGCACGGTGCGCCGCGGCCTGGCCAATGCGCGCGCCGCCATCGAATCGGGCCAGCCGCTGTCGAACGCCTTCGAGGCCAACGGCCTGACCACGCCGATCTCGCTGCGCATGCTGCGGGTGGGCGAGCGCACCGGCGACATGGGACCGATGCTCACGCAATCGGCTGCCTTCTACGACGGCGAGATCACGCGCTGGATCGACCGCTTCACCCGCACCTTCGAGCCGCTCCTGATGGCGGCGATCGGCCTGGTGGTCGGGGCCATCGTGGTGCTGCTGTACATGCCGATCTTTGACCTTGCCGGTGATATGTCATGAAAGCGATGTCTTGAGCGCCGTACTCGATGCTAACTTGCTGGCGCGCGCCCGTGCGCTGGCCAAGGGTTCCGCCCGCGGCCTGGTGGCCGAACTCGAAGGCCTGACCGGGCAGGAACCGCGCCAGATCGTGCGCGACCTGGCCGCGCCCTTCGGGCTGCCGGTGATGGAAACGGCGAGCATGCTGGCGCACGCGCCGGCCTTCGACCTGCTGCCGCTGGCCTCGGCCATGTCGCGCCACTGCGTGCTGCTGCGCGCCGCCGACGGACGCCTGACCGGCGTGCTGGCCGATCCGTTCGACCTCGACCTGCAGACCTGGCTCGGCGCCCAGGCCCGCGCCACCGCGCGCTCCCCGCTCGACCTGTGCCTGGCGCTGCAGGCCGACATCCAGGCGTATTTGTCGAAGCAGGAAGAATCCGCACGCGCCGTGGACAGCCTGGTCGGCGGCGCCGGCGACACCCGGCGCGACGGCAAGGCCAACCAGGTGCTCTCCTTTGCTTCGGTGTCGGAGGCGGGCAGCCCGGCGGTCAAGGTGGTCAACTCGACCCTGTACGACGCGCTCAAGGCGGGCGCCTCGGACATCCACCTGGAAAGCACGGCCGGCGGCCTGTCGGTCAAGTACCGGGTCGACGGCGTGCTCGATCATGCGGCCACGGTGGGCGGCATCGAGCTGGCCGAGCACATCATTTCGCGCATCAAGGTGCTGGCCGAACTCGACATCGCCGAGCGCCGCATCCCGCAGGACGGCAGCTTCCGGGTCGAATCCGGCGGGCGCGACATCGACCTGCGGGTGTCGATCATGCCCAGCATCCACGGCGAGGACGCGGTCATCCGTATCCTCGACAAGCGCGCCATGATCGAATCCTATGGCTCGCTCACCCTGGAAGCGCTGGGCTTCGACGCGCCCTCGCTGGCGACCCTGCGCACGCTCGCGCAGGAAGCCTACGGCATGCTCTTGGTGACGGGCCCCACCGGCTCGGGCAAGACCACCACGCTGTATGCGGCCCTGACCGAGATCCACAACGGACGCGAGAAGATCATCACCATCGAAGACCCGGTGGAATACCAGCTGCCGGGCATCCTGCAGATCCCGGTGAACGAAAAGAAGGGCCTGACCTTTGCCAAGGGCCTGCGCTCGATCCTGCGCCACGACCCGGATAAAATCATGGTCGGCGAGATCCGCGACCGCGAGACCGCCGAGATCGCGGTGCAGTCGGCGCTGACCGGCCACCTGGTGCTCACGACCGTCCACGCCAACAACGTGTTCGACGTGTTCGGGCGCTTCACCCACATGGGGATCGACCCCTACGCGTTTGTCTCGGCACTGAACGGCATCTGGGCCCAGCGCTTGATCCGCATGAACTGCCCGCACTGCGCCGTGCAGTACGAGCCGGACGCGCTCGAACTGGCTTCGGTGCACCTGGAGCGGGCGGAAGTGGCTGACTATGTCTTCATGCGCGGCAAGGGCTGCGGCGACTGCCGCGGCACCGGCTACCGCGGGCGCCGCTCGATCGCCGAGATCCTCACGCTCAACGACGAGATCCGCGAGCTGATCGTGGACAAGCAGCCGATCCGCCGCATCAAGGCCGCGGCCCATGCCAACGGCACCCGCAGCCTGCGCCTGGCCGCCCTCGACCTGGTCAAGCGCGGCGCCACCACCATCGACGAGATCAAACGGGTGACCCTGCATGCCTAGTTCGCCGCTGCGCTTCGGACAATCCCTGCGCCTCGGCATCGCCGCCGACGGCCTGGCGCTGCTGCGCGTGCGCGGCTGGTTCAAGCCTTCCTTCGAGGTGCTGGCCGTGCAGCCGGTCGAAGCCGGCGCGCCCGAGGCGCTGGCCAACGGCCTGCGCGCGCTGCTGGCGGAAAGCCATCTCCGCGGCTGGGCGATGCGCGTCGTGCTGGCCGACGAGCTGGTGCACCTGTGGCAGGTGCCGCCCCCGTCCGGCGCCTCGCGCCCGGCCGACCTGCAGGCCGCCGCCGCGTTCCGCTTCCAGGGCCTGTTCGGCGTGCCCGCGCACGAGTGGCGCATCAGCGCCGACTGGCATGCCACCCGGCCCTTCCTGGCCGCTGCCATGCCGGCCGGGCTGATCGAGCTGCTCGAGGGCCTGGGGCGCGAACACCGGTTCACCCTGGTCGAGGTGGCGCCCCAGTTCGTCGCCGCGATGAATGCCTGGCGCCGCGCGCGCCGCCCGGGGGCCTGGTTCGGCCTGGTGCATGGCGGCCTGCTGACGATCGCCGCCTATGAGGGCGTGGCGCTGGCCGCGGTGCGCACCGCCGTCGTTCCCATGGGTGCAGCGCGCGACTGGCTGGAAGCCCACGTGGCGCGCGAAGCGCTGCGGGTCGGAATAGGGCGCCCGGAACGGCTGCAGCTGTGCGGCGCCGTCCCCAGCGGCTGGGCCGGTGCGGCAGGCGGCGCGGCATTGAGCTGCACCCTGCTCGAAGACGACGGCGGCGACTGGCCGCTGCACGTGCGCCTGGCGCGCACAGGAATCCCCGCATGAAGCCCGTCCAGATCGATTTCGCACCGCCCTCGCTGCGGCGCACCCTGTTGCGCGCGCCCGCGCGCAGCGCCGTCCTGCTGCTGGCGCTGGCAGGCATCGGCTTTGCCGCGCTGGCGCAGTACCAGTCCTACCGCGAAGAGCGCGAGCAGCTCGACGCGCTGCAGGTGGCGCTGGCCGCGCGCAGCCAGGCCGCGCGCCCGGCCGTGGCGATCCAGCCGAAGCTGGTGCTGCCGGAAGCGCAGGTGCAGGCCGTGAACGACGCCGTCATGCAGCTCAACGTCCCGTGGCGCGATCTGTATGAAGCCGTGCGCGCGGCCACGCCGGACAACGTGGCCTTGCTCGCGCTCGAACCCGACGCCAGGCGCCGCACCCTGCGCATCACCGCCGAGACCCGCAACAGCGACGACATGCTGGCTTATGTGGCCAGAATGCAGGAGCAGAACTGGTTCGGCTCGGTCGTGCTGACGCGCCACGAGATCGCCGAGCAGGATCCGAACCGTCCGCTGCGCTTCCAGGTCGCTGCGCAATGGGCCGGCCCACGAGAGGGGACGCCATGAAGGCCCGCAGCTTGAACCCGGCCGCCTTGCCGACGCTGTGGCTGCGCCTGCAGCTGGCGCTGCGCCGCCTCGATCCGCTGGTCGCATGCGGCATCGCGCTGCTGCTGGCGGCGGCCGGCATCATGATGTGGACCGCCATGGCGCGCGCCGCAGTGGAGCAGGACTATGCAGCCGCGCGCCAGCAGGCCGCGGTGCCGGCTCCGCCGCCGCCCGCCGCCGCGCCCCCGAGCGCCAACCAGAACCTCGCGCATTTCTATGGCGCGCTGGGCGAGCGCGCCCGGGTCGAGCGCCAGCTCAAGGCGCTGTTCGCGCTGGCCGACAAGAATGGCCTGAAGCTGCGCCAGGGCGAATACCGCAGCAGCTACGACCGTACGGCCAGGCTGTACAATTACCAGATCAACCTGCCGGTAACCGGCAAGTATGCGGCGATCTGGCAGTTCGCTTTCGATGCGCTGCGCGCAGTGCCGCATGCCTCGCTCGACGACGTGAGCTTCCGGCGCGACGCGATCGGCATCGATACCGTCGAAGCGCGCCTGCGCATGACGCTGTATTTATCCGCCGGACCGGGAGTGCCGCGATGAAGCCGCGCCACCTTGCCATGGGCGCGGCGCTGCTGCTGGCCGCCGGCCTGGTCGTGTTCGGCGACAGCACCCCCGAGGACGCGGTGGCCGAAGCGGTCGAGCGCGCCCCGGCGGCGGCTGCACCGGCACGCAGCGACGCAGCGCCCGCAGCGAATGCCGGCGCGCCGGCCATCCTGCGCCTGGTGCCGCGCGAGACCCTGATCGGCGATGACGCAGACCGTTTCGGCGCCGCCGACGGCGCGGACAAGGGCGCCGTCTTCGGCCCCCAGGACTGGACCCCGCCGCCGCCGCCGCCGCCACCGCCCGAACCGGCGCCGCCGCCGCCGGCGCCGGTGGCGCCGCCGCTGCCTTTCACGTATCTCGGCAAGTCGCTGCAGGACGGCGCGTGGGAAATCTACCTGGCGCGCGGCGACCGTACCCACCTGGTGCGCGAAAACATGGTCATCGACGGCACCTACCGCGTCGACGCGATCAAGCCGCCCGTGCTGACCCTGACTTACCTGCCGCTGAACCAGGTTCAGCAGCTCAATATTGGAGTATTCGACTGATGGTTCGTATCCGGAAACCTGCGCTGGCAGCCTGCATGAGTCTCATGCTGCTGGCCGGCTGTGCGGGGCAGCGCGCCTACCAGGAAGGCAATGCCCTGGTCGCGAAGGACCAGGTCGCGGCCGGCCTCGCGAAATACCAGGAGGCGGTGGACGCCGACCCGAACAATGCCCAGTACAAGACGGCTTACCTGCGCGCGCGCGACAGCGCCGCCGGCCGCCTGCTGGGCCAGGCCGAGGCCGCGCTGGCTGCCGGCCAGGCCGAGCTGGCGCTGCAGGATTACCGCCGCGTGCTGGCCTTCGATCCGGCCAACGAGCGCGCCCGCGCCGGCCTGCGCGCGATCGAAGCCGACCGCCGCCACAGCGCCATGATGGAAGCGGCGCGCACGGCCTTCGACAAGAACGAACTCGATACCGCGCGCCAGAAGCTCGCCGCCGTGCTGACCGAACGCCCGGGACACGAGCCGGCGCGCCAGCTGCTGCTCGAGGTCAACGCCAAGGCCGAGGCCGTGCCCGCGGGCGAAGCCGCGCTGGCCGCCAGCTTCCGCAAGCCGATCAGCCTGGAATTTCGCGACGCCCCGCTCAAGCAGGTGTTCGAGATCATCTCGCGCCATTCGGGCCTGAACTTCGTCTTCGACAAGGACGTCAAGGCCGACACCCGCACCTCGATCTTCCTGAAGAACAGCACCGTGGAAGCGGCCGTCTACTACCTGTTGATGACCAACCAGCTCGAGCGCCAGGTCATGGACGGCAACACCATCCTGATCTACCCGAACATCGCGGCCAAGCTCAAGGAATACCAGGAGATGACGGTCAAGACCTTCTTCCTGGCCAATGCCGACGCCAAGAACATCGCCAACACCTTCAAGACCATCCTCAAGTCGCGCGACGTGGTGGTGGATGAAAAGCTCAACCTCGTGATCCTGCGCGACAGCCCGGAAGCGGTGCGCGTGGCCACCCAGCTGGTGGCCTTGCAGGACGTGCCCGAGCCGGAAGTCATGCTCGACGTCGAGGTGCTCGAGATCAAGCGCAGCCGCATCACCGACCTCGGTATTTCCTGGCCCGGTTCGCTGTCGTTCGCGCCGCTGGCCGGCCTGGACGGCGCGCCGCTGACCATCGACGACCTGCGCGGCCTGAACCGCGGCAACATCGGCGTGATCAGCGAACTGAGCGCCACCGTCAACGCCAACAAGACCGACGGCGACTCCAACACCCTGGCCAACCCGCGCATCCGCGTGCGCAACAAGGAAAAGGCCAAGGTCGTCATCGGCGACAAGATCCCGAACATCTCGACCACGATCTCCTCGGGCGTGGGCGGTTTTGCCTCGGAATCGGTGAACTACGTGGACGTGGGCCTGACCCTGAACGTCGAGCCGACCATCTACCTGAACAATGAAGTGGCGATCCGCATCTCGCTGGAAGTGAGCACCCTGGGCGAATCGGTAACGACGCGCTCGGGCACCGTGGCCTACCGCATCGGCACCCGCTCGGCCACCACGCTGCTGCAATTGAAGGACGGCGAGAACCAGGTGCTGGCTGGCCTGATCAGCAACGAAGACCGCTCCAGCGGCAGCAAGGTGCCGGGCATCGGCGACCTGCCGATCGTCGGGCGCCTGTTCGGCAGCACCCGCGACCAGAACGACCGCACCGAGATCGTGCTGTCGATCACGCCGCGCCTGGTGCGCACCGTGCAGCGCCCGCCGGCGGCGGCATCCGAATTCGGCGCCGGCACCGAAGCGAGCTTCCGCCGCCGTCCCGACACCACCGTGCGCGCACCGGTGCAGTTGCCGGGCACGGCCGGCGCCGCCGCTGCCGCCGCCGCGGCGCGCGCGGCCGGTACCGTGCAGAACGCGGTGCAGCCGCCGGCAGGCGCCGCGGCGACCCCGGGCGCGCCGGCTGCTCCGGTCTCGGTGCCGCCGTCCGCCTTGCCGGTGACGCCGCAGATCGGCTCGCCGCCGTCGGCGCCGCCAGGCGTCGTTCCCGCGCCCGCGCCAGGCGCCACGCCGCCAGCCGCAGCGCCCGTGACGATCCAGGTGATCCCGGTCCCGGCGCCTCCGCCGGCCACGCCGCCGGCCCAGCAATAACGCAATGACAGCGCGCGGCTTCACGCTCATCGAGCTGCTGGTGACGCTGGCGATCCTGGCCTTGCTGGGAACGCTGGTGGTGCCGGTGGCCCAGGTCACGGCCCAGCGCCGCGACGAGGTGGAGCTGCGCCGCGCGCTGCGCGAGATCCGCACTGCCATCGACGCCTACAAGAAAGCCAGCGACGAGGGCCGCGTGGCCAAGGCCGCGGGCGCCACCGGCTATCCGCCGCGCCTGGAGATGCTGGCCGAGGGCGTGCGCGACCTGAGGAGCCCCAAGCAGGCGAAGATCTACTTCATGCGCCGCCTGCCGCGCGACCCGTTCAACCCCGACCCCGAGCTGCTTGACGCCGCCACCTGGGGCAAGCGCAGCTATGCCAGCGAGCCGGACGAGCCGAAAGAGGGCGACGACGTCTACGACGTGTATTCGACCTCGGAAAAGCTTGGCCTGAACGGCATCCCCTACAAGAAGTGGTGACGAGTTCATGGTGAACCTGATGCGCATACATTCGCGGCGCCTGCGCGCCTTTACCCTGATCGAGCTGCTGGTGGTGCTGGGCATCGTGGCGCTGCTGCTCACGCTCGCCGTGCCGCGCTTCTTCCCGAGCATCGACAGCAGCAAGGAAACCATCCTGCTCGAGAACCTGCGCAACACGCGCGCCATCATCGACCAGTTCCATGCCGATACCGGACGCTATCCGGAGTCGCTCGAGCAGCTGGTCGAGAAAAAATACCTGCGCGAGCTGCCGATGGACCCGATCCTGGAGTCGCGCGAAGGCTGGATCGTCGAGCCGCCGCCGGAGGGCGAGCAGGGCGCGGTCGGCAATGTCCGCAGCGGCGCGCCCGGCAACGGCCGCAAGGGCACGCCTTACGCGCAGTGGTGACCGTGCGGCCCAGCGTACGCCGCCAGGGCGGCTTCACCTACCTCGGCTTGATCATCTTCGTGTTCATCGTCGGCATGGTGGGCGCCGCGACCCTGAAGGTGGGCGCGCTGCTGCAGCGGGCCCAGGCCGAGCACGAGCTGCTCGAAGTCGGCTTTCAATTCAGCGCCGCCCTCAAGAGCTATGCCGAAGCCACGCCGCGCGGCCAGCCGCCGCAGCCATTGACGCTGCAGGAGCTGCTGCGTGACCCGCGCTTCCCCAACCCGCGCCGCCACCTGCGCAAGATCTTCGTCGATCCCGTCACCGGCCAGCCCGAATGGGGCCTGGTGCGCGCCGGCGAGGGCGGCCGCATCCTCGGGGTGCACAGCCTGTCGCAGGCCCAGCCCTTGAAGCTGGCGAAGTTCGACGAGCGCTTCGTCAATTTCGACAACAAGGAACACCTGGCCGACTGGAAGTTCATGGCGGCCGGGCAGGGCGCCGCGCCCGCGCCGCGCCCGGGCGCGCCCCCGCCCCCGCCGCCGGTCACGATGGCCCCGCCGCCGGAACAGCCAAACTTGCCCGCTGCCGCCGCGGTCGCGGCCCAGGCGCCGATGCAGGAGGTGGCGCCGCCGCCGCGCCAGGCCGAGCCCGAGCCGGAGCCCGAGCCGCCCACGGAAGCTCCGCCCGAGCAGGACGAGTCGGACGACGCGAAGAAGGACGAGCAGGACAAGGACGAGCCGAAGGAGCCGCCGGTCCAGCAGTCGCGCTAAGCGGCGCCGGAACGACCAGCGCGATGGCTTGTCCCTTCCAGGATCGTCACGCCTCTCCCAGGATGGTCCGGGCCACCTCGGCCGCCTGCACCCGCAGGTTAGGGACGGCAATGCTGTCCCAGAGTGTGCCACGAAGCAAAGGCCCCAAAGCAAGAATCAGCGGCGACGCCTGCCGGCCCTCCACCACCGCGCGCAGGCCGGCGTCGACCCGGATACCCATGTCCATGTCGTCCGCTTCGATCAGCCCCTGGCCGAGCAGGCTGCGCAGTATCCGTGAGTTGGTCTCGGTCATGCGCACGTTCGGTCCCAGGCAATTGATGACCATGTCGGCGCGCAGGCTGCGGGCCGTCAGGGGGTCTTGTCCGTCCTGTATCCGCACGCGCAAGGCCGCGCCGTCGGTTTCCACGGCCAGCACGCTGCCCCGCGCCACGGCGATTTTTTCCTGGTCCACGGCCTGCTGCAGCTCGGCATGGAGCGAAGGGGCGATCTGTTGCCGCAGATTCTTGTAGCGCGTGGCGTAGCGGTTCACGAACAGCCGCTTGTCGGCCAGGTCGAAGTTCTGCCAGATATGCGTTGCCTGCGGACTGATCTTGCCGATCAGCCGCGCCGGATGGCCGCCGGCCGCCTTCACCCGCGCGGCGTGCTCGCTGTACAAGGCCAGCAGTTCCTGCAGTGTCAGGGCGGTCAGGTCGACCCCTTCCGGCGGCCAGTCCTGCGTGCCTTCCAGGCTGTCGTCGGGTCCGAAATGCGGCATCGGCAGCAGGGCATGGCGCGACACGGCGGTGATGCTGCCGCGCCAGTTTTGCCGCAGCAGCGTGAGCATGATGTCGACGCAGGTCAGGCCGGTACCGAGCAAGACCACGTCCTTGTCCGGATCGGCCCCCTCCAGATGGGTAGACCAGTCGAGCCAGGGATTGGCGACCCAGCCCGGATGCCGCGCCACGGCCGCCGTCGAAAAACCGGGCAGGCCGGCCGGGGCCTCGTTGCCGGTCGCCAGGATGATCTTGTGCGCCGCGATGCGCCGGCCATCGTGCAGCACGACTTGCGCCCCCGCCGGCGTGACCTCCTCCACATCCACCGCTTCCCCGTCCACGTAGACGATGCTCACCCCGTTGCGCGGTCCGGCCTCATAGTCGTGCATCAGGCTTTCCATGTAGCGGCCATACAGGCGCCGCGAGACGAAGGCGCCGGGCAGGTCCAGCGGTTCCAGGGCCTGCACTTCCACGTCCCGGGAGCAGGCATCGGTCTGCAGCCATTCGACCAGATGGGCGGGTTCCTCGGGAAACGCCGAGCTCATATGGGCTGGAAGCGTGACCAGGTGCTCGCGGCAGTCGGTGTCATAGGCCACCCCGCAGGCAGGCTTGTAGCCGGTATTGATAACCGTTACCCGCACCGGGCGGCTACTGCCCATGCGGGCCAGCTGGATCGCCGCCATCGTTCCGCTGAAGCCGCCACCGACCACGACCACCTCCAGCGGCACTGTCATTTCCGAATCAATCATGTCTCTATTCCTGCCGCCGGGACGGGGAACCCGGCCGGAAGCTGTTGTATATGAACGTTAAAGTCGACGGCCAAGCACGCATCCTTCCATCGCGCGCAGTAGCCGTGCGAACCGTCTATTCGTCGCCGCGCAAGCGCCGCGCGATGGCCTGTGCGCTGGCGCCGGTCATGATGGTGTGGTGATTGCCCGGCACCGTCATCAATTCCAGCGTCCCCTCCACCAGCGCTCCCCAACCGAGGTCGGGCTCGCCGAACTGCGGCGCGAAACCTTCGGTGCCGCATACCAGCAGCGCGTCCCCGCGGTAAGTCCGGGGCCGATACGAACGCAGCGCCGTGTCGTTGGCGCGGGTGACGGCCAGCAGGTGCTGCACTTGCGCGTCGTCCGTCCCCGGCGGCAGCAAGCCCTGGGCCTCGATGGCCTGCTTGGCCAGCAGCCAGTGCTGCGCCGGCGGCGTTGCGCGCAGCAGCTCCCAGTCCATCTCCAGCGCCGGGAACAGGATGCCCAGCATGACCGCCTCGTCGCTGAGCCAGTCGCGGCTCGCCATCCGGCCGTAGGCGCCGTTGCGGTACAGCGCCCGTTCGCTGGCGTTGTGCGCGCGCGAATCGAACAAGGCCAGCTGCGAGACGGTCTCGCCCGCCTGGGTCAGCTGCTGCGCCATCTCGTAGGCGATGCAGCCGCCCATCGAGTGCCCGGCCAGGCGATAGGGGCCGGACGGCTGCTGCGCGCGGATCAGGGCGATGTAATCGGCGGCCATGGCCTCGATCGCATCGAGCGGCGCTTCCATGCCCTGCAGCCCGCGCGCCTGGATGCCGAACACCGGCTGGTCCGCGCCCAGGTGGCGCACCAGGTCGATGTAGCCCGTGGTGTGGCCGCCATACGGGTGGATGCAGAACAGCGCCGTGGCGGCGCCGCTGGCGCGCAAGCCGATCAGGCGCGAGCCCGCAGTGCGCGCGCCGGTGCGCAGCACGCGCGCCAGGCCCGCCACCGTCGGGTGTTCGATCAGGATCGCGTTGGGCAGCTCGTGCCCGACGAGCTGCTCGAGGCTGATCAGGACGCTCAGCGCAGAGAGCGAGGTGCCGCCCAGGTCGAAGAAATCGTCGCCGGAGCGGGCCGCCTCGATGCCGAGCACCTCGGAGAAAATCCGGCCGACCTGGCGCTCGATCTCGTCGGCGAGCATGACCGGATGCGGCACTGCCTGCGTGTGCGGTGCGGGACGGACCTGGCCGGCGTTCTCATCCGGCGCCGCGGCTGCCTGCAGCGGACGGCTGGCGCCGGCTCGGGAAGTCCTGGCTTGCGGCCAGTAGCGATGGCGGTCGAAAGGATAGACGGGCAGCGGGATGCGGCGCCGCGCGCCGTCCGCATGCAGGTGCTGCCACCGGGGCGAGACGGCGTGCGCCTCCCACAGCTGGCCCAGCGCCGCAAGCAGTGCGCCCTGGTCGTGCTCGTGCGCGCCATGCGCCAGGCAGGCGATCGCGTGGCCGACCATGTCCTTGCGCGGGTGGCGCTTGAGGATGGCGCTGAAACCCTGGCCCGGGCCGGCTTCCAGGTAGACGCCGCCTGGGGCGTCGAGCAGCAGTTCCAGCCCTTGCGCGAATTGCACGGTGCCGCGCAGGTGCCTGACCCAGTGCTCGGGATCGCAGGCCTGTTCGTCGGTGACCCAGGCGCCCGTGACGTTGGTGATGTAGGGGATCCGCGGCGCATGCAGTGCCGTTTGCGCCACGCGCGCGCGGAAACGCTCCAGCACCGGTTCGAGCATGGCCGAGTGGAAGGCGTGCGACGTGGGAACCGGCTTGCTGCGCAGGCCGGCCTGCGCAAGCGCCGCCTCGACCGCCGCGATGGCGTCGTGCGTGCCGGCCAGGACGCAGGCTTGCGGCCCGTTGACCACGGCCAGGTCGATCCCGTCCTTGACGAAGGCTTGCAGCTGCCCGGGCGTGGCCTGCACCGCCAGCATGGCGCCGCCCGGCAGTTGCGCGATCAGCTGGCCGCGCGCGCAGACCAGCATCAAGGCGTCGGGCAAGGACATGACGCCGGCCAGGCAGGCCGCCACATACTCGCCCAGGCTGTGGCCCATCATGGCGTCCGGCTGCACGCCCCACTGCATCAGCTGGCGCGCCAGCGCGTACTCCACCACGAACATGGCGGGCTGGGTGACCGCGGTGTCCATCAGGCGGCGCGCCGCCTGTTCTTCGTCGCCCGGCGCTGGGTAGAGCAGGGTGCGCAGGTCGCATCCAAGTGCGTCCTGCAGCACCGCGGCGCATTCGTCGACGCAGGTGCGGAATGCCGGCTCGGTCTCGTACAGGCCACGGCCCATGCCGACTTTCTGCAGGCCCTGGCCGGGGAACAGGAAGGTCACGCGCCCCGTGGCGCGTGCGCCGGCGGCCGACTGCGCCGAGGGTGGCGCAGCCAGTGCGGCAGCCGCGTCCTGGCAGCCCGCGGCGACCACGACCCGGCGGTGGGGCAGTTGCGCGCGGCCCAGTTGCAGGGTGTAGGCGATGTCCGCCAGGTCGGCGCCGGGCTGCGCCAGCAGGTGCTGCGCCAGTCTGGCGCTCATCGCCTCCAGGGCGGTAGCCGAGCGCGCGGACAGCGCCAGCAGCTGCCGGCCTTGCGCGCCGCTGGCGGCCTGCGCCATGGCGGGCGGGGCCTGCTCCAGCACCATGTGCGCATTGGTGCCGCCGATCCCGAAGGAGCTGACGGCGGCGCGGCGCGGCGTGGCCATTGCCGGCCAGCGCGCCGGGGACGCGTTCACGGTGAAGGGGCTGTTGTCCAGGTCCAGTTTCGGATTGGCGCTGCGGTAGTGCAGGGTCGCCGGCACCAGGTCGTGGTGCAGGGCCAGCGCTGCCTTGATCAGGCCGGTCACGCCGGCCGCGGCATCCAGGTGGCCGACATTCGTCTTGACCGAGCCCAGCAGGCAATAGCCGCGATCGGGCGTGTGCTTGCGGTAGGCTTGCGTCAGCGCCGCCACCTCGATCGGGTCGCCCAGCGGCGTCGCGGTGCCGTGCGCCTCGACCAGGCCGATGCTGCGCGCATCGACCCCGGCGCGGCGCAGGGCCTGTTCGATGACCTCGGCCTGGCCGTCCACGCTCGGCGCGGTGAAGCCGACCTTGGCGGCGCCGTCGTTGTTGATGGCCGAGCCCTTGATCACCGCCCAGATCGTATCGCCCTCGCGCAGCGCATCCTCGATGCGCTTGAGCACCACGACCGCGCCGCCGCTGCCGCGCACGGTTCCGCCGGCCTCGGCGTCGAAGGCGCGGCAGTGTCCGTCCGGCGACAGGATATGCCCCTCCTGGTACAGGTAGCCGGCCCCGTGCGGCACCTCGATCGCGACGCCGCCCGCCAGCGCCATGTCGCATTCGCCTTGCAGCAGCTGCTGGCAGGCGACGTGCACCGCGACCAGCGAGGTCGAACAGGCGGTCTGCACCGTCAGCGCCGGTCCGCGCAAATTCAGCTTGTGGGCCAGGCGCGTGGCCAGGAAGTCCTTTTCGTTCAAGATCGTGGTCTGGAACAGCTCGGCCGCCGACTCGGGCTGGGTCTCGAGGAAATGCATCAGGTAGGCGGCGCGCCCGGCGCCGCCCACTACGCCGATACGGCCGGCGTAGGTGTGGGGGTCGTAGCCGGCATGCTCGAGCGCCTGCCAGCCCACCTCGAGGAAGAGGCGCTGCTGTGGATCCATCAGCAGCGCTTCGCGCGGCGGATAGCCGAAGAAGGGCGCGTCGAAACGGGCGACGTCGTCCAGCACGCCCTTGCGCCGCACATAGCGCGGCTCGGCGAGATGGGCGGCCGCCACGCCGGCGTCGCGCAGCTCCTGGTCGCTCAGGTCGCGAATCGATTCCACCCCGTCGCACAGCTTGCGCCAGAAGGTATCGACATCCTCGGCGCCGGGGAAGCGGCCGGCCATGCCGACGATGGCGATGCCGGAATCGAGGCCGGCCGCGGGCGCGCCGGCGGTCGCGGGCGCCGGCTGCGCCGCGGCGTGCGCCGGCTTGCCCGACGCCTTGTCCAGGTGTCCGGCCAGCGCGCGAATGGTCGGGAACCGGAACAGGTCCATGGTGGAGACCTTCAGGCCCAGCGTCTTGTCCAGGGCGACCTCGACCTCGACCAGGTTCAGCGAGTGTCCGCCGACATCGAAGAAACTGTCGTCGATGCCGACCGTGGCCAGTTCCAGCACCTCGCACCAGATCGCCGCGAGTTGCTGCTCGATCTGGTTGCGCGGCGCCTGGGCGCCGGCGCCCGCAACGCCTTGCCGGGCCGTAGGCGCCGGCAAGGCGTTGCGGTCGATTTTCCCATTCGGCGTGGTGGGCCAGGCAGCGAGCAGCATCAGGCTGGCGGGCACCATGAAGTCCGGCAGCCTGCCCTGGGCATGGGCGCGCAGGTCGTCCGCGTCGGTGCGCGCGCCCTCGTGGGCGATCGCATAGGCCACGATGGACGGGACGCCGCCGGCATCCTGGCGCGCCAGCACGAGCGCTTCGCGCACGTCCGGATGGCCGGCAATCACGGCCTCGACTTCGCCCAGCTCGATGCGGAACCCGCGGATCTTGACCTGGTGGTCGAGGCGGCCGAGGAATTCCAGGCTGCCGTCGGGCAGGTAGCGCACCAGGTCGCCGGTCTTGTACAGGCGCTCGTCCGGCACGCCCGGCGGGGCGGCGATGAAGCGCTCGGCGCTCAGGTCGGGACGCCCGAGATAGCCGCGCGCCAGGCCGACCCCGGCGATATGCAGTTCGCCCGGCACGCCCACCGGGACCGGTTGTCCGCGTCCATCGAGCACGTGCACCCGCGTGTTGGGGAGCGGGCCGCCAATGCTGATCCGCTCCAGGTCCGGCCCCAGTCTTGCCATGGTGGCGCATACGGTCGCCTCGGTCGGGCCGTACGCGTTCCACAGGTGCACCTGGCCGCTCCAGCGCCGCGCCAGCTCCAGGCTGCACGCTTCGCCGGCCGTGACGATGGTGTCAAGGGTCGGCAGCTGGTCGGGCCGCAGCAGCGCCAGTACCGACGGCGGCAGGGTCGCATGGGTGACCGCATGGCGGCGCAAGGTGTCGACCAGGGCCGAGCCCGGGATCAAGGCCATCTTGGGCGCCAGGCACAGGCTGGCGCCGGCGTACAGCGCCACAAAGATTTCCTGCACCGAGGCGTCGAAGCTGGACGAGGCGAACAGCAGCACCCGGCTGCCGGGGCCGACACCCCAGGCGCCCGAGAGCGCATGCGCCATGTTGGACAGGCCCAGGTGTTCGAGCTGCACGCCCTTCGGGCGCCCGGTCGATCCGGAGGTGTAGATGACATAGGCCAGGCCGTCCGGGCCAGGGCTGTCCGCCAGGTCGGCGTCGGCTTCGCGCGCGATGTCGTCCCAGTCGCTGTCGAGCAGCACGCGGCGCGCGTTCCCCTCGGGCAGGCGCCCGGCCGCCGCCGCGTGGCTCAAGAGGAACTGCACGTCGGCGTCGCCCAGCATGTAGGCCAGGCGGTCCTGCGGGTAATCGGGATCGAGCGGCAGGTAGGCGCCGCCGGCCTTCATGATGGCCAGCACGCCGATGACCAGTTCGGGCCGGCCGCGTTCGATGCCCAGGCCGGCGATCTGGCCTGGACGCAGGCCTAGTCCGCGCAGGTGGCGGGCCAGCTGGTTGGCGCGCCGGTTGACCTCGCGGTAACTGAGTTCGCCGCCGTCGAAGCGCAGGGCGACGGCGTCCGGGTCGCGCGCCGCGTGGCGCTCGAACAGGCGGTACGCGCATGCCTGTGGAAAATCGGCGCCGGTCGCGTTCCACGCGGCCATCGCGGCGTGCTCCGGATCGCTCAGCATCGGCAGGCGGTCGAGCGTTGTCGCCGGCGCCTCGACCGCGCCTTGCAGCAGGGCCTGGTAATGGCCGACCAGGTAAGCGATGCTGTCGCCGTTCCACAGGTCGGTGTCATACCAGCACACGGCGCGCAGGCAGCCGTCGACTTCTTCCACCACCAGGTCGAGGTCGAATTTGACGCTGCGCTGTTCCAGCGGATAGGACGCAAGCGGCAGGCCGGACAAGTCCAGCCGGGCGCCGCCGAAACCCATGCGCGCCGCGGCCACGCCCTGCATGTGCGCCAGCTGCGCCTTTTGATAGGTGAAAGCGACCTGGAATACCGGGCCGCGGCTGGCGTCGCGCGCCAGGCCGAGGCGCTCGACGATCAGGGGAAACGGGAAATCCTGGTGTTCCTTGGCGCCGACCAGCACGGTGCGTACCTGATGCAGGAAAGCCGCGAAGCCGGCGTCGCCGTCGACCTGGGCGCGCAAGGCGCAGGGGCTGGCGAAATAGCCGACGGTGCGTTC
Source organism: Telluria sp. AZSoR62 (assembly GCF_058111565.1). Taxonomy (NCBI): domain Bacteria; kingdom Pseudomonadati; phylum Pseudomonadota; class Betaproteobacteria; order Burkholderiales; family Oxalobacteraceae; genus Telluria; species Telluria sp. AZSoR62. The sequence continues at coordinate 29,086 of NZ_JBYTST010000018.1, forward strand.
GAAGCCTTCCGGCGGGCGCCCGAAGCGAGGAGAGCCGACTACCAGGTCGTCCTGTCCGGTATAGCGGTACAACAGCACGTAGAAGGCCGCCAGCAGCACGGTATAGACAGTCACGCCTTCCTGCCGCGCCAGGGCGCGCACGCGCGCGGTGAGTTCGGCATCGAGCGTGAACGGCTGGCCGGCGCCAAGGTGGCGCTGCACCGGCTGGCGCGGCCGGTCGGTGGGCAGGCCCAGCGTCGGCGGGGCCGTCAGCTGCTCGCGCCAGTAAGCCCAATGGGCGTCTCCCTGCTCCGATGCGAGCAGCTGGGTTTGCCACTCGACATAGGCGGTGTACGGCAGGCTGCCTGGTGCCAGTGCCGCTTCCTGCCCGGACAGGCGTGCCTGGTACAGTGCGCCAAGCTCTTCCATCATGACGATCAGCGACCAGGTATCGCCCGCGATGTGATGGGTATTGAACAGCAGCACGTGCTCGTCGGCGCCGCGCGAAAACAGCCGGGTGCGAAACACCGGGCCGTGCGCCAGGTCGAAGGGCAGGGCCGCCTCGTGCGCCAGGCGCGCGTGCAATTGCTGCGCATCCCAGCTGGCGGCGTCCACGCAGTCGAAGCCGAGCGGCAGGCTGTCATGGATCAGTTGGGTCGGTTCGCCTTGCGGCGCCGGGTAAGTCGTGCGCAACACCGGGTGGCGATCGACCAGGTCCTGCAGCGCGCCGCGCAGGGCCTGGACGTCGAGCGCGGCCTGGATGGTCCACGCCATCGGCAAGCCGTATTCCGCGCCCTCCGGGTTCAGGTTCCACAGGAACCACATGGCGCGCTGCCCACGCGACAGCGCCGCTCCGGGAGCATGCATGGTGGAAGGCGCGCACGGCGCGTCGTTCGGTATAGGGGCGGTGGTCATGGTAGTGAGCAATGCGCATCGCGCCGGCGTCTGGCGGCGCTGGCGCGGCATCGCGATCGAAGAATGTGTGGGTGGGCCACGGATGCGCTATCGACCGCGCATGCCGCAAAAAATCATGGGTAACGAAGGAGGGTGAAGCTCAGCGGCGAGGAAATGGACCGCACGGTTCAGCCGAGTTGCGCCCGCTTGGTCGTTGCCAAGCCGGTAGATCGACTATCGGTCGTCATATTTACGGGCGGCATCATAGCATGGCAGACAAGACCGTAGCGGGGAAAGTGCTTCCATCCTTGGCTGCTGCGTTGTCAGGACGCCATACGGGCGTTGCAACGGCCTGCCTGGATGAGCGGCCCTACGCATCGGTGGGGTGCCGACGCCGCTTTCCTGGATTCTTCCCTGGAACCAAGTAAAATACCGGCCCCCAGACCCGTGCATCGCAGTGCAGGCTGTTCACCAGTTCACAAGGCCCGCCATGCAACGCTTTCTCCCTGTTCTCCTCGCCTGCCTCGGCATGATCGGCGCGTTCGCGATCGATACCTATCTGCCGTCGATGCCGGCCATCGGGATCGAATTCGGGGTGGGGCCGGTGGCCGTGCAGCAAACCTTGAGCGTGTTCCTGTTCACCTTCGCCTTCATGATGCTGTTCTACGGCACCTTGTCGGACTCGTTCGGGCGCCGTCCGGTGATCCTGGGCGCCCTTTGCCTGTATACGCTGTCGTCGGTCGGCGCGGCGCTGGCGCCGACCTTCGGCTGGCTGCTCGCGTTTCGCGCGCTGCAGGGCGTGGCCGCCGGGGCCGGCTCGGTGATCAGCCAGGCCATCGTGCAGGACCGCTATGCGGGTGCGCAGGCCCGCAAGACGATGTCCCACATCATGATGGTGTTCGGCCTGGCGCCGGCGATCGCGCCGGTGCTGGGCGGCTGGCTGCACGTCACGTTCGGCTGGCGTGCGAATTTCGTGTTCCTGGCGCTGTTCGGCACGGCGATGCTGCTGGTCGTGTGGCGCCTGCTGCCGGAGAGCCTGCCGCCCGAAAAGCGCCAGGTTTTCCATCCGGTGACGATCGCCCGCAATTACCTGATGGTGCTGCGCCGTCCGCAGTTCCTCATGCTGGCGCTGGCGCTGGGCCTGATGTTCGGCGGCCTGGCCTTGTACATCGGCGCGTCCGCGAACTTCGTGATCGAGATCCTCGGCCTGCCGGAGACGGCCTTCGCCTGGATGTTCATCCCGCTGGTCGGGGGCATGGTGGCGGGCTCGGCCTGGGGCGCCAAGCGCGCGGCCAAGTCGTCGCCAGGCCGCCTGCTGTGGACCGGCTACACGGTGATGGCGGTGGCGTCCGTCATGAATGTCGGCTACAACGCGCTGTTCCCGGCCAGCGTGCCGTTCGCCGTGCTGCCGCTGGCCGTGTTCACCTTCGGCCTGGCGGTCGCGCTGCCTGGCATCCAGCTGACGGCCATGGGCCTGTTCCCCAACAACCGCGGGCTGGCGGCCTCGCTGGTCGGGTTCATCCAGATGATGTCCTTCGCGCTGGTGTCGGGACTGATCGCGCCGCTGCTGTTCGGCAGCGCGCTCAAGCTGGCCTGTGGCGCGGCTGTGGGGTGCGCGCTGAGCTGCCTGCTGTGGCGCCTGAGCGTACGCATGGCCGATTCCGCCGCCTGAACCGGGACCGATGCAAGGACGTGCGTGGCGCCTGCTGCAGCCTGTTCCGCTTCATCGCAGCATCCGCAATACGGCACGTCCCGACCAGGCCTGAGCTGCGATCGAATTTAACTTCTTTGCAACCGCAGCGCTTGGCTATACTGTTGGCGACCCTGTATAACAAAACCAGCCGCTCAACAAAGGAGACAAGCTTGACACTGCCACGCCCATCCCGCTTCGCCGCGCTGTTCGCGCTCACCGCCATCGCCGCCGCTACCAGCGCGCTGGCTGCACCGAAGGCCAAACCGACCGTCGCCGAGGCCGAGAAGTTTTTATCGGCTACCGAAACCCGTTTCGCCAGCGAATACGACGACATCGTTCGCGCTCAATGGATCGGCGCCAATTTCATCACCGACGACACCGAAGCGATTGCGGCCCACTTTGGGGAAAAGGCCTTGAACTCGCAGGGTGAAGCGGCCCTGGCCGCGCGCCGCTACAACGGCCTCAAGCTCAAGGAAGATTCCGCGCGCAAGCTCAAGCTGCTGCAATTGACCTTGATGCTGTCCGATCCGAAGGAGCGCGCCGACTACGCCGGCAAGCAGGCCGCCTTGTCCGGCGCCTATGGCAAGGCCAAGTACTGCCCGAACGGGGAGCAGGGCGCCTGCCTCGCCCTGGGCGAACTGGAAAAGATCCTGGCCACCAGCCGCGATCCGGCCAAGCTCAAGGATGCCTGGACCGGCTGGCACCAGCAGGCCCCTGGCTACAAGCAGACCTATGTCGACTATGTGGTGCTGTCCAACAAGGGCGCGCGCGAAATGGGATTTGCCGATACCGGCGCCCTGTGGCGCTCGCAGTACGACATGAAGCCCGAGCAGTTCGCCGCCGAGATGGAGCGCATGTGGCAGCAGGTCAAGCCGCTGTACGAATCGCTGCACACCTACACCCGCCTGAAGCTGCGCCAGAACTACGGCGCGGCCGTGGTGCCGGCCAGCGGTCCGGTGCCGGCCCATCTGTTCGGCAATATGTGGAGCCAGGACTGGCAGCACATCTATCCGCTGCTCAAGCCGGCAACCGGCGCCAGCAGCTTCGACCTGAGCAAGGTACTGGTCGAGCGCAAGACCTCGGCCAAGGAAATGACCCAGTACGCCGAGCGTTTCTACACCTCGCTCGGCATGCCGAAGCTGCCGGCGACCTTCTGGACGCGCTCCCTGCTGACCAAGCCGGCCGACCGCGAGGTGGTGTGCCACGCATCGGCCTGGAGCCTGGACCGCATGGACGACGTGCGCATCAAGATGTGCATCCGGCCGACGGCCGAAGACTTCAAGGTCATCCACCACGAGCTGGGGCACACCTACTACCAGCTGGCCTACAAGAAGCAGCCGATCCTGTTCCAGAACGGCGGCAATGACGGCTTCCACGAAGCCATCGGCGACACGGTCGCGCTGTCGATGACGCCAAGCTACTACCAGCAGCTCGGCTTCATGGACAAGGCGCCCGAGCCGAATGCCGACATCGGCGAACTGCTGCAGGTGGCCCTGTCCAAGGTCGCCTTCCTGCCGTTTGCCTACTCGGTCGACAAATGGCGCTGGGATGTGTATGCGGGCAAGGTCAAGCCGGAGGACTACGACAAGACCTGGTGGCAGCTGCGCGAGCAGTACATGGGCGTGAGCCGCCCGGCGCCGATGGCCCCGGGCGGTTTCGATGCCGGCGCCAAATACCACGTGGCGGCCGACGTGCCGTACGCGCGCTACTTCCTGGCCCACCTGCTGCAGTTCCAGCTGCACCGTTCGCTGTGCGCGGAGGCCGGCTACAAGGGGCCGCTGCATCAATGCTCGATCTACGGCAGCCAGAAGGCGGGCGCCAAGCTGCAGACCCTGCTGGAAATGGGGGCGAGCAAGCCCTGGCAGGAGGCGCTGAAGGCGGCCACGGGCGAGGACAAGATCGACGGTTCGGCCTTGCTGGATTATTTTGCGCCCTTGAAGACCTGGCTGGATGAGCAGAACAGGCAACTGGCGGCTGTCGAGGCCAAGAAGTAAGACGACAAAGGGAGTGCGTCGAGGGGGCTGGGCAGATCGCTTGACCGCATGCTCCCTGGTGCGCGCTGCTTGACACGGGCGAAGTTCGACGAGCACTTCGCCCGATTGCAATGCACGCGCTCATCCAGATCCGGCCAGACCGATCGGACCCGGTGCGGCGCCCGGCGCCGAAAGGAATGGGAAAGTCAGCTGGCCTGCGCCGCCCACTGCACTGCGTCCGCCCCAGCGGGCATACGCAAGGGTGCAGACACGTCGTTTGCCGCTTGCCACACCGCTTCGGCCACATCGCTGGCGTGCGTGCCAACGCCAGTGGATGCGGTCATCCGGGCAATGCTATTTTTCATGAACTCGCCATACACTTCGCTGTCCAGTCCGCGCAGGCCGGCCCGGGCGGTTTCCCTGAAGCGCGTTTCGCCCGAAGACCCGGGCAGCACGATGTGGACGCGGATGCCGAAGGGCGCAAGCTCGCTCACCAAAGACTCCGAGAATGCGTTGACCGCCGCCTTGGCCGCACGATAAACGCTGACAAGTGGCAAAGGTTTATATGTCACGCTCGAGGTGACGTTGATGATGACGCCGGAATTTCGTTCCCGCATTTGAGGCAGCACGGCTTGCGTCATCGCCATCGTGCCGAACGCGTTGGTCTCGAACAGTGCATGCACGGTGTCCATGCTGGTCAGCTCGAACGGCGAGGGCGCGCCAAAGCCAGCGTTATTGACCAGCACGTCGATCGGCCCGGCAGTGGCAATGGCGCGTTCGATGCTCTGCTTGTCCGTGACATCGAGCTGGAGGATCCGCAGATTTGGCAGGGTGGGCAGAATATCGAATCGGGGCGAGCGCATGGTGGCGATCACGTTCCATTCGCGTTCCAGGAAATAGCGCGCGGTTTCCAGGCCGAATCCGGATGAGGTGCCAGTGATGAGGACGGTTTTCATGCTGGGGTGACTCCTGAAGATGACGAAGACGTCAAGATAGACCTTCGGCATCCGACTTGATACACTGAAAAGTCCATTTATCGTTGGCGAGAGTCCAGATTGACCGATCCACTTGCCGAGGTAGTTACGCTGTTGAAGCCAACTGCCCGTTTCTCGAAACACATCGTCGGCGCGGGTCAGTGGCAGGTCCGCCGGTCCGATGCGGGCCAGCCTTTCTACTGCGTGGTGCTGGAAGGACGCTGCCGTCTTGCGCTCGACGGCCACGCGCCCATCGCGCTGCGTGAAGGCGACTTCGCATTGATTCCGGCGGCGTTCGGGGTTGCCATGTCCAGCCATGAGCCGCCTCTGTCTGCGAGCAATTCGGTTCCCGTCGCGCTCGGTCCAGGCCGTTTCCGAATAGGCGAACAGGAAGGTCCCACCGACCTGCGCATCCTTGCAGGGCACTGCAGTTTCGCCTCGCCGGACGCGGCGCTGCTGGTCTCGCTGCTGCCCGAACTCGTGCATATCCGGGGTGAGCCACGGCTGTCATTATTGGTGAAGCTGTTGGACGACGAGTCGCTCGCGCAGCGGCCCGCGCGCGAGGTCGTGCTTGAACATCTGCTGGAAGTGCTGTTGATCGAGGCGCTTCGGGCGACAGCCGACACCAGGGCCTCGACCGGCCTGGTGCGAGGACTTGCCGACGATCGCTTGGCTGCCGCCATCCGCGCCATGCATCATGCGCCTTCGAGAGCATGGACGGTACCGGACCTTGCAAAGGAATCGGCGCTCTCGCGCTCCACTTTCTTCGATCGCTTCCAGCGCCTGGTTGGCGTTGCTCCGATGGCCTATCTGCTCGCGTGGCGGATGGCGCTGGCGAAGGACTTGCTGCGCCAGAATAAGACCAGTGTCGCCGACATTGCCGAGCGAGTCGGCTACAGTTCGGCGAGCGCGTTCAGCACGGCTTTCTCAAGGCATGCCGGTTGCACGCCTTCACAGTTTGCCAATACACGCATCAGCAGCGTGTCATAGCACCGATGACGCTGCAAATATGCGCAGAAGTCGGTGCGGCAGCTGCTCCGGAACGATCGCAGGTTTCAAGAAATGGCACGCCCGTCAATGCTCGACGGTAAACCTCGATTCGTAAGCGGTCGCTACAATGAGTCTGCTATCGGCCAATAGCGGACATTGCTTAGTGAACAGTTCAGATCAAGGGGGGTGGTAGACGCATGCACGGACGCTTGTTCCCACTGCCAAGGCAACACGATAGGATGTCAACGATCGCGCGCGCTTTGTCTCGCACCTGCATATTGGCCAGCTTGCTATCGGTAGGTGCATCGGCCCTTGCAGTCCCCCCGCCGCCAGCCAGACCCCCTATGCTGCGGAAAGCCAAGATGATCGTGAAAGTTCAGTTGATCGAAGCAGCTAATGGAACGGTATTTAAGATGACGGAGCTATGTAAGGTCAGCGGGCCGATTCCTGTCTATGCAGATGAAGGCCAGGCTGCATCCGCTCACGGTGCGAAGATTCAAGGTTGTAGCATGCTTAAGAATGGAAGGAAGCTTCCCGTATCGATATCGGGAGTCAAGGCAGTGTCGACGAAGGCAGGTACCTTCGCGCGCGCCTATGTAGGCGTAGTTCCACCAGACGCTGTCGCGCTCTGTTCGTATCAATGTGCGCCACAACCATTGGCGGATTCTCAAGCGGAAGTTCGGGTAAAAGGTTCCCCGAAGTCGATAAAGTTCAGTCTCAGTCCAAATCCTGTGTCGGTATTGAACGCTAAACCAACTGTCTGGCTAGACGCCGATGTCGAGATTGTCGACTGATGCGGCCCGTGACTCACGCACGTCCGCTTCGGGTCTTAAGCGGACGTTCAAAATTGTCCAGGATCTGGCGCTACAGTCGTTCTGCTGCATGCCGGTCAGCAGAGCGTTACCCCGTCGCCGCCCGGTTGTTTACGACCACATGTTCCTCACTTTGCCCGGCGCTTGAAGTCGCGCGGACGAAAGCCCAGCGCCACCAGCACGGCGAAATACGCCGCGGCAGCGGCCGCAATGATGGCCCCCAATAACCCGGCGCGCAGCAGCGGCGTGGCGCGCAGCGCGATCCAGTCGAACTGGGCCTGGGCAAACCACGCCACCGCGCCCATCACGCTTACCGCCACCAGCAGCTTCAGCACGAACATCGGCCAGCCCGGCTGCGGAACGTAGATCTTGCGGCGGCGCAGGCCCGCATACAGGAAGGCCGCATTGATGCAGGCGCCCACGCCGATCGACAGCGCCAGGCCGGCCACGCCCATGCCCATGCCCCACACGAACACCAGGTTCAGCAGCTGGGTCGCCACCAGCACGCCCAGGGCGATGTTGACGGGCGTGCGCACTTCCTGGCGTGCGAAGAAGGCCGGCGCCAGGGTTTTCACCAGGATGAAGCCGAGCAGGCCGGCGCTGTAGGCCATCAGCGGCAGCGACGAGGCGACGACATCCGTCGCGTCGAATTTACCGTAGTGGAAGAGGGTGGCGATCATCGGCGTGGCCAGGGTGGCCAGGCCGACCGCGGACGGGATCGACAGCAGGAAGGTCAGGCGCAGGCCCCAGTCCAGCAGCGACGAATATTCCGTGGTGTCGCCGTCGGTATTGGCCTTGGCCAGGCCCGGCAGCAGGATGGTGCCCAGCGCCACGCCCAGCAGGGCGGTGGGCAGTTCCATCAGGCGGTCGGCGTACTGCAGGGCGGTGACGGCGCCGGCGGCCAGGCTGGCCGCAATCGTGGTGTTGATCAAGAGGCTGATCTGGGCGGCGGCCACGGCGAACACGGCCGGCCCCATCTTGCCGAGCATGCGGTGTACGCCGGCGTCGCGCAGGCCCTTCAAGGGATTGAGCGAGATGCGCGGCAGCATGCCGAGCTTGATCAGGGAGGGTAGCTGCAGCGCCACCTGCAGCACGCCGCCGATGCACACGCCAACGGCCATCGCATAGATCGGCTGCTCGAAATAATCCGACATCACCAGCGCGGCGAAGATGAACGACAGGTTCAGCAGCACCGGGGTAATCGCCGGAATCTTGAACTGGCGCCAGGTATTCAGGATGCCGCTGGAGAGCGCGACGAAGGCCATGCAGGCGATGTAGGGGAACATCATCTGCGTCATGACGACCGCGGCGTCGAATGCCGCCGGCTCGCGCTGCAGCCCGCCGCCGATCCACAGGATCAAGACCGGCGCGGCCAGGATGCCCGCGATGCTTACCAGGATGGTGGCCCAGATCAGCACCGTGGCGACATGGTCGACCAGGGTCTTGGTGGCCTCCTGGCCGTGCTTGGTCTTGTATTCGGTCAGGATGGGAACGAAAGCCTGGGAGAAGGCTCCCTCGGCAAACAGGCGCCGCAGCAGATTGGGCAGGCGGAAGGCGATGTTGAAGGCGTCGGTGAAGTTCGAGGCGCCGAAGGCGGCCGCGAACAGGCTGTCGCGCAGCAGGCCGGTGACGCGGGACACCATGGTCATGCTGGAAATGGCAGCGAGGGTACGGAGCAGGTTCATGGGCGGGGATTATACTTGGGCAACACCAAGCCGGTCCCGGCGCACAGGGGCGCGCGAGCAATTTATTCGTTTTGCAGGCGTGGTACAGGCGACAATTATTGATTTATGAATTGCCGATACCCGATTCCTTCGCTATAATCGTGGGCTGTACTGAATTCTGTTAGCAGACACCAATCGTTGGGCAGGCACTGAAAGCGCCGGTTTCACTCGCTAATGTTTGCCAACGCAACTTGACCCCGATTTAGGAAATTTCATGGCAAATACCGCACAAGCGCGCAAACGCGCTCGTCAAGCAGTTAAGCAAAACGCACACAACTCGGCACAGCGTTCGACCCTGCGCACCGCAATCAAGGCAGTTCGCAAGGCCATCCAGGCTGGCGACAAGGCCGCTGCAACCACCATCTTCCAGCAATCCGTGTCGACCATCGACAGCATCGCTGACAAGAAGATCATCCACAAGAACAAAGCAGCGCGCCACAAGAGCCGCCTGGCTGCAGCCCTGAAAGCACTGTCGGCCTAATAGCCCCGTGCGTGCGGCCTCGGCCGCGCAGGCAGTTCTGTGCAGAAGAAAGACCCGCCCGACCATTGGTTCGGCGGGTTTTTTTGCTTGCCGGGCGCGTTCTTTGCAGGGCGAAGGCGGTTCGGCGGCAGGGCAGGCGGGCGTCCCTCCCGGCCAATGGCGGATATCCTAAAACCGTGGCGCCCAGTAAAATACTGGTGCATAATGTGAAACGCCCGTCTTATGTCTTATAGAAGACTTGAGCATCACCACCCTGTTTTAGACACCGCGCCAACCCGCGCGCATCGAGGAAAAAGCGTATGAGCAGTGATCAGACCATCATCTACACCCTGACCGACGAGGCGCCGCTGCTGGCGACCCACGCCTTCCTGCCAGTGGTCAGCACCTTCACCAAGCCTGCCGGCATCACCGTCGAGCAGAGCGACATTTCGGTCGCGGCCCGTATCCTGGCTGCCTTCCCGGAAAACCTGACGCCGGAACAGCGCGTGCCGGATGCGCTCGCCGAACTGGGCAAGAAGACCCTCGAGCCAAGCGCGAACATCATCAAGCTGCCGAACATCTCGGCCTCGGTGGGCCAGCTGGTCGCCGCCATCGAAGAACTGCAGGCCAAGGGCTATAACCTGCCCGACTACCCGGCCAACCCGAAGACCGACGAAGAAAAAGCCATCAAGGCACGCTACGGCAAGTGCATCGGCTCCGCGGTCAACCCGGTCCTGCGCGAAGGTAACTCGGACCGCCGCGCACCGCGCGCCGTCAAGGAATACGCACGCAAGAACCCGCACTCGATGGCCCCATGGTCGCCGGCCTCGCGCACCCACGTGTCGCACATGACCCACGGCGACTTCTACCACGGTGAAAAATCGATGACGGTCGCCGGCGCGCGCGACGTCAAGATGGAACTGCTGACCAAGTCGGGCCAGACCATCGTGCTCAAGCCGAAGGTCGCGCTGCAGGACGGCGAGATCATCGATTCGATGTTCATGAGCCGCAAGGCCCTGCTGGACTTCTACGCCAAGCAGATCGACGATGCGAAGGAAACCGGCGTGCTGTTCTCGCTGCACGTCAAGGCGACCATGATGAAGGTCTCGCACCCGATCGTATTCGGTCACTGCGTGCGCATGTTCTACAAGGAAGCGTTTGAAAAGCACGGCGCCCTGTTCGACAGCCTCGGCATCAACGTCAACAACGGCATGGCCGACCTGTACAACAAGATCGCCGACCTGCCGGCCTCGCAGCGCGAAGAAATCGAGCGCGACCTGCACGCCTGCCAGGAACACCGTCCGGCGTTGGCCATGGTCGACTCGACCAAGGGCATCACCAACTTCCATTCGCCGAACGACGTGATCGTCGACGCCTCAATGCCTGCAATGATCCGCGCCGGCGGCAAGATGTACGACGCCAACGGCAAGCTGCAGGAAGTCAAGGCCGTCATCCCGGAATCGACCTTCGCCCGCATCTACCAGGAGATCATCAACTTCTGCAAATGGCATGGCGCTTTCGACCCGAAGACCATGGGCACGGTGCCGAACGTCGGCCTGATGGCCCAGCAGGCCGAAGAATACGGCTCGCACGACAAGACCTTCGAGATCCCGGAAGACGGCGTGGCCAACATCACCGACCTCGCCACCGGCGAAGTGCTGATGAGCCAGAACGTCGAGACGGGCGATATCTGGCGCATGTGCCAGACCAAGGACGCGCCGATCCGCGACTGGGTCAAGCTGGCCGTGACGCGCGCGCGCAACTCGGGCATGCCGGCCGTGTTCTGGCTCGACCCGTACCGTCCGCACGAGAATGAACTGATCAAGAAGGTGCGCACCTACCTGAAGGATCACGACACGACCGGCCTGGACATCCAGATCATGTCGCAGGTCCGCGCCATGCGCTACACCCTGGAGCGCGTCAAGCGCGGCCTGGACACCATCTCCGTGACCGGCAACATCCTGCGCGACTACCTGACCGACCTGTTCCCGATCCTGGAACTGGGCACCAGCGCCAAGATGCTGTCGATCGTCCCGCTGATGGCCGGCGGCGGCATGTACGAAACCGGCGCCGGCGGCTCGGCACCGAAGCACGTGCAGCAGCTGACCGAAGAAAACCACCTGCGCTGGGATTCGCTGGGCGAGTTCCTGGCGCTGGCCGTCTCGCTGGAAGACCTGGGCCTGAAGACCGGCAACAAGCAGGCGACCGTGCTGGCTAAGACCCTGGACGCCGCCACCGGCAAGCTGCTGGACAACCGCAAGTCGCCATCGCCGAAGACCGGTGAGCTCGACAACCGCGGCAGCCAGTTCTACCTGTCGATGTACTGGGCCCAGGAACTGGCCGCGCAAACCGAAGACGCCGCACTGGCAGCCAAGTTCGCGCCGCTGGCCAAGCAGCTCCTTGATAACGAAGCGAAGATCGTCGCCGAACTGCTCGAAGTGCAGGGCAAGCCGGCCGACATCGGCGGCTACTACAAGGCCGACGAGGCCAAGGTGAAAGCCATCATGCGCCCGAGCGCGACCTTCAATGCAGCGCTGGATGCGTTTGCTGCCTGATCGTCAGAGTTGTCATGAAAACGCCGACCCAAGGGTCGGCGTTTTTTTTTGCCCTTACGGATAGCGCACTTCGATGAATTCGCCCGGCATCAAGGGATGCGTCGCCAGCGAAAACGGCCCGATACTGCTGCGCACCAGCCGCAGGGTCGGCAGCCCGACCGCCGCTGTCATGCGACGCACCTGGCGGTTCTTGCCTTCTTCCAGCGTGATCGCGAGCCAGCTCGTCGGCTTGTCGGCACGGGCGCGGATCGGCGGGTTGCGTGGCCACAGCCACGCGGGCTCGGCGATGCGCACGGCGCGGCAGGGTTTGGTGACGAAGTCGCCCAGGTCGAGCGGCGCCTGCAGGCGCGCCAGGGTGGATGCGTCGGGCAGGCCATCGACCTGCACCAGGTAGGTCTTGGTTTCCTTGTGGTCGGGATGGGCGATCTTGTGCTGCAGCTTGCCGTCGTCGGTGAGCAGCATCAGGCCTTCGCTGTCCGCATCCAGGCGGCCGGCGGGATAGATGTTCGGAATCTTGACGTAATCGGCGAGGGTCTCGCGATCGTCCTGGCTTGAGAATTGGCACAGGACCTGGAAGGGTTTATTGAAGAGTATCAGTGCCATGAATTGCAAATGGGTGCGAATGGAAGTGGAACAGGGCAGGGAAGAGGCACGGCATGGCGCCTCGGAAAATACTGGTGCATAATGCAAGACGTAACGCGGCTGTCTTATACAAGACTTGCAGCTGCAGGTTTGGTCAGTCGCGCATGGTCATTCCGCATTTTAGTTCATCTGGCAGGCCCGGCCTGGCGCTGCGCCTGCGGCCTGCTTCGCGACCACTTGGGAGACGACGATGTACCAACATATCAAGGTCCCGGCCGACGGCCAGAAAATCACCGTCAACGCCGATTTTTCGCTGAGCGTGCCGGACAATCCTATCCTCCCCTATATCGAGGGCGACGGCACCGGCGCGGACATCACCCCGGTCATGATCAAGGTGGTCGATGCGGCCGTCGCCAAGGCCTACGGCGGCGCGCGCAAGATCAGCTGGATGGAAATCTATGCCGGCGAAAAGTCGACCGGCGTGTATGGCCCCGACGTGTGGCTGCCCGCGGAAACCCTCGAGGTGCTGAAAGACTATGTGGTCTCGATCAAGGGCCCCTTGACCACGCCGGTGGGCGGCGGCATCCGCTCGCTCAATGTCGCGCTGCGCCAGGAACTCGACCTGTACGTCTGCCTGCGCCCGGTGCGCTATTTCGCCGGCGTGCCTTCGCCGCTGAAGAACCCGGAAAAGACCGACATGGTCATCTTCCGCGAGAACTCGGAAGACATCTACGCCGGCATCGAATGGGCGGAAGGCTCGGCCGAAGTCAAGAAGGTGATCCGGTTCCTCACCGAAGAAATGGGCGTCAAGAAGATCCGCTTCCCGGAGAGCTCGGGCCTGGGCGTCAAGCCGGTCTCGCGCGAAGGCACCGAGCGCCTGGTGCGCAAGGCGATCCAGTACGCGCTTGACAACGACAAGCCTTCGGTCACGATTGTCCACAAGGGCAACATCATGAAGTACACCGAAGGGGGCTTCCGCGATTGGGCCTACGCGCTGGCGCAGAAGGAATTCGGCGCCGAGCTGGTCGATGGCGGCCCATGGTGCAAGATCAAGAACCCAAAGACGGGGCGCGAGATCATGGTCAAGGATTCGATCGCCGACGCCTTCCTGCAGCAGATCCTGCTGCGCCCGGCCGAGTACAGCGTGATCGCCACCCTGAACCTGAACGGCGACTATATCTCGGATGCGCTGGCGGCCCAGGTCGGCGGCATCGGCATCGCGCCGGGCGCCAACATGTCCGACTCGGTGGCCATGTTCGAAGCCACCCACGGCACCGCGCCGAAATATGCCGGCAAGGATTACGTGAACCCGGGCTCGCTGATCCTGTCGGCCGAGATGATGCTGCGCCATATGGGCTGGCTTGAAGCGGCCGACCTGATCATCAGCGCGATGGAAAAGGCGATCACCTCGAAGAAGGTCACCTACGACTTCGCGCGCCTGATGGAAGGCGCGACCCAGGTGTCGTGCTCGGGCTTTGGCGAAGTGATGATCGAGCAGATGTGAGGCCTGGCTGCCCTTCAAAGGGGCAGGACCAAAAAAAACCCCGCAACCGCGGGGTTTTTTGCTTCCGGAGGGGAATGATTAGTTACCCTGGATGTTGGAAGCTTGCTTGCCTTTAGGGCCTTGCGTGACTTCGAATTGGACTTTTTGACCTTCTTTGAGGGTCTTAAAACCGTTCATGTTGATTGCGGAAAAGTGCGCGAACAGATCTTCGCCGCCGTCATCAGGAGTGATGAAGCCAAAGCCTTTGGAATCATTGAACCACTTAACAGTACCAGTTGCCATAAAAGAACCTTCAATTAAAAACGAATCACACGAGCCGTAAAAGCAAGAAGCTTCTTGCCCCCTCCTCAGCCTGCTCACTTCTTATCAACAAGACCATAAGTGCAATGCTGATAACTGCATTGTTGGTGGAATAACCACGCAAGTCAAGTGCTTTTGAACGTCAAACTCCAAATTTCCTACAGCAGAGCTAACCCGGCTCTTGATTTCGTCAATTGGATCGCCATCTGCGCATTCAAGAGAAAACAAGTAAGATGGAAAGCACATGAGAACGAGCTGATGTTTACGCTTGGCACCGATACCGAAAGCATTAGAATACGCCCATGGCTACGAAGCATGACACTGAACAGCTGCTGGAGCGGCAAACCGTAAAACCGCCACCGTTGTACCAGGTGGCATTGCTGAACGACGACTACACGCCGATGGAATTCGTGGTTGCGGTGATCCAGGAATATTTCAACAAGGACCGCGAAACAGCCACCCAGATCATGCTTTCCGTGCACCGTCACGGGAAAGGGGTTTGTGGGGTGTTTTCCAAAGATATAGCGTGTACCAAAGTGGAGTTTGTCTTAACGCATGCGCGTAAGGCAGGGCATCCCCTGCAATGCGTGATGGAGGAAGTATGATTGCGCAGGAACTTGAAGTATCCCTACACATGGCCTTTGTCGAGGCGCGCCAGGCACGCCACGAGTTCATCACCGTGGAGCACTTGCTGCTCGCGCTGCTCGACAATCCTTCGGCCGCCGAAGTCCTGCGTGCGTGCGCGGTCAATATCGAAGACCTGCGCAAGACCCTGACTAATTTTATCGGTGATAACACCCCGACCGTGCCCGGCACGGGCGAGGTCGACACCCAGCCGACGCTCGGTTTCCAGCGCGTGATCCAGCGCGCGATCATGCACGTCCAGTCGGCTTCCAATGGCAAGAAGGAAGTCACCGGCGCCAACGTGCTGGTGGCGATCTTCGGCGAGAAAGACTCGCACGCCGTCTACTACCTGCACCAGCAGGGCGTGACGCGCCTGGACGTGGTCAACTTCATCTCGCACGGCGTGCGCAAGGACCAGCAGCTCGACACCTCCAAGGCGTCCGAGGGCGTGGAAGAAGCGCAGGTCGAAGGCCAGGCCAAGGAAAGCCCGCTCGACCAGTTCACCCAGAACCTGAACAAGTCCGCTGCCGACGGCAAGATCGATCCGCTGATCGGGCGCGAGGAAGAAGTCGACCGCGTGATCCAGATCCTGTGCCGCCGCCGCAAGAACAACCCGCTGCTGGTCGGCGAGGCCGGCGTGGGCAAGACGGCGATCGCCGAAGGCCTGGCATGGCGCATCGTCCAGGAAGACGTGCCCGAGATCCTGCAGAACGCCGTCGTGTATTCGCTCGACATGGGCGCGCTGCTGGCCGGCACCAAGTACCGCGGTGACTTCGAGCAGCGCCTGAAGGCCGTGCTCAAGCAGCTCAAGGACACCCCGAACGGCGTGCTGTTCATCGACGAGATCCACACGATCATCGGCGCGGGCTCGGCCTCGGGCGGCACCCTCGACGCATCGAACCTGCTCAAGCCGGCCCTGGCCAACGGCCAGCTCAAGTGCATCGGCGCGACCACGTTCACGGAATTCCGCGGCGTGTTCGAGAAAGACCATGCCCTGAGCCGCCGCTTCCAGAAAGTGGATGTGAACGAACCGTCGGTCGAGCAGACCGTGGCGATCCTGCGCGGCCTGAAATCGCGCTTCGAAGAGCACCACGGCGTGAAGTATTCGGCCTCGGCGCTGTCGACCGCGGCCGAGCTGGCGGCGCGCTTCATCAACGACCGCCACCTGCCGGACAAGGCCATCGACGTGATCGACGAGGCCGGTGCCGCCCAGCGCATCCTGCCGAAGTCGAAGCAGAAGAAAACCATCGGCAAGACCGAGATCGAGGACATCATCGCGAAGATTGCCCGGATCCCTCCTCAGACGGTCAACCAGGACGACCGCAGCAAGCTGCAGACCATCGACCGCGACCTGCGCAACGTGGTGTTCGGCCAGGATCCTGCGATCGAGGCGCTGGCCTCGGCCATCAAGATGGCCCGAGCGGGCCTGGGCAAGCAGGACAAGCCGATCGGCTCTTTCCTGTTCTCCGGTCCGACCGGTGTCGGCAAGACGGAAGTGGCCAAGCAGCTGGCCTTCATCCTCGGCATCGAGCTGATCCGCTTCGACATGTCCGAGTACATGGAGCGCCACGCGGTGTCGCGCCTGATCGGTGCGCCGCCGGGCTATGTCGGCTTCGACCAGGGCGGTCTGCTGACCGAAGCCATCACCAAGAAGCCGCATGCGGTGCTGCTGCTGGACGAGATTGAAAAAGCCCACCCGGACATTTTCAACATCCTGCTGCAGGTGATGGACCATGGCACGCTGACCGACAACAACGGACGCAAGGCCGACTTCCGCAACGTGATCATCATCATGACCACGAATGCGGGCGCCGAAAGCCTGACCAAGCGCTCGGTGGGCTTCGTCGATTCGAAGCAGGCCGGCGACGAGATGGCCGACATCAAGCGCATGTTCACGCCGGAGTTCCGCAACCGCCTGGACGCGACCATCAGCTTCCGCGCGCTGGACGAAGACATCATCCTGCGCGTCGTTGACAAGTTCCTGATGCAGCTGGAAGAGCAGCTCCACGAGAAGAAAGTGGAAGCCGTCTTCACCGAGAAGCTGCGCAAGTTCCTGTCGAAGAAGGGCTTCGATCCGCTGATGGGCGCGCGCCCGATGTCGCGCCTGATCCAGGACATGATCCGCAAGGCGCTGGCCGACGAGCTGCTGTTCGGCCGCCTGGTCAACGGTGGACGCATCACGGTGGACCTGAACGAGAAGGACGATGTCGTCCTCGAGTTCCCGGAAGGCGACGTGCTGCCGCCACCGGCACCGGCCGAGACGGTCGAGATCGAGTAAGCCTCGCGCTGCTCCAGAAAACCGCGCTCTCAAGCGCGGTTTTTTTTCGTCCGTCTTTTTTGCATGTATGCACGTCGTGCACACTGCTGACCTGTGGCAAACTCTTCCTCTTCAGCAACCCTCGCCCCCGTGAACATGAACGTGTCCCGCACCATCCTCGCGCTGTCCCTCGCGCTCGTCGGCAGCCAGGCTGCCGCCGCCGATCCTTATTTCCGCTTCCCGGCCGTCCGCGGCGACACCGTCGTCTTCACCGCCGAGGGCGACCTGTGGCGCACCAGCATCGGCGGCGGCAAGGCCACGCGCCTGACCACTCATCCCTCGGCCGAGACGCACGCGGCGATTTCGCACGACGGCAAGTTTGTCGCCTTTGCCGCGTCCTACGAGGGCGCGCAGGAAGCCTATGTGATGCCGGTCGAGGGTGGCCTGCCCAAGCGCATCACCTTCGAAAATGGCGGCGTGACGGTGCTGGGCTGGACCGCGCAGGGCGAGGTATTGGTGAGCACCGAGAATTCGGTGGGGCCGTCCAAGCACCGCGTGGTCGCGGCGCTCGACCCGGTCGACATGCGCCGCCGGGTGCTGCCGCTGGCCGACGCCAACGACGCGGTGCTGTCCGACGACGGCAAGAGCGTATTCTTCACGCGCATGGGCCTGTCGATGACCAACGATAACGTGCGCGCCTACCGCGGCGGCGCCCACGCCCAGCTGTGGCGCTTCGACCTCGGCGCGAAAGCCGAGGCGGTCCCGCTGTTCAAGGGCGACGCCGGCAACAACCGCCGCGCCATGTGGTGGCAGGGCCGCGTCTACTTCATCAGCGACAGCGGCGGCGCCGACAACCTCTGGTCCGCACTGCCGGACGGGAGCGACCGCCGCGCCCACACCAGGCACACCGAGTGGGATGTGCGCACCGCCTCGCTGGGCGACGGCCGCATCGCCTACCAGCTCGGGGCCGACCTGCGCATCTTCGACATCGCCAGCGGGGCGGACACGCGCGTGCAGGCCAGCCTGGTATCGGACTTCGACCAGCAGCGCACGCGCCGCGTGCGTTCGCCGCTGGACGCCCTGACCGGCATCGAGCTGGCCAACAAGGCCCAGCGCATCGTGCTGACTGCGCGCGGCCGCGTGACCATCGCCGGCACCGGCAGCCACCGCCGCGTCGAGATCGCGGTGCCGGAAGGCGCGCGTGCGCGCAGCGCGGTGTTCAGCCACGACGATAAATGGGTGTATGCCTTTGTCGACAGCACCGGCGAGAACGAGATCTGGCGCTACGCGGCCGACGGCTCCGGCAAGGGCGAGCGCCTGACCATCGACGGCGCCAGCCACCGCTCCGGCATCTATCCTTCGCCCGACGGCAAATGGCTGGCCCACACCGACAAGAAGGGCCGCACCTGGCTGCTGGACCTCGCGGCGAAAACCAATGTCATCATCGACGACGCCAAGCAGGTCGGCGCCGACCGGCCGGACCAGGTGGTCTGGTCGCCCGACAGCCGCAACCTCGCGTTTGTCCGCGTCGGCAGCAGCGAGCAGCGCGAGCAGATCGGCATGTATCACCTGCCGTCCAAGACCATGGCTTTTGTCACGACCGACCGCTACACGGCCGATTCGCCGGTGTTTTCCTCGGACGGCAAGTGGCTGTACTTCCTGTCGGCGCGCCACTTCAATGTCGGCAACTCGGGTCCCTGGGGCGACCGCAACATGGGACCGGTGTTCGATCGCCGCGTCGGCGTCTACGCGCTTGCCCTGCAGCCGGGCGTGCGCTTCCCGTTCAAGCCCGAGGACGAACTGACCAAGCCGGAAGCGGCGTCCCCGGAAGCGGCGGCCAAGGCGGCCGTGAAGACGCCGGGCGCGGACGAAGCGGACAAGAATGCGGCGGTGGCCGCCGCCACAGCCGCCGCGGCTGCGGCCACGGCCGGCGCGCCGGACAAGGCCAGGGCGCCGGTGCCGGCGGTGGATTACGCCGGCCTGCGCGAGCGCCTCTACGAAGTGCCGATCGCACCGGGTAACTACCGCGCGCTGGCCATCGACGACAAGCGCCTGTACATCCTCGAGTCGGACAATGGCCGCAGCGGCGCCATCAAGACCCTGGAGATCGCGCGCAGCAGCCCGCAGCCGGAAGTCTTCGCGGCCAATGTGCGCGAGTTCGGCCTGAGCACCGACCGCAAGCACGTCTTCTACCGCAGCTTCTCGGCCGCCGGTCCCGGCGACATGCTGATCGTGCCGGCCGGCGCCAAGGCCCCGGCGGACCTGGCCAAGGCCAAGGTCAAGATCGACGACTGGGCGGTGAGCACCAACCCGCGCCTGGAATGGAAGCAGATGTTCAACGACGCCTGGCGCATGCACCGCGACTTCCTGTACGACGCCAACATGCGCGGCGTCGACTGGAATGCCGCCCGCGCCCGGTACGCGCCGCTGGTCGAGCGCGTGACCGACCGCGCCGAGCTGGACGACGTGCTGGGCATGATGGTGGGCGAGGTCGGCGCGCTGCACTCGCAGATCCGTCCGGGCGACCAGCGCCGCGCGGCCGGCGAGGGCGTGCCCTCGAGCCTGGGCGCCGTACTGGCGCGCACGGCGGAGGGCTTCCGTGTCGAGCGCGTCTACCGGAGCGAACCGGAACTGCCGAACGAGCGGGGCCCGCTGGCCGCGCCCGACGTCGGCGTCAAGGAAGGCGACATCATCCTGGCCGTGAACGGCAAGTCGCTGGCCGAGAGCCGCGACATCGCCGACCTGCTGCTCGACCAGGCCGACAAGCAGGTGCTGCTGCAGGTGAAGACCCCGGGCGGCAAGGCGCGCGCCGTGATCGTCACCCCGGTGCCGATGGCGCGCCACGCGGCCCTGCGCTACGCCGACTGGGAACAGGGCAGGGCGCAGCAGGCCGATACCCTTTCCAAGGGCAAGATCGGCTACCTGCACCTGCGCGCCATGACGGCGCGCGACATCAACGCCTTTGCCCGCGACTTCTACGCCAACATCAACAAGGAAGGCCTGGTGATCGACGTGCGCCGCAATAACGGCGGCAACATCGACAGCTGGATCATCGAGAAGCTGCTGCGCCGCTCGTGGGCCTTCTGGAGCGCGAACGGCAACCAGCCGCAGTCGAACATGCAGAACACCTTCCGCGGCCACCTGGTGGTGCTGATGGACGAGCTGACCTATTCGGACGGCGAGACCTTCGCCGCCGGCGTCAAGGCCCTGAAACTCGGGCCGCTGGTGGGCAAGCGCACGGCCGGCGCCGGCGTCTGGCTCAGCGACGGCAACGGCCTGTCGGACAACGGCATGGCGCGCGTGGCCGAATTCGGCCAGTTCGGGGCGGATGGCGAATGGCTGATCGAGGGCGTGGGCGTCTCGCCCGACGTCGAAGTGGACAACCTGCCGCACGAGACCTTCACCGGGCGCGACCGCCAGCTGGAAGTGGCGGTCGAGCTGCTGCAGAAGAAGATGAAGGAGCAGCCGGTGAAGCAGTGGAAGCCGGCGGCGATTCCGGCGCTGAAGCGCTCCGCGCAGTAAGCAGGCCGGCAACCCGTAGGGTGGGCAAGTTCCTTGCCCACGCGTTCAACCGGTCTCGGATGAACCTTCCACGTCCGCGGCCCTGGTTCTGTTTGAACGCGTGGGCAGAATCCGCCCACCCTACGGGCCGCAGGGCACTCGGCGGTGCGTGACATTTACTCACCGCCGATGTCATCCAATTTCATCACCCTGTCATACTAAGTTTCTACACTGCAAGTATCCGACCTACTCCGATACCTGCCATGCACCTCGCGAAGCTCCAGACCGGCACCAAGATCCTCGGCGCCTTCGGCATCGTCTCCTTCCTCCTGCTGATCATCTCCGCCGTCGCCCTGTGGCGCATGCAGGCGCTCGATGCGCTCACCAACGACCTCGTCTACGACAAGCTGGCCAAGCAGCAGCTCACCTCCGACCTGCTCGGCGTCGAGCGCCTGAACGCCTCGCGCACGATCTCGATCGCGCGCAGCGACAGCCTCGAGCTGGCGGACTATTTCCAGGCCCAATTGGCCGCGGGCGGCAAGGCGTCCGCCGGCATCGAAGCCAGGCTGGCGAAGCTGCCGCGCAGCGAACGCGAACGCGCCCTGATGGACACGGCAGCCAAACACAAGGCGGCACTGGCAAAGGTCCAGGCCGCGCTGTTCCAGGCCAAGGAGTTCGGCCAGACCGGTGTCGTCGACCAGCTCGTCACCGGCAGCTGGGACCAGGCCAGCAAGGCGCATATCGCCGCGCTCGAAGCGCTGCTCGCCTTCGAGACCGGCGAGGCGCACCGCCTGGCCGAGGAGTCGGCAACGGCTTCCACCTTCGGCAAGGCGCTGCTGCTGGCGCTGGGCCTGGGGGCGCTGGCGGCCGGCCTGCTGCTGGCCTGGACGCTGACCCGCAACATCGTCGGACCGCTGCAGCAGGCCGCGGGGCTGGCCGAGCAGGTGGCGCACGGCGACCTGCGCCCGCATATCGAGCATGCGCGCGGCGACGAGATCGGCCGCCTGTTCGATGCGCTCAACGGCATGACCCGCGGCGTGTCGAGCACCGTGTCGCAGGTGCTGCAGGGCGCCCAGGCGATCGACTCGGCCTCCGGCGAAATCGCCGACGGCAACCACGACCTGTCGCGCCGCACCGAACGCCAGGCCGGCGCACTGACCCAGACCGTCGCCGCCATGCAGGAACTGACCGAGGCGATCGCCCGCAACAACGCCAGCGCCCGCGACGCCAACCTGCTGGCGCAGTCGGCCTCGCACGTGGCGACGAAAAGCGCGCAGGCGGTCGAACAGGTGGTCGCTCGCATGGGCGCGATCAAGGCCTCGGCCGACAAGATCGTCGACATCACCGGCATGATCGACAGCATCGCCTTCCAGACCAATATCCTGGCCCTGAATGCGGCAGTGGAAGCGGCGCGTGCGGGCGCCGAGGGGCGCGGTTTCGCGGTGGTGGCGGCCGAGGTGCGCAACCTGGCCCAGCACTCGGCAACGGCGGCCAAGGAGATCAAGAAGCTGATCGGCGAATCGAGCCAGGAGATCGCGGCCGGCACCAGTATCGCCGGCACGGCCGGCGACACGATGCGCGCGGTGCTCGAGCACGTCCACGACGTGGCCGGCATCCTCGGCGCGATCGATACGGCCAGCAGCGAACAGGCGCAGGGCGTGGCGCAGGTCAGCCAGGCGA
This sequence comes from Telluria sp. AZSoR62, assembly GCF_058111565.1. Classification (NCBI taxonomy): domain Bacteria; kingdom Pseudomonadati; phylum Pseudomonadota; class Betaproteobacteria; order Burkholderiales; family Oxalobacteraceae; genus Telluria; species Telluria sp. AZSoR62. The sequence goes on from NZ_JBYTST010000018.1 coordinate 51,588, forward strand.
TCGCCGAGATGGACGACTCGACCCAGCAGAACGCGGCGATGGTCGAGCAGGCCGCGGCGGCGGCCCAGTCGATGCGCCGGCAGGCGGCCGAGCTGTCGGAACTGGTGGGCACCTTCAAGCTGCGCACGGCCGTGCCGGGCGCATCCAGCGCGGCGCCGCGGGCCCTCGCGCTGGCAGGCCAGGACGCCTAGGCCTGCACGGGTGGAGCCGGTGTATGCTGGCATGTCAGCGGCAGGCAGGCAGGCAGACGGCACGCCCGCCGCCCCGTGCAAGGAGACATGCCCATGCTGGAGACCCTGCAAGACCTGATGCGCCCGCCCGAGGGCATGGCCTTCGACTTCAGCCGGCCGCCGGGCGAGCCGGCGTTGACGCCGGCGCATGGCGTCTCGTGGCGCGTGTTCGCCAATCCCGTAGCGCTGTTCGTCGGCGGCGTGACGGCGGTGCTGCTCGAGCTGGCCGAGCCCTCGGTGCGCACCGGTGTCTGGGACCACAGCAGTTTCAGGCGCGATCCCGGCATGCGCCTGCGCCGCACCGGGGCGGCTGCCATGATGACCGTCTACGGCCCGCGCTCGACCGCCGAACGGATGATCGCCAGGGTGGTGCGCCTGCATGGCCATGTGGCGGGCACCACGCCCGGCGGGCTGGCCTACCGGGCCAACGATCCGCGCCTGCTCGACTGGGTGCATGCCACCGCCGCCTTCGGCTTCACCGAGGCTTACCATCGCTATGCGCGCGCCCTGTCGGGCCTGGAAAGGGATGCCGCCTTTGAAGAAGGCGTCCCCGCCGCGCGCCTGTACGGCGCGAGCGGCGTTCCGCGCTCCCGGCGCGAATGGGAGGCATTGCTCGATACGACGGCGCCCATGCTGGAGGGGTCGGCGATCCTGCTCGACTTCCTGCGCATCATGCGCGAGGCCCCGATCCTGCCGGCGCTGCTGCGCCCCCTGCAGAGGCTGCTGGTGCGCGCCGCCGTGGAGATCACGCCCGAACCGGTGCGCTCGCTGCCGCAGCTGCGCGGGCGCGGCCTGCGCACCGGGGAAGCGACGCTGGTGCGTGCCCTGGCCCAGGTGGCTGCGCGGCTGCCGCTGGGCGACACTCCGCCGGTGCAGGCCGCCCGCCGTGTCGGCGCCTCGCGCTGACAGCGCCGAAAAAAAGGCGCTGTACCCGTTAGATGTGGAAGATGCCCAGCGCAGCTCGCAGAAGCCGTTCCGGTGAAGTGATACGTTCGCCGTCGAGCGCCCAGCGCCAGCCCAGGTAGTTTGGAAGGTAACGCGAAGCGACCCCGTAAAAGCGCGCGAGCCATTGGCGGAAGCGCTGGTGGTAAGAGTTGACGTTTTGCACGTGCACAATGCCGCGAACCCGCTCGCCAAGACGCAGGTTGACGAACGCGTGTGCGATGCCCGCTTCGCGTGCAAAGGCCCGGTAGGCGGGATGCCCGTCGGTCACGAGCAGCACGTCCCGGTCGAGCCTGGGCCCCAGGTGCCGGTGCAGCTGCTGTTTGGTGACTGCAGCCCGACCGGTGATGAAATCGAGGGTTTGCCCCGTGCGGTCGCGCGCCACCAGGATGCAGATGTGTTCGTGCGTGATGCCGCGGCTGGCAGCAACGCCGCCGCGCCGCCGCGCGGGCCGATCCAGCGTGCGCGAACCCTTTTGCGACTCCAGTAAAAACATTTCGTCGGCTTCGGCAATGCCGACCAGGCGCTCGGCCCGGTCGTGCTTGGTGAGCGAAAGAAAACGATGGCGCCAGCGAAAACTCGTATTGCGGTGTACGCCCACCGCCTTGGCGGCTGCGCGCACGCTTTTGGTCTCGAGCATGCGTTCGAGGTAGTCGAGCCACTTGGCGCGATGGCGCAGGCGAGCCAAGGGCGTACCGCTCAATGCGCTGAAGGTTTTTCTGCACGCGCGGCAACGGTAGCGTTGGATGCCACGGTCCAGCCCGTGCCGGTACGGGCGCTCGGCCTGGCAGGAGGGGCAACAGGGCCTGGGTTTTGCCTGCGCAATTGCTGCGCAGACGCGTTCGAATCCGATTGCAGGACGCAAGGCGTCGAGCAGATGCCCTCGCTGGCGCCGCGTCAACGAGGGTAATTTCTTGAGCCACCTGTTAAAGCCTGCTCCGTTCATGCCGCCCTCGACAACCGATCAGATCATCGTTGGACTGCGCTGGAGCTCGACAGTTCAATTTCTACAGCTTGCGGTGACAGCGCCAAAAAAAAAACCGCCTGCGAACAGGCGGTTGTCATCGGGTCTCAGCTGGGACTTACCAGCCGATATCCTTGAACAGCTCGAAGGTCAGGTCGGTCGGCGCGGTCACTGAGTGGCTCAGGTCGGCGCTGATCGATGGCTCCATCAGCTGGTTGCGGGTGGCGGTGGTATTGAAGTGCGATACCGACGACCCCGATTGGTAAGGATTGGGCGTGAACATCGTGATGCGGCGCTGCGCATCGGTGCCCGAGATCGCCGTCTTCGACCGCTCGAACTTGGCGACCGTGCCGGCCACGCTGCCGTTGGGCTTGACCAGGCTGGCGGCGATGCGCGCACCGTCGGCCTGCGTCACGCGCACTGCCGGGATGGTGACCGAGGCGTCGGCGCCGCCCATGCCGACCACGGGACCTGGCGCATTGTCGGCCACGATCACGCCGATGGCGCCGGCATCCTGGGCGTTCTTGACCTTGACGGCAAAGCCGCAGGTGCCGCGGCTGACCAGGGCGATGTTGCGGCGCACGGCGGCGGCGTTAGCGGCATTCAGAGGCGTGCACGCCAGGCCCGGGCTATCGGCCTGCAGCACGACCTGGGCCACCTGGCCGGTGAGCGGGGACTTGTCCAGCTTGGGGCCGAAGTCGGCTTCGCCGACCGCGTACATGTCGCCGGCCGGCGAGGACGCGCCTGCACCGATGATGCGCAGCTGGGCCGTTGCCGTCAGCACCGCCGGCACGGCCGCGGTCACGCGCGCACCGGTCCAGGACAGGCCCGCGGGCCGCAGTGCCGACGCGGCGCGCTCGGCATTGTTCATGTCGACCCACAGCTTGTTGGTGGTGTTGTCGAGCAGGTTGTGGTCCCATACCGACGGATAGCCGGCCAGCTGGGCGCCGGTGGCGCCGTTGGTGAAGGTCTGGAAGCCCAGGCCATGGCCCATTTCGTGCAGCAGCGTCGCGACGAAGTCGATATTGCTGCCCTCGTTGGCGTCCAGGCCCAGGTAGAAGGAACTGCCGGCCAGGCAGTTCGGCTTGCCCAGCTCCGAATTGAAATTGGCGTTGATCTGGGCGCCCGGCGCATCCGAGATTTCCTTGCCATACAGCTTGTTGGCCAGGGCGTACGAATACAGGGTACCGGCCTTGGCAGCGCCCGGGAAATCGGCGAAGACCTGGGTCGCGCCGGCGCTGCCGAGCACGGCGCCAGTGGCGGTGCAGGACAGCGGGGTGAACCTGGCGTTGATGATGATCGGCACCGCCGAAGTCAAGGTCGCGCCCCAGATGTTGGCGGCGTGGGTGAACGCGATCAGGCGTTGCTGGCCGAGGGTGGTGCCGGTGTTGCCGCCGACAGGCGTGGCCGGGGTGGGATCGTTGAAGCCGACGCCGGGCGCGTTCAGGTTCTTGATCACGATCTGCGCCGCCGCCTGGGCGGAGCCCGAGGCGCCGCAGGCCAGGGCCAGGGCTGCAGCCAGCAGGGTCAGGCTTGGACGCTTATTGGACTTCATGCTGGTGCTCCTTCGAATGCGTGCTCACGGGATGGTTCAGGGTCGATTCGGCGGCGGTCTTGCCGTGGACGCAATCGGCCTCGAGCTTGCCGTCGGCGCCGCGGCGCACCACGGAGTACACGATCGACTCTTCGTCGACGTGGGCGGCGACGATGCCGTTCTGCTGCAGGCGCACCACGCCGGTTGCCGGAGCGCCGGCGGCCTGGCGTTCGGCCTTGCGGGCGGCGCGGTCTGCGGCGCGCAGGTCATTCAACTGTTTCGCTTCGGCGGCGGTCGCGTTGCGGATCTGGCCGGTGCGCGGATCCTTGTGAACGGTCTGTCCATCCTGGCCGGCGGCAAAGGCCGAGCCGGCGAGCGCGAGCGCCGCAAGGGCGGCGATGCTGCGCAGTGTGAGTCGCGTAGTGTGCATGTTTTCTTGTCTCTTAGAAAATGTACTTCGATCGGTCAACGCATCTTTCCGCGCCGATAACGCTGGAAGGGACCGACTATAGCCTCGCATGCAAACTGAATGAACAGACAAGGTAAAAATTTCATGTGGTATTTATTGAATAAACTCGTTAATTGTTCGGTCCTCATAGGGAAATGCCGTACTGTATTTACGTTTACTGTCGAGTTGTTTTCAGCACACGGTTTTCGAGCATCGATTATCAGGGTGATATCGATGTGCTCGCCAAAGTGATGCTGAGTCGATAACAGCCCCGCATTGGCGCTGAAAACGAGCGGCGGCATGCACGACGCGCTGCATGCGCGTGGGCTGGAGGTGCGTAGGTCGAGCAGGATGGGGATGTCAGGACCCGCGCCGGTATCTGGCGGCGGGCCATGGAGAAGGCAGGAACGGCCGTGTCGGCCGTCGAGGGGGGAATGCCTAGATCGCGGCCAGCGCCCGCCGCAAGTCTTCCTGCTGGTCGGCCAGGTGCTCGATGCCCACCGACAGGCGGATCAGGCCGTCGCCGATGCCCAGCTCCGCGCGCTGCTCGGCCGGGATGCTGGCATGGGTCATCAGGGCCGGATGCTCGATCAGGCTTTCCACGCCGCCCAGGCTTTCGGCCAGCGTGAAGACTTCGCAGGTTTCCAGGAAGCGCCGCGCGCCGGCCAGATCCGTGGCCAGGTCGATCGAGACGATGCCCCCGAAGCCGTTCATCTGGCGCCGCGCCAGCGCATGCTGGGGGTGCGATTCCAGCCCGGGATAGAACACCTTGCGCACCTTGGGTTCGCGTTCGAGCCACTGGGCCAGGGCCAGCGCATTGGCGCTGCTGCGCTCCACGCGCAGGGCCAGGGTCTTGATCCCGCGCAGCACCAGGAAGCTGTCGAAGGGGCCCTGGATCGCGCCCACGGCGTTCTGGATGAAGCCGAGCTGCTCGCCCAGTTCCTGGTGGTGCGGCTGCGCGCCGACCACCGCCACGCCGCCGATCACGTCGGAGTGGCCGTTCATGTACTTGGTGGTCGAGTGCACGACGATGTCGAAGCCCAGTTCCAGCGGGCGCTGCACAATCGGGCTGGCGAAGGTGTTGTCGCAGACCGTGATGATGCCGCGCGCGCGGCACAGCTGCGCGATTGCGGCCAGGTCGGCGAGTTTCAGCATCGGGTTGGTCGGGGTCTCGACCCACACCAGTTTCGTGTCGGGCGTGATCGTGCGCGCCAGCGCGTCCGGGTCGGTCAGGTCGGCATAGCTGAAGCTGTGGCCCGCGCTTTTGCGGCGCACGCGCTCGAACAGGCGGAAGGTGCCGCCGTACATGTCGTCGCCGGCCACGATGTGCGAATTGGCCGGCAGCAGTTCGAGCACCGCGGCGATCGCGGCCAGGCCGGAAGCAAACGCAAAGGCCGCGCCGCCGCTTTCGATGTCTGCCACGCAGCGCTCCAGCGCCCAGCGGGTCGGGTTGTGCGAGCGGCCGTAGTCCAGGCCCTTGTGCACGCCCGGGCTGTCCTGGCGGAAGGTCGAGGTGGCGAAGATCGGCGGCATCACGGCGCCGGTCGACGGCTCGGGCGACTGGCCGCCGTGGATCACGCGGGTGGAGAGGTGTTTTTTCGGTTCGGTCACGAGAGCGTCCTTCGGAGATGGTTGAGCAGGTCGAAGCGGGTGATCAGGCCGTAGAAGTGCTCGCCGTCGGCGATCACGGCGGTCAGCCCGCGGTCGAGGATCCCGCGCAGCTGGCCCATGGTCGAAGACGGGTGCAGGGTCTGGAGCTGAGATGCCATGGTGGTGGAGACGGGCGCGGCGAACTGGCCGGCCTCGTTGGTCGAGGTGACGTGCAGCAGCAGGTCCGATTCGTCGATCAGGCCGGCCAGGCGCCCGTCGCGGTCGATCACGGGCAGCTGCTGCAAATCGCTGCTGCGCATGCGGTTGAAGGCGGTGAGCAGGGTGTCTGTGGGCGAGACCGTGACCACTTCGCCGTCGTCGTAGCGGCGGCCGATCAGGTCGCGCAGGTCGCCCAGCTTCGGGCGCGTGAGCAGGCCCTGGTCGACCATCCAGCCGTCGCTGTAGACCTTGGTGAGGTAGCGGGTGCCGGTGTCGCAGACAAAGGTCACGACCCGCTTGGGGCGGGTCTGCTCGCGGCAATAGCGCAGCGCCGCCGCCAGCAGGGTGCCGGTGGACGAGCCGCCCAGGATGCCTTCCTGCTGCAGCAGCAGGCGGGCGGTGGCGAAGCTTTCCTCATCGGTGACCGTATAGGCTTTTTTCACGCGCGACAGGTCGGCGATGCCGGGAATGAAGTCTTCGCCGATGCCCTCGACCGCCCACGAGCCGGCGTCCGTGCGCAGCACGCCGGTGTTGATGTAGTCGGCCAGGATCGAGCCCTGCGGGTCGGCCAGCACGAATTCGAGGTTCGGCTGGGTCTTGCGGAAAAAGCGCGACAGGCCGGTGAGGGTGCCGGACGAACCCACGCCGACCACGATGGTGTCGACCCGGTGGTTGACCTGGTCCCAGATCTCCGGGCCGGTAGTGGTCTCGTGGGCGCGCGGATTGGCCGGGTTGTTGAACTGGTCGGCGAACCAGGCGCCGGGGATTTCCTTCGCCAGGCGCGCGGCGACATCCTGGTAGTACTCCGGGTGACCCTTGCCGACGTCGGAGCGCGTCAGGTGGATCTCGGCGCCGAGCGCCTTCAGGTGCAGGACCTTTTCGGCCGCCATTTTATCGGGCACGACCAGCACCACGCGGTAGCCCTTGATGCGCGCCACCAGCGCCAGCCCCAGGCCGGTATTGCCGGCCGTGGCTTCGACCACGGTGCCGCCCGGTTGCAAATGGCCGTCGTGCTCGGCCTGCTCGATCATGGCGCGCCCGATACGGTCCTTGATGGAGCCGCCGGGGTTTTGCGATTCGAGTTTCAGGAACAGCTGGCAAGGACCGGTGTCGATCCGCGTTACCTCGATCAGCGGGGTGTCGCCAATGAGGGAAAACAGTGCAGCTTGCGACGCATGTTGCATAGTGCCTCCGAAAGGCCGGGCGGGGCCCGGGCAGTGCTTGCGAAGAGCTGGCGCTTTAAGGGGTGGGTATGGGCGCCAAGCCATGTAAAAAAGTCATGATAATGCGTTTGGGGCGCGTGGTGTTGATCTCGTAGGGGCAAGCATCCACCGACGGTCGCTTCGTCGTTCATTGTAGGGTGGGCAAGTTCCTTGCCCACGCGTTCAACCAGCTCCTGAATCATCGCGTCGCCGTATTGCAAACGTGATGTGGACGCGTGGGCAGCATCTGCCCACCCTACGGGTTTTCGGTCTTCAGGCGCCGCCACAAGGTCGTACGGCTGATGCCCAGATGCTTCGCCGCCGCATCGCGCTGCCCGCCATAGCGCGCCAGTACGGCGGCGATGCTTTCCGTCCCTGGCGCCGGCAGGGGCAGGGCCGCCTGCGCACCTAACTCCGGAGCAATCGTCAACAGGAAACTAGGCGTCAAGGCCTGCAAGGGTTCCGCCGCCAGGAACAGCGCCAGCCGCTCCATCAGGTTGCGCAGTTCGCGCACATTGCCCGGCCAATCATAGGCTTCCAGCAGCGGCGCACAGGCCTGGACCTCGGCATGCAGGTTCGGGTGCGGCCGCGCGTCCAGCGCCGCCAGCGCATGCTTGAGCGACCATTCGGCCAGCGGCGCGATGTCCACCAGGCGGGTGCGCAGCGGCGGCAGGTCCAGGCGCAGCACGGCCAGTCGGTAGAACAGGTCGGCGCGAAAACGTCCCTCGCGCACGCGCGCTTCCAGGTCGCAGTGGGTGGCGCTGACCACGCGCACGTCGATCGGCACCGGGCGCGTGCCGCCGACACGCATCACTTCGCGCTCTTCCAGCACCCGCAGCAGGCGGGTCTGCAGGCTGAGCGGCATCTCGCCGATCTCGTCCAGAAAAAGGGTGCCGGTATTGGCCGCCTCGAACAGGCCGGCATGGCCGCCGCGGCGCGCGCCGGTAAATGCGCCTTCCTCGTGGCCGAACAGTTCGGATTCCAGCAGCGACTCGGCAATCGCGCCGCAATTGACCGCCACGAAGGGCCGGTTGGCGCCGCGCCGCGGCCCCTCGCGGTGGATGGCCTGCGCAACCAGTTCCTTGCCGCTGCCGGTTTCGCCCTGGATCAGCACGGTGGCGGGCGAGCGCGCGTACAGCACCACGGTCTGGCGCAGCCGCTCCATGGCGGCGGACTCGCCGCGCAAATCGTGCAGGCCGCGCCGCGCGCGGCGGGTGTCCGATGCCGGCGTGCGGCGCCCGCGGCCCGCTTCGAGCTGGGTCAGGCGCGCCATTTCCAGCGCATCGTCGAAGGCCTGGCGGATCGAGGCGGCCGAATACAGGAAGACGGCGGCAAGACCCGCTTCCTCGGCCAGGTCGGTAATCAGGCCGGCGCCGACGATGACCTCGACGCCCGCCGCCTTCAGGGCCTGGATGCCGGCGCGCGCATCTTCCTCGGTGACATAGGTGCGCTGGGCAATGGCGATGCCGAAGGTCGTGGCGAACTCGGCCAGCTCGCGTAGCGGTTCCTGGTAGGTGATCACCCCTATGCGCTCGGACACTTGCCTGGCGCGCGAAAGCGCCTGCATGACGTCGAAGCCGCTGGCCTTGGCCACCACCACCGGCGCCGACACCCGTCCCTTGAGGTAGGCGGCGTTCGATCCGGCCGCGATCACGACGTCGCAACGCTCCGTGGCCATGCGTTCGCGCAGATGTCGTGCAGCTTCATCGAACCCGAGGTGCAGTGGTTCGATCATAGCCAGGTGATCGTATTCGAGGGTGATGTCGCGGAACAGGTCGGACAGGCGCGATACCGAGACGGTCCAGATCACCGGCTTGTCGCTGTCCGCGGCGCCATGGGCCGGATTGCGGGAAGAATAAGGCATGTTTCAAGTGTAGTCGATTTCATGCGTCGTGTTTCAGCCTGAAACACGGTTGCCTTGCGCGCGCATGCCATGCAAACGCAACAGGAAACAACGAGAGGAGACACAATTGGACCAAGACGTCGTGCAGCGGGTCAAGGCCGACCCCGATTACCAGAAGCTGGTCCGGACGCGCTCGCGTTTCGGCTGGACCCTCACCTGGGCGATGATGATCGTCTACTACGGCTTCACGCTGCTGGTGGCCTTCAATAAAGAGTTCATGGGCACGCGCATCGGCGCGGGCGTGCTGACCTGGGGCATTCCGCTGGGGTTGTTCGTCATCCTCTTCACCATCCTCATCACCGGCATCTATGTGCGCCGCGCCAACGGCAGCTACGACGAACTGACCGAGGCGATCCGGAAGAAGGTGGGGGCATGAGCCGCGCGCGTCGCACCCTGGCCGGGCTGCTGCTGTTGCCCGCTGCCGGCCTGGCCGCCGCCGCGCCCGACCTGGGCCAGGCCACCAGGCAAGCCACCAACTGGACCGCGATCGCCATGTTCGCGGGCTTCGTCATCTTCACGCTCTTCATCACCAAATGGGCCGCATCGCGCACCCGTTCGGCGTCCGATTTCTACACCGCGGGCGGGGGCATCACCGGGTTCCAGAACGGGCTGGCGATCGCGGGAGACTTCATGTCGGCGGCGTCCTTCCTCGGCATTTCGGCCGCCGTCTTCCTCGACGGCTTCGACGGCCTGATCTACGCAATCGGCTTCCTGGTGGGCTGGCCGGTCATCACTTTCCTGATGGCCGAGCGCCTGCGCAACCTGGGCCGCTTCACCTTCGCCGACGTGGCCGCCTACCGCTTCCACCAGAAACCCATCCGCGTGTTCGCCGCCTCCGGCACCCTGGTGGTGGTGCTGTTCTATCTGATCGCGCAGATGGTCGGGGCAGGCCAGCTCATCAAGCTGCTGTTCGGCTTGGAATACTGGATGGCCGTCGTGATCGTCGGCGTCCTGATGATGGTCTACGTGCTGTTCGGCGGCATGACGGCCACCACCTGGGTGCAGATCATCAAGGCCGTGCTGCTGCTCTCGGGCGCCTCCTACATGGCCTTCGCCGTGCTGGCGCAATACAACTTCAGCCCGGAAAAACTGTTCGCCACCGCCACCGAAGTGCATGCCAAGGGCTTTTCCATCATGGGGCCGGGTAATTTCGTGAAAGACCCGATCTCGGCGATCTCCTTCGGCATGGCGCTCATGTTCGGCACCGCCGGCCTGCCGCACATCCTGATGCGCTTCTTCACCGTCCCCAGCGCCAAGGAAGCGCGCAAGTCGGTGCTGTGGGCCACCACCTGGATCGGCTATTTCTACATCCTCACCTTCATCATCGGCTTCGGCGCGATCGTGCTGGTCGGGACCAATCCTGCCTTCACGGACGCGTCCGGCAAACTGCTGGGCGGGAACAACATGGCGGCCGTGCACCTGGCCAAGGCCGTCGGCGGCGACATCTTCCTCGGGTTTATTTCGGCGGTGGCCTTCGCGACCATCCTCGCGGTGGTGGCCGGCCTGACCCTGTCGGGCGCATCGGCCGTCTCGCACGACCTGTATGCAACCGTGTTCGCCAAGTCTACCGCCACCAGCGGCAGCGAGCTGAGGGTGTCGAGGATCACGACCGTCGTGCTCGGCATCATTGCCGTGCTGCTGGGGATCGCCTTCGAGAAGCAGAACGTGGCCTTCATGGTCTCGCTCGCCTTTGCGATTGCCGCCTCGGCCAACTTCCCCGTGCTCTTCATGTCTGTGTTGTGGCGCAATTGCACCACGCGGGGCGCGACAGTCGGCGGCTTCCTCGGCCTTGGTACGGCGGTGATCCTGACACTGCTATCGAAATCGGTCTGGGTCGACGTGCTGGGCAATGCGGAAGCGATCTTCCCCTATACCTCGCCGGCCATTTTCTCGATGCCGATCGGCTTCATCGGGATCTGGCTGTTCTCGGTGATGGACGCCAGCCCGCGCGCGGCGATCGACAAGGCCGGCTTCGAAGCGCAGGAAGTGCGTTCGGAAACCGGTATCGGCGCCGCCGGGGCCAGCGGGCACTGAGCCGCTGCCGCCTGGGCAGGCAAAGGCCGGTTCCAGCCCCGCAACTGCGGGGCTTTTATTGCTATCATGTTCCATTTGGAGTTTCATGGTGAAACATCATGAAACGCCTGAGTGCCCGGATACTGCCGGTTGGGCATGAAAACACGGCCAAGTGCTTGAATTTGCGCGCGTGAGCTTCCCGCCACCCGGCTGGCACGTCCCTTGCATGAGAGGGCTGGTATTCGTTCAACGTATCACTCGAAAGGTTTAGCATGAGCCAGTATTCAGCCGGTGCGGCATTCCGCAAGGCAGTGCAGGAAGAATCCCCGCTGCAGGTCGTCGGCGCCATCAATGCCAACCATGCCCTGCTGGCCAAGCGCGCCGGGTTCAAGGCCATCTACCTGTCCGGTGGCGGCGTGGCCGCCGGCTCGCTGGGCCTGCCGGACCTGGGCATCTCGAACCTGGACGACGTGCTGGTCGACGTGCGCCGCATCACCGACGTGTGCGACTTGCCGCTGCTGGTCGACATCGACACCGGCTTTGGCGCCTCGGCCTTCAACGTGGCCCGCAGCGTCCGTTCGCTGATCAAGGCCGGCGCGGCCGCCTGCCATATCGAAGACCAGGTCGGCGCCAAGCGCTGCGGCCACCGTCCGGGCAAGGAAATCGTCGGCCTGGACGAGATGGTCGACCGCGTGAAGGCGGCGACCGACGCCCGCATCGACGAGAATTTCGTCATCATGGCGCGCACCGATGCGCTGGCCGTGGAAGGCCTGGACGCCGCGATCGAACGCGCCGTGGCCTGCGTCGAAGCCGGCGCCGACATGATCTTCCCGGAAGCCATGACCAGCCTCGAGATGTACAAGCAGTTCGCCGAGGCCGTGAAGGTGCCGGTGCTGGCCAACATCACCGAATTCGGTTCGACCCCGCTGTTCACCGTCGAGGAACTGAAGAGCGCCCATGTGGGCCTGGTGCTGTACCCGCTGTCGGCCTTCCGCGCCATGAACAAGGCGGCCGAAAACGTGTACAACGCCATTCGCCGCGACGGCACCCAGCAGAACGTGCTGGACACGATGCAGACCCGCGCCGAGCTGTACGACCGCATCGATTACCACAGCTACGAACAGAAGCTCGACGCGCTGTTCGCCCAAAAGAAAACCAAGTAATCCAGGAGACCGCATGAGCACCCAGAACAACGACACCCCAACGTTCAAGCCGAAGAAATCGGTGGCCCTGTCCGGCGTCGCCGCCGGTAATACCGCGCTGTGCTCGGTCGGCAAGACCGGCAACGACCTGCATTACCGCGGCTACGACATCCTCGATATCGCCACCACCAGCGAATTCGAGGAAGTGGCCTACCTGCTGGTGCATGGCAAGCTGCCGAACGCGGGCGAGCTCAAAGGCTACAAGGCCAAGCTGCGCTCGCTGCGCGGCCTGCCGCAGGCGGTCAAGAGCGCGCTGGAAGCGCTGCCGGCCGGCGCCCACCCGATGGACGTGATGCGCACGGGCGTGTCGACCCTGGGCTGCACGCTGCCCGAAAAAGACGATCACAACGTGCCCGGCGCGCGCGACATCGCCGACCGCCTGATGGCTTCGTTCGGCTCGATGCTGCTGTACTGGTACCACTACAGCCACAATGGCAAGCGCATCGAAGTCGAAACCGACGACGATTCGATCGGCGGCCACTTCCTGCACCTGCTGCACGGCCACGCGCCGAAGGAAGAGTGGGTGCGCGCCATGCACACCTCGCTGATCCTGTACGCCGAGCACGAATTCAATGCCTCGACCTTCACCGCCCGCGTCATCGCCGGCACCGGTTCGGACATGCACTCGGCGATCACCGGCGCGATAGGCGCGCTGCGCGGCCCGAAGCACGGCGGCGCCAACGAAGTCGCGCTGGATATCCAGAAGCGCTACGAGAACGCCGACGAAGCCGAGGCCGACATCCGCAACCGCGTGGCCAACAAGGAAGTCGTGATCGGCTTCGGCCACCCGGTCTATACCATCAGCGACCCGCGCAACGTGGTGATCAAGGAAGTGGCCCGTTCGCTGTCCGCCGAGGGGGGCTCGATGAAGATGTTCGACATCGCCGAGCGCCTGGAATCGGTGATGTGGGAAGTCAAGAAGATGTTCCCGAACCTGGACTGGTTCTCGGCCGTCTCGTACCACATGATGGGCGTGCCGACCGCCATGTTCACGCCGCTGTTCGTGATTTCGCGCACCTCCGGCTGGGCCGCGCACGTGATCGAGCAGCGCATCGACAACAAGATCATTCGCCCGAGCGCGAACTACGTGGGTCCGGAAGACCTGCAGTTCGTGCCGATCGCGGACCGGAAGTAATAGACAGTACCGCCAGCCTCAACCGTCATCCCGGCCCTCGCCGGGATGGCGGTTCCACGGTCAGCTAATTCATCGAGCACCATCATGAACACCAATCACCGCAAACCCCTCCCTGGCACCACCCTCGACTATTTCGACACGCGCGGCGCGATCGATGCGATCCAGCCCGGCGCCTACGACACGCTGCCCTACACCTCGCGCGTGCTGGCCGAGAACCTGGTGCGCCGCTGCGACCCCGCCACCATGACCGATTCGCTCAAGCAGCTCATCGAGCGCAAGCAGGACCTCGATTTCCCGTGGTTCCCGGCGCGCGTGGTCTGCCACGACATCCTGGGCCAGACCGCGCTGGTCGACCTGGCCGGCCTGCGCGACGCCATCGCCAGCCAGGGCGGCGACCCGGCCCTGGTCAATCCGGTGGTGCCGACCCAGCTGGTGGTCGACCACTCGCTGGCCGTCGAATGCGGCGGCTTCGACCCGGACGCTTTCGCCAAGAACCGCGCCATCGAAGACCGCCGCAACGAAGACCGCTTCCACTTCATCGAGTGGACCAAGAAGGCCTTCCAGAACGTCGACGTGATCCCGCCGGGGAACGGCATCCTGCACCAGATCAACCTCGAGCGCATGTCGCCGGTGATCCAGAGCGAAGCCGGCGTGGCCTACCCCGACACCCTGGTCGGCACCGACTCGCACACCCCGATGGTCGACGCCCTGGGCGTGATCGCCATCGGCGTGGGCGGCCTGGAAGCCGAAAGCGTGATGCTGGGCCGCGCTTCCTGGATGCGCCTGCCGGACATCATCGGCGTCGAGCTGACGGGCAGGGCGCAGCCCGGCATCACCGCCACCGACATCGTGCTGGCGCTGACCGAATTCCTGCGCAATGCCAAGGTCGTCTCCAGCTACCTCGAGTTCTATGGCGAGGGCGCGTCCAGCCTGACCCTGGGCGACCGCGCGACCATCTCGAACATGGCCCCCGAATTCGGCGCCACCGCCGCGATGTTCTACATCGACGAGCAGACCATCAAGTACCTGCGCCTTACCGGCCGCGAAGAAGAGACCGTGCACCTGGTCGAGACTTATGCGAAGGAAGCCGGCCTGTGGGCCGACAGCTTGACAACCGCGCAGTACGAGCGGGTGCTGTCGTTCGACCTGTCCAGCGTGGTGCGCAACATCGCCGGGCCGTCGAACCCGCACAAGCGCGTGCCGACATCCGAGCTGGCCGCGCGCGGCATCTCGGGCGTGGTGGAAAACGAGCCGGGCCTGATGCCGGACGGCGCAGTGATCATCGCGGCCATTACCAGCTGCACCAACACCAACAACCCGCGCAACATGATCGCCGCCGGCCTCATTGCGCGCAACGCCAACCGGCTCGGCCTGCAGCGTAAACCCTGGGTGAAAAGCTCGCTGGCGCCGGGTTCGAAAGCCGTGGCGCTCTACCTGGACGAAGCCGGCCTCACCCCCGAGCTGGACAAGCTGGGCTTCGGCGTGGTCGCCTTTGCCTGCACCACCTGCAACGGCATGAGCGGCGCGCTCGACCCGGTCATCCAGCAGGAGATCATCGACCGCGACCTGTACGCGACCGCCGTGTTGTCGGGCAACCGCAACTTCGACGGCCGCATCCACCCGTACGCCAAGCAGGCCTTCCTGGCCTCGCCGCCGCTGGTGGTGGCCTATGCGATCGCCGGCACCATCCGTTTCGACATCGAGAAGGATGTGCTGGGCCTGGATGCTGCCGGCCGCGAAATCCGCCTGGCCGACCTGTGGCCGACCGACGAGGAAATCGACGCCGTCGTCGCCAGCAGCGTCAAGCCCGACCAGTTCCGCAAGGTCTACACGCCGATGTTCGCGCGCGTGCTCGATGACGGCGTCAAGGTCAGCCCGCTGTACGACTGGCGCCCGATGAGCACCTACATCCGCCGTCCGCCCTACTGGGAAGGCGCGCTGGCGGGCGAGCGTTCGCTGGCCGGCATGCGCCCGCTGGCGGTCCTGGGCGACAACATCACGACCGACCACCTGTCGCCCTCGAACGCGATCATGCTCGATTCGGCCGCCGGCGAATACCTGGCGAAGATGGGCCTGCCGGAAGAAGACTTCAACTCGTATGCGACCCACCGGGGCGACCACCTGACCGCGCAGCGCGCCACCTTTGCCAACCCGACGCTCAAGAACGAGATGGTGCGCAACGAGGACGGCAGCGTGAAGGCCGGCTCGCTGGCGCGCGTCGAGCCGGAAGGGCAGGTGACCCGCATGTGGGAAGCCATCGAGACCTACATGGAGCGCAAGCAGCCGCTGATCGTGATCGCCGGCGCCGACTATGGCCAGGGCTCTTCGCGCGACTGGGCGGCCAAGGGCGTGCGCCTGGCGGGCGTGGAAGCGATCGTGGCCGAAGGCTTCGAGCGCATCCACCGCACCAACCTGGTGGGCATGGGCGTGCTGCCGCTGGAGTTCAAGCCGGGCGTGAACCGCCTCACCTTGGGCATCGACGGCACCGAGACCTTCGACGTGGTGGGCGAATGCACGCCGCGCACCGACCTGCTGCTCGTGATCCATCGCCGCAGCGGCGAGCGCCTCGAGGTGCCGGTCACCTGCCGTCTCGATACGGCCGAGGAAGTGGCGATCTACGAGGCGGGCGGCGTGCTGCAGCGCTTTGCGCAGGATTTCCTCGAGTCGTCGGCGCCGAAAGCCGCAGCGTAACCCCCATGGCGGGCGGCAGCGCCGTCCGCCAGGTCAACCGGATCATTTATGCCCTACTTACCCCAGATTAAAATCCCCGCCACCTACATGCGAGGCGGCACCAGCAAGGGCGTCTTCTTCCGCCTGGACGACCTGCCTGAAGCCGCGCGCGTGCCCGGCCCGGCGCGCGACGCATTGCTGCTGCGCGTGATCGGCAGCCCCGACCCCTATGCCAAGCAGATCGACGGCATGGGCGGCGCCACGTCCAGCACCAGCAAGACCGTGATCGTCGCAAGGAGCACCCGCGCAGGGCACGACGTCGACTACCTGTTCGGCCAGGTCTCGATCGACAAGCCTTTCGTCGACTGGAGCGGCAACTGCGGCAACCTGTCTTCGGCGGTCGGCTCGTTCGCCATCGCCAGCGGCCTGGTCGATCCGGAACGCATCCCGCAGGACGGCATGGCCACCGTGCGCATCTGGCAGGCCAACATCGGCAAGACCATCGTCGCCCACGTCCCGGTGACGAAAGGCGAAGTACAGGAAACCGGCGACTTCGAACTCGACGGCGTGACCTTCCCGGCGGCGGAAGTGCAGCTCGAATTCCTCGACCCGGCGGCCGAGGAAGAGGGCGCGGACCCGGGCGCGGCAAATGCGATGTTCCCGACCGGGAACCTGGTCGACGAACTGGACGTCCCCGGCGTCGGGCGGTTGCAGGCGACCATGATCAACGCCGGCATCCCGACCATCTTCGTCAATGCCGAAGCCCTGGGCTATGACGGCACCGAGCTGCAGGACGCCATCAATGGCGACGCGCGCGCGCTGGCCACGTTCGAAACCATCCGCGCCCATGGCGCGCTGCGCATGGGCCTGATCGCCAACATCGAAGACGCCGCCAAGCGCCAGCACACGCCCAAGGTGGCCTTCGTCGGCAAGCCGACCGGCTATGTTTCCTCCAGCGGCAAGCAGGTCGCGCAGGGCGACGTCGACCTGCTGGTGCGCGCCCTGTCGATGGGCAAGCTGCACCACGCGATGATGGGCACGGCGGCGGTGGCGATCGGCACCGCTGCCGCCATCCCCGGCACCCTGGTCAACCTGGCGGCCGGCGGCGGCGCGCGCACGGCCGTGCGCTTCGGCCATCCGTCCGGCACCCTGCGCGTCGGGGCCGAGGCGGTGCAAGTGAACGGCGAGTGGACCGTCGCCAAGGCCATCATGAGCCGCAGCGCGCGGGTGCTGATGGAAGGCTGGGTGCGGGTGCCGGGCGACTGTTTCTGAACCGTTAAACGACGATACATTGAGGGGCCGTAACAACAGGGCCCCTCGAATATGCTTCTTAGTTTTGGAACATCGGCGGCTAGTGGTTTATGATTGCCAAAAGGCAACCCAGCCCTCAGCAGACACGAATCGCCATGGACCGACTCCCCACCAAACCCCCGCCTACTACAGGGAGCCCCGCCGCCGACTTGCCCGGGCCGGTCCCGCTCGACGCGGAGGCGCTGGAACGGGAGATGCTGCAGATTGCGCTGCGCGAGCAGCGCGCCATCCTGGAAAACGCCCCGGTGGGCATCATCTTCACGCTGCCGGGCCAGTTCAAGTCCTGCAATCCGCGCATCTGCGAGATGCTCGGGTACACCTATGCCGAGCTGTCGCGCCTGCACCCGGTCGACGTGTTCGGCTCGCCGCACGACTACCAGGCGCTGGTGGCCGAGGCCTACCCGGTGCTGGCCGCCGGCGGCCTGTTCGAAAAGGCCGAGCACCCGTTCCGCCGCCGCGACGGCTCGATGATGTGGGCGCGCCTGCGCGGCCGCGCGGTCGAGCCAAGCGCGCGCGAAGCGGGCACCATCTGGATCGTGGAAGACGTCACCGAGGTGCGCCAGACCCTGATCGAGGTGCAGGCCATCATGACCAATGCGACGGTCGGCATCATGTTCGTCCGCAACCGCATCATCCAGCGCTACAACCCGGCCTTTGCCCGCATGTTCGGCTACCGCGACGGCGAGGCGCTGGGCCGCTCGACCCGCATCGTCTATCCGAGCGACCAGGCCTTCCAGGAGTTCGGCGAGGTCGCCTACCCGCAGCTGGCGCGCGGCATTCCCTACCGCAGCGAGACCGAGCTGGTATGCAAGGACGGCTCGCGCATCTGGGGGCAGCTCAACGGCTACCTGTTCAACCAGGACGATCCGGCGCTGGGCACGATCTGGATGTTCGAGGACCGCAGGCGCGAGCGCTTCGACGAGATCCAACTGCGCAATGCGCTGCTGGAGAACCGCGCCATCCTCGACAACGCGGTGCTCGGCATCGCGGTGGTGGAAGAGGGCGTGACGCTGCACTGCAACGCCAAGATGGAAGAGCTGTTCGGCAGCCCGTCCGGCGGCATGGACGGCACCCCGGTGCGCGCCCTGTATCCGGACGAGGCCACCTGGCGCCTGGCGCGGGTGGAGACCGCGCGCAGCTTCGGCGCCGGCCAGGTGCACACCGCCGAATACCAGTTGACGCGGCGCGACGGCATGCGATTCTGGGCGCGCCTGTCGGGCCGCCTGTTCGACGCCGCCGAAAAACGCGGGCGCAGCGTCTGGCTGCTGGACGACGTCACGGCCCAGCGCGAAGCGGCCGACGCGATCCGCCGTGCGCGCGACGAACTGGAGGTGCGGGTGGCCGAGCGCACCGCCGAACTGGCCGGCGCCAATGCGCTGCTGCAGGACGAAATCAACGAGCGGCGCCAGGCCGAGGCGCGCGTGCACCACATGGCCTACCACGACAGCCTGACCGGCTTGCCGAACCGCGCGCTGCTGTCCGACCGCATCGACTGCGCGCTGCGCGCCGTGCAGCGCAGCAGCCGCAAGCTGGCCGTCATGTTCCTCGACCTGGACCGCTTCAAGACCATCAACGACTCGCTTGGCCACGCCACCGGCGACCACCTGCTGCGCGAAGTCGCCCAGCGCCTGTGCGCGGCTGTGCGCGACAGCGATACCGTGGCGCGCCTGGGCGGGGACGAATTCGTGGTGCTGCTGCCGGACGTGGGCGGGGCCCAGGAGTGCGCGCTGGTGGCCGACAAGATCATCCAGGCGCTGGCCACGCCCTTCGCGCTGGACCGGCACAGCCTGCACATCACGCCCTCGATCGGCATCTGCCTGTACCCCGACAGCGGCGATGACGTCGACACCCTGATGCGCCATGCCGACGCCGCGATGTACCACGCCAAGGCGGCCGGCCGCAACAACTACCAGTTCTTCGACCAGCGCCTGAACCAGGCCGCGGCGCGCCGCTTCGAGCTCGAATCGAACCTGCGCAACGCGCTGGCGCGCAACGAGTTCGAGCTGCACTACCAGCCGATCATCGACACCGCCACCCGCCGCCTGCATGCGCTCGAGGTGCTGCTGCGCTGGAGGAAGGGCGGCGGCGCGGTGCTGGTGGGGCCGGACGAATTCATCCCGATCCTGGAAGAGAACGGGATGATCGTGCCGGTCGGCGAGTGGGTGATCCGCAGCGCCTGCGAGCAGAGCATGGCCTGGCAGGCCCAGGGCCTGGCCGCGGTGCCGCTCGCGATCAACCTGTCGGCGCGCCAGTTCATGCACGACGGCCTGGTCGACTCGATGCGCCGGATCCTGGGCGAGACCGGTATCGAGCCTTCGCTGGTGGAGTTCGAGATCACCGAAACGGCGCTGATGCAGCACGGCGGGCGCACGCTCGAGATCCTGCGCCAGATTAACGACATGGGCATGCGCCTGTCGATCGACGACTTCGGCACCGGTTATTCGAGCCTGGCTTACCTCAAGCGCTTCCCGGTCCGCAAGATCAAGATCGACCGCGCCTTCGTGCGCGAGCTCGAAGCCAGCGCCGAGGACCGCGCCATCGTCGCGGCCGTGATGGCGCTGGCCAACAGCCTGCAGCTGTCGGTGGTGGCCGAAGGGGTGGAGACCGAAGGCCAGTACGCGCTCTTGAAGGAGCATGGCTGCCAGTTCGCGCAGGGCTACCTGTTTGCGCGCCCGCTGCCGGCGCCGGAGGCGGCGCGGCTGCTGGTCGACGCGGTGCTGGACGCGCTCGAGCGCTAGGGCAGGCGCCTCACTCGGCCAGCGTCGCCACCACCGGCGCGTGGTCGGACGGCTGCTCCCAGGTGCGGGTCTCGCGGTCGATGTGGCAGGCCGTGCAGCGGTTGGCAAGGGCGTCGCTCAGCAGGATGTGGTCGATGCGCAGGCCGCGGTTGCGGCGGAAGGCCATCTGGCGGTAATCCCACCAGCTGTACTGCTTCTCGGGCTGCTCGAACAGGCGGAAGGCGTCCGTCAGGCCCAGCGCCATGAACTCCTGCAGGATCGCGCGCTCGGGCGGCGTGAAGTGGATATGGTTTTCCCATTGCGCCGGGTCGTGCACGTCGCGCGCTTCCGGTGCGATGTTGTAGTCGCCCAGTACGGCCAGCTGCGGGTGCGCCTGCATTTCCCGTGCAACCCATGCATGCAGCCCCGCGAACCAGGCCATCTTGTAGGCGAATTTGTCGCTGCCGATTTCCTGGCCGTTGACCACATAGGCGCAGATGATGCGCATGCCCTTGACGGTCGCGGCGATGAGGCGTTGCTGCTCGTCGGCGAAATGCGGATTGTTCTTTTGCACGTCCTCGATCGGGTGCTTCGACAGGATTGCCACGCCGTTATAGGTTTTCTGGCCGCTGAAGGCGACCTGGTAGCCAGCCGCTTCGATGTCCGCCACCGGGAACTTATCGTCGGTCAGCTTGGTCTCCTGGATGCACAGCACGTCGACCGGATTGGCTTGCAGCCAGGTAAGCAGGTGCGGCAGCCGCACTTTCAGCGAATTGACATTCCAGGTAGCGATTTTCATGGG
This sequence comes from Telluria sp. AZSoR62, assembly GCF_058111565.1. Classification (NCBI taxonomy): domain Bacteria; kingdom Pseudomonadati; phylum Pseudomonadota; class Betaproteobacteria; order Burkholderiales; family Oxalobacteraceae; genus Telluria; species Telluria sp. AZSoR62. The sequence goes on from NZ_JBYTST010000018.1 coordinate 72,470, forward strand.
TGAGCGGCGTGTCGTGGTAAAAGCGGCATGATAACCGCTAGCCGGACAGGGCGGACAGGGGCAAGATGGCTGTTCCATCGCGCATGACGGCCGTTATTACCGACCGCGGCTATCCATTAAGTCTATGCGACAAGAATAATCTCCGCGGCGTGACACTTGTATTTATACAAGTGTCTCTATCATTGTTGCTAATGCGCCTATAGGATTGCGTCGTGAGCAATCTGCTGTGCTAGAATAAATTAATAGAATAATAAATATTCTTGCCAAATTTCGTGAGCGGGGCTGTAAAACCATTCGCAAAAGCATTAAACTAGAAAAACAGAATGTAACACTGTTTCTGTGTGGCATTAAGTGGTTGCGGTAGTGCAACTAAGCTTGTATGATCTGCAGACATGAACATGTTCGGACGCCATCATGCTATTGCGCAATCGTGCGGACCGTTTGGCACAATGCAGCATGGTACTATTTGAAAAGATTGCTTTTTCGATAGCAAATGAAACCGAACGACGATTTACAAAGGACTGAAATGCGCACTGCATTCGAAGCGTGGGCCCAACGCGAAGGCCATATCGTTCGCCGCCGCGAAGACAAGCCCGAGGAATACCTCGTGTACGAAACCCAGCGCCGCTGGGTGATCTGGCAAGCGGCCCTGACCCATGGCGCCAAGGCTGCGGCCGAAGCGCCATCGAAGTTCGTCGCCAAGGAACCGGAGCACAAGCCTGCCGTCACGCAGGATGAAGCCATGGTCCGCAACCGCGTGCTCAACGAAGTCCTCGACGCATTCAGCGAACTGGACGAAGCCGCCGGCATCGAAGGCGTGCTCAAGGTGATCCAGAGCCTGAAGAAGAAGCAGAAGGCGCTGGAAGAAGCCAAGGCTTGATATTATCGGCTCGCAACGCTACCGCCACTACAAGGGCGGTCTCTACGAGCTGGTCTGCGAAGCCGTGCTGGAAGCGGACCATACGCCCGTGATGGTCTACCGCGGCCAGGACGGCGCGGTCTGGGTGCGTCCCCGCGACGCATTCTTCGAGACCGTCACCGTCGATGGCCGGAACCTGCCGCGCTTTGCGCCGGTGGATGCGCCGGAATCCTGACCCGACCCTTCAGCATTATTCTTGCCTGCCGTTAATAGGGGCATGAAGCCTTTTCTTTCCCTCCTGCTTGCCGCGCCGCTCCTGCTGAGTGGCTGTGCGACGCTGTCCGACTCTCCCCAGCAGCAACTCGAATTGCATGCCGTGCTCGACTACCAAGAGGTCGGCGGGGTGGGCTGCGTGCTGAGCAACGACATGGGCCGCTGGTTCGTGGTCCTGCCGGGGCGCGTGACCGTCAGCCGCAGCGTCAAGCCGCTGGCCGTCAGTTGCAAGAAGGAGGGACTGGGCGTGGCGCAGGAGTCGCTCGGCTCGCGCGCGGATACCGGCAGCCTGATCGGCAACGTCGTCATCAGCGCCGGACTGGGACATCTGGTGGACCGCCATTCCGGGGCAGGGTTCTCGTATCCGGCCAACATGACGGTGCTGATGACGCCGGTGAAGCCGCGCAACGAGCTGGCGGCGGCGCAGCGGGTCGACGGCCCCATGTTCTGAGCATTGGCAAGAGAGATAAAGAAACAGCCCCGCATGCGGGGCTGTTTTTATTGGTGAAATAAAATTTCACCTGAGGCTGCCGGGTGAAAGAAACTTTCACCCGGCACGCTGGGCCTTGCTTACACGCGGTTCATCAGGAAGGTCGTCAGCAGGGGCACCGGACGGCCGGTGGCGCCCTTGGCCGCGCCGGATTTCCAGGCCGTGCCCGCGATGTCCAGGTGGGCCCAGGTGTAGTTGCGGGTGAAGTTCTCGAGGAAGCAGGCCGCCGTGATCGAGGCCGCGCCCGGGGTGCCGATATTGGCCAGGTCGGCGAAGTTCGACTTGAGCTGCTCGTTGTAGATCTCGCCCAGCGGGAAGCGCCATGCGACGTCGCCGGCCTGGCGGCCCGCATCCATCAGCTCCTCGGCCAGCGCATCGCTGGCGTCGTCGTGGCGGGTGAACAGGCCGCTGGTGTGGTGGCCCAGCGCGACGATGCAAGCGCCCGTCAGGGTGGCGATGTCCACGACCGCCGCCGGCTTGAAGCGCTCGGCATAGGTCAGGGCGTCGCACAGGATCAGGCGGCCTTCGGCGTCGGTGTTCAGGATCTCGATGGTCAGGCCGTTCATCGACGTGACGATGTCGCCCGGCTTGGAAGCGCGGCCCGACGGCATGTTCTCGCAGGCGGCCACGATGCCGATGACGTTGAGCTTCAGGCCCATCTCGCCGATCGCGCGGAAGGTGCCCAGCACCGAGCCGGCGCCGCACATGTCGTACTTCATCTCGTCCATGCCGGGACCGGCCTTGATCGAGATGCCGCCGGTGTCAAACGTGATGCCCTTGCCGACCAGGACCACCGGCGCATCCTTCTTGTTGCCGCCCATGTGCTTGAGGACGATGAACTTCGGCGCTTCGTCGCTGCCCTTGGCCACCGACAGGAAGCTGCCCATCTTCAGCGCTTCGAGCTGCTTGCGCTCCAGGACTTCGATGTCGAAGCCGAATTCGCCGGCCAGCTCGCGTGCGGTATTGGCCAGGTAGGTCGGGGTGCAGACGTTCGGCGACAGGTTGCCCAGTTCCTTGGTCAGCTGCATGCCGTTCGAGATGGCCACGGCCTGCGCCACCACGGGCTTGAGCTGGGTCACGGCGTTGGCGGCGTCCGCCGCGATGGTGATCCTGCGCACGCCATTGATGGCCGGATCCTTCTTGCTCTTTTGCGCGTCGGTGCGGTGTTCGGTCTCGTTGGCCGCGATGACCAGTGCGCGCACTGCCCAGTTGATGTCGCGGTCTTTCAAATCCGCGACCGGGAATGCGATAATGCCATCCTGGCTGCCGAGGGTGCCGAAGACCTTCATGGCCGCGCCGACGGCGGTGCTGAAGCTTTTCTCGCTCACGGACTCGTCGCTGCCCATGCCCACCAGCAGCACGCGCGCCGCGGCCACGCCGCCGACGCCGCGCAGCAGCAGGGTGGAACCGGCCTTGCCGCTGATGTCGCCGGACTTGAGCGCCGCGGTGATCTCGCCGCCGGCATCCAGGGCTTTTGCAGCCTGCGACAGTTTCTTGTTTTCGAACACAGCCACTGCCAATACGCCGGCTTTTGCAGCGGCCAGGGTGTTCTTGGTGTCGAATGCTTTTATGCTAAAGTCCATTTTTGGTTCTCCGTATCGTGATTTTGCGGCCCTGCGAACTGTCATTGAGCCCGGCGTGCTGCCTGACGCCGTGCCTAACCTGCAATTATATCTATTGAATGATCTTTCGACGCGCCCTGCAACGTGAAATGGCCAGTTCGGCCGGCGCCACCTTTACGGTGCTGTTCACCATCCTCGTGACCTGGACGCTGATTTCCGTCCTCGGCAAGGCCGCCGGCGGCAAGGTCGCCTCGAGCGACGTGCTGGCCCTCATCGGTTTCGCCATCCTGAATTATCTGCCAACCATCCTCACGCTCACCACCTTTATTTCGGTGCTGGCCGCGGTCACGCGCAGCTACCGCGATTCCGAGATGGTCGTCTGGTTCGCCTCGGGCATGTCGCTGCGGCGCTGGATCCGCCCGGTACTCACCTTCGGCCTGCCGATCATGCTGGTGGTGGCGGTGCTGTCGATGTATGTCGCGCCCTGGGCCGCGCTCAAGCGCACCGAATTCGTCGAGCGCTTCCAGAAGCGCGAAGACCTCAAGCGCGTGGCCCCGGGCCAGTTCCGCGAGTCCTCGTCCGCCGACCGCGTGTTCTTCGTCGAGCGCTCGACCGCCGGCGCCACCGTGGTGCAGAACGTGTTCGTCAACTCCAACGACGGCAAGGGCAATTCGATCGTGGTGGCCAAGGAAGGCGTGATCGAGTCCGACCCCAAGGGCGGCCAGTACCTGGTGCTCACCAACGGCCGCCGCTACCAGGGCACGCCGGGCCAGGCCGATTTCCAGTCGATGGAATTCGAGCGCTACAAGATGCGGGTGGCGACCAAGATGCCGGTGCTGGGCGCCGATACCCCGATCAATGCGCTGCCGACGTCCGCGCTGCTCAAGGTCGAGAACCAGTACACGCGCGCCGAGCTGCTGGCGCGGATCTCCGCGCCCATCGTCTGCCTGGTGCTGATGCTGCTGGCGATCCCGCTCGGCTTCGTCAATCCGCGCGCGGGCAGTTCGGCCAACATGATCCTGGCCCTGCTGATCTTCTTCACCTATAACAACCTGAACAAGCTGCTGGAGAACAGCGTCAAGCGCGGCAAGCTCGAATTCGCCGTGGCCTGGTGGCCGCTGCACCTGGCCGCCGCGCTCACGGTGCTGGCGCTGTTCGCCTGGCGCCTGAACGTCAACCACCGCTGGCATCCGCTGATGCTGCTCACTGCCTGGAAGCGCCGCAGGATGGCGGACACCCGGGTCGGCGCGCCGCTGCTGAAGGCGGAGGCCGAATGAAGACCCTGCAACGCTATTTCGCGGTCAGCATCGCGCAGGCCGTCGCCTTCGTGCTGGTGGCCTTCCTCGCCCTGATCTCCTTCATGGACCTGACCGGCGAATTGCCCTCGGTGGGCAAGGGCGGCTACGAAATCCAGCACGCGCTGCTCTACGTGCTGCTGCTGGTGCCCGGCAACGTCTACCAGGTGATGCCGGTGGCGGCCCTGATCGGCACCATCTATACGATGGCGCAATTCGCGGCCAGCTCCGAATTCACCATCATGCGCGCCTCCTCGATGTCGACCCGGATGGCGGCCTGGATGCTGTTCAGGATCGGCATCGTGTTCGTCGTGATCACCTTCGTGTTCGGCGAACTGATCACCCCGCGCACCGCGCCGCTGGCCGAGCGCGTGCGCCTGGCGGCCAAGGGCTCGACCCTGTCGGCCGACTTCAGGTCGGGCATGTGGACCAAGGACAGCATCCATGCCGAGGGCGTGCGCGGCCCGGTGATCGGCACGCGCTTCTTCAATGTGCGCCAGATCCGCCCCGACGGCCAGCTGGTCGACGTGCGCCTGTACGAGTTCGACGCCAACATGCGCATGCGCGCCCTGATCACCGCCAAGGGCGGCAGCTACAGCGGCAACAACACCTGGCGCCTGACCGGCGTGACCGAGACCATGTTCTCGAACAGCCGCACCTTGCCCGCGCCGGGCAGCCCGCGGCCGCAGGGCCAGAGCCTGCAGGCCAGTTTCGGCCAGGACACCGCGGCCGTGAGCACGCGCAGCGTGGCGTCCTTCGACCTGGCCTCGGAAATCACGCCCAAGATCCTGTCGGTATCGCGCTCGGACCCCGAGCGCATGTCGGCCAACGAGCTGGCGGTCTATACCAAGCACCTGGCCGAAAACCGCCAGGAGACCGAGCGCTTCAAGACGGCATTCTGGAAGAAGATCATCGATCCGCTTTCGATCCTGGTGCTGATGGCGCTGGCGCTGCCGTTCGCCTACCTGCATACCCGCAGCGGCGGCGTGAGCCTGAAGATCTTCGTCGGCATCATGATCGGCGTGAGCTTCCTGCTGCTCAATGCCCTGTTCGCCCACCTCGGCGTGCTGACCACGCTGCCGGCCTTCTTCACGGCCGCCGCGCCGAGCACCCTGTTCCTGCTGCTGGCGCTCGGCGCCCTGTGGTGGGTTGAAAGACATTGATGACACGTTCCCTGATCCTGTTCGCCCACGGCGCCAGCGCCGCCTCCTGGGCCGCGCCCTTCGAACGCCTGCGCGACGCGACCGCCGCGCGCCTGCCCGATTGCCGCGTGCAGCTCGCCTTCCTCGAGCTGATGGAGCCGCGCCTGCCGGCCACGGTCGACGCCCTGGTGCAGGAAGGCGTCGACGACATCACCGTGGTGCCGGTATTCCTGGGGCAGGGCGGGCACCTGCTGCGCGATTTGCCGCTGCTGGCCGACGAGATCCGCACGAAGCATCCCGGCCTGCGCCTGCAGGTCGCCGGGGCGATCGGCGAGGACGCCGGCGTGCAGGCCGCGATGCTCGATTATTGCCTGCGCTCGCTCGGATAACAGATCGCGGCGGGCGCGTCCAGTTTCCCGATATGTTCGCGTTAACACCCTTGGTAAAAGGGGCAAGATTCCGTTGGATCGGCGCCATATTGCCGAAAGGAATTTGATTTCCCTCTTTAAATAAAAGTTGTCGTCGGGCATCATCGTTTCTGTTGTGGCCCTGCTTCCTGCGCGGGCCCGGTCACCAGAAACCTGCCCCCATGAGCACTACCGACACCACTGATTACGCACCTGCCGGCATCGTCGACAACCGCGACGTCCTGTTCACCACCTTGAAAACCGGCGAGGTTGCCGCCACGCTGACCGCGATCGACTGGGGCCAGGCCTGGGGCGGGCGCTGGGTGATCGACGCGCAGTCGGTGCCGGGCCTGTTTTCGCTGTCCTACAACCCGGCGACGGACGAATCCGCGCGCCTGGTGATCGACAACGCCAACCTGTTGCCTGAGGCGGGCAGCGCGGCGACGATCACCGTGCATTACTACGACCGCTACCAGCTCGACGGCAACGGCAACCCGCTGCCGGGCAAGGGCGTTGCCGAGACCCTGGTCTACACCTTCGAAGCGGGCAGCATGCGCGCCCTGGCCGGATTCGGCAGCGACTTCGCGCTCGGCGCCGCCAGCCAGGCCGCGAGCCCGGACCTGGCCACCCTGAGCACCGGCGGCTTCATGTCGGTGTGGCAGGCCGCCAGCAGCGGCGGGGCCATCATGGGCCAGCTGCGCACCGCCTCCGGCGTGGCCGGCGGCGCGACGTTTGCCATCAGCTCCACCAGCGACGCCGCCGTGGAGGGCGCGCCGGCTGTGGCCGCGCTGTCCGGCGGACGCTCGGTGGTGGCCTATACCAGCACGGGCGCCGGCGGCACCCACATCGCCTACCGCATCGTGGACGCCCATGGCGTCGCCGGCGCCGAGGTCGGCGTGAGCGGCGCGAGCGCGGACACCGCCATGCCCGACGTGGCGGTGCTGGCCGACGGCAGGATTGCGATTGCCTGGCGCAGCAGCGGCCAGGTGCACGTGCGCACGGCCGACGCCAACGGCAACCTGCAGGGCGGCGAGCAGGTCTACGGCAGCATCGGCAGCGCCTTCAGCCCGAGCATCGCGGCCAGCGGCAACAGCTATGTCGTGGCCTGGGGCGAGATCAGCGACGGCAACGTGTACGCCGCCACCGCGGGCGGTGCGCCGCTGCTGGTCAGCGGCGACGGCCTGGCCGCCAGCATCGCCACCGCAGCGCCGCTGCCGACCGTGACCGGCCTGGCCGGCGGCGGCTTCGTCGTGGCCTGGGACAGCTATGTCAACAACCCGTGGGGTTTCGGCGGCAGCGACATCTTCTTCCAGCGCTTCGATGCCAGCGGCGCGCGCTCCGGCGCGATCACGCAGGCCAACGTCGACGCCGGTGCCGGCCGCTTCGATGCGTCGGCCACGGCCCTGGCCGATGGCGGTTTCGTCCTCGCCTGGCAGTCGCAGTCGGGCGACTTCGACGCCAATGGCATCTTCGGGCGCCGCTTCGCCGCCGACGGCAACGCCTTCGACGCCCGCGAATTCGCGATCAACGAAATGCGCCAGGGCGACCAGACGGCGCCCGTGCTCACGGCCCTGGCCGACGGCGGCTTCGCCACGGCCTGGATCGATACCCAGGCGGGCGGCGCCGTGCAGGTCGAGGCGCGCGTGCTGCACGGCGCCGTGGCCGTCGCCACGCTGCCGAGCGTGGTGGTGTCGGCTCCGGCTCCAGCCCCCGCACCGGCACCGGCACCAGCCCCGGCGCCAGCCCCGGCGCCATCGCCGGCGCCATCGGGCAGCGCCCCGGCCCCGGTCAGCTCCGGCGGCGGCTCGTCCACCGGCGCAGCCATCAGCGGCAGCGACGGCGCCAACCTGCTCAGGGCAGCCGCCGGCAGCCAGAAGATCGATGGCCGGGGCGGCATCGATACCATGGAATATGCTGGCTTGAAGGGCTTTTTCGACATCCAGCGCACCGCAGGCGGCGTTACCGTCGTCGACCGCTTCGGCAGCGGCGGCACCGACACGCTGGTCAACGTCGAGCGCCTGCAGTTCCAGGATACCGCGGTGGCGCTGGACGTCGACGGCATCGCCGGCCAGGCCTATCGCCTGTACACGGCCGCCTTCAACCGCGCTCCCGACAAGGGCGGGCTCGGTTACTGGATCAAGATGATGGATGGCGGCCAGGCGCTGGACCAGGTGGCGGCGGGCTTCACGAACAGCCGCGAGTTCGCCGACCTGTACGGCGCCAACGCCAGCGACGCCCAGTTCGTCGAGCTGCTGTACCAGAACGTCCTGCACCGCAGCGCGGAAGGGGCGGGGCGCGATTACTGGATGGGCGTGCTGGCGGGCGACATGCCGCGCGAGCACGTGCTGGGCCTGTTCAGCGAAAGCGCCGAGAACCAGGCGCAGGTGATCGGATCGATTACCAACGGGATCGAGTTTACGCCCTGGGGCTAGGATGTTCGCGGCTGGGTGGCTTGGCCGCCCAGCCTACAAGGGCTGATGCTCGCGGGTCGCCAGCGCCTCGCCCAGCATCACCAGCACCGGCCCATGCCCCGGCTCCAACCCATGCGCCAGGTCGGCCAGCGTCAGGCGAAGGATGCGCTGGTCGACCCGGCTGCAGTTTTCCACCACTACGACAGGCAGGTCCGCCCTCCGCCCCTGGGCCAGCAAGCGCTCGGCGGTAGCCGCGGCTTCGCGCCCGCCCATGTACTGCACCAGCGTGTCGGTCTCGGGCAGGGCCGGATGCTCGGGATGGTCGGGGGCGGTGCTGGAGGTGAAGAAGGCGACGCTGCGTGCGACGCCGCGCTTGGTCAGCGGCTGCTTGCTCGCTGCCGCCGCCGCCACCGCGGTGGTGATGCCGGGGACGATTTCGACCTCGATCCCGGCCGCTTCCAGGGCGCGCAATTCCTCGTCGGCGCGCCCGAACAGCATCGGGTCGCCGCCTTTCAGGCGCACGATAAGTTTGTACTTGCCGGCGCAGTCGACCAGCTGCTCGTTGATCAGGGTTTGCGCCATCGAGCGCTGGCCCGAGCGCTTGCCGACCGGGATCAGGTCGGCCCGGGCGCACAATGCGAGCATCTCGGGGATGACCAGGGCGTCGTAGAGCACGACGTCGGCCTGGGCCAGCAGGCGCGCGCCGCGCACGGTGATCAGGTCTGCCGCACCGGGCCCGGCGCCGACTAAATAAACCTTGCCCAGTGCCTGCCCCATACCTCTCCTTCGCCGATTACGCCTGATCCAGACGGATCATACCCGCTGCGACGGTCTGGTGCGTGACTTCGTCGATCAGGATGAAGGCGCCGGTGGCGCGGTTGTCGGCATAGGCGTCGGCCGCCAGCGGCTGCTGCACGTTCAGGTGCACGCGCGCGATATCGTTGAGCTTCAGGCCCTCGGCCGCGTGGCGTTGCTGGGTGTTGACGTCGAGGATGCTGTCCACTTTCGTCACCTTGGCGCCGGTCTGGCGGGTGCCGTGCTTGATCCAGTACTTGCGGCGCGCATCGAGCGGCTCGTCCGACATCCAGCACACGTCCGCCACCACCTGTTTCAACTGGGTCGCCGGCTGGTCCTGGCTGGCCAGCAGGTCGCCGCGCGAGATGTCGAGGTATTCGTTCAGCAGCAGGGTGACCGACTGGCCGGCCGAGGCCGACTGCAGCGAACCATCGAAGGTCACGATGTCCTTGACGGTGGCCGCCTGGCCGGAAGGCTGGACCACCAGCTTGTCGCCCACCGCCACCCGGCCCGATTCGATGCGGCCCATGTAGCCGCGGAAGTCGTTCGCTTCGTGGCCGTTGTGGCGCGCCACCAGCTGCACAGGGAAACGGAAGGGGGCGGCGTGCGACTCGTCGTACACCGAGAGCGACTCGAGCAGCTCGATCAGGGTCGGGCCCCGGTACCACGGCATGTTGGCGGAGGCATCGACCACGTTGTCGCCGCTCAGGGCCGACAGCGGGATCGGCGTCACGTCTTTCAAGCCGAGCGAAGCGGCGAACTCGCCATAGGCCGCGACGATGCGCTCGTACACGGCCTGGTCGTAGTTCACCAAATCCATCTTGTTGACGGCGACGATCACGTGCTCGATCTGCAGCAGCTTGGCGATGGTCGAGTGGCGCTTGGTCTGCACCAGCAGTTCCACGCTGCCGTCGTCACCGAGTTTGACCTTGGAGACGTCGACCAGGATGATCACGGCGTCCGCGGTCGATGCGCCGGTCACCATGTTGCGGGTGTACTGCTCGTGGCCCGGAGTGTCGGCGATGATGAACTTGCGTTTCGGGGTGGCGAAATAGCGGTAGGCCACATCGATGGTGATGCCCTGTTCGCGCTCGGCTTCCAGGCCGTCGGTCAGCAACGACAGATCGATGGTGTCGCCCACGGTGCGCTTGTGCTTCGAGCGCGAGACGGCGGCCAGCTGGTCGGCGAAGATGCCCTTGCTGTCGAACAGCAGGCGGCCGATCAGGGTGCTCTTGCCGTCGTCGACGGAACCGGCCGTGATGAAGCGCAGCAGGCCGCTTTGGTGGAGGTTATCGGTCATGGCGTTCATCAGAAATATCCTTGCTTCTTGCGTTTTTCCATCGAGGCTTCGGAGGTCTGGTCGTCCATCCGGGTCGCGCCGCGCTCGGTCACGTCGGTGACGGCGGTTTCGGCAATGATGTGCTCGACCGTGCTGGCGTGCGAAGCCACCGGGCAGGTGCAGGAGATGTCGCCCACGGTCCGGAAGCGCACGGTGCGGGTCTCGACCGTCTCGCCTTCGCGCGCCGGCGTCAGGGGCGTCAGCGGCACCAGCAGGCCATTGCGTGGGATCACCTGGCGCTCGTGCGCAAAGTAGATCGGCGGCAGCGCCAGCTGTTCGCGTGCGATGTACTGCCACACATCGAGCTCGGTCCAGTTCGAGATCGGGAACACGCGCATGTTCTCGCCCGGGTGCACGCGGGTGTTATACAGGTCCCACAGTTCCGGGCGCTGGGCCTTCGGGTCCCACTGGCCGAACTCGTCGCGGAAGGAGAAGATGCGTTCCTTGGCGCGCGCTTTCTCTTCGTCGCGGCGGGCGCCGCCGATGCAGGCGTCGAAGCCGTGTTCGGCGATGGTTTCCAGCAGGGTCACGGCTTGCGCGGCATTGCGCGAATCCGTGGCCGGGTTGCGCAGCCTGACGGTGCCGCGCTTGATCGATTCCTCGACCGAGCCGACGATCAGGCGCTCGCCCAGCTCCGCCACGCGCGCATCGCGGAAGGCGATCACTTCGTCGAAATTGTGGCCGGTGTCGATGTGCACCAGCGGGAAGGGGAATTTGCCGGGGCGGAAAGCCTTCTCGGCCAGGCGCAGCAGCACGACGGAATCCTTCCCGCCCGAGAACAGCAGGGCAGGGTTGCTGCATTCGGCGGCCACCTCGCGCAGGATGTGGATGGCCTCGGATTCGAGGGCGTCGAGGTGGCGCGCGTTCACCGCGGTGAGCACGCCGGGATTGTCGAATACTGTCGTCATGTTGTCTGCCTTGTTGCGGGTGCTTACGCAGCCACGGATTTGATGCGAATGAGTTTGCCGTCGACCACGTGCAGGCCGCATTCCTTCGATTCGGGGTTCTCCCACCACCAGCGCCCGGCGCGCACGTCCTCGCCCGGCTGCACCGCGCGGGTGCAGGGCTCGCAGCCGATCGACGGATAGCCGCGGTCGTGCAGGGCGTTGTAGGGCACCTCGTTGGCGCGCAGGTAGTCCCAGACGTTTTCTTCCGACCACTCGAGCAGCGGATTGAACTTCTGCAGGCCGTGGGCCGCATCGTCTTCCTGTACGGCCAGCTCGGCGCGGGTGGTCGACTGCGCACGGCGCTGGCCGGTGATCCAGGCCCGCTTGCCGGCCAGGGCGCGGCCGAGCGGCTCGACCTTGCGGATGCGGCAGCATTCCTTGCGCAGCTCGACGCTGTCGTAGAAGGCGTTCAGGCCGTTGCCCGCGACATAGGCCGCGACGGCGTCTGGCTGCGGCCGGTAGAGCGCGATCTCGACGCCATAGGTGTCGCGCACGCGCCTTACCATGTCGAGGGTCTCGGCATGCAGGCGGCCGGTCTCGAGCGAGAAGATCGCGATCGGCAGCTTCGCTTTCACGATCAGGTCGGTCAGGACCATGTCCTCGGCCGCGAGGCTGGACGCGAACACGCTTGGGGAATGATCGCGGGCGATGCGCGCCAGGATGGCCTGGGTTTCTTCGACGCGGCGGTGCAGGTCGCTCATGGACTGGTCCTCAGATGCCGGCGCCGACGTCGTTCAGCTCGGGCGGCGTGCCGCGCGGCGCACGGCGGAACAGCGGCTCGGGCTGGTCGACCGAGGCCTGGTAGGTTTCCGAGAATATGGTCAGGCCCTTGAGGGCGTCGTGGATGCTGCGGTCCTGGCGGGTGGCAAATGCGTCGAAGCCGACCCGCGACAGGGGCCACAGCTGGTCGCGCAGCACGTCGCCGATCGCGCGCAGTTCGCCCGTGTAGTTCAGGCGGCGGCGCAGATTGAAGGCGATCGAGTAGCCGCGGCCATCCGAGAACTTCGGGAAGTCCACCGCGACCACGGCGAAACGCCCCAGGTCGTCCTTGACGTCAAGCGCCTGTTCGTCGGCCGCCAGCCAGACGCCGATCTCGGCGCGCTTGTCCAGCACCTCGCGCTGCGCCTGCCACACGGCCAGCGGCACGATGATCCGGCCTTCCGGGACCGCGACGGCCTCCGGCGTGTCGCCCTCGTCGAGCCTCAGCACGCTCCAGTCGTCGTCGACGACTTCGCGGCCCTTGATGATCTGCTTGTGGGTATTAAGCATAGTGGTCTTCCCCAACCAGTGCGCCCGCCGCGATCGGCGTGGCATAGACGTGTTCCTTGAATGGCGCGACGCCCAGGCGCTGGGCCGTGTCGACGAAACGCTCGCCTTCGTAGCGTTCGCGCACATAGACTTCGAGCAGGCGGCCGATCACTTCCGGCATCTGCAGGGCCGAGAACGACGGTCCGATGATCTTGCCGATGGCCGCGTTGTTGCCCTGCGCGCCGCCGATCGAGACCTGGTACCACTCGCTGCCGTCCTTGTCCACGCCGAGGATGCCGATGGCGCCCACGTGGTGGTGGCCGCAGGCGTTGATGCAGCCCGAGATATTCAGTTCGATGTCGCCGATGTCGTGCTGGAAGTCGAGGTTGTCGAAGCGTTCCGCAATGGCGGCGGCGATCGGCAACGACTTGGCGTTGGCCAGCGAGCAGAAGTCGCCGCCGGGGCAGGCGATCATGTCGGTGAGCAGGCCGATGTTCGGCGTGGCCAGGCCCTTGGCCTTGACCAGCTGCCACAGTTCGAACAGCTTGCTTTGCTCGACGTCGGCCAGCACCAGGTTCTGCTCGTGCGTCACGCGCACTTCGCTGAAGCTGTACTTGTCGGCCAGGTCGGCCACGAAATCCATCTGCTCGGCGGTGGCGTCGCCCGGCGGCACGCCGGTTTTCTTCAGCGACAGCAGCACGGCCGCATAGCCCGGCACCTTGTGCGGCTTGACGTTGCGGCTGAGCCAGTTGGCGAAAGCGCGGTTGTCCGCATGGGCGGCGGCAGGGTCGCTGTCGTCCAGCTGGGCGTAGCCGTGCGGCTGGAACCAGGCGGCCACGCGGTCGAATTCTTCCTGGGTCAGGGTTTCCGGGCCGTCCTTCAGGTCGAGCCACTCGGCTTCGACCTGGCGCTTGAACTCATCCACACCCATGGCCTTGAGCAGGATCTTGATGCGGGCCTTGTACTTGTTGTCGCGGCGGCCGTGCTGGTTATACACGCGCATCACGGCTTCGGTATAGGTCAGCAGGTGGCGCCACGGCAGGAACTCGCGAATGACCGAACCCAGGATCGGGGTGCGGCCCATGCCGCCGCCGGCCATGAACTTGAAGCCGACTTCGCCTTCTTCGTTATGCACCAGGGTCAGGCCGATGTCGTGGATGGCGATCGCGGCGCGGTCTTCCACGGCGCCGTTGATCGCCACCTTGAACTTGCGGGGCAGGGCGATGAACTCGGGGTGGAAGGTGCTCCACTGGCGCAGGATCTCGGCAAACGGGCGAGGGTCGATGATCTCGTCGGCCGCGACGCCGGCGAATTCGTCGGTGGTGATGTTGCGGATGCAGTTGCCCGAGGTCTGGATGGCGTGCATCTCGACCGAGGCCAGGTCTTCCAGGATGTTCGGCGTTTGTTCCAGCTCAATCCAGTTGTACTGGATGTTCTGGCGGGTGGTGAAATGGCCGTATCCGCGATCGTACTTGCGGGCAATATGGGCGAACATGCGCACCTGGGCGGAGGACAATAGGCCATAGGGCACGGCCACGCGCAGCATGTAGGCGTGGCGCTGCATGTAGAGGCCGTTTTGCAGGCGCAGGGGCAGGAATTCTTCTTCAAGCAGCTCACCGTTGAGGCGGCGCTGCACCTGGTCGCGGTATTGGGCGATGCGTTCGCGCACGATGAGATGGTCGTAGTGGTCGTAGCGGTACATGGTCTCTTCCAGAGGGGCAGACCTTGCCTGACATCGACAAACATTGTCCACCCGTTAAATGTATGGCCAAGTGTACGGACCGCTCTATATATTCCAAACTACGGAGAATTCATTTGCTTATATGCGTAACTTGAATAAGCATCTTAAAATGTCGTCTGATGCGAGATTTGCAAAACATTGCCACAAGAACAGTCGATAAGAACCCCACCACTTCATGAATCTTCACCAGCTGCGCTTCGTGCGCGAAGCCGTCCGCCAGAACTACAACCTGACCGATGCGGCCAAGTCGCTGTTTACCTCCCAGCCGGGCGTGTCGAAAGCCATCATCGAACTCGAGGAAGAGCTCGGCGTGGACATCTTTACCCGCCACGGCAAGCGCATCCGCGGTCTGACCGAGCCGGGCCGCCTGGTGCTGCAGTCGGTCGAGCTGATCATGCAGGAGATCGAAAGCCTCAAGCGCATCGGCAAGGAATACGCGGCCCACGACAGCGGCAGCTTCACCATCGCCACCACCCATACCCAGGCGCGCTACATGCTGCCCAAGGTGGTGCAGGCCTTCATGCAGAAATACCCGAAGGTGCGCTTGTCCCTTTTGCAAGGCAACCCGAAGCAGATCGCCGACATGGTCAAGAACGACCAGGCCGACCTGGCGATCGCCACCGAATCGATCGCCGCCATCGACGGCTTGATCACCTTGCCGTGCTACCAGTGGGAGCACGTGCTGGTGGTGCCGCACGAGCATCCGCTGACGCGCTCCAAGGCCGTGTCGCTGGAAGAGATCGCCAGCTACCCGGTGATCACGTATGATGCCGCCTTCGCCGGACGCAGCAAGATCGACCACGCGTTCGGGCTGCGCAGCCTCAAGCCGGACGTCCTGCTGGAAGCCATCGACGCCGACGTCATCAAGACCTATGTCGAGCTGGGCATGGGCGTGGGCATCATCGCCGGCATGGCCTTCGACCCGGAGCGCGACCGCAACCTGCGGGCGATTCCCGTGGGCCAGCTGTTCGGCATGAACATTTCGCGGGTGGCGGTCAAGCAGGGTGCCTACCTGCGCAGCTATATCTATACCTTCATCGAACTGCTGGCCCCGACGCTCAACCGCAAGATGGTCGAGTCGGCGATGCGCGGCGGTGAAAACTACGAACTCTAAGAAGCAAGGAAACACCATGAACACCAATCCGGTCGCGGAATTCTTCACCGCCATCGCCGAGCACTACGACAGCCAGTTCCACGACGAAGCCGACGAGGATCGCCAGGACGACCTGGACGACGTGGCCGAGCAGGTCACCGAACTGATGCGCGGGCATACCGTGCTGGAGCTGGGCTGCGGCACCGGCTACTGGACCGACGTGCTGGCCGAAAGCGCCAAGTCGGTGATCGCCACCGACATCAGCGAAGCCATGCTGGCCGTGGCGCGCGAGCATGGCGACGGGCTTGACAACGTGTTCTACCGCGTGGTCGATGCGCTGGACATTCCGGCGGACATCGGCGCCGACGAAAAGATCACCGCCGTGTTTGCGGGCTTTTTATGGTCGCACCTGCGGCGCGAGCAGCAGGACGCCTTCCTCGCGGGCCTGCGCGCCCGCATCGGCAAGGATGCGCTGCTGGTGCTGATCGACGACGAGTATGTCGAAGGCGTGAGCCCGACCGTCTGCCGCACCGACGCACAGGGCAACACCTGGGCGCAGTTCGTCGATGCCGAAGGCGGTCGCCACGAACTGCCGAAGAACTACCCGACCGACAGCGCACTGCGCAAGCGCATGGGCACGGCGGTCCGCGAGATCAAGATCGGGCGCTGGGATTCGTGCTGGGCGCTGACCTGCCGCCTCAAGTAAGAGAACGGACTGTGGAGGGCTTGGCGGCCCGCCGGCGCCAGCTGTGACCAGGTAGTTGCAATTGGACAACACGGGCACGGTATTTTTCCTGAAAGTAACATCGCCGGATATACTTCCGGGCACTTACTGAACAGGGAGACAACGTGCTACGCCGGATTGCCACACCCTTCGCTTTGCTATTGCTTGCCGCCTGCGGCGACGCCAACCAGCCGGCGCCGCTCGCGCAATCGGTCCAGCTGTCCGGCTCTTCCGGCGCCGTTGCCGCGCCGGGCGCGGGCGACTACTACCGCGTCGTGCAGGAGATCTATGTCGGCTACTTCGGCCGCCCCGCCGACGTGGGCGGACTGGACTGGCATGCGAAGGTGCTGCTGGCGGCCGGCGCCCCGACCGACATCGGCGGGATTGCACGCGCCTACGGCAGCAATGCCGCGCTGCGCGCCGAGATCGACAGCTTCGGCACCAGTGCGGAGTCAGCCGCACTGTATCCCGGAAATAACGCAGAATTCATCGAAGGCCTCTACCGCAACCTGTTCGGCCGCGCGGCAGACGCGGGCGGCCTGGCCTATTGGGTCGACCTGCTCGACCGCAAGCTGATCACGCGCGCCAGCGCAGCCATCCAGCTGATGTCCGGCGCGGTCGACACCGACAAGGTCATCATCGCCAACAAAGCCAGCGCCGCCAGCGCCTTCACCACGCGCATCACGATGCCGATCCAGGAGCGCGGCTACGACGGCCTGGCCGCCAACGCGGTGGTGCGCGGCATGCTCGGCCAGGTCGGGCTGGGCACCGACCTGGCCGCCTTCAATGCCACCATCGGCGCTACCCTCAACGGCCTGGCGGCAAAAGCGGCAAGCGCCAACGGCTGGGACGTCGTCGCCGCCGCGCCAGCCATGAACTCGGTGCTGTCCAGGGCGCCGGTGGTGCTGGCGACCCAGGTCGTCGCGCGCGCGCCGTCGGCGTCCGCGGCGCCCTCGGTGCCGGCCAGCCTGGCGAGCGCGCCGGCCGGCAGCAATCTGAAACTGTGGCTCTACGATCCTCGCAGCAGCGGCGGCGTGGGGCTGGCCACCGGCATCTTCCTGCGCAACGTCAGCGCCAATGGCGGCTTCCAGTTCACGCCCGCCAATGCCGACGGCAGCCTGTACCTGCAGCTCGCCGCCGCGACCCGCTACGAATTCGATACGGTCGAGCCGAACGGCGCCACCGGGCTGCAGCGCCATCGCTACCAGGTCGAGGTCGCCGCCGGCGGCGCCGCCAGCGTGCAGGACCTCGCCGCCAACGCCAACGGAATCCACGCCGTCACGCTCGACATGTCCCCGGTCGCTGCGCCCGCGGTGCAGGCGCGCCAGGATGCGCTGCGCGCGCTGGCCGCGCTGCCGGTATCGAGCTTCCGCCAGACCTCGCAATGCCAGTTGCTCGACGCGGTCACGCCGCAGCGCAGCTTTGGCACCGACTTGTCGGCCGGCTTCCCGAAAGTGCGTACCCGCCTGCCGTCGTTCGGCCGCGTGCGTTCGCTGATCATCCCGGTCGACTTCCCCGAGGTGGCCGGCAAGGACGATCCAGGCGCCTTGTTCTCGCCACTGGCCAAGGAAGTGGGCGACTTCTACGCCAAGCAATCCTACGGCCGCCTGGCCTTCGATTTCGACATCCTGCCGAACTGGGTGCGCATGCCCTTCAATCCGTCGAAGTACGGCTTCACCTCGGTCAACGGATCCGGCGACTTTACCTCCTACCGCAACGACATCTTCGCGATGATCGACAAGCAGGTGGACTTCAGCCAGTACGACGCCGTGTACATCCTGGTGCCGAAGGACATGCCGATGTCCATGATGGGCTACGGCCCGGCCATCACCGGCCCGACCTTCACCTCGACCGGCACCATCATCAACGGCGCCACGGGCGGCGCGGACATGTACCTAGCCCCAGGCAACGAGTGGCGCTGGATGGCCCACGAGACCGGCCACGCATTCGGCCTGTACGACGAAGACCTCGACCACAAGACCCAGACCCTCGGACACTGGGGCATCATGGCGATGAACTGGAGCCGCAACGCGATCGAGCACATCGGCTGGGACCGTTACCTGATGGGCTGGCTGCCGGAGGAGCAGGTCGCCTGCCTGCCGCCGGCGGGGCTGAACGGCGCCGGCACCAGCGTGGCGCTCGGTCCCCTGGTCCGGCAAAGCCTCGATACCAAGGCAGCGATGGTGCCGCTGTCGGCCACCAGGATCCTGGTCATGGAGTCGCGCAAGAGCGAAGGCTACGATCGCATCGCCAGCGGCAATGAAGGCGTGCTGGTCTATACAGTGGACATGAGCATCGGCACCCTCAAGGGCGGCTACCGTACCGTGCGGCGGCCGGGGTCGATCGACCCGGCTTTCGAGGACGCGGCGCTGCGGATGGGCGACTCGGTGACGGTCGATGGCGTGACGGTGACGGTGACAGCCTCCGGCAAGGACGGCGATACGGTCAGGATCAGCCGGCCATAAGGGCGCAGCGCAGTCCACAAGCTTCTGCACGCAACCCGCGGGGCTGGCTGGCTTGCGATCCGACCGGTCAGCCTTCTGTCGCAGCGCCGGGAAGGTGACACCTGGCCGGCACAACGGCACGACCGCCTGACCCGCTCAGTCGCGGCTGGCCGGATCGACGCGCCGCTCGGGCGGGTCGCCTTCTTCGAAGCCCGCCACGAACACCAGCAGCAAATCGCCGGCGAGCTTGTCATCGCCTGCTTCGAGCAGGTTGCCGGCGATCCTGGCCAGTTCGGCCGGCTCGGGCTTGTCATAGCTGCGATCGACCGCCCGCCGCGCTACTTTGCCGAGTTTGAATACCAGTTCGGCCGTGGTCATCGTATCTTTGTCGCTCATATCGGTTTCTTTCCAGTTGTACACATCATTGTAAGGCCAGGGCCGCGCTATGCCCGTCACGGTAGGCGCCGGCAGGCATGCTTTCCATGGCGGCAAAAAAAAACGGCGCTGTCACTGCAAGCTGTAGAAATTGAACTGCCGAGTTCTGGAGCGGTCAAACGATGATCTGATCGATTGTCGA
>NZ_JBYTST010000019.1:0-66941 GCF_058111565.1 Telluria sp. AZSoR62
ATCCTGAAGAACACCACCTTCGGCGGCACCAAGCTGCTGGTGGGCGGCACCATCGCTTCGTCGATGACCTTCCAGATCGGCGCGTCGTCGAGCGAGACCATGGCCGTCAACCTGGGCACCGACGTGGCGCAAGTCGTCACCGACGTCAGCGCCGCCACCGTCAACTACGGTTCGGCCGCTACCGGTGCGGAACTGACCGGCGCCGCCAACGCCACCATCGGCACCCTGGAAACCGCGCTGGCTTCGGTTAACAAGGTCCGTTCGGGCCTGGGCGCTGCAGCGAACCGCCTGGAACACGTCTACAACAACCTGTCGAACATCAGCACCAACAGCAAGGCCGCTGCCGGCCTGATCATGGACGTCGACTTCGCCACCGAAAGCGCCAACATGACTTCCAGCCAGATGCTGCTGCAAGCCGGCACCGCCATGCTCAAGCAGTCGAACAGCATGTCGTCGATGGTCATGTCGCTCCTGCAGTAATCTTTCTTCTTGCCCGGTTCGCCGGGCGGATGTGGAAAAGCCAGCCTCCCGGGGCTGGCTTTGTCGTTTTCGGCATACCAAACAAATAATTTTGGCAAAGCTGCATCCAAATCCTTTCCTGGCGCGTAGAGCTCGTGTCACTACGACTTCCACTCCACAAAAAGGACCATGACCATGAACGACCAGCGCTTCGCCAAACTCATTCTTGTCTCCGCCATCGCCGCCGCACTGGCCGGCTGCGGCAGCAGCGACGACGACGACCAGGTCGCCGCGCCTGCGCCCTCCCCGACGCCTCCGGCGGTCTCGGTGGGCGACATGCTGGCCCTGACGGCCAGCAACCGGATCGTTTCCTTCGACCGCGCCGCGCCCGCGACCATCCGCTCCACCGCGGCGGTGACCGGCCTGCAGTCCGGCGAGAACCTGGTCGGCATCGACGTGCGCCCGGCAGACGGCCTGCTGTATGGCGTCGGCAGCAGCGGCCGCCTGTACACGATCGATCCCGCCACCGGCGCCGCCACCCTGAAATCGACCCTGAGCGTCGATGCGACCGACACCACGGCGCCCTTCACCGCCCTGTCCGGGACCGAGTTCGGCGTGGACTTCAATCCGGCGGCCGACCGCCTGCGCGTAGTGAGCAACACCGGCCAGAGCCTGCGCATCAATGTCGATACGGGCGCGACCACCACCGACGGCAACATCAACGGCGGCGCGGCGACCACCACCGTCACCGCTTCGGCCTACACCAATTCGTTTGCCGGCACGGGCGCCACCACCCTGTACGCGCTGGACAGCGCAACCGACACCCTCTACACCCAGAACCCGCCCAACAACGGCACCCTGGCCACGCCGGTTGCCCTGGGCGTGGACGCCGGCGGCGTGAACGGCTTCGACATCGACGCCCGCACCAACATGGGTTACGCAGTCTTGAACGTGGGCGGCGCACGCACCCTGTACGGCATCAACCTGGGCGCCACCGCCAATGCGGCCACCGCGATCGGCGCGCTGGGCATCAGCGAAGATGTGCGCGGCCTGGCCGCGCGCGCCACTGCGGCGCCGGTGGTGCTGGGCCTGACCGACGCCGGCCGCATCGTGGCCTTCCGTCCCGCCACGCCCAACAGCCTGACCCTCGACATCGGCGTGGCCGGGCTGAATGCGAATGAAACCCTGCTCGGGATCGATTTCCGGCCAAAGGACGGCCTGCTGTACGGGATCACGTCCGCCGCGCGCATCGTGACCATCGACGCGGCCACCGGCGTGGCCACGGTCAAGGCCAGCCTTGCGGCCGACGCTGCCGACGCCACCAATCCTTATACCGCCATCGCCGGCACCGCCTTTGCGGTGGACTTCAACCCGGTCGCCGACCGCCTGCGCGTGATCGGCAACACCGGGCAAAGCCTGCGCATCAATGTCGATACGGGGGCGACCACGACCGACGGCGCCGTCAACCGCGCAGGCGCCACGCCGGTCGTGACGGCCGCCGCCTACACCAACAGCGTCCCCGGCGCCACGACGACCCAGCTGTTCGACATCGATACCGACAGCGACAGCCTGGCCCTGCAGAATCCGCCGAACGACGGCGTGTTGGTCAATGTCGGCGCGCTGGGCGTGGCGGTGGCGGGCGACGTGGGCTTCGATATCGGCGGCGGCGCCAACGGGCTCGTACTGGCGGCCCTGCGGACCAGCGCGAGCGGTCCGTCGTCGCTGTACCGGATCGACCTGGCCACGGGCGCGGCCACGCTGGCGGGCGGCACGGCCAATCCGGCGCTGTCGGTCGTCGGCAGCAGCCTGGGCCTGCGCGACCTCGCGATCTCGCTGCGGTAATCCCCTGCCATCCCGGCTGCGGCCGGGATGGCGTTCAGATCATCTTGACGGCGCGGCCGATGAACAGGATAGGCCCGGTCGGACGCCCGATCGGCGAGCCGGCTTCCGGCTCGAGCGTGATCTCGAACAGCTGGTTCGGCGCCAGCGGCGGCAGGTCGCCCAGCGCCACCTCGACCGACTTGCCCGGCTGGACCAGTCCGAGCGAGACCGGTCCGGCCCAGCCGTCGCCCTTGGTCCAGAGCTGCAGCGAGCGCGCCGCCGGCAAGGCGGTGTCGCGCAGCGGCACCAGGCGCAGCTTGCCGCTGTCCTGCGACTGCAGCACCCAGCCCGGCGCCATGCTGCCGGGCGCGGCCAGCACCACCATGTAGCGCGGCGCCGGTGCGCCGGGCTGCTGCACCGTGATCACCGCCATGGCCGCCGCGGCGGCGAAACCGGCTGCGGCCAGGCTGCGCCACAGGCCGAGCCGGTCCCACCAGCCGGCGCGTGCCGGCCGGGCCGCTGCGGCTGCGATCGAGCCGGCAATGCGGCCCCACAGCTGCGGCGACGGTTCCACCGGTTCGGCCAGTCGCGTCAGGGGCAGCAGCCTGGCTTCCCATTGCGCCACCGAAGCGCGCAGTTCCGCATCGCGGGGCAGCGCCGCTTCCACTTCGCGCCGCTTCGGCAAGGGCAGGCAGCCCAGCACATATTCGCCGGCCAGGCCATCGAGTTCGTCGCGCTCGCGGTTCATCCCATGCACTCCCGCAGCGCGCTCAGGCCGCGCCGGATCCAGGTCTTGACCGTGCCGAGCGGCGTCTGCAGGCGCTCGGCGATCTCGCTGTGCGAGCAGCCGTCGACATAGGCGTACAGGATGCTGTTGCGCTTGACGGTGTCGAGGCCGACCAGGCAATCGTGCAGGCGGCCCAGATCCTGGTGCAGTTCGAAGGCGTCGGGCGCGCCACTGTCGGCCGCGGCTGCGCCGAGCGCGTCCAGCACCTCTTCGTCGACGCCGACTTCGCGCTCGCCGCTGCGCACCAGGCTCAGGGCCTGGTTGCGCACGACGCTGTAGATCCAGCCGCGGCCGGCGCCGCGCGCCGGGTCGAAGCTGTGGGCCCGGGTCCAGATGTTCAGGAAGGCGTCGTGCAGCACGTCTTCGGCGATCTGGCGGTGGCGCACGATGCGCAGCGCGACGCCCAGCAGGCTGCGGCCGTCGCGGTCGTAGATGCGGCGCAGCGCCGCCTGGTCGCCGCGGGCGCAGGCTGCCAGAGCGGTATCGTAGTCGAAGCTGTCGGCGGCGATCATGCCGGTAAGCCTGCTTGTATCAGTGCATCCATGGTCGGGTTCTCCTGTTGCCTGAATAATAAGGCATTGACCCTTCCCGGCGGAATTTTTTCGTCGGGAATCGCCGGCGATGCCGCGTGCGCGACCGGGTCAATGCCGGAGCACTTGGCGAAAGAGCTATTTTCCTTTATACATATCCGGTTTTCATCTCGATGAGCCGCCGACCCGCCGCATGAATTTCCAGCCACCTTCCCTGCGCCTGAGCGCGAACGCTGTCGTCAGCGCCACCTGCATCGTCGCCCTCCTGCATTTCGGGCGCGAAGTGCTCGAGCCGCTGGCCCTCGCGCTGATCCTCAGCCTGGTGCTGGCGCCGCTGGTGCGCAGCGTGACCCGGATCGGCCTGGCGCGCATGCCGGCCGTGCTGCTGTCGGTCGCGCTGGTGTCGACCTTCCTGACCGGCGTCGGCGCGGTGCTGGCGACCCAGCTGGTGACGATCACGCGCGACCTGCCGCAATACCGCAGCGCGATCCGCACCAAGGTCGCCAAGGTGCGCGAGGTGGTGGAGCGCCCGATCTCGCGCATCGAGGCCGAACTGAGCGCGGTGGCCCCGAGCCCCACGGTCGAGCCGGTACGTCCGCGCCGCGGCGGCAACCTGACGGCGACCGCGGCCAACACCGCCACCAGTGCGCCGGTGCCGGTCGAGGTGCGCACCCCGCGCACCATGAAGGACACGCTGGGGCGGATCGTCGGCCTGGTGTGGGGCCCGATCGGGGAAGCCGGCGTGGTGCTGATCCTGCTGGTGTTCATCCTGCTCGAACAGGGCTCCCTGCGCGACCGCCTGGTGCGCCTGGCCGGCCAGGCGGAAGTGAGCCGCACCATCCGTACGCTGGGCGACGCCGCGCAGGGCGTGTCGCGCTTTTTCTTCTCGCAGTTCGTGGTGAACGCCACCTTCGGCGCGGCCATCGGCCTGTCGCTGTGGCTGGTCGGCGTGCCCCACGCGGTGCTGTGGGGTGTGCTCAGCGGCGTGCTGCGCTTCGTGCCCTACCTGGGCGTGCTGCTGGCCGGCGCCATCATCGCCGTGTTCGTGGCCGCGATCGACCCGGGCTGGTCGCTGGCCGTCACCTGCCTGGCGATCTTCCTGGCCTTCGAGCTGGTGCTGGCCAATTTCATCGAGCCCAAGGTCTATGGCCACAGTTCCGGCCTGTCGCCGCTGGCCGTGATCGTCTCGGCCCTGTTCTGGGGCGCGCTGTGGGGGCCGGTCGGGCTGCTGCTGTCCACGCCATTGACCTTGTGCCTGGTGGTGGCCGGGCGCCACGTGCGCGCGCTGGCGCCGATCACCATCTTGCTGGGCGACGCGCCCAACATGTCGGACGCCGAGCGCTTCCACCAGCGCGTGCTGGCCGGCGAAGCCGACGAACTGACCAAGGATGCGCAGGCCTATGTGCGGCGCTACAGCTTCGCGCGCTATTGCGACCACGTGCTGCTGCCGGGCCTGCGCATGGCGGTGTCGGACCTCGGCACCGGGACCATCGACAAGCTCCAGCAGGACCGCATGCGCGCGGTGATCGCGAACATCGCCGAGACGGTGGCTTCGGCTACGGATTCAGGTGCGCGCACGCGGCGCAAGGCGGTGCCGCTGCTGGACGCGAACATCGGCGCCCACCTGCGCCAGATGCGCGAAGCCCGCTTCGGGCGCTGGCAGGGCTCGCTCGACGTCCCGAGCGGCTCGATCGTGCTGTGCGCCGGCCTGCCGTCCGAGCGCGACGAATTCCTCACCGAACTGCTGGTGCGCGCCCTGCGCGAAGCGGAGGTCGACGCCCGCAGCATCGTGGCGGGCGCGCCGCAAGAGCGGCCCGAAGGGGGCAACCCGGCGCTGGTGTCGACTGTCTTCATGACCTACCCGCGCCAGGACAATATCGAGGAATGGCTGGCGGCCGTCGCCGAATTGCGCGCCGACCTGCCGGAAGCCCTGATGGTCACCGTATTGTTGCCATATGACGAACAATTGCCCAAGCGCGCACTGGTGGAAGAACACGTCGACATGATCCTGCGTTCTTTCGAGGAAGGCCTGGCCTTCGTGGCGCCGGACCGCGTGGCCGTTTGACTGTGGCCTATTTCACCACCGCCATTACCGCGACCAATGTGCCGGAACCGGGCTCGATGGCCCTGCTGGGACTGGGACTGGCCGGCCTGGCCGGGCTGCGCCGCCGCAAGTAACAAACGGGCCTTGCTGCCTCCATGAAGAGCGCCGCTATTGCGGCGCTTTTTCATGTCGTCTTTATATTTCGTTGTTTTCGCGCAGTCCGGCGCTGGAAAATCTGACGAATTCGGCTCCAGCGCCACCGGTTCCTTTCTTTTCGCACGTAGAATGCTTTCCTAACGGCATTACTATGGAAGATCCGGGATCATGAAATCGGTACAACAAGAAGTCGACGAACGCAGCAACCTCACCGGCACCAACAAATTCGAGCTGCTGCTGTTCCGCCTCGGCGGCGACGAACATGGCGAGCGTAGCGAGCTGTTCGGCATTAACGTGTTCAAGATCCGCGAGATCGTCGCCATGCCGGCGATTACCGCCGTGGCCGGCGCAATGCCGCACGTGCTGGGCGTGGTCAACCTGCGCGGCCAGATCATCCAGGTGCTGGACCTGCCGGCAATCGCCGGCGTCAAGCCCAAGACCGGCCTGAACATCATGCTGGTCACGGAATTTGCCCGCACCACCCAGGCCTTCGCGGTCGAGAGCGTGGAAGAAATCGTGCGCCTGGACTGGAGCCAGGTGATGTCGGCCGAGCGCTGCGCCGGCAGCGGCATGGTCACCAGCATCGCCCGCCTGCCGAGCGAGAACGGCGACGAAGGCCGCCTGGCCCAGGTGCTCGACGTCGAGACCATCCTGCGCGACATGAACCCGGACTCGGGACCGGAGATCAACCAGCAGACGGTCGGCTCGAAAATCCAGATCAAGGCCGGCTCGGTCGTGCTGGCAGCCGACGATTCCGTGGTGGCCCGCGCCCTGATCGAAGAAGGCCTCAAGGCCATGGGCCTGCCCTACATCATGGCCAAGAGCGGCAAGGAAGCCTGGGACCAGCTCAACGCCATCGCCGCCACCGCCGAGGCCGAAGGCAAGACCGTGCACGACAAGGTCGCACTGGTGCTGACCGACCTGGAAATGCCGGAAATGGATGGTTTCACCCTGACCCGCAACATCAAGAAGAGCGGACGGTTCGGCGGCATCCCGGTCGTCATCCATTCCTCGCTGTCGGGCACGACGAACGAGGAACACGTCAAGAACGTCCAGGCCGACGCCTATGTCGCCAAGTTCTCGGCCGAAGAGCTGGCCGGGACCCTGCGCCGCCTGCTGCGCCAGTAATTCCTCACGGCTTTATTCATGCTTCATACACGCGGCGCGTCGAGAGACGCGCCGTTTGCATCTCAACCGCATGGATGCCAGTTTCGTTGTGTTGTAACAAACGCTAACATAATCGTCCCGTGCGCCGGGCTCCCGGTTGTACTATAGGCAACAAGCCGGTACGTAATCGGGGGTGCCGGCCAGGCAGGGGCTTTGCCTCTGCCGACCCGATTACGCAAGATGCGCGCGTGCATGCCGGTGCGCCTTCATGCAGAAAGTTTGCCAATGCCGCAACGACGACGAGATGACCAGACCGCTGTAACTGCCGAGTACGCCTTCTTCCTGGCGGAAACCCGAGGGCTGCGCTTCGCGCTGGACTACCTGGACAACTGCCACATCCCACGCGATATCCTGATCCGCGCCATCGAAGAGCCCGCGCGCCGCCGCCGCATCGAGCGCCGCCGCACGCCACGCAACGACTAGGCAGGCGTGGCAGTGCTTGTGCTGCCGAACCATTTCCACCTCTTCCACTGAGGCACGCCACACCGGTGCGCGCTGTGCTAATTTTGGCGCGATGGGAATGGGCCATGCAGCGCGTCTACCGTTGGCAGTCCGATGACGGCATCGGACTCGAGCACCTGACTTTGCAGCACCGCGACGACATCATCGTCGCGGAGGGCGTCGTCATCGGCGCCGACGAGAGCGGCCCCTTCGGCTGCAGCTACCGGATCTGCTGCGATGTGCGCTGGCGCGTGCGCGCGGTCGAGGTGCATGCCGCGGGCGGCGAGTCGCGCGTGCTCACCACCGACGGCGGCGGCGCCTGGCGCGACGGCGACGGCCTTGCCCTGCCCGACCTGGCGGGCTGCATCGACGTCGACATCTCCGCCACGCCCTTCACCAACACCCTTCCCATCCGCCGCCTCGGCGAGCACCTGGACCGGCGCACCAGCCTTGCTGTCGTCTACATTCCGGTGCCGACCCTGGAACTGGCGCGCGCCGACCAGGCCTATACGCGATTGGCCGAGCGCCGCTACCTGTACGAAGGGCCGGTTGGCGGCTTCCAGGCCGAGCTCGAGGTCGACCCCGACGGTCTGGTGGTGCACTACCCGGCGCTGTTCAGGCGCCTGCCCAGCCTGTCGTGAACCTGTCGATGGCCACCCGCGGGGAATGACTTGGGGTGGCGAAATGGCTATAATTTCGGTCTTCGCACCGAGGATCCCGCCATGTCTTTGCCAGCCCACCAGCTTGAACTCCTGTCGCCCGCCAAAACCGCCGAAATCGGCCGCGAGGCCATCCTGCACGGCGCCGATGCGGTGTATATCGGGGGCCCGGCTTTTGGCGCGCGCCACAACGCCAGCAATCCCCTGGAAGACATTGCCGGGCTGGTCGAGTTCGCCCACCGCTACCGCTCGCGCATCTTCGTGACCATGAACACGATCATGCACGACAGCGAACTGGAGCTGGCGCGCAAGCAGATACACGACTTGTATGACGCCGGCGTCGACGCCCTGATCATCCAGGACATGGGCCTGCTGGAACTGGACCTGCCGCCGATCCAGCTGCACGCCAGCACCCAGTGCGACATCCGCACCGTGGAGAAGGCCAGATTCCTGGGCGACGTCGGCTTTTCGCAGCTGGTGCTGGCGCGCGAGCTCACGGTCGAACAGATTCGCAAGATCCACGCCCAGGTCGACACCCCGCTCGAATACTTCGTGCACGGCGCCCTGTGCGTGGCCTTCTCGGGCCAGTGCTATATCTCGCACGCCGACACCGGCCGCAGCGCCAACCGCGGCGACTGCTCGCAGGCCTGCCGCCTGCCCTACACCCTGAGCGATGGCGAAGGCCGCGTGGTGGCCTATGAAAAGCACCTGCTGTCGATGAAGGACAACGACCAGAGCCGCAACCTGGAAGCCCTGGTCGATGCCGGCATCCGCTCGTTCAAGATCGAGGGCCGCTACAAGGACATGGGCTACGTCAAGAACATCACGGCCCACTACCGGCTGCTGCTCGACGAGCTGCTCGAGCGCCGGCCGGAATTCTCGCGCGCCGCCAGCGGCGCCACGCGCGTGCTGTTCAGCCCGGACGTGGACAAGAATTTCCACCGCGGCCATACCGATTATTTCGCGCTGGGCCGCCAGGAAGACATCGGCGCCTTCGATTCGCCCAAGTACATCGGCGTCGAGCTGGGCACGGTCACGCGCATCGGCGCGGACTTCATCGACCTGGCGACCAATGCGGCGATGGCCAATGGCGACGGCCTGAACTACATGAACAAGCGCGCCACCGTCGGCGTGCAGGCCAACAAGGCCGAAAAGCTCGGCGAAGACGAGGATGGCCAGCGCTGGCGCGTGTTCCCCAACGAGGTGCTGGGCAGCCTGCCGGGATTGAGGGTCGGCACCATCGTGCACCGCAACCGCGACCACCAGTGGGAATCGGCGCTCAACAAGAAGTCGTCCGAGCGCAAGGTGCGGGTCGACCTGACCCTGAGCGAACAGCCCGGCGGCCTGCGCCTGAGCGTGCGCGACGAGGATGGCATCGCGTCGATGCTCGACGCCCAGGTCGCGCTGCAGCCGGCCCAGCAGGCAGCCCAGGCCGAAGCCGGCTTGCGCGCCAGCCTCGCCAAGCTCGGCAACACGATGTTCGAGGCCGGCGCCGTGGAGCTGCAGCTGTCCCAGCCCTGGTTCGTGCCGTCGAGCGCGATCAACGCCCTGCGCCGCGACGCCATCCTTGCCCACGAAGCGGCGCGCCTGGCCGCCTGGGAGCGGCCGCAACGCAAACCCAGGGCCGAGCCGCCGGCGATCTACCCGGACCAGCAGCTGAGCTATCTCGCCAATGTCTACAATGAAAAAGCGCGCGCCTTCTATCACAAGCATGGCGTGCAGCTGATCGATGCGGCCTACGAATCGCACGAAGAGCCGGGCGAAGTGTCGCTGATGATCACCAAGCACTGCCTGCGCTTTTCCTTCAACCTGTGCCCGAAGCAGGCCAAGGGCGTCACCGGCGTGCAGGGGCAGGTCCGCGCCGAACCGATGACCCTGGTCAGCGGCAACGAGCGCTACACGCTGCGCTTCGACTGCAAGCCCTGCGAGATGCATGTGGTCGGCGCGATGAAGCAGAACATCCTGCAATCGCCCCCGCCTTCGGCCGTGGCCTACAGCCCCTTGACCTTCCACCGCCAGCGCCCGCGCGCCTGAACCGGCGCCTGAATGACCAACGCCGCCGGGTTGCCCCGGCGGCGTTGTTGTTCCTGCCTGCGCGTGTGGCCTTAATCGACCGTCGCGCCGCTGTCCTTGACGACCTTCGACCAGCGCACCGATTCGGCCTGCACGAACTTGCCGAAGGCTTCCGGCGACTCGCCCACGAATTCGGAGCCGGTATCGGCCAGCACCTTCTGGAACTCGGCCCCCTTCATGACCTTGATCGCTTCGGCGTTGATCTTGGCGACCACGGCCTTCGGCGTCTTGGCCGGGGCGAACATGCCGTACCAGGCGTAGGACTCGATGCCCGCCAGGCCCGCTTCGGCAAAGGTCGGCACGTCCGGCAGCAGCGGCGAGCGCTTGGCGCCGGAAATCGCAATCGCCTTGACCTTGCCGCTCTTGATGTGCGGCATGATCGCGATGGTGCTGTCGAACATGATCGGGATGTGGCCGCCGAGCAGGTCGGAAATGGCCGGCGCCGAGCCCTTGTAGGGAACGTGGGTCATCTGCAGCTTGCCCACGCTCGCGAACAGTTCGCTGGTCAGGTGCTGCGGCGTGCCGTTGCCCGACGAGCCGAACGAGAACTGGCCCTTCTTCGACTGGATGTGCGCCATCAGTTCCTTCAGGTTCTTGGCCGGCACCGATGGGTGGGCAACCAGGACCAGCGGCACGCGCAGCAGGTTGGTCACCGGCGCGAGGTCCTTGAGCGGATCGAAGTTCATGTTCTTGTACAGGCTCGGGTTGATCACGATCGGTGCGCTCGAGGTGATCAGGAGGGTCTTGCCGTCGCCCTGGGCGCGGGTGACCGCGGCCGTGCCGATATTGCCGCCGCCGCCGGCGCGGTTGTCGATCACGAAGGTCTGTCCCAGCGCCTGGGTCAGGCCCTTGGCCATCGGGCGCGCGGCGATGTCGGACGGACCGCCCGGCGGCCACGGCACGACCACCGTCACCGTCGAATCCGGCCAGGTTTGCGCGATGGCGCTCAGGGATAGTACCGACGTCGCCACAGCGAAAGCGAATTTCTTACCGGTGCCGAAGAGTAAACGCATAGTCTCCATCCTTCTATTGATGTATTGGCATGAGCGGCTAGTGTAGCGCATTCGACCCGCGATCACACGGGCTCATCGATGTGGTTTTCCACAGTGCCGAGGCGCGCGGTTTGGATATTTACAACGAAAAATGACGAATTTATCGATGAGGTAGTGATTTGCTACTGGAAATAGTTTATTCTGTAGGACATCTCCTACTCGAGCACTTCCATGGACCGCCGCTACCCTTACACCCGACGCCGCACCAAGCGTACACGCCTTCAACAGCGTGTGGCGGCGGCCCTGATGCTGGCCATCGCGGGCGGTACGCTGGGGTTTGCGCTGACGGGAGAGCCCGACCGGTTCGCAGCCGACGCTGCCCCGGCCGTGCTGGCCCTTGCTACCACGCCAGGCGCCACCGCTCCGGCCATGGCCGCGCCACGCCGCATCTACCCGTATTCGATCGTGCCGGGCGGCGCCGCGACCCAGACCGAGCTGGCGCGGGTGATTCGCACCGACAAGGTGGTAGCCGCCCATTACGCCAGCTTCGAGGTCGACAAGGCGCGTGTGGTGACCGTCGCCAAGCCGCGCGCGGTGCACGTGTCCTACCGCAAGGGCGACCAGGTGTACTGGACATCGAAGAAAGTCATGCTGGCCGAGGGCGAGACCCTGCTGTCCGACGGCAGCAATGAAATGCGGACGCGCTGCGCCAACCGGATTTCGGATGTGGCCCAGTTCCCGGTCGAGGCGCAGGAGCCCAGCGCCGAAATCCTCGATTCGATGGTCGAAGAATACGGTGACGGCGCGGCGCGCGCTGCGGACGCGCCGCTGCTTGCCGTGGCCGACAGCGCCGGCATGCTGCGCCACACCGGCCGCGGCATGCAGGCCCCGCTCGCGTCCGGCACTGGCGGCGGCGCACGCGCACTGGCCAACAGCGCCGGCAAACTGCCCTCCTCCAGCAGCAACACGGGCATGAACAGCATGACGCTCGCCCAGTTCGGTTCGTCCGGCAGCCTGGCTTCGCTGCTCGCTGCGGGGACCGTGGCGCCGGTCAGCGCCGGCTCGGCGCCGCCGACGCTGGAAGTGTCGGCCGATGCGCCTGTCGCGCCGCTCCCGGATGCGCCGGGCGGCCTGCCCCAGCAGGAAGCCACGCTGCCGGCGGCGTCGGGTCCGGCGTCCGATACGGCGGTCGGTACGGCGCCGCTTGCTGGCGGCACCGGCAGCACGCTGCCCGGCACCGTCGCTCCCTTCCTCCCCGGCGTCCAGCCGCCTGCCACCGGGGGCGTCGATGCACGCCCGCCTGCCAGCGGCGGTATTCCTGGCGGCGGCAGCGGCGGTGGCGGCAGCATCGTCGTTCCGCCAGGCGAGGCCGATGCCAAGCCGGGTCCCTTCATACCGGAGCCGAGCCTGGCCCTGCCGGCTCCCGCGGTGCCCACCGACGAGGAAGACCGGGATGCGGCCGAAGTGCCGGAGCCGCCTGGCTTCTGGCTGTTCGGCGCGGCGCTGGCCGGCATGGCGCTCCTGCGGCGCCGGCCCCGGGCCGCTTAAGCGGGAATCGCCAGGCCTGCGGCCACGGCAGGACGCTGGCGGAAGGCTTCCACCGCCGCCTGCAGCCGCGGGAAATCCTTGACGCCGACCAGTTCGCCGGCGTCGTAGAAGCCGATCAAGTTGTTCACCCACGGGAAGATCGCGATGTCGGCGATCGTGTATTCCTCCCCCGCCACCCACCGGTGCTTCGCCAGCTGGCCCTCGAGCACGCCCAGCAGGCGTTTGGTTTCCGCGGCGTAGCGGTCGCGCGGGCGCTTGTCTTCGTAGTCCTTGCCGGCGAACTTGTGGAAGAAGCCGAGCTGGCCGAACATCGGCCCGATCCCGCCCATCTGGAACATCAGCCACTGGATGGTGTGGTAGCGCGCGGCCGGATCGAGGGGCAGGAACTTGCCGGTCTTCTGGGCCAGGTAAATCAGGATGGCGCCGGACTCGAACAGCGCGAGCGGCTTGCCGCCCGGGCCGTCGGGGTCGATGATGGACGGGATCTTGTTGTTCGGGTTGAGCGCCAGGTAGGCCGGCGACATCTGGTCGTTGGTATCGAAGCTGACCTTGTGGGCTTCGTAGGGCAAGCCGGTCTCTTCCAGCATGATCGACACTTTCACGCCGTTGGGCGTGGGCAGCGAATACAGCTGGAGGCGCTCGGGATGCCGGGCGGGCCACTTGGTGCTGACGGGGAAGCTGGAAAGATCGGTCATGGCAGTCGGTGTGATGTTGAGGGACTGCCAACGATAGCAAACTTCCCCGCGGCGTGCCGAAGGCGGCCCGGTTGCCTGCCCTGCCGCTAGCCGAACAGCTTGTTGGCCATGCGCGCAATCAGTTCGCCCTGGTGTCGCGCGCCGCCCAGTTCCAGTTCGCTCGGCTGGCGTTCGCCCTTGCCGCCGGCGATGGTCGAGGCGCCGTAGGGGCTGCCGCCGACGATCTCGTCGAGCGTCATTTGCGCCTGGTAGCTGTACGGCAGGCCGACCACCGTCATGCCGAAGTGCAGCAGGTTGGTGATGATGGAAAACAGCGTGGTTTCCTGGCCTCCGTGCTGGGTCGCGGTGGAGGTGAAGGCGCCGCCCACCTTGCCGTTGAGCGCACCCTTGGCCCACAGCCCGCCGGTCTGGTCGAGGAAGGCCGCCATTTGCCCCGGCATGCGGCCGTAGCGGGTCGGCGCACCGATGATGATGGCGTCGTAGTCGGCCAGCTCGTTCGGCGTGGCGACCGGCGCATCCTGCTGCAGCTTGAAATGCGCATTCTTGGCGACCTCTTCCGGCACCGTTTCCGGCACCCGCTTCACCTCCACGGTGGCGCCGGCAGCGCGCGCGCCTTCGGCGACGGCCTTGGCCATGGTTTCGATATGACCATAGGTCGAGTAATACAGAACCAGGACTTTCGACATTGCTTTCCTCCCTTGGTTAGATACGTTGTTCATGAACTGCGAACCGACATTGTGTGCGGAAACGCCATTTCGTGCCGGGCGGCTCGCAGGGGCGTAAAAAAGGCCGCTTGCGCGGCCCTTGTCGGTGCTTTCACTTCGCCTCAGATCCACCAGATCAACAGGCCCAGGGCCACGACCAGCACGATGCGCACCAGGTTGTAGACGGTCTTGTTCCAGGCCTTCAGGCGGCGCCGGTACTGGCCCATGTAGAAGGAAATGCGGAACAGCTTGCTGACCAGGCCGACCTGGTCGCCCGTCTCGTTGGGCGAGGCGGCGGCGGTCATCACGGTGCGGCCGAACCAGCGGTTGAAGGCGCCCATCCAGCCAAAGCGCATCGGGCGCTCGATGTCGCAGAACAGGATGATGCGGTCGCTGTCGCTGCCGTTGATGGCCCAGTGGATGAAGGTTTCGTCGAAGATCACGCCCTGGCCGTCGCGCCAGCTATAGCGCTCGCCGTCGACCTCGATGAAGCAGCGGTCGTCGTTCGGCGTGGCCAGGCCCAGGTGGTAGCGCATCGAACCGGCAAAGGGATCGCGGTGCGGGTTGAGCTTGCCGCCCGGCGGCAGCTCGGCGAACATCGCGGCCTTGACGGTCGGGATCGATTGCAGCAGCGCATAGGTCTGCGGGCACAGGCGCTCGGCCGAGGGGTGGCTGGCGTCATACCATTTCAGGTAGAAGCGTTTCCAGCCGTTCTTGAAGAAGGAATTGAAGCCGGCGTCGTCGTTCTGCTCGGCGGCCTTGATCTTTTTCAGGGCCAGCAAATTCTCGGCCTCGGCGCGGATGACGGGCCAGTTCTCCTGCAGCTTCGCCAGTTCCGGGAAGGCGCTCACCGGAATGAACGGCGTACTCGGCACCTTGGAAAACTTGTGCATGAAGATGTTGATCGGCGCCATGAACGACGAATGGTCGAACAGCTGGCGACGAAACGGCAGGCGCACGCGGCCGCGGAAATGGATGTGCAGGATCGATAGGAAATAAAAGCCAACCACTACCCACTTCATCGCATCTCCCGTCCCAGCGCACAGGCGGCTGGCTTCTTAGCAAGGGACGCAGGATACCATAAGGGCCAGACAGCCGTTGAAGGCCGGGCTTTTGGCTAGAAGAAATTTTATGCCTGCAACGCGCCGACGATGAAGATCCTGCCGGCAGCAGGCAAGGACGTGCGAAGCGCGGCGGGATGCCCGGTTCGGGACCGGGCTGGGGAAACTCAGTGCTGAACCGAGGTGATGGCATACCCCTTTTCGTCGATCTGGCCGCTGACGTTCTCGATGTCGTAGTCGGGCAGCTGCTCGGCGCCGTCGTCGACCTCGATCGCCCGGACTTCGATTTCCCAGTCCGTGTTGGTCGCTTCTTCGGGGATGTTGCGTGCTTCCGGTACTGCCAGATAGGACAGCTTGCCGTCAGTTTCTGCTCTACGGTAAATATCCAGGCGCATAGTCGTTTCCTCAAGTCAAAGCCCCGCTTTCCCAATGAAAGAGGGGCAGTTCCACAGTAGAAGATTGAAACGCTGTCGTCTGTTAATTGACCCACACTCAGCCGGTGTCAGCGTCCGGGCGAGGCGCCGAGGATGCGGGCCGGCAGCAGGACAATGGCGCGCAGCAGCTCGAACACCGCCTCGACGCCCACGCCGAGCAGCCGGAACGGCAGCAAGAGCAGCCACACCAGCGGATACAGCACCAGGGCCAGCAGTGCAATGGGCCAGCACAGGAACAGCAGTACCAACCATAGCAGGAAACCTAACATTGTCCTCGCTCCTTTGAAATTGACGGCGCAGGAACACTCTAGAGGGTCAGGCGGGACGGAACAAACGCCGTGCGACAGGCGGGGGAAAAGGCGGGCTGGATGGGGGAATTCGCATGGTAAGCGGATTGCCCCCTACCGCCACCGGGGCCGGTGGCGGTGGCGGGTGCACAACTCACGCGTAGGCGGGAACGTCCCGGGCGACGTGCTGGTTGATCACCTGGGCGCGCAGGGAGGCCTGCAGCGAAGGGATCGAGCCGCCGGCGCGGTACTGGAAGGCGATGTGCAGCAGGTCGCCCGCCACCACCTTGACCGGCTGCTCCATCGGCAGCGTCATGTAGTGGTTGAGCCAGTCGATCGTGTTCGATTCTTCCTGCACGACTGCCAGCACGTTCTTGGTGATGAAGCGCATCGCGTTGAGCGTGCCGCTCTTTTCGACCACGATCGCGCCTTCCCAGGCGAACATGCTGTCCACCGGCTGGCTGAAGTCGATCAGGCTGTACACCGCCGGCTGGGCCAGCTCCACCGTGCCCGGGTAGATGACGTTGGTTTCCTGGAACTGCACGATCGGCGCGTGGAAGCCCTCGAAATCGTATTCCTGCTCGACCGGCTGGGCCGCCATGATCACGGCTTCGGGCAGGAAGACCGGCAGCGGGCCGCCGAACTTGGCCAGGTAGCGGCGCTTGAACGATTCGATGACCTCGACCTGCTTTTCGCGCAGCATGGCCACGTGGATCATTTCGCAGATCACGACGTCGACCGGCTCCGGCGGCAGGTAGTCGAAGGCGTCGGCGTGGATGACCTCGACCTTGTGGCCGTTCGGATTAATCGCCAGGAACTTGCGCGCCTCGCGCACCATGTCGGGATTGAACTCGACGCAATAGACCTTGCTCGCTGCCTGGGCTGCGAAGAAGGACAGCACGCCGGTGCCGCCGCCCAGTTCCAGCACCTTGGCGCCCGGCTTGACCGCGTAGTGGATGGCGGACTTGAAGCTGTGCATCCGGTTCTGGTCCATCAGCATATTGTGATGGTAATGGACTGGAATGAACTGCCCCAGGTAGCAGCTTTCGATTTCGCGTTCGTTCAGCATGGTGTTCCTTTGCCCTTACGGCTTGTACGGTAAGGCCATTATGGACAAGGAAGCACCGGGCCGATTGGCCGAGCTGGGGGGTGTTTACCGCCTAGTTCCGCGCGGCAATGCTGAAGAGCTATAGTTTGAAGCCGTCGATCGTGGCGGCGATGTCCTTGCGGCCGGCGCGTTCGGCGATCCGGGCGGCGGTGAGCCCTTCGGAATTCTTCAGGCGGGGATCGGCGCCCTGCTCCAGCAGGAAGACCGCCACCTCCGGCTTGCCTTCGCGCGCCGCCATCATCAGGGGCGTGTAGGCGCCGCTCTGCAGCGGCGACAGGGCGTCCAGTTTGGCCTTGCGCTCGAGGAGCAGGCGGGCGATGGCGACGTCGCCGCCGGCGGCGGCGTAGTGCAACGGCGTCCAGCCCGGACGGTTGACCTTCGCGCCCCGGGCCAGCAAGGCGGCGGCCGCCTCGCGATTCGGCTTGTAGGCGGCCATCATCAGGGCGGTATTGCCGTTCATCGCCGTGGTTTCCAGGTCGATGGCCGGATGGGCCAGCAAATGCGCGAACACCCGCTTCGCGTCTTCGCGCACGGCGATAACGAGGGCCGGCTCGCCGCCCGCCGGGTTGATGAGATTGGGATCGACCGCGCCGGCTGCCAGTTGCTCGACCTTCTTCACGTCGTCGAGCTGGACGGCGCGGAAGAACGCGGCGACTTCGCCGGGCGTGGCCGCCAGGGCCAGGCTCCCGGGGAGCGTTGCGGCCAGCAGGCAGCCGAGCAGGAGCGTGCGGCGGGTCGTGATCATGTTCATGCTTGCGCAGTGCTGAACAGCGTGAAGAAATTCTCGCTGGTCCGGTCCGCGACCTCGCGCAGCGACACGCCCTTGAGGGTGGCAATGTATTCGCCGACGTGGGCGACGTAGCCAGGCTCGTTCATGCGCCCGCGAAACGGCACCGGCGCCAGGTAGGGCGAATCGGTTTCGATCAGCATGCGCTCGAGCGGCACGGCCCTGGCCACTTCCTGCAATTCCTTGGCGCTCTTGAACGTGACGATGCCCGAGAACGAGATATAAAAGCCCTGCTCCATGGCCGCCTGCGCGACTTCCAGCGACTCCGTGAAGCAGTGCATGACGCCCGCTACGCCGCCGGCACCCGTGCCGGCGCCCTCTTCCTGCATGATGCGGATCGTGTCGGCGCTGGCCGCGCGGGTATGAATGATGAGCGGCTTGCGGGTTTCGCGCGAGGCCCGGATATGGGTGCGGAAGCGCTCGCGCTGCCACTCCAGGTCGCCCTCGAGGCGGTAGTAATCCAGGCCGGTCTCGCCGATGGCGATGATCTTTGGGTGGTTCGACAATTCCACCAGCTGCTGCACCGTGGGTTCGGGCGTGTCTTCGTAGTCGGGATGCACGCCGACCGAAGCGTAGATATGCCGATGCTGCTCGGCCAGTGCGAGCACCTGGGGAAAGTCCGGCAGGTCGACCGAGACGCACAGCGCATACGTGACCTTGTTCTCGGCCATCTTGGCCAGGATCTCGGGCATGCGGGCGTTCAGTTCCGGGAAATTGATATGGCAGTGGGAATCGATGAACATGCCAATATTGTACCCGAGGCCCGACACGGGCCTTGGCGAGTCGCGCTTGGGCGCCTCAGGCGACGCGCTTGCCCAGGATGATCAGGTCGCGTTCGATCCCGTCCAGGTTCGCCACGCGCGGGAAATGCGCCCACTTCTCGAAGCCGTACTTGCCGAACAGGGCCAGGCTGGGCGCGTTGTGCCCAAAAATGAAGCCCAGCAGCGTATGCACATCGACGTTCGGCGCAAATGCGATCGCCTGCTCCAGGCAATAGCGCCCGATGCCCTTTCCGCGCGCACTTTCCGCGATATAGATCGACAGCTCGGCCGTGCCGGAATAGGCCGGACGGCCGTAGAAATTCGAGTAGGATAGCCAGCCCAGCACTTCCGGTTGCTCACGCCGGTCGTCGGCCGCATGGATCACCCAGAGGGGGCGGCGCTGCGGCGTATGGTCGGCAAACCACCCTTCGCGCGACTGCACGGTCACGGGCTCGGTGTCGGCCGTGACTTCGCGCGAGGCGACGGTGGAATTGTAGATGTCGACGATGAGCGGCAAATCGTCGCGGGTAGCCAGGCGGTGGACGTAGGACGGCATAGTGGATGAAAAATAAGCGCGGCTAATCAACTGCTGGAAAAGCTTAGCGCAGGTTAATTACAGGGTATGGGTGGCGCGGGCCGAGCGCAGGGCGGCGCCCAGGATTTCCTCGATGCGCAGCTTGGCGCGCTGGCCGGCTTCGTCGTCCGGGAAATGCACGCCGATGCCTTGCGCCTTGTTGTTGTTCGCGCCCGCCGGGGTGATCCAGGCGACCTTGCCGGCGATCGGGTACTTGTTCGGGTCGTCCATCAGCGACAGGATCAGGTAGATCTCGTCGCCGATCTTGTAGGGCTTGTTGGTAGGCACGAACATGCCGCCATGCTTCAGGAAAGGCATGTAGGCCGCATACAGGGCCGCTTTTTCCTTGATCGCCAGAGACAGCACGGACGGCCGCGGCGCCTGCGGGGCGTTCGGCTCTGGGGGCGTGGCGGTCATCGATATCCTTTCATGCGCAGCATGAAGTGTACTCAAGCAACATATCTTCGACAAATAATTTCGCCGACAAGGGGTGGTCGGCCACCGCGCGGCGTTCATTGGCCGACTTGATCGCCCGGTTCAAGCTGGCAGTGTGCACCCGGCCCGCCAGGCTCGCAAGTTGCTTCTCGTAGCGCGGATAATAGCGGATCTTGCCCGCCAGTTTCACCGACATCAGGTCGTAGAGCCAGCGCTGCTGCCAGGATACCAGCGAGGCCAGCGGCGACTTGGAGAGCTTCTCGGCCGCGCGCAAGGCGCCCTCGACGCTGGGCGCGGCCAGGAATTGCAGCAGCGCGTCCAGGTCGTCGCGGCTGCCGCCTTCGGCCTGCGCCAGCGCCGCCAGCGGCGCCCCGCCCTGCTCGCGCAGCCAGCTGTCCGCATCCACCACCCCTTGCGCCGACAGCCAGGCCAGCGCCTCGGCGTGCGAGGGCATCGGCAGGGCGAACTTGCGGCAGCGCGACAGGATGGTCGGCAACAGGCGGTCCAGGCTGTTCGAGGCCAGCAGGAACACCGTGCCCGGAGGGGGCTCTTCCAGGGTTTTCAGCAGCGCGTTCGAGGCCGGCATGTTCAGCGCTTCGGCCGGATACAGCACCACCACGCGCAAGCCCTGGCGGTGGGTCGAGATGTTCATGAAGTCGGCGAGCTGGCGGATCTGCTCGATCTTGATTTCCTTCGAGGGCGCCCTGGCCGACTTCGACTTGGCTGCGGGCTCGGCGCCCTCCTCGCCTTCGCCCGGCAGCTCGTCTTCCAGCGCTTCCGGCCGCACGCGGCGGTAATCCGGATGGTTGTTCTGGGCGAACCAGCCGCAGGAGGCGCAGGCCTGGCAGGCATGGCCGTCCGGGCGCACGTTCTCGCACAGCAGGGACTGCGCAAAGGTCTCCAGGAAATCGGACTTGCCTACGCCTGCCGGTCCGTGGAACAGGATGGCGTGCGGCAGGCGCGCGCGCATGGCCTGCAGGCGGGCCCAGGCCTCGCCCTGCCATGGATAAGTCTTCACAACAATTTCTCCAACACTTCCGCCAGGCGCAGCTGGATGTCGCCGATCGAGCGGGTCGAATCGACCACCACGATCCGCTCCGGGAACTGCGCGGCGCGGCGCAGGTATTCGTTGCGGCATTTCTGGAAGAAGTCGGCCTGCTCGCGCTCGAACTTGTCGAGGGTGCGGGTGGCGTCCAGCCGTTCGCGCGCCACTTCCAGGGGCACGTCGAACAGCAGGGTCAGGTCCGGCTGCAGGTGGGGATGCACCCAGGCTTCCAGCGCTTCCATCTTGGCGCGGTCCAGCCCGCGCCCGCCGCTCTGGTAGGCGAAGCTGGCGTCGGTAAACCGGTCCGACAGCACCCAGTTGCCCGCGGCCAGGTTCGGCTCGATGACTTGCGCCAGGTGCTCGCGGCGGCTGGCGAACATCAGCAGCGCCTCGGTTTCCAGGTGCATTTTGTCGTGCAGCAGCAGGTCGCGCAGCTTTTCGCCCAGCGGCGTGCCGCCCGGCTCGCGCGAGGCCACCACGGTCTTGCCGCGCATCGACAGGAAATCGTTGACGAAACCGATATGGGTCGACTTGCCGGCGCCGTCGATGCCTTCGAAGCTGATGAACTTGCCTGGTACGGTACCGCCTTGCGTCATTGCTTGATCCGCCGCTGGTACTGGTTCACGGCCCGGTTATGGTCGTTCAGGTTGTCCGAGAACTGGCTGGTGCCGTCGCCGCGCGAGACGAAATACAGGGCTTCGGTCTTGGCCGGCGCCAATGCCGCCGCCAGCGACTGGCCGCCCGGCAGCGAGATCGGCGTGGGCGGCAGCCCCGAGCGCGTGTAGGTATTGTAGGGCGTGTCGGTTTCCAGGTCTTTCTTGCGGATCTGGCCGACGAAGCGCTCGCCCATGCCGTAGATGACGGTCGGGTCGGTCTGCAGCAGCATGCCGGTGCGCAGGCGATTGACGAACACGCCTGCGATCATGTTGCGCTCGCTTTTCTGCCCGGTTTCCTTCTCGATGATCGAGGCCATCACCAGCGCTTCGTACGGAGTCTTGTAAGGCAGGCTCTTGTCGCGTCCTTCCCAGGCGGTTTTCAGCTGGCTGAGCATGGCCTGGTGCGCCTTCTTGTAGATATCCAGTTCCGACGAGCCCTTGGCGAACAAATAGGTATCCGGGAAGAACAGGCCTTCCGGCGAGGTGTATTCCTTGGAGATCTTCGCCATCAGCTCCTGGTCGCTGAGCTTGACGGTGTCGTGCTTCAGGCGCTGGTGGGCTGCCAGGGCGGCGCGCATCTGGCGGAAGGTCCAGCCTTCGATGATGGTGACGGTTTCCTGCGCGAATTCGCCGCGCACCAGCTGGGACAGCAGGCGCCGTGGCGAGGTGTTCGGCTTGAGCTCGTAGCTGCCGGCCTTGATTTTCCCGGCCTGACCGGTGACCCGCGCCAGGATATTGAACAGCGTGCGGTTGACCGGCACGCCGGCGTTGGCCATCTGCTGGGCGGCCGCCCCGACCCCGCTGCCCGGGTTGATCGAGAATTCGATCACCGGCCCGCTCGTGGTCAAAGGGCGCTTGGCCCACCAGGAAAAGCCGGCGGCCGCAGCCACCAGGACGACGATGGCGGTGACCAGGAATTTTTTAATGAATGACATGTGTTTTTGTTTGGGTTTCTGGCGAGGGTTTCGTTGCCCCCGGCGCGATTTTGCCGACATCTTTATAATGAGCCCGTAATGATAAAGCCTAATTGCTAATACTAACTGGATTTATGCCTAACTGGACAGACACACTCGCCTCGCTCGGCGCCCGCTTTCACGTGGACGATGCTTCGAGTATTGACGACTTCGGTAGACCGCTGGCCGCGGCGGAGCTCACCGACGGCTTCGTCGCCCCGGTCACCGACCTCGGCATCATCGCCGTCGAAGGCCTCGAGGCCGCCAGTTTCCTGCACAACCAGCTGACCAACGACGTCGAGCACCTCGGCCAGTCCGAAGCCCGGCTGGCCGGCTATTGCACACCGAAGGGCCGCCTGCAGGCCACTTTCCTGTACTGGCGCGACGCCGACGCCGTCTACCTGCAGCTGCCGCGCGCGATCCAGGCGCCGCTGCAAAAGCGCCTGTCGATGTTCGTGCTGCGCGCCAAGGCCAAGCTGCGCGACGCTACCGGCGAAGCGCCGTTTGCCGCCGTCCTCGGGCTGGGCGGCGCCAGGGCCGAAGCCCTGCTGCGCCGCTTTGCCCCGAGCCTGCCCGAAGTCGCCGGCGGCAAGGTCGACGGCGACTTCGGCACCGTGATCCGCCTGTCCAATGCCTTCGCCGCGCCGCGCTGGCTGTGGCTGGCTAATGAAGAAGCGGCCGCCGCCGCCCTGCCGGTGCTGTCCGGCGAACTCGCCCTGGGCGGCAACCAGGCCTGGCAACTGGCCGCCATCCACGCCGGCGTGCCAAGCATCACCGCGGCGACGCAGGAGCAGTTCGTCCCCCAAATGGTCAACCTCGAGCTGCTCGGCGGCGTCAATTTCAAGAAAGGCTGCTACCCGGGCCAGGAGATCGTCGCACGCAGCCAGTACCTGGGCAAGCTCAAGCGACGCACGGCGCTCGCGACCGTCGAGACTGCTGCGGCGCGGGCCGGCGACGAAGTCTATTCGACGGTCGATCCGGGCCAGCCCTGCGGCATGGTGGTCAATGCGGCCGCCAACGGCCTGGGCGGCGCCGACCTGCTGGTCGAGATGAAGCTGGGCGCGCTGGGCGAAGACGTGCGCCTGGGCGGCGCCGAGGGCGCGGCCCTGCGTTTCGAACAGATGCCCTACCACCTCGACGCGCTCGACATCTAGCGATGATCGACCTGTACGTTTATTACAAGGTGCGGACCGAGGATGCCGCACTGCTGGCGCCGCGCGTGCGCGCCATGCAGGCCGGGCTCGCTGCCAAAGGCGTGGCAAGCCAGCTCAAGCATCGTCCGGAAGCGCGCGACGGCGTGCAGACCTGGATGGAGGTCTATCCCGTCGCGCCCGCTGGCTTCGACACTGTGGTGCAGGCTGCCGCCGATGAAGCCGGCCTCGCCGCCTATACCCAGGGCCCGCGCCGGTCCGAAATCTTTACGGACCTGCCGCCATGTGCCTGATCGTTTTTGCCTGGCATGTGATGCCGGGCGTGCCTGTCATTGCCGCGGCCAACCGCGACGAATTCTACGACCGTCCCGCGACCCCGGCCGCGCCCTGGCCGGAACACCCGCAGGTGATCGCCGGACGCGACCTGCAGGGCGGCGGCAGCTGGATGGGGATCACGACGACCGGGCCGAACGGCCCGAAATTCGCCGCCCTGACCAATATCCGCGGCCCGCTGGAACGGCGCGAGAACGCCCCGACGCGCGGCGACCTGGTAGCGGATTTCCTGGCCGGTTCGCTCGATGCCCAAGCCTACCTGGAGCAGATCGTCGCCCGCGGCGACGTGTACAACGGCTACAACCTGGTGCTGGGCGACCGCGACGCGCTGTACTGGTATTCGAACCGGGGCGGAGAAGACCCGCGCAACGGCAAGCCGCTGGAACCGGGCCGCATCTACGGCATCTCGAACGGTCTGCTCGATGCCCCCTGGCCCAAGGTGCTGCGCACCAAGGCGCAGTTCGCCAGCCTGCTGTGCCAGGGCGCGCCGGAAGACGCCTATTTCGAGATGCTGGCCGACACCACCCGCGCGCCCGACCTGCGCCTGCCGGAAACGGGCATGCCCATCGAGGTCGAGCGCATGCTTTCGCCCGTGTGCATCGAATCACCGGGCTACGGCACCCGTACCTCGACCGTGGTCAAGCTCTACCGCGAGGGGCAGGCGGAGCTGCACGAGCGCGTCGTGCAGCCGGATGCCTTGGGCTTATCTAGCGCCGTCCCTTGATGCCTGCCTTGAGCATGTCCCGCACCTGGGGCGTCGCCGCATAGGGATCGGCCGGCTGCTCGCCGCGCACGATCGCATCGAAGCGCTCGGCCGCCGTCTGCAGGGCCTGCGGGTGCGAGTAGATGTAGAACCGGCCCTCGCGGATCGCGTCAAAAGTCATCCGCGCCACGTCCTGCGCCGTCACCTTGCCTGATTCGACCGCTTTTTCGGTGAGCATCTGCGCGGCCGCCTGGCTGGCGGTGCGGTGCTCGTGGCTGCTCAGTTCGTGCGGGCGGTTGCGCTCGGAATGGGCAATGCCGGTCGGGACGAAATACGGGCACAGTACCGAAGCCTTGATCGGCGCATCGACCAGTTGCAAATCGTGGTGCAGGGTTTCCGAGAGCGCCACCACCGCGTGCTTGGACACGTTGTAGACGCCCATGGCCGGCGGCGCGAGCAGGCCCGCCATCGAGGCCGTGTTCACGATATGCCCTTGGTAGTCGGCGTCGCGCTGCGCGCACTCGAGCATCACCCGGGTGAACACGCGCACGCCATGGATCACGCCCCACAGGTTCACGCCCAGCACCCATTCCCAGTCCTCGACCGAGTTTTCCCAGACCAGGCCGCCGGACCCGACGCC
Source organism: Telluria sp. AZSoR62 (assembly GCF_058111565.1). Taxonomy (NCBI): domain Bacteria; kingdom Pseudomonadati; phylum Pseudomonadota; class Betaproteobacteria; order Burkholderiales; family Oxalobacteraceae; genus Telluria; species Telluria sp. AZSoR62. The sequence continues at coordinate 25,005 of NZ_JBYTST010000019.1, forward strand.
GGCGTTATTGAAGACCAGGTGCGCCGCCCCGAAGCGGGCGATGGCCGAATCGGCCAGTTCCTGCACGTGCGAGCCCTTGCTGACGTCGCACACCATGGACAGCACTTCGGCGCCCTGGGCCAGCAATTCCTCGGTGGCGTGCTCGAGCGCCTTGGCCTGGACGTCGGCCAGCACCAGTTTCATGCCCAGGCTTGCCGCCGTGTTGGCGAACTCGCGCCCCAGGCCACTTGCGGCGCCGGTGATGACGGCGACCTTGCCGCGAAAATCCTTCATGCCATTCTCCCCGTGTTACCCGTTCTTGTTCAGACTGCCGAGACGCCGCCGTCCACGGCCAGCGTCTGGCCGGTGATGTGCTTGCCCGCGTCCGAGGCGAACAGCACCACCGCGCCCTTGAGGTCCTCGTCGTCGCCCAGGCGGTTCAGCGGCGCGTCCTTGGCCAGCTTCTCGGCCCCGAAGGCCGCCAGCACGCCCCTGGTCATTTTAGAGGGGAAGAAGCCCGGCGCGATCGAATTGACCGTGATGCCGTAGCGGCCCCACTCGCCGGCCAGCGCGCGCGTGAAGTTCACGACCGCGCCCTTCGAGGTGTTGTAGGCGATGGTCTGCATGGTGCCCGGCGGGTTCCCGGCCAGGCCGGCGATCGACGAGATACTGATGATACGCCCGTAGCCGCGCGGGATCATGGACAGTTTGGCGACCGCCTGGGTCACCAGGAAAATGCTGCGCACGTTCAGGTTCATCACCTTGTCCCAGGCTTCCAGCGGATAGTCCTCGGCCGGGGCGCCCCAGCTGGCCCCGGCATTGTTGACCAGGATGTCGACGTGGCCGAGCCGGGCGACGGCCTGCTCGGCAAAGGCATGGGCCTGGGCTTCGTCGGACAGGTCCGCGGCGATACTGCAGGCGTCGATCCCGCGCGCCTGCAAATGGGCCACGGCCTCGTCCAGTTCTTCCTGCTTGCGCGAGGACAGCAGCACGCGCGCGCCCTGCTCGCCCAGCGCTTCGGCCATCTGCAGGCCGAGGCCGCGCGAGCCGCCGGTGACGATGGCGGTCTTGCCTTTCAACGAGAACAGTTCCTGGGTAGTGCGCATTGCTTGTCTCCGTATTGTTGTCGAGTGTTCGCTGCTGCCGGCTTCGGGTGGACGCCCGCGCCGTCCTACAATTCGTAATCCATGCACTGCCGCCCTTCGCGGATGGCCCCGATGAAGGGCACCAGCGCCTTGTGGGTCGGGTGGTTCGCATAGGCCTCGAGCGCCGCGCGGTCGGCGAATTCCGAATACAGCACGATGTCGTAGGTCGCTTCCAGCCCCGGCTGCGCGATCGTCACCTCGAAGGCGAGCATGCCCGGCACGATGTTCGCGCATTCGTCGAGCCTGCGCTTCATCTCGACCGCATTGGCGGCGCGGTCACGGCCTTCGGCCTGGTCCTTCAGCTTCCACATCACGATATGCTTGATCATTCCTGCTCCTGTCCAGGAGGCGCACGGGCCCCGGTTTTGTTCATTCCCGCTGCTGCCGGCCAGACGAGAATAGCATGTTTAAGTACGGTCGTTCGCAAATAAATTATCAAAAAATATTGCGCATTGCACCATGCTTTGCTCCAGAGGCGCAAGCCGCATCGCCATGCCTTCCTATAGCTCATCAGTAAGCTTGGCGTAAGTTTGAAGACAGCACCGTGTAAGGATAGCGGCACACACTCCGCTCAAGCTGACACACCATCAGCCTTTCCGACGACATTAAAACCTATACGGAGACACCCATGGCAATCACACCCGGCATGACCGCGGGAGGAAAAGCGGCACCTTCCTCCACCGGACTGACCAAGGAAGAGAAAAAAGTCATTTTCGCTTCCTCACTCGGCACCGTTTTCGAGTGGTACGACTTTTACCTGTACGGCTCGCTTGCCACCATCATCGCCAAGCAATTCTTCATCGGCGACCCGACCACCACCTTCATCTTCGCGCTGATGGCCTTCGCCGCCGGCTTCATCGTGCGTCCCTTCGGCGCGCTGGTGTTCGGCCGCCTGGGCGACATGATCGGCCGCAAGTACACCTTCCTGGTGACCATCCTGATCATGGGCGCCTCGACCTTCCTGGTCGGCCTGCTGCCCAGCTACGCCACCATCGGCATCGCCGCGCCGATCATCCTGGTGACGCTGCGCATCCTGCAGGGCCTGGCCCTGGGCGGCGAATACGGCGGCGCCGCCACCTACGTGGCCGAGCATGCTCCCGAAGGCAAGCGCGGGCTGTTCACTTCCTACATCCAGACCACCGCGACGATCGGCCTGTTCCTGTCGCTGATGGTGATCCTGGGCACCCGCACCGCCATGGGCGAGGACGAGTTCCAAGCCTGGGGCTGGCGCATTCCCTTCCTGATCTCGGTCGTCCTGCTGGGCGTGTCGGTCTGGATCCGGATGTCGATGGCCGAGTCGCCTGCCTTCGCCAAGATGAAAGCCGAAGGCAAGACCTCGAAAGCCCCGCTGTCGGAAGCCTTCCTGAAACCGAAGAACGCCAAGGTCGCCTTCCTGGCGCTGGCCGGCCTGACCATGGGCCAGGCAGTGGTCTGGTACACCGGCCAGTTCTACGCCCTGTTCTTCCTGACCAAGACCCTGAAGATGGATGAGCCGCTGGCGAACATCCTGATCGCGATTGCGCTGGCCCTGGCCACGCCCTTCTTCATCTTCTTCGGCTCGCTGTCGGACAAGATCGGCCGCAAGTGGATCATCCTGGGCGGCTGCCTGATCGCCGCGGCGACCTATTTCCCGATCTTCAAGGCCATCACCCACTACGGCAACCCGGCGCTGGAACGCGCGATCCAGACCGCTCCGGTCGTGGTCGTGGCCGACCCGGCTACCTGCCACTTCCAGGTCGACCCGACCGGCACCAAGAAATTCCCGTCCTCCTGCGACATCGCCACCCGCATGCTGACCGCCGCCTCGGTGAGCTACAACGTGCAGGAAGCGCCAGCCGGCACGGTGGCCTCGATCAAGGTCGGCGACACCACCTTCCCATCCTTCAACGCGGTCATGACGCCGGATAACCTGAACTTCGACGCCGACTCGAAGGCCAAGGAAGCCGCGTTCAAGAAAGACGTGACCGGCGCGCTCAAGACGGCGGGCTATCCGGAAAAGGCCGACCCGGCAGGCATCAACAAGCCGATGCTGGTGCTGCTGCTGTTCATCCTGGTGCTGTACGTCACCATGGTCTACGGCCCGATCGCGGCCATGCTGGTCGAAATGTTCCCGACCCGCATCCGCTACACCTCGATGTCCCTGCCCTACCACATCGGTAACGGCTGGTTCGGCGGCATGCTGCCGACCGTGACCTTCGCCCTGGTGGCGTTCAAGGGCGACATCTACTATGGCCTGTGGTACCCGATCATCATCGCGCTGGCAACGGTGGTCATCGGCGGACTGTTCGTGAAGGAAACCAAGAACAACGACATCTACGCGGCCGACTAAGGCGGCCAGCCGGCGCTTGCGCCGGTAGCAAAAAAGGGAATGCGGGCAAGATCGCCGCATTCCCTTTTTCTTTGTCGGTACGCCTGCACATCGCCGCAAACAACACCCCTACTTCGGGGTCAGGTCTGACATTCGGACACGAGCCCATCCTTATCACGCTTGAGTCCGTGTCTGAATGTCAGGCTTGACCCCAGGCTGATGCATGAGTCCGTGTCTGAATGTCAGACCTGACCCCGGGCTGATGCAACGGAAAACGCCGCCCGAGGGCGGCGCTGAGGCGCGTACTACCAGAACATTCAGCCGTTGAAGCCCTTGCCCTCGGCTGCGCGCTGTTCCAGTAGCGGCGCCGGTTTCCAGGCGTCGCCGTGGCGCCCGCCCGCATACTTGCGCACCGCATCGAGCACCTTGGACAAGCCGACGGTGTCGGCATAGAACATCGGGCCGCCGCGGTGCAGCGGGAAGCCGTAGCCGGTAAGGTAGACCATGTCGATGTCCGACGCGCGCAGGGCAACGCCCTCTTCCAGGATCTTCGCGCCTTCGTTCACCAGGGCGTACACCAGGCGCTCGACGATCTCGTCGTCGCCGATCGCACGGCGTTCCAGGCCCAGGTCCTTCGAATGCTGCACGATCATGTCGTTGACCAGGTTCGACGGGGTAGCCTTGCGGTCGCCCGCCTGGTAGTCGTACCAGCCGGCACCGGTCTTCTGGCCGAAGCGGCCTTGTTCGCACAGCAGGTCGGCGGTTTTCGAATACGCGATCCCGGGCGACTCCACCGCGCGGCGCTTGCGGATATACCAGCCGACGTCGTTGCCCGCCAAGTCGCTCATGCGGAAGGGCCCCATGGCAAAGCCGAAGCGCTCGATGGCGGCGTCCACCTGCTGCGGCAGCGCGCCTTCGTCGAGCAGGAAGTACGCCTGGCGCAGGTATTGTTCCAGCATGCGGTTGCCGATGAAGCCCTCGCACACGCCCGAGACCACGCCCGTCTTCTTGATCTTTTTCGACAGCGCGAGCGCCGTGGCCAGCACGTCCTTGCCGGTCTGCTTGCCGCGCACGATTTCCAGCAGCTTCATGACATTGGCGGGGCTGAAGAAATGCAGGCCGATCACGTCTTGCGGGCGCCCGGTAAAGGCCGCGATGCGGTCCAGGTCGAGCGTCGAGGTGTTCGAGGCCAGGATAGCGCCCGGCTTCATGACCGCATCGAGCTGGGTGAACACGGCTTGCTTCACGCCCATGTCCTCGAACACTGCCTCGATCACGATATCGGCCTGGGCGATATCGGCATAGTCCAGCGTGCCCTTGATCAGGCTGATACGCTGCTCGCCCTTTTCCGGCGTCAGCTTGCCCTTCTTGACGGTGTTCTCGTAGTTCTTGCGGATCGTCCCCAGGCCCTTGTCCAATGCTTCCTGCGTGGTTTCCAGGATAGTCACAGGAATGCCGGCGTTCGCGAAATTCATCGCAATGCCGCCGCCCATGGTGCCGGCACCGATCACGGCGGCGCGCGCAATGGTCCGCACCGGGGTGTCGCCCGGTACGTCGGGCACCTTGCTGGCGGCGCGCTCGGCCATGAAGGCGTGGCGCTGGGCTTTCGATTCAGGCGTGGCCATCAGGTGCAGGAAACGCTCGCGCTCGAACTTCAGGCCCTCCTCGAAAGGCATGGTGATCGAAGCGGCGACCGTCTCGACGCATTCTAGCGGCGCCGGGAAGGGACCGGCCAGGGCCTTGACCGACTCGCGCGAGGCGGCGATGAAGCCTTCGTGGTTCGGATAGTCGACCTGGCGGTCGCGCACCTTCGGCAGCGGCCGCACATCGGCCTTCGCGTTGGCGAACTCGATCGCGGCGGCGAGCAGGTCGGTCCCGGCCGGGAAAACCTGGTCGAACAGTGCCGTGCCGGCCAGCTTTTCCGACAGGAGCGGCGTGCCGGAGACCACCATGTTCAGCGCCATTTCCAGCCCCACGACGCGCGGCATGCGCTGGGTACCGCCGGCGCCGGGCAGCAAGCCCAGCTTCACTTCCGGCAGCGCGATCTGGGCGCCCGGCAGCGCGACCCGGTAGTTGCAGCCCAGGGCCAGCTCCAGCCCGCCGCCCATGGCAACGCTGTGGATGGCCGCGACCACCGGCTTGCTGCTGTCCTCGACCGCGCGGATCAGCGTGTGCAGGGTCGGCTCGGTGAGCGCCTTGGGCGAATTGAATTCGCGGATGTCGGCGCCGCCCGAAAAGGCCTTGCCGGCGCCGGTCAGCACGATCGCCTTGACCGCGGGATCGTTCTGCGCGCGTTGCATGGCCTCGACGGCAGCCTGGCGCGTGGCCAGGCCAAGCCCGTTGACCGGTGGATTGTTCAGACTGATAACGGCAACGCTGCCCTGGACGGTATAGTCGGCACTCATGTCTCTTCCATCTCCTTGTTGGTGTGACTGGCGATCGTTTAACTATACCTCAACTAAAAGAACGTTCGTATTATTTTCGGCAGCATCGACGGTATGCAAGAATAGCGCCTCACGACGCAACCGGAATGACGCCATGGAAAAACTGATCGCGCAACTGCACCGCCTGTACCTGATGCCCGAACTGGCGTCGAACGAGGCGCTGGCCCAGCATTTCCATGGCACCCAGGCCCTCAGTATTACGCTGGCATCGAGCGACGACCTGACCCGCGCCATCGTCATCGACTTTCCCAGGCTCAGGGGCGGCAACCCCGAGCAGCACTGGCTGAACCTGTGCGAAGTCGCCAACCGGCTGCAGGAAGCCTATGGCTTCCCGCCGCCGGCCGTGAGCATCAACGGCGCCAGCGGCTACCAGCTGTGGCTGTCGCTGTTCGATCCGGTGCCGCTGGGCGACGCGCGCCGCTTCGTGGCCATTCTGCGCGACGCCCATTTCCCCGAGCGCGACCTGCAGGTGGCGGTCGAGGCGGCACTGCCGCCCTGCCTGAACGCGGCGACCGGCAAATGGGCAGCCTTCATCCACCCCGGCATGGGCGCCTCGTTCGCCGAGGACGCCGGGCTGGAAATGGCGCCGCCGGTGCTGGCCCAGGTCGCCTTCCTGGAGGGACTCGACAGCATCGGCAAGGCCCAGTTCTTCGACGCCCTGGTCTCGATGAAACAGGGCGACGCGCCGGCGCCGGCGCCGGCGCCGGACCCCGAGCGCAGTAACCCGGATGGCCTGCTGCTCAAGGACGCCACGCTGGAAGACATCGTGCGCCACCTGCATGCGATGGGCATCGAACCGACCTTCCGTCACCTGCATCCAGCCAGCCGCTAGCACGATGGCGGCGCGGTGCGCCACCGCACGGCGCTCGCAAATCGCTATCCCCTCGATACCAGCGGGTGTATGCTTGCCGGGACGACGGCCTGCGCCGCCGCCTTTCAGAACACGCACCAGGAGGGTGCAATGGAAGGTCGACGCCATATCTGCCTCGGGTTTACCGACGAGCACTATCCCGAGGGAACGCATATCTGCTACCTCTACAACGACGAGGACGAGCGGCGGCGCATCCTGCCGCTGTTCGCACGCCACGCCCTGCTCGAACACGAGTCCTTCGACTACCTGGCCGATGTGCCGAGCCAGGCCGATTTGCCGCAGGTGATGGCCAGGCTCGAGCTGGCCGCGGCAGTGCAGGACCTGCCCGGCCAGGTGCAGATGGCCACCTCGCAGCAGGGCTACTATCCCGACGGGCGCTTCGATCCCGATGCGATGCTCGCGCGCCTGCGCGAAACCTACCAGCGCTGCCTGGCGGCAGGCCTGGCCGGCGCCCGCATCACCGGCGAAATGGACTGGGCGCTGCGCGGCATTCCCGGCGCCGACCGCATCCTGGAATGCGAGTCCCGGATCAACGAGCTGGTCAAGGAAGCCCCGATCACGGTGATGTGCCAGTACGACATGCGCAAATTCGACGGCGCCATGATCTTCGACGTCATGAACGTGCACCCGGTCATGATCGTCAGCGGCCACGTCCTGCGCAATCCCTTCTACCAGCAAGCCGGCTGAAGGCCATGGCCCACGCGACTTCCGCCGAGCCCGGCCAACCGAGAGCGGAGGTGCTCGGGCGCCTGCTCGTGATCCAGCAGACCATCGACGCCATTCCCGACGCGGCGCGCATTGCCGAATTCGTGCGCCGCTCGCTCGGCGCCCTGCCGGGCGTGGCCGACGTCTACCTGCACCTGGAAAACCACACGAGCGCGCCGAACGTGCGCATGGCCGCGCGCCTGGAGCGCTGCAAGCGCGAACTGCATGCGGCCCCGGCGCGCAACGCCCTGCGCCGCCTCGACACGCATGCCCACTGCTTTGTCATCGAAACGCCGGACCAGCGCTTCGGCTGGCTGGTCATCGAGATCGACGACGAGGACGCGCTACGGCCCTACCTGCCCTTCCTGAGCAATATCGCCAACACGGTCGGCCGCATCATCGCCTCGCGCAACTACCAGGCGCGGCTGGCCGAGCTCAACGAGGAATTGCGCGAGGCCCGGGACAACCTCGAGCTGCGGGTGGCCGAACGCACGCGCGAGCTCGAATTCCGGGCCACCCACGATCCCCTTACGGGCCTGGCCAACCGCGCCCTCCTGATCGACCACCTGCGCGCCGCGCTCGGGCACGCCCACCGCAGCGGGCGCATGGTGGTCGTGGTCTACCTCGACCTGGACAGCTTTACCTTCATGAATACGGGACTGGGCAATGCCTGCGGGGACGAATTCCTGCGCGAGACCGCGCGCCGGCTGGGCGCGCTGGTGCGCGACAGCGACACGGTGGCGCGCATCGGCTCGGACGAGTTCGTGATCGTGTTCGGCGGCCTCGACGCCATCGAGCGCAGCAGCGCGCGCCTGAGCGCGATGCAGGCGGCGGTGCGCGAGCCGGTGCGCCTCGACGGCAAGGACGTGGTGGTGACCTGCAGCATCGGCGCCTGCGCCTATCCGCTGGACGGCGACGATCCCGAGATACTGGTGCGGCGCGCGAATTCGGCGATGCACCGCGCCAAGCGCGCGGGCAAGGACAGCATCCAGTTCTACGCCGCCACGCGCGACGCGGCCGTGGGCGAGCGCATGACGCTCGAATCGGAGCTACGGCGCGCGATTCCCGCCGGCCAGCTGGTGGTGCATTACCAGCCCAAGTTCGACCTGGTTGCCCAGGCCTGGCGCGGCGCCGAAGCGCTGGTGCGCTGGGCGCACCCGACCCGCGGCCTGCTGCCGCCGGACCGCTTCATCCCGCTGGCCGAGGATTCCGCGCTGATCGTGGCCCTGGGCGAGCAGGTGCTGGCGCAAGCCTGCCTGCAGTCCCGGCTGTGGCACGACCAGGGCCTGCGCACGAAGTCGGTGGCGGTCAACCTGGCTGCGCGGCAGTTCCGAGACGACCACATTGTCGGGACAGTCAAGGCGGTGCTGCGCGATACCGCCTTGCCGCCCAGCTGCCTGGAGCTGGAGATCACCGAAAGCTCGATCATGCACGACCTGGACCACGCCGCGCAGCTGCTGAACGAACTCAAGGGCCTGGGGGTGACGATTTCGATCGACGATTTCGGCACCGGCTATTCGAGCCTGAGCGCGCTGCGCAACTTCCCCTTCGATAAGCTCAAGATCGACCGCTCCTTCGTGCATGAGGTCGAAACCGCACCGAGCGCCGCCGCCGTGGCCCTGGCCGTGATTTCCTTCGCGCGCACGCTCGGCATGCGGGTCAATGCCGAGGGTGTGGAGACCCAGGGCCAGGCGCGGTTCCTGGAAGCGCATGGCTGCGACGAAATCCAGGGCTTCCTGCTGGCCCGGCCCTTGCCCCCCGAGCAGCTCGTTGACCTGTACCGCCAGCCGCGCCCGGCGCACTGGGACGTGGCGCCGCACTGAGCCGGGTCAGCGGCGCGGCATCAGGTCCTGCAATGCCACCACGGTCGCTTCCACCCCCATGCGCACCGCCGGCCCGTGCTCGACCTTGAACAGCGGGCTGTGATGGCTCGGCAGGCGCAGCTTGCCGGCCCTGGCGGCGGCGATCGTCTCGGGCGCGGTGCCGCCCACCGTGAAGTACACGCTCGGGATATAGGGGTCGGTCACGAATTGCGGGAAATCTTCCGAGCCCATGCCTTCGCGAAATTCTTCTTCGCCGAATGCGCTCGCGCCCAGCTTGCCGGTCCAGGCCGCTTTCAGGCGGCGCACCAGCTCGACGTTGTTGAGCACCGGCGGCGCCGGCGTGTCCACCAGCTTCACCTCGGGCAATTCGTTCTCCGCCATGCCGGCCGCGCGCGCCGTGTGCTCGGCCATGCGCCTGATGCCGTTGATCAAGAGGTCGCGCGTCTTCGGGTTCTCGTAGCGCACCGTCAGTTGCAGCCTGGCGTTGTCGCCGATGATGTTGGCCTTGCTGCCGCCGTGGAAGGAGCCGACCGTGATCAGGCCCGGTTCGCGCGGGCCGAGCTCGCGGCTGACAATGGTCTGCAGGCCGACGACGATCATCGCGCCCAGCACGATCGGGTCCTTGCCGCGGTGCGGCTGCGCGCCGTGCGCGCCCACGCCCTTGACCAGGATCTCGACCGTGTCGGCGCCCGAATAAGGCGACACCTCGGATGCGTGCACCTTGCCGGTGGCCATGTCGGCCTTGACGTGGAAGCCCAGCGCGAAATCGGGCTGGCCGAAGCGCTTGTACAGCCCATCCTTCATCATCGCCAGCGCCCCGCCGATGCGCTCCTCGGCCGGCTGGCCGACCAGCATCAGGGTGCCCGACCAGCTGGCGCGCTCGGCCGCCATGCGGCGCGCCGTGCCGACCAGGCTGGTCATGTGGATGTCGTGGCCGCAGGCGTGCGCCACCGGCGTCAGGTTGCCTTCCATGTCCTTCTGGGTGCGGGTCGAGGCATTCGGCAGGCCGGATTTTTCCTGCATCGGCAAGCCGTCCATGTCGGCGCGCATCATCACCAGCGGTCCGGGCCCGTTCTTCAGGATGCCCACCACGCCGGTGCCGCCCACGCCCTCGGTCACCGTGAAGCCTGCCGCGCGCAGCTCTTTTGCCATGCGCGCCGCGGTGTTCACTTCCAGGAAGGAGAGCTCGGGATTGCGGTGGAAGTAATCCAGCAGCGGCGCCAGATGGGCGTCATAGTCCCTGGCGACGGCCCTGGACAGTTCATTCGCGTGGAGTGCGCCGGGTGCGAACAGGGCTGCGAGCAGCAGCGGAAGCAATTTTTTCATGGTGTGCAAGGGAAGGCTCAAGCGCTTGGCAAGCGGTGTTCGTGGTAGACGTCGCGCAGCTTGTTCTTCTGGATCTTGCCGGTGCCGCCCATCGGCAAGGCCTCGGCAAACACCACGTCGTCCGGAATCCACCACTTTGCCACTTTTCCATCGTAGAAAGCCAGCAATTCTTCGCGCGTAACGTCCATTGCCGGACGCTTGACCACCACCAGCAGCGGGCCCTCGGCCCATTTCGGGTGCGCCACGCCGATGCAGGCCGCCTGCAGCACGGCCGGATGGGCCATGGCGATGTTTTCCAGGTCGATGGTGCCGATCCATTCTCCCCCGGACTTGATCACGTCCTTGCTGCGGTCCGTGATCTGCAGGTAGCCGTCTGGGTCGATGGTGGCCACGTCGCCGGTCGGGAACCAGCCGTCCTGCAGCACGTCCCCACCTTCGCCGCGGAAGTAGCCCGACACCACCCACGGCCCCTTTACCAGCAGGTGGCCATAGGTTGCGCCGTCCCAGGCCAGCTCGCTTCCCTCGTCGTCGACGATCTTCATGTCCACGCCATAGATCGCGTGGCCCTGCTTGCGCAGCACGGCGCGCTGGGCGTCCGGCGGCAGGGTCTTGTGACGGCTGCTCAAGGTGCAGGCCGTGCCCAGCGGCGACATTTCCGTCATGCCCCAGGCATGCACCACTTCCACGCCGAGCCCGTCGATCAGGGTGTCCATCATCGCCGGCGGGCAGGCCGAGCCGCCGATCACGGTGCGGCGGAAGGTCGAGAAGCGCAAGCCGTTCTGGAGCACGTGATTGACCAGGCCCAGCCAGACGGTGGGCACGCCGGCCGAGAAGGTGACGCCTTCGGACTCGAACAGCTCGTAGAGCGACTTGCCGTCGAGCGCGGGTCCCGGGAACACCATCTTCGCGCCCGACAGCGGCACCGAATACGGCAGGCCCCAGGCATTCACGTGGAACATGGGCACCACCGGCAGGACGGTATCGGCGCTGGAAACGTTCAGCGCATTGGGCATGGCGGACGCGTAGGCATGCAGCACGGTGGAGCGGTGCGAATACAGCGCGCCCTTCGGGTTGCCTGTGGTGCCGGAGGTGTAGCACAGGCTGGCCGCCGAACGCTCGTCGAACTGCGGCCAGGCGTAGTCGCCCGAGGAGGTGGCGACCAGGTCCTCGTAGCACAGCAGGGTCGGGATGGCCGTCTCCTGCGGCATGTTCGCCCGCTCGCACATCGCGACATAGCCCTTGATGGTCTTGCAGTGGCGCGCCATTTGCTCGATCGCCGGCAGGAAGGTCAGGTCGAAGAACAGGTACTGGCTTTCGGCGTGGTTGACGATGTAGGCGATCTGCTCCGGGTGCAGGCGCGGATTGATCGTGTGCAGCACGGCGCCCGAGCCGGACACGGCGTAGTACAGCTCCATGTGGCGGTAGCCGTTCCAGGCCAGGGTGGCGACCCGGTCGCCCATGGCCACGCCCAGGCCCTGCAGGGCTTGCGCCATGCGGCGGGCGCGCGCCTCGCAGTCGCGGTAGGTATAGCGATGCAGGTCGCCTTCCACGCGACGCGAAACGATCTCGCTGCTGCCGTAGTGGCGGGCGGCGAATGCGATGATGCTCGAGACCAGCAGCGGCTGGTCCATCATCTGGCCCATCAGGGGGCTTGCTGGATAGTCTGTCATGCGGTTTTCCCGGGGCTGGATTGGCAACATTGGCAAATCGATGCCGAGTGTCATCCGGCCCCCGGAGCTGCGTCAACGCAATTCGATGACGCGCCGCAGCAAGCCATGCAGGGTGCCCGACGGGAGCGATTTCCGGGGCGGGCGGCAGCCGTGCGCCAATGGAAACGCCCCGGTACGGTAGAATCCTGCCAAGATTGCGTCTACTTCGCCACCGCTTGCATATTCATACTGGAACTGCCATCACTGCTGACGAACTCCCCTTCAACAACTCGTTTGCCGAGTTGCCGCCGGCGTTCTATACCCGGCTGATGCCCACGCCCCTGCCGGCGCCGACCTTCATCGCGGCCAGCACGCCCGCCGCCAGGCTGGTCGGGCTCGACCCGCAGGATCTCGAGCGTCCCGACTTCGTCGAGGTCTTCACCGGCAACAAGGTGGCGGTGCGCTCGCAGCCGCTGTCGGCCGTCTATTCCGGCCACCAGTTCGGCGTCTGGGCCGGGCAGCTGGGCGACGGCCGCGCCATTACCCTGGGCGACCTGCCCGCCGACACCGGCCAGATGGAAATCCAGCTCAAGGGTGCGGGCCTGACACCCTATTCGCGCATGGGCGACGGGCGCGCGGTGCTGCGCTCCTCGCTGCGCGAATTCCTGTGCTCGGAAGCCATGGCCGCGCTCGGCATCCCGACCACGCGCGCCCTGATGGTGACGGGCTCGCACCAGCCCATCATGCGCGAAACGGTCGAGACCGCCGCGGTGGTGACGCGCATGGCGCCCACCTTCGTGCGTTTCGGCTCCTTCGAGCACTGGTACCACCGCGGCAGGCAGGACGAGCTGCGCATCCTGGCCGACTACGTGATCCAGCACTGGTATCCGGAATTTGCAGGCGCCGCCAACCCGTACAAGGAATTGCTGGCGGAGGTCACGCGCCGCACCGCGCGCACCATCGCGCAGTGGCAGTCGGTCGGCTTCATGCATGGCGTGATGAATACCGACAACATGTCGATCCTGGGCCTGACGCTGGACTACGGTCCCTTCGGCTTCATGGACGCTTTCGACGCCAACCATATCTGCAACCATACCGACCAGGGCGGGCGCTATTCGTACGCCAACCAGGTGCCGGTCGGCCACTGGAACTGCTATGCGCTGGGCAACGCCCTGCTCCCCCTGATCGGCACGCCCGACGAAGCGGAGGAAGCGCTGGACGCCTATCGCCCGGCCTTTGGCGCCAGGCTCGACGAATTGCTGCACGCCAAGCTCGGCCTGTTTGACGTGCGCGAGGGCGACGAAGCCCTATTCGACGCCATGTTCAAGCTGCTGCAGGCCAACCACGCCGACTTCACGCTGTTCTTCCGCCGCCTGGGCGACTTGCAGCAGGACGGCGGCCTGGCGCAGGACGCGCCCCTGCGCGACCTGTTCCTCGACCGCGAGGCCTTCGACGCCTGGGCGCTGCAATACCGCACCCGCCTGCGCCAGGAAAACAGCAGCGACGAGCGGCGCCGCGCCGCCATGCAGCGCGCCAATCCGAAATACGTGCTGCGCAATTACCTGGCGCAGACGGCGATCGAGCAGGCGCAACACGGCGACTACAGCGGCGTGCACAAGCTCCTGACAGTTCTGGAGCGCCCCTTCGACGAGCAGCCCGAGAACGAAGCCTATGCGGCCCTGCCCCCGAGCTGGGCCGCCCATCTTGAAGTAAGCTGCTCATCCTGACATTTGCAAGGAACCGCGAGACCGACATGACCGACAAACTGACCAAGACCGACGCCGAGTGGCGCGCCCAGCTCGATCCGATGGAATACCAGGTGACCCGCCACGCCGGCACCGAGCGCGCCTTCACCGGCAAGTTCTGGGACCACCACGAGCACGGCATCTACACCTGCGTGTGCTGCAATACGCCGCTGTTCGAGTCCGACGCCAAGTTCGATTCCGGCTGCGGCTGGCCGAGCTATTTCCGCGCGCTCGACCCGGCCAATGTGATCGAGAAGACCGACCGCACCCACGGCATGGTGCGCACCGAGATCATCTGCGCCGTCTGCGACGCCCACCTCGGCCACGTCTTCCCGGACGGCCCGCCGCCGACCGGCCTGCGCTATTGCATCAATTCCGCGTCGCTGCGCTTCGAACCTGCCTGAGGAAGCACTACATGATCAAGTTCTTGTTCGACATGCTCCCGGTGATCCTGTTCTTCGGGATCTACAAGTATGGCGAAAGCAACCAGGACTGGGCCCACGGCCTGGTCACCGACTACCTCGGCTTCCTGATTTCGGGCGGCGCGGTGCCGGCCTCGCAGTCGCCGATCCTGCTGGCGACCTTCGTCACCATCCTGGCGACCGTGCTGCAGATCGTCTATCTGCTGGCGCGCCGGCGCAAGGTCGACGGCATGCTGTGGCTGTCGCTGGGCGTGGTGGTGATCGCCGGTGGGGCCACCATCTACTTCCACGATGACACCTTCATCAAGTGGAAGCCGACCATCCTGTACTGGGCCTTCGGCGCGGCCCTGCTGTTTACCCACCTGGTCTACCGCAAGAACCTGATGCGCTCGGCGCTCGGGGGCGCCATGAACCTGCCGGACGCCGTCTGGAACCGCGTGCTCTACGCCTGGGTGGCCTTCTTCACGGTGCTGGGCCTGCTGAACCTCCTGATGGCCTTCGTTGTCTTCCGTAGCGACACCGGCGCCTGGGTCAGCTTCAAGCTGTTCGGCATCACCGGCATCCTGTTCGCCTTCATCGTCATTCAATCGTTAATGCTGTCTAAACATATTCAGGAGGATGCATGACTGATCAAACCCGTACCGAACGCCTGCGCGAGCGCCTGCAGGCCGAACTGGCCCCGACCCTGCTCGAGATCACCGACGACTCCCACCTGCACGCCGGCCATGCCGGCGCGGCCTCGGGCGGCAGCCATTACAGTGTGAAAATCGCCTCCGAGCAGTTCACCGGCCTGCCGCTGGTCATGCGCCATCGTCTTGTGTATGATGCCGTTCACGAAATGATTAACAAGGCGGAGATCCATGCGCTGGCCATCACGGCCATCACCCCCGCTGAAGCTGCCTGAGGGCGCGCCGTTCGCGGTTGCCTTCAGTCAGCTTTAAGGAAACTCGCCGACAATCTTTCGCGTAAGGCGAAGTAGAAGACGTCCACAACACGAAGTAAAAGAACTGAGCAATCTCGTCCAAGCAACTCTCCCCACAGGAATTCCAGAAATGACTTTGAAGCCAGCACGCCTGCTGTTAGCCCTGATCGCCGTTGTCGCAGCCCCTGCCTTCGCGCAGAACCTCGCCGTGGTCAACGGCAAGCCGATCCCGTCGTCGCGCGTCGACGCCGTGGTCAAGCAGGTAGTCGCCGCCGGCCAGGGCCAGGATTCGCCGCAGCTGCGCGAAGTGATCAAGCGCGACCTGATCGCACGCGAAGTGCTGATGCAGGAAGCCATCAAGCAGGGCTACGACAAGCAGCCGGAAGTGAAAGCCGCGCTGGACAACGCGCGCCAGGCCATCGTCGTCAACCAGCTGGCCCGCGACTACATCGGCAAGAACCCGGTGACCGATGCCGAGATCAAGGCCGAATACGACCGCTTCACCAAGCAGACCGGCGACAAGGAATACCACGTCCGCCACATCCTGCTCGAGACCGAAGCCGAAGCCAAGGCCGTGATCGCGAAGATCAAGGGCGGCGCCAAGTTCGAAGAGCTGGCCAAGCAGTCGAAGGACACCGGCACCGCCAACAACGGCGGCGACCTGGACTGGGCAGCCCCTGCTTCCTTCCCGCCTGAATTCGCCGCTGGCTTCACCGGCCTGCAAAAAGGCGCCGTGAACGAGAACCCGGTCAAGACCGCCAATGGCTTCCACGTCATCAAGCTCGACGACACCCGCGCCGCGAAGCTGCCGACCCTGGAAGAAGTCAAGCCGCAGATCGCCGACGCCCTGGCCCAGAAGAAGCTCGAAGCGTACAAAGAGCAAATGGTCAAAAAGGCAAAGGTGCAGTAATATGTGTTACCGCCGGTGAGCCACTCGCCGGTTTTTTTGCCGCCTGCGGCGAACTTTTTCGTGTTTAGATAGGACCTCAACAATGATTTTGAAGCCAGCCCGCCTGTTGTTAGCCATGATCGCACTGGTTGCCGCGCCTGCGTTCGCGCAAAACGTTGCAACCGTCAATGGCAAAGCCATCCCGGCGGCCAAGGTTGACCAGATGGTCAAGCAAGTCGTCGCCCAGGGTCGCGCCACCGATTCGCCGCAGCTGCGCGATGCGATCAAGAAGGATCTGATCGGCCGCGAAGTCCTGATCCAGGAAGCCGACAAGCAAGGCGTCGGCGGCCGTGCCGATGTCAAGGCAGCGATCGACAACGCACGCCAGAGCATCATCATCAACGCGATGCTCGCCGACTACGTCAAGAAGAACCCGATCAAGGATGCCGAGATCAAGGCCGAGTACGACAAGTACAAGTCCCAGGTCGGCGACAAGGAATACCGCGCACGCCACATTCTGGTGACCACCGAAGACGAAGCCAAGGCCATCATCACCAAGCTCAAGGGCGGCGCCAAGTTCGAAGAGCTGGCCAAGCAGTCGAAAGACGGTTCGGCAGCCAACGGCGGCGACCTGGACTGGGCAAGCCCGGCCAACTACGTGCCTGAGTTCTCGAAAGCCATGGTCGCCCTGCAAAAAGGCGCTATCACCGAAGCCCCGGTCAAGACCCAGTACGGCTTCCACGTGATCAAGCTGGAAGACGTCCGCGCCGCCAAGGTGCCGGCACTGGACGAAGTCAAGCAGCAGGTCGCGGAACAACTGCAACAGCGTCAGCTGGCCCAGTACCGCGAAAGCCTGGTGAAGAAGGCCAAGATCCAGTAATCCTGGTCCGGCCCGACGAGAAGGCGCTCCCGAGGGAGCGCTTTTTTCATGGGCGAGCCCCCTGCGGCCGCCCTGCCCTCAGTCGTCGCAGTGATCCGGCCCGCCCGGGTAGTTGCCGTTGTTATACTGGTCGAGCACGTTCGCCCAGGAGCGCTGCAGCTGGCAGGCGCCACGCACGCAGGTTCCCGGCGTGGCGGTGCGCAGCCAGTTGCCGGCGCCCAGCAGCACTGCGCGCAGGCTGTTCGGCGCCGAGGCGCCTGCCGCGCCGTTGAGCACCGCGGCGATGTACTGGTGGGCCAGGATGAAATAGGCGTCGCCCCGGGTCGGGCTGTCGAGCACTTCCTGCCAGCTCAAGCCGCTCTGGAAGAAGGGTGCGTTGCGCTCATACGGCGCCTGCCAGACCACGCCCGGTTTGTTGCCCCAGTAGCCCTGCGTGCGCACGCAGCCTTTCGGCGGGCAGCCGCAATCGGCCAGCGCGGCATCGGCTGTTTCACGCGTCGCCACCAGCTGGCCGTCGCATCCGGCGTCGTCCTTGAGCTGGACGGAGGCCGGCCCCGCCGCCAGCGCGGCCGTCGGGCTCGCGCCGATGCCGAGCAACAGTCCGGCTGCGACGAATGTTCGTAGGGCAAACCGCGTGAACCGCATGCTGACACTCATGGCTATCTCCTCGGAAATGGTAGGCGGCCCAAGCCGCCATCTCTCCATGATGCACGGTGCCGAAGCGCCCGGTTTGTGGCTGCGCATCTGCGCAAGCGCTTGATTTTTAACCACAAATTGCCGATTTTCATGCAGCGGCCGGGCCTGCGTGCGTGCCGTCCTACGTGAGCGGGACCAGTGCGCCTATGGCGGCTCTGCCGGGAAAGCTTAGGATAGGTTCCACTGTCACTGATGCAGGAGCGAATGATGGCTAACGAGAACGTTGATCAGTCGGGCGGCACGCGCGACGACGAACGCAGCCGTGCGGATGCGCTGTCGCCTCCGCCTGGCGCGGGCGGTGGGGATATCCGGCATACCAATTTCCCGAAGGCGCCAGCCGAAGGCAACGTCGGGCCGGCGGGGGCGCCACAGACCAGCCGCGGTAGTGCCGGGAAACCGGAGACCGGCGGCGGAGGGAGCGGACAGGACGACACCGGCGCTGCCGGTGGGCTGGACAATGCGGGTGCCGGTGCCGGCGCCGCGCCGGGTACTCCCAAGGGGAATGGCTCGAAGGATGAGCCGATCTGGGGAAGCTGACCGTCGCTCCGCCGCGTATCGTAGGGTGGGCGGATTCTGCCCACGCGTTCGCCCAGTGGAACAAAACACGTGCAGACATTTCACACGTGACGTGAACGCGTGGGCAAGGGACTTGCCCACCGTACGGCTTCAACGGATCATAAAAAAAAGCGCCTCAAGAGAGGCGCTTTTCTACTTGCTTAGCCCACCCACTTGCGCGCATTGCGGAACATGCGCATCCAGGGCGATTCGTCCGGCCAGCCCTCCGGCGCCCACGAATGCACGACGGTGCGCAGCACGCGCTCGGCGTGCGGCATCATCGCGGTGAAGCGGCCATCCTCGGTCGTGACGGCAGTCAGGCCGCCGGGCGAGCCGTTCGGGTTGAACGGATAGGTTTCGGTCGCCTGCCCGCGGTTGTCGACATAGCGCAGCGACTTGATCGCCGCGTTGACGTCGCCCGTCAGCGAGAAGTCGGCAAAGCCTTCGCCGTGCGCGATCGCGATCGGCGCCTGGGTGCCTGCCATGCCCTGGAAGAAGATCGACGGCGAGTCCAGCACCTCGACCATGCCAAAGCGCGCTTCGAACTGCTCCGACTTGTTGCGGGTGAACTTCGGCCAGGCGTGCGCGCCCGGGATGATCGACTTCAGGTTGCTCAGCATCTGGCAACCGTTGCACACGCCCAGGCCAAAGGTATCCTGGCGCGCGAAGAAGCCGGCAAAGGCGTCCGCAAGCTGCGGGTTGAACAGGATGGTCTTGGCCCAGCCTTCGCCCGCGCCCAGCACGTCGCCATACGAGAAGCCGCCCACGGCGATCACGCCCTGGAAGTCCTCCAGCTTCGCGCGGCCGGCGATCAGGTCGCTCATGTGCACGTCGATCGCGGCAAAGCCTGCCTGGTGCATCGCCCAGGCGGTTTCGATATGCGAGTTGACGCCCTGCTCGCGCAGGATCGCCACGCGCGGGCGCACGCCCGTCGCGATGAAGGGCGCGGCCACGTTTTCCTGAATGTCGAATATGAGCTTGGGCGTCATGCCAGGATCGCTGTCGTCGAGCAGGCGCTCGAATTCCTGGTCGGCGCAGTCCGGGTTGTCGCGCAGGCGTGCGATGCGCCAGCTGGTCTCGCTCCACAGGCGGTGCAGGTCGGCGCGCTTCTGGTGGTAGATCACCTTGGCGTCGCGCGTGAATTCCACCACGCCGCGGTCGTTGAGTTTACCGATGATGTGGCTGCAGGCGCCCAGGCCCTGCTCGCGCAGCACCGCCATCACGGCCTGCTTGTCCTCGCTACGCACCTGGACCACTGCGCCCAGCTCCTCGTTGAACAGTGCCCGCAGGGTCAGCTCGTTGCGGCGCTCGGCCACCTGCCCGGCCCAGTTCTTGGCATCGCCCCAGTCGGCGCCATGGCCGTCTTCCATGGCCAGGATGTCGAGGTTGACGGACACGCCGGCGCGGCCGGCAAAGGCCATCTCGGCCAGCGTGGCGTACAGGCCGCCGTCCGAGCGGTCGTGGTAGGCCAGCAGCTTGCCGTCGCGGTTGAGCTGCTGGATCGCCACGAAGAAGGCTTTCAGGTCCTGCGGCGCGTCGATGTCCGGGACGCTGTCGCCCAGCTGCTGCGTGACCTGCGCCAGTGCGGAGGCACCCATGCGGTTCTTGCCGCGGCCGAGATCCACCAGGATCAGCGCGGTCTCGCCAAGATCGGTGCGCAGTTGCGGGGTCAAGGAACGGCGTACATCCGCCACGGGGGCGAAGGACGAGACGATCAGCGACACCGGCGACACCACGGCCTTGTTCGCGCCGTCGTCGTTCCAGGTGGTGCGCATCGACAGCGAATCCTTGCCCACCGGGATGGACACGCCCAGCGCCGGGCACAGTTCCATTCCCACGGCTTTCACGGTGTCGAACAGCGCGGCGTCCTGGCCCGGCTGGCCGCAGGCCGCCATCCAGTTGGCCGAAAGCTTGATGTCGGAGATGTCGTCGATCGCGGCGGCGGCGATGTTGGTGATCGCCTCGCCCACGGCCATGCGGCCCGATGCCGCGGCGTCGATCACGGCCAGCGGGGTGCGCTCGCCCATCGCCATCGCTTCGCCCACGTAGCCCTCGAAGGACATCGCGGTGACGGCGCAGTCGGCCACCGGCACCTGCCACGGGCCGACCATCTGGTCGCGCACGGTCAGGCCGCCGACCGTGCGGTCGCCGATCGTGATCAGGAAGGATTTATCGCCCACTGTCGGCAGCAGCAGCACGCGGCGCGCGGCTTCTTCCAGGTCGATGCCGGTCAGGTCCACGGCCGGGAAGCTGTAGGTCACGTGCTCGACCTCACGCAGCATCTTCGGTGGCTTGCCCAGCAAGACGTTCATCGGCATGTCGACCGGCGAGACGCCGCTCGACTCCTGGTCGATCACGCGCAGCTGGCGTTCCTCGGTGGCGGTCCCGACCACCGCATACGGGCAGCGCTCGCGCTCGCACAGCGAGGCAAACTTATCGAGGTCCATCGGCGCGATCGCCAGCACGTAGCGCTCCTGCGATTCGTTCGACCAGATTTCCTTCGGAGCCATGCCGCTCTCTTCGAGCGGCACCTTGCGCAGGTCGAACAGCGCGCCGCGCTTGGCGTCGTTGACGATTTCCGGGAAGGCGTTCGACAGGCCGCCGGCGCCGACGTCGTGGATCGAGATGATCGGGTTGTCCTCGCCCATCTGCCAGCAGCCGTTGATGACTTCCTGGGCCCGGCGCTCCATCTCCGGGTTGCCGCGCTGGACCGAATCGAAATCGAGGTCGGCGGTATTGGTGCCGGTAGCCATCGACGAGGCGGCCGAGCCGCCCATGCCGATGCGCATGCCCGGGCCGCCCAGCTGCACCAGCAGGCTGCCGACCGGGATCTCGTCCTTGTGGGTGTGGCTGGCCGAGATGCTGCCGATGCCGCCGGCGATCATGATCGGCTTGTGGTAGCCGTAGACGGTGCCCTGGCCGCCGGCCGCGCCGACATTCTGCTCGTAGGTGCGGAAGTAGCCGCCCAGCACGGGGCGGCCGAATTCGTTGCTGAAGGCGGCGCCGCCGAGCGGGCCCTCCGTCATGATCTGCAGCGCCGAGGCGATGCGTTCCGGCTTGCCGTAGACGCTGTCGGCGCGGCCGGCTTGCCCGCCCGTTACGTCCGAGCCGTTTTCCCATGGGCGCTGGGCGCCGGGCAGGTAGAGGTTCGAGACCGTGAAGCCGGTCAGGCCGGCCTTGGGCTTGGCGCCGCGGCCGGTTGCGCCTTCGTCGCGGATCTCGCCGCCGGCGCCGGTGGAGGCGCCCGGGAACGGCGAAATCGCGGTTGGGTGGTTATGGGTCTCGACCTTCATCAGGATGTGGGTCAGGTCCGTTGCGGGTGCATATTCGTGCCCGGCGCCGCGGGGGAAGAAGCGCGTCACGCTGGCGCCCTCGATGATCGAGGAATTGTCGCTGTAGGCGACCACGGTGCCGCGCGGGTTCAGCTGGTGTGTGTTCTTGATCATGCCGAACAGCGAGCGGTCCTGCCTGACGCCGTCGATGATCCAGTCGGCGTTGAAGATCTTGTGGCGGCAATGTTCGCTGTTGGCCTGCGCGAACATCATCAGCTCGACGTCGGTCGGGTTGCGCGCCGCCTTGGTGAAGGCTTCGTTCAGGTAGTCGATCTCGTCCATCGACATCGCCAGGCCCAGCTCGGTGTTCGCCCTCAGCAGCGCCTCGACGCCCTGCCCCAGCACGTCCACGGTTTCAAGCGGCTTGCCTTCCAGCTCGTCGAACAGGCGCGAAGCTTCGCTTGCGGAGCGCAGCACGGTCTCGGTCATGCGGTCGTGCAGCAGGCTAGCTACGGCCGCGAGCTGGTCGTCGGCAAGCTTCTTCGGCGCGCCGATACCGGTGCCGAGCAGGCCGCCCTTGAGCACAACGGTATAGCCGACGCCGCGCTCGATGCGGTGCACGTGCGCCATGCCGCAGTTGTGGGCGATGTCGGTGGCCTTCGAGGCCCACGGCGAGATCGTGCCCAGGCGCGGGATCACGAAGAATTCCTCGGTCACGCCTTCGTACAGGGTCTGGGCCGCCGTTTCGCCGTAGGTGAGCATGGCGGTGAGGCGCTCGGTATCGGCGGTGGTCAGCGGTGCGCTGGCGTCGATGAAGTGGAAGAAGCGGGCCTGGACTGCGGCAATCGATGGGGCGACGGCTTGGAGTTGCGACAGGAGGCGTTGGCTACGGAAGGCGGACAGGGCATTGGAACCCGGCAGAATCAACATGGCTGAGAAGTCGGTTGATGCAGCGTCGCTGCTTGGGTGGAAGATAGCCCGCCATTATACAGTGTTGCATTGCAGCGTTGCATTCCAGGCAGCCGTGGCCTTGTAGTACGGACATTTCTTGATCCTTCTGGAACTTATCGGTATTGTAACGGGACCATAATTACAAAAGGTGCGCCGCAAACTCGCGCGCGCCCAACGGGGAACGAGAGCGAAGATGCAAGAGAATGCCAACCTGTCGGTGCTGGTGGTCGACCCGAACCCGGGCATGCGCGCCAGCCTGCAGAACATGCTGAACCAGGCCGGCATCACCAAGGTCGAGTCCGCAGTCAATGCCAGCACCGCGATCAAGCAGCTGGGCAAGCGCAGCTATGACGTGATCCTGTGCGAATACGACCTCGACGGCCCCGGCGGCGACGGCCAGGACGGCCAGCAGCTGCTGGAAGACCTGCGCCACCACCGCCTGATCACCGCCTCGACCATCTTCATCATGCTCACCTCCGAAGGCGTCTACGGCAAGGTCGTGAGCGCGGCCGAACTGACCCCGACCGACTACGTGCTCAAGCCCTTCACCGTCGACATGCTCAGCGGCCGGATCAAGCGCGCGCTCGAGCGCCGCACCGCCCTGCTTCCGGTGTGGCAGCTGGCCGCGCAAGGCAAGCCACGCGACGCGATCCGCGCCTGCACCACGGCCGCCCTCACCAGCCCGCGCTACGCACTCGACTTCCTGCGCCTGAAGGCCGAGCTGCACGTCTCGGTGGGCGAACACCTCGAAGCCGGCGCCCTCTACCGCGACGTGCTGGCCGAGCGCCCGCTGGGCTGGGCCGGCCTCGGCCTGGCGCGCACCATGGTTGCGCAAGGCAACTTCGAGGAGGCGCGCGCGACCCTCGAGCACCTCGTGCAGGGCAACCCGCGCCTGATGGGCGCCTACGACCTGCTGGCGCGCTGCCACGCACAGCTCGGCGCCAGCAGCGAGGCGCAGAAGATCCTGGAAGAAGCCGTGGCGATCTCGCCGCACATGGTGCGCCGGCTGCGCAAGCTGGGCGAAGTCGCGCTGGAGAACGGCGATGCGGAAGCGGCCGAGAAATCCTTCAAGCAGGTGGTGAGCAAGGCGCGCTATTCCGAATTCCGCGACCCGGAAGACCATGTGAACCTGGTCAAGGCCATGGTCACGCGCGGCGACGTCCAGGGCGCCGGCGGCGTGATCCGCGACCTGGAGCGCTCGCTGCGCGGCAACGCCAACGTGGACGCCTGCAAGGCCTATTCAAGCGCCCTGCTGCACGAAAAGATGGGCAATATCGGCGCCGCGGTCGCCGAGCTGCAGATGGCGGTGAGCGCCACCCGCGCCAGCAGCGGCCTGTCCTCGAACCTGAAGATCGGCCTGGCCCAGGCCTGCCTCGAGCACCAGATGGACGAGCAGGCTTCCAACGTGATGATGACGGTGATGCATGACGCCGCGAGTCCTGTCACGGTGGACCAGGCCATCGGCGTATTCGTGCGCGCCGGCCGGCCGGACCTGGCCGACGGCATGGGCCAGCAACTGCGCGCGCAAGCCCAGATCCTGCTCGGCGTGGCCGACGAGAAGCGCAACATGGGCGACGTGCGCGGCGCCGTGCAGACCCTGATGGAAGCGCTGCATATGGCGCCCGGCAACCAGCAGGTCATGGTGGCGGTGGCCGGCGGCATCCTGCGCCAGGTGAACGAGCTCGGTTGGGACCACGCCCTGGGCGAAGTCGCGCACGAGCAGATCGAGCGGCTGCGCGCGCTGGACGCGAACCACCCGCGCCTGGCGGCGCTGGCGGAGGAATTCCAGCAGGCCAGGCGCAAGTACGGTATTTCGGGCTGAGCCAAATGCGGCCCGCTGCGCTTGCCGCAGCGGGCCAGCCCCGGCTTACGACTTGTACTTCACGCTGCAGCCGTAAGGGCGCGTCACCGCCTGCTTGACGTTCTCCCCTTTCACGACCGACTCCATCGCGCTCTTGAACAGCGGATCGGCCTTCGCGATATCGTCGGCCTTGGGCGAGGCGATGCTGTCGATGCCGCCGGCATAGCGCAGGATGCCCTTGGCGTCGATCACATACATGTGCGGCGTGGTGCGCGCGTCGTAGGCCTTCCCGATCGTACCTTGCGGGTCGAGCAGCACGGCCGTCGGCGCAGCCTGGCGGCTGGCGGTCAGCTCGTCGGCCCTGGCGCCGGCGACATGCCCCTGCTCGCCCGGCGCCGAGGAAATCACGCTCAGCCACACCACGCCGGCAGCTTGTGCCTGCTTTTGCAGGTTCTGCATGTTCGAGGCGCCGTAATGCTTCTTCACGTAAGGGCATTCGTGGTTGGTCCATTCCAGGACCACGACCTTGCCCTTGAAATCGTCCAGCTTGTGCTGCTTGCCCTTGCTGTCGACGGCGACAAACGACGGCGCCGGCTGGCCGACCGCGGGTGCGGCCAGCGCCTGGGTCGACACGAACAGGCAGGCTGCCAGGGCGGTGGTGCGCAGCATGGCGCGGCGTGGATAAGCGTTCATGGAATGCCTCTTTCAAAAAAAGTGAATCGGAAGCCGGACGGCGCCGGCAAGGACCAGCTAGTACTGCAGGGACTCGGTCACGATGGCCTGGGTCAGCACCGGCGGCAAGACCACCGGCTCCTTTCCGGGCGCATAAAACGCGTAGAACGGCAGGCCGTCACGCTGGAAGGATTGCAAGAAGGCGGTGATGGCCGGGTCGCGGTTGGTCCAGTCCCCCTTCATGTAGACCACCTTCTTCTCCCGCATGAGCTGCTGCACGGCAGCGCTGGACAGGGTCGTGCGCTCGTTGACCAGGCAGGTGATGCACCAGGCGGCAGTCATGTTCACGAATACCGGCTTGCCCTCGGCGCGCAGGCTGGCCAGCCGCGCGGCGCTGTAGGGTTCCGCATTCGCCGCCTGCTGGGCAGGCGAGGCAGACGGCGGCTCAAGCGCATGCAGGACCGCCATCAGGCCGAGCAGGCCGGCCAGGCCCAGCAGCGCTCCGCCACGCGGCCACCAGGCTTTTCTTGCGCCCTGCTGGCCCAGACCCACCAGCCAGGCGACCAGGCCCACCAGCACGGCCCCGGCCAGGGCCGTGCGCAGGCCCGCCTCGCCCGCCTGCTGGGTCAGGACCCACAGCAGCCAGGCCGCGGTTGCGTACATCGGGAAGGCCATCGCCTGGCGCAGCGTGATCATCCACTTGCCGGGCCGCGGCAGGCGCTGCGCCAGCGCCGGGAACAGTCCCAGCAAGAGGAAAGGCAAGGCCAGGCCGAGGCCCATCATCGCAAACACGATCACGCTCACATAGGCCGGCGCCACCAGCGCCGAGCCGATCGCCGCGCCCATGAAGGGCGCGGTGCAGGGCGTCGCCACCACCACGGCCAGCAGGCCCGTGAAGAAGCTGCCGGCATGGCCCTTCCGCTCTGCCAACTGCTGCCCGGCGCCGGCCAGCGAACCGCCCACCTCGAACACGCCGGACAGGTTCAGGCCGATCGCCAGCATCAGCCAGCACATGGCGGCCACGAATAGCGGCGACTGGAACTGGAAGCCCCAGCCGACGGCGCTGCCGCCGGCGCGCACGGCCAGCAAGGCCATCGCCAGGGCCATGAAGGCGGCCAGCACGCCCAACGTGTAGTAAATGCCTGACCAGCGCACCTCGCGCCGATCCGTGCCGGACATGCCGGCCAGCGCCGTGGCCTTGATCGCCAGCACCGGGAATACGCAGGGCATCAGGTTCAGGATCGAGCCGCCGATGAAAGCAAACACCGCCATCTGCCACAACGGCAGGGTGGCAGATGGCGCAGTGGTGGCGGCCGTACCCGCGCCGGCGGCCGGCTCCAGCACGAACCAGCGCCGTTGGCCGCCCCCGTCTGTGACGGCCAGCAAGCCGGGCGACGCGCCCGGCGCATAGCCTTCGGCCTTTGCCAGCTTCAGGCGCAGCTCGCCCTGCCCTGCCTGCAGGACTTGCGGGGCGGCGTGGTCGACCACGCCCCAGCGCTCCGGGAAAAACAGGGCCGACCGCACCGACTGCGCGGAAATGCCCGCGCCCTGGACCAGCAGCTCCAGGTTCGCCCCGCCTGGCGACAAGGTGGCTTTCCATGGCGCCGCCTGCGGCCGGCGCGCATCGGCGATACCGAAGGCCGCCAGCAAGGCCGCATCGGCCGGGCACGGCGCCGCTTCCACCGGCAGGCTTAGACGGAACTTTCCTTCTTCGGGAATGCATTCTTTTTCGCACACCACCCAGTCGGCATCGGCTTCGATCACGAGCTGGCCTCCTGGCCGCGCGTCCTGCGGCACGGTCAAGCCCATCGGGAACACGATCTCGTTCTCGTAGCCATAGCTGGCAACCGGCCCGATGATGAAACGATCGGGCCCCGGCCAGTCGATCTCGCCGACCGACGCGCCTTGCGGCAGCTTGAAGGCGATGTTCGGCGGCGAGCCTGCGTCGCCCGGATTTTTCCAGTAGGTGTGCCAGTGCGGGGCCAGGCGCTGGCGCAGGCCGATGCGCAGCTGCTGGCCCGGGCTGACGGCCGCATGCTCGCTGATGAGCGTCACCGTGGCGCGCGGGCTGCGCTGGGCATTGCTTTCCGCCCCCAGGGCCAGCGCGGGAAGCAGCACTGCCAGCAGCACTGCGGCCAGGGCCTGGCGGCCATACCGACCTGCGGTGATAAGAAATCGGTGCATGAACATATGTATGTGTTGTGGGCGCCGCCGAGAAAGAACACGTCGCACTATCCTAAACCAAGAGGCGATGCTTGCGCTACAGCGCCGACGCGCCGTGGCCGCAAGCATCGCCGATCGCGGGGCAGTTCTCGGTCAGTCGATGCTGACTTCCTTGCGGTTGTCGCGCGAGACCCGGTCGATCATCTTGTTGTAGGGGTCGACGCCGACCTCGAAAGGCTGCTCCTTGACCGTCACGTTCACCACCGGATTGTCGGCCGACAGGACGCGCTTTTCCAGCAGCAGCACGCGCTCGTCGGCTTCCCTGGCGCCCTTGGCGCGGGCGAAGATCCCGATCTCCACCGGCTCGTCGTAGGCGCGCGCCGTTTCCTTGCCCTTGCCGTCGGCCTCCATCTTGGCCAGGTGCAGCTTCATGCTCACGTCCCACTGGCCGTCGGGCCGCTTGTTCGCGCTGGCCTCGAGCACCCGGTTATCGTAGAAGACGATCTTCTCGAACAGGTCGGCGATCAGGGCCTGCTTCGATGGCGGCGCTTCGGCGCGGATATATTCCAGCAGCTCGGCGGACGTCGTGAACGGCGACTCCTGGTAGCCCTTGTCCTGCAAGAAGCGCTTCAGTGCCCGGTTCAGCGCTTCCTCGCCGATCTCGTCGCGCAGGCGATAGAACACCAGGCTGCCCTTGCGGTAGTGGATGTAGTCCTGGTTTTCCACCCGCGCCAGCGGCAGTTCCTCGATGCTCTCGGCGCCGCGCGAGCGCAGGTAGCGATCGAGCTCGTGGCGCAGGAAGCGGCGCATCTTGTCGCGGCCGTATTCCTTCTCCATCACCATCAGCGCCGAGTACTGCGACAGCGATTCGATCAGCATGCTGGCGCCCTGCACGTTGGCGGCGGTGACCTGGTGGCCCCACCACTGGTGCGCCACTTCGTGGGCGGTGACGTAGAAGACGTAGTCGATGTCTTCCTTGTCGCGCAGGTCGGCGATGAAGCCGATCGATTCCGAGAACGGGATCGTATTCGCAAACGATTGGGCGAAGGTGCTGTAGTTCGGGAACTCCAGGATGCGCACCTGCTTGTGCTGGTAAGGCGTGAACCGGGTGCTGAAATAGTCCAGCGCCTTCTGGGTGCCCGCGATCATCCGGTCGACGTTGTAGGTGTGCTTCGGGTCGTGGTAGACCTCGATCGGGATGCCGCGCCAGTGGCCCTTCTTCACCTGCCAGTTGGCCGACAGGTAGGCGAAGAACGGCATCATCTTCTGGTCCATCTTGTACTGGTAGTAGTTGCGGCCACCCGCCTTCCACGATTTCTGCAGGTAGCCCGGCGCCAGTGCGATCTGGTCGGCGCTGGTCGAGACCGTGGTCTCGAAACTGATCCAGTCCGCCTCGCCACCGAACATCGAGTTGGCACGGGCGGCCTGGTTTTCCAGCCTGGCCATGCGTTCGGGCTCGCCCAGGCCGCGCTTGCGGCGTTCGTTGCGGTCGGTGAGTTCAAAGCTCGGCTGGTAGCCGACCATCGGGAAGAACTGGCGGTTGTTGAAGAAGGTGCCGTTCAGGTTGATGGTGTCGGGCGTGCCGCCGTTCGTGAATCCCGGACGGCGCACGTCCACCGTGAATGCGAGCGGCAGGCGCGCGCCAGGCAGCAAAGGCTGGGCCAGTTTCAGGATCCGGAAGCCGGCCTCCTTGTCGTCCAGCTCGACCCGGTGCGCCGGCAATCCCGACAGGGTGGTGACGACGTCGGAGTTGAGCTGCAGGCGCAGGGTGTCGAGCGGCTGCGCGGTCTTGTTCTCGAACACGTAGCTGCCCTTGATCATCAGGCGGCGCTGTTCCGGATAGATGTCCACCGCCGCGCGCACGTCCGTGATCTTCGGATGCGGCAGGTCCTTGTATTTGCGGTAGGTCTTCTCGTACAGGGCCTGCTTGTCCATGCTCGTGTCGCCGGCTTCGTAGCGCGCCAGGGTGTTCGTGTTGTGGAAGATCCAGCCACCCACGCCGGCAAACGCGACCAGGCAACCCGCCAGCGCGGCGCCGGCGGGACCTTTCAAGCGGCGGCCTGCTTCGCGCACGCGGCTACGCCATTGGCTCGACAGTCCGCGCACCCAGAAGGCCTGGGCCATGATCAGCGCGGCGACCGTGAACAGGGTCCAGTACAGCGCGAACCAGGACCAGCCCGCGATGAAGTGGCCGAAGCCGTTCATGTCCGAGTACGGTGTGCGCGGCAGGCCGCCGATGTTGACCAGGTTGTGATCGAGGTGCACGACGCCCGCCACCACCTGCCACACCATCAGCACGATCATGAGCAGGTAGCCGATGAACTTGTTGTTGGTGACCACCTGCAGCACCACGGCGAACAGGCCCATGAACACATACGGCAGGCCGGCGATCAGGACACCCTTGAGGTAGACCAGCGGCTCGATGGGCGCGCCGCCCTTGACCAGCTGGATCGCGATGGCTGTCACGATACCGGTGAGCAGGAAGGCCAGCACGACACCCACCAGGGCCAGGCTCTTGGCCGCCAGCGGCGCCCAGTTCGGCACCGGCATCGCGTCGTTGACGTCGGCGATCTTCACCTGGCGCTCCTTGAAGATCAGTTCACCGGCATAGAAGGTCACGATGATAATGAGCAGGAAGTTGAAGCTGCCGTTCAGCAGCTCGACCATCAGGTGGGTCATCGGGTACACGGTGGTGCCGAAGATCTCACCCATCTGCGAGGCGGCGCCGACCATGTTCAGCACGCCGAACAGCAGCATGACGAGGAAAGGCACGCTCTTGAAGACCGCCACCGCATCGAAGGTAAAGATGTGCCAGGCCTGGACCCAGTGCGTCGCACGGGTAAAACGCGGCGCGATGCGCGGCAGGGCCAGCTGCGCCGCGACCGGCGCGCCGGCTGCCTGCAGCTTGGCCTTGCCGAACAGGCGCTTGCCGGTCCCGGCGCGCTGGGGCTTGAACAGCACCAGGGTCAGGCCGAACAGCGCGAGCGCCACCGCCCCCCACAGGACCCGGTTGGCCAGCATGTAGCCGGCGAAGTCCGGCAGGCCGGCGTTGGCTTCGGCGGTGGAGAAATAACGCGTGGCGCGGCCGAGGGCACGGATACCGAAGGGATCGGCCAGCACGGCGACCCACTCGTTGTTGATGTCCGCGGTGAAGTTACCGGCCACGATCCACAGCACGAAGAAGGCCAGTACGCCGACGTAGACCAGCATGATCGAGCGCGTGGTCGACGCCAGCAGCATCAACAGGGCGCCGACAAAGAACAGGTTGGGCACGACGATCACGCCCAGGGCCCACAGGTAGGCGCCAGCAGGGAATGGTCCCACGCGCTGGGTGTCGACCCAGGGCATCAGGGGGCCCAGCATCATGCCCACCACGACCAGGGCGAAGATCACCAGGCAGCCCACCAGGCCGGCGCAAAAACGGCCGATCAGGTAGTCGTGCTTTTTCATCGGGGTGGCGAACAGCATGTCGGAAATGCCCACTTCGCTGTCGCGCAGCACGGTCCCGGCAATGAAGATGGTGACGACGAACATCGACATCAGGCTGAACACGCCCAGCATCTGGGCGACGACGACCGGCGCATTGCGGTTGACGTTGCCGATGCTGCCGCCCACCTGGATCGCGTCGGTCGTGGACGCGCCAAAGGCGAGCGCCCCGAACAGCAGCGCGCAGACCCACAGCAAGGGCTGGCGCAGCTGGGTACCCAGCTCGAAGCTGAAGAATTCTCTCAACATGGCCGCTCCTTACGCCGTGACCGGAACGCCGGCCGCGGCCGCGGCCGGGGCCGTTGCCGACGCACGGCCGGCATGGCGGATCTGGAGGAAGTAGACGTCTTCCAGGTCCGGCTCGACGCTGCGGAAACCATCGTCCGGCTGCGATTCGGCGTACACGTTGATCTGCGGCTGGCCCGCCACCAGGCGGGTGGACAGCACGTTGAAGCGTTCCTGGTATTCAGCCAGCGCGTCCTGGCTGACGGTGCGGCGCCAGACGCGGTTCTTCAGGGTGTCGATCGCGGCCTGCGGCTCGCCCTGCAGCAGTACCGTGCCCTTGGCGATCATGGCCATGCGCGGGCACAGGTCGGTCACGTCCTCGACGATATGGGTCGACAGGATCACGACCACCTGCTCGCCGATCTTGGCCAGCAGGTTCAGGAAACGGTTGCGCTCGTCCGGGTCGAGGCCCGCTGTCGGCTCGTCGACGATCACCAGGCGCGGCGCGCCCAGCAGCGCCTGGGCGATGCCGAAACGCTGGCGCATGCCGCCCGAATACGTACCCAGGCCGCGCTTCCTCGCTTCCCACAGGTTGGTCTGGTGCAGCAGGGCTTCGACCGCTTCCTTGCGCTCGCCCTTGCTCGCGATGCCCTTCAGGACGGCGAAGTGGTGCAGCAGCTTTTCGGCGCTGACTTTCGCATACACGCCGAAGTCCTGCGGCAGGTAGCCGAGCTGGCGCCGCAACGCTTCCTTTTCCTTCAGCACGTCCAGGCCATGGAAATGGATGCTGCCGCTATCGGGATCCTGCAGCGTCGCGATGGTGCGCATCAAGGAGGATTTGCCGGCGCCATTCGGTCCCAGCAGGCCGAACATGCCGTTCGGGATCTCGAGACTGACATCATTGATGGCCTTGACGCCATTGGCATAGGTCTTGTTGAGCTGCTTGATCGATAGCATCGGCTTGTTTCTCCAGGGTTTATATTCGGTTGTCGACCTTGTCGCGCAGGGGCGGACCCGGCAGATTATTTCCTTTCAGCTAATGTACCGTTAATAAAACGCAATGTCTGCATCATGTGACAGGCCGTCGAAAAGCGGGAATGGACGACGAGAATCGCGGTATATGCACAGGCCATAAAAGACCTGGTTGCCGCCTGGCTCAAGGCTTCCCGTACCCGCCACCCCCTGGCGTCTCGATCACGAACAGGTCGCCCGGCTCCATCCCGACCTTGCCGATATGCCCCAGCGTCTCGACCGTCCCGTCGGCGCGCACGACGGTATTGCGCCCGCGTTCGGCCGGCTCCCCGCCCGCCATGCCGAAGGGCGCGTGGATCCGGTTGTTCGACAGGATCGCCGCCGTCATCGGTTCAAGGAAGCGTAGCTTGCGCACGCCGCCGTTTCCTCCGTTCCAGCGCCCTGTTCCACCGGAGCCGTGGCGGATCTCATAGCTCTCCAGCCGCACCGGGAAGCGGAATTCGAGGATTTCCGGGTCGGTCAGGCGCGAATTGGTCATGTTGGTCTGCACGACGTCGGTGCCGTCGAAGCCCTCTCCCGCGCCCGAACCGCCCGAGATGGTCTCGTAATACTGGTAGCGCGCGTTCCCGAAGGTGAAGTTGTTCATGGTGCCCTGGCTGGCGGCCATCGCGCCCAGCGCGCCGTACAGCGCGTTGGTGATGCAGGTCGAGGTCTCGACATTGCCCGACACGACCGACGCCGGGTAATGCGGGTTGAGCATGGAGCCGGGCGGGATGATCACCTTCAGGGGCTTGAGGCAGCCGGCGTTGAGCGGGATCTCGTCGTCGACCAGCGTGCGGAACACGTACAGCACCGCCGCCATGCACACGCTCGATGGGGCGTTGAAGTTGTTCGGCAGCTGGCCGGATGTACCGGTGAAATCGATCTCGGCGCTGCGGCTGGCGCGGTCGACCCGGATCGCGACCTCGATGCGCGCCCCGTTGTCGAGCTCGTAGCTGTATTGGCCATCCTTCAAGGCCGAGATCACGCGCCGCACCGCTTCTTCGGCGTTGTCCTGCACGTGGCCCATGTAGGCGCGCACGACGCCCAGGCCGAAATGGGCGACCATCTTGTGCAGCTCTTCGACACCCTTCTGGTTGGCTGCTACCTGAGCGCGCAAATCGGCCATGTTCTGGTCCGGATTGCGGGCCGGGTAGCGCGCGCTGGTCAAGAGCCTGCGTGTTTCCTCTTCGCGCAGGATGCCGTCTAGGCCATCGACCAGCTTGAAGTTGTCGATCAGGACGCCCTCCTGCTCGATGTGGCTGGAATCCGGCGGCATCGAGCCCGGCGTGGTGCCGCCGATATCGGCGTGGTGGCCGCGCGAGCCGACGTAGAACAGGATCTCCCGGCCTGCCTCGTCGAACACCGGCGAGATCACCGTGACGTCCGGCAGGTGGGTGCCGCCGTTGTAGGGATCGTTGAGCATGTAGACGTCGCCCGCACGCATGCGGCCCGCGTTCTCGCGCATCACGGTCTTGATGCTCTCGCCCATCGACCCCAGGTGCACCGGCATGTGCGGCGCGTTGGCCACTAAATTGCCGTCGGCGTCGAAAATGGCGCAACTGAAGTCCAGCCGTTCCTTGATGTTCACCGAATAGGCCGTATTCTGCAGGCGCAGGCCCATCTGCTCGGCGATCGACATGAACAGGTTGTTGAAGATCTCCAGCATGACCGGATCGGCCGTGGTGCCGATGGCGCGCCGCTCGGGCAGCGCGTCGACGCGGGTGAGCACCAGGTGATCGTGCGGCGTCACCTGGGCCTGCCAGCCCGGCTCGACCACCGTGGTGGCATTGGGTTCGGCGATGATCGCCGGACCGCGTACGATGTCGCCCGGCTTGACGCCGCCGCGCAGGAAGACGCCGGTATCGTGCCAGGCGCCGCCGCTGTACATCGGCACGGTCTCGTTCGGCGCGGGCTGCGCGCCGCCGGAACCTGCCACCGGCGCGGCGTTGACCGGCGCGTCGGCCCGGCCGATGGCTTCGACCGATACCGCTTCGACCACCAGGCCGCGCGCAGGCATCAGGAAGGAGTAACGGCGCTTGTACGCCGCTTCGAAGGCCGCCTGCATCGCCTGCGCGTCGCCGAACGGCACGACGATGGCCGAATCCGTCCCTTCGTAGCGCAGGTGCACGCGCTGGACCAGTTCAATGCGTTCCGGCAGCACGCCCTGTGCCAGCAGCTGGCCGCGGGCCGCGTCGCCCAGCTGGGCCAGGCGCACGCCCAGCAGGTCGGCGCCGGCCTCTTTCAGGCGCAGCTCGACCGCCTGCTCGCGCATCGCGCTCTGGTCGGCCAGGCCCATGCCATAGGCCGACAGCACGCCCGCCAGCGAATGGATGAACACCGTCTTCATGCCCAGCGCGTCGGCCACCAGGCAGGCATGCTGCCCGCCCGCCCCGCCGAAACTGGTCAGCGCGTAGTCGGTCACGTCGTGGCCGCGCTGCACCGAGATCTGCTTGATGGCGTTGGCCATGTTGCCGACCGCGATCTGGATGAAGCCCTCGGCCACCGCTTCCGGCGCCGGCCTGCTGCCCGTAGTGGCCGCGATCTCGTCGGCCAGGGCCGCAAAGCCCGCGCGCACGGCCTCCACGTCCAGCGGCTCGTCGCCGCGGGCGCCGAACAGTCGCGGAAAATGGCGCGGCTGGATCTTGCCCAGCATGACGTTGCAATCGGTGACGGCCAGCGGCCCGCCGCGGCGATAGCTGGCCGGGCCCGGGTTGGCGCCGGCGCTGTCCGGGCCCACGCGGTAGCGGGCGCCATCGAAATGCAGGATCGAGCCGCCGCCCGCCGCCACCGTATGGATGCTCATCATCGGCGCACGCATGCGCACGCCGGCCACCTGGGTCTCGAACACGCGCTCGAACTCGCCCGAGAAATGCGACACGTCGGTCGAGGTGCCGCCCATGTCGAAGCCGATCACGCGCTCGAAGCCGGCCAGCCGGCTGGCGCGCACCATGCCGACGATGCCGCCGGCGGGCCCGGACAGGATGCTGTCCTTGCCCTGGAAGGCGCGCGCATCGGTCAGGCCGCCATTCGATTGCATGAACTGCAGGTTCACGCCGGGCAGGTCGCTTGCTACCTGGTCCACGTAGCGGCGCAGGATTGGCGACAGGTAGGCGTCGACCACGGTGGTGTCGCCCCGTGCGACCAGCTTCATCAGGGGGCTCACTTCGTGCGATACCGACACCTGGGTGTACCCGATCTCGCGTGCAATGCGCGCCACGGCCGCCTCGTGCTGCGTGTAGCGGTAGCCGTGCATGAACACGATGGCCAGCGAGCGCAGGCCGCGGTCCCAGGCGGCCTGCAGCGCCGTGCGCGCGCCAGGTTCGTCGAGCGGCATGACCACCTCGCCGTGCGCACCCATGCGCTCGGCGATCTCGATCACCTCGCCGTAGAGCAGCTCGGGCAGCACGATGTGGCGGTCGAACAGGCGCGGCCGGTTCTGGTAGGCGATGCGCAGCGCGTCGCGAAAGCCCCGTGTAATGGCCAGCACGGTGGGCTCCCCCTTGCGCTCGAGCAGCGCATTGGTGGCGACCGTGGTGCCCATCTTGACGGCCTCGATCTGCCCGGTCGGCACCAAGCCCTCCCCCGCAACGCCCAGCAGGTGGCGGATGCCGGCGACCGCGGCGTCGCGGTACTGCTCGGGATGCTCGGACAGCAGCTTGTGCGTGACGAGCTGTCCGTCGGGCGTGCGCGCCACGATATCGGTAAAGGTGCCGCCGCGGTCGATCCAGAACTGCCAGTCCATATCCATACTCCTGCCGATGCTGTTGACCCGAGATTGTAGCTCGGGCGCGCGACCGTGTTGGCGAAAATGCAGCACAATTGCCGGCATGGACAATCACCTCTACACCGTGGCGCAGCTGCGCGCCATCGAAGCCTCGGCCTATGCCGAACTGCCACCCGGAACCCTGATGCGGCGCGCCGGCGCGGCCGCCGCCAAGTTCGCCATGCAACTGCTGGGCGAGCGGCGCGACAAGCCGGTGCTGGTGCTGGCCGGGCCCGGCAACAATGGCGGCGACGCGCTCGAGATGGCCGCCATCCTGGCCGATGCCGGCATCGACGCCCTGGTGCTGCACCTGCCGGGACAGCGCGACGCCTCCAACGAGACCGCCAGCGCGCACGAGCGCGCCCGCGACGGCACGGTCGGCTTCGTCGACATGCTGCCGCCCGATGGCGACTGGGGCCTGGTGGTGGACGGCCTGTTCGGCATTGGATTGAGGCGCCCCATCGACGACGAGTACCGCGACGCCGTCGCCTCCTTGTCCAGCGTGCGCTGCCCCATCCTGGCGCTGGACGTGCCGAGCGGGCTCGATGCCGACACCGGCGCCGTGATCGGCCCGGACGGCATTGCCGTGCGCGCCACGCATACGATCACCTTCCTGGGCGACAAGCCGGGCCTGCACACGCTCGACGGCAGGGATTACGCCGGCCTGGTGCACGTGGACACGCTCGGGCTCGGGCCGGAGCACCTGCCGCCATCGACCACGCGCCTGGGCACCGACGACGTCTTTGCCCACCTGCTGGCGCCGCGCCGCCACAACACGCACAAGGGCAGCTTCGGCGACGTGGCGATTATCGGCGGCGCCCACGGCATGGCCGGGGCGCCGGTACTGGCCGCGCGCGGCGCCCTGCTCGCCGGCGCGGGACGGGTGTTCGTGGCGATGATCGACCCCGGGCCGACATACGACAGCGTGCAGCCCGAGCTCATGTTCCGCCCCGCCGACGAATTCGACCTGGACCAGCGCACGCTGGTCGTCGGCCCCGGCATGGGCGGCTCGGCCGGCGCGATGCGCCTGCTCGCCAGGGCCCTCGACAGCGACAGCCCCCTGGTGCTCGACGCCGACGCCATCACGCTGGTCGGCGCCAGTCCCGACCTGCTGGGACGCGTGGCCGCGCGCACTGCGCCGACGGTGCTCACGCCCCATCCGCTGGAAGCGGCGCGCCTGCTGGGCCAGGACGCGGGCGCCATCCAGGCGGGGCGGCTGGACGCTGCGCGCGAGATCGCCGTGCGCACGCAGGCCACCGTCATTCTCAAGGGTTCGGGTTCGGTCATCGCGCGACCCGATGGCGAAGTGGTGATCAACCCGACCGGCAACGCCGGGCTGGCCACGGCGGGCAGCGGCGACGTCTTGGCGGGGATCTGCGGGACCTTGCTGGCCCAGGGCTGGCCGGCGTGGGAAGCGGCCCTTGCGGGGGCCTGGATCCATGGCGCTGCGGCCGACCTGCTGGTGGCCAATGGCGTGGGGCCGATCGGCATGAGCGCCGGCGAATTGCCCGCGGCGGCGCGGGCGGTGCTCAACATGCTGGTGGCGGAGGCCGCCGCCGGGGGAACTTAAACCAGACGGCCGGCGGCGATGGTGATGGTGCGCCCGCAGCGCGCCGCCATGGCCGGGTCGTGCGTGACCAGCACGAGGGTCGAGCCGCGCTCGCGGTTCAGTTCGAACATCAGGCCGATGATCGATTCGCCGGTGGCCGCGTCCAGGCTGCCGGTCGGCTCGTCCGCGAACAGCAGCGGCGGCTCGGTGACGAAGGCGCGCGCCAGGGCCACGCGCTGCTGCTCGCCGCCCGACAGGTATTTCGGATAATGCTTGAGGCGGCTGGCCAGCCCGACCCGGCCCAGCATGGCCTCGGCCTTGGCGCGGGCGTCGCCGTCGCCGCGCAATTCCAGCGGCAGCATCACGTTTTCCACGGCATTGAGGTGGGCCAGCAACTGGAAGGACTGGAACACGAAGCCCAGCTTGGCCTTGCGGAACGCGGCGCGGCCGTCCTCGTCTAATGCAAAGATATCGGTGCCGTCGAGCAGGACCTTGCCGCCGGATGGGGTATCCAGGCCGGCAAGCAGGCCCAGCAGCGTCGATTTGCCCGAACCCGAGGCGCCGACGAGCGCGAGCGTCTCGGCCGGTTGCACGGTAAAATCGATGTTTTGCAGGATGGTGAGTTCGCCGCTGGCGTCCGCCACCCGCTTCGAGAGGCCGCTGACTTCAATCGCAGGCGGCTGCCCTGCCGGCCTTGCGGCATTCGTCGTTGCACCACCCTTGGAAACCTCGGAGTTATCACGCATGCTAGCTGTTCTTAAAAAATGTTCTGTCGTTGCGGTCCTGACGCTGGCAGCGTCGGCGAGCGCCTATTCTGCACCAAAAACGGTGCTCGTGGTGGGCGACAGCCTGTCGGCCGAATACGGCATCGCGCGCGGCGCGGGCTGGGTGGCCCTGCTCGAGCAGAAGATGAAAGCCGAAAAGATCCAGGCCTCGGTAGTCAATGCCAGCATCAGCGGCGAGACCACCATCGGCGGGCGCACCCGCCTGCCGGCCCTGCTCGACCAGCACAAGCCCAGCATCGTCGTGATCGAACTGGGCGCCAACGACGGCCTGCGCGGCCTGCCGGTGGCCTCGGCCGAGAGCAACCTGCGCGCCATGGTCGACATGGCGCAGAAGAAGAACGCCAAGGTCATGCTGGTGGGGATGCGCATGCCGCCGAACTACGGCCGCGCCTACACCGAGAGCTTCTTCAACATGTTCAAGAAAATCTCGGCCGACACCCGCTCGCCGCTGGTGCCCTTCATGCTCGAAGGCGTGGCCGACAAGCCGGCGCTGTTCCAGCAGGACCGCCTGCACCCGCTTGCTGCCGCCCACCCGATCATCCTGAACAACATCTGGCCGCAGTTCGCCACCCTCGTGAAGAAACAATGAAATACCCAGCCGTCCTGACTTTTGCCGACATCCTCCCCGAACTCGACCGCTTCGACGCCATCATCGACGCGCGCAGCCAGTCCGAGTTCGCGCTCGACCGCATTCCCGGCGCGCTGAACGCGCCCGTGCTGGACGACGAACAGCGCATCAGGGTCGGCACCCTGTACAAGCAGGTCGGGGCGTTCGAGGCCAAGAAGGTCGGCGCTCCGCTGGTTGCCGCCAACATCGCGCGCCATGTCGAAGCCCTGTGGCTTGAAAAACCGAAGGACTGGAAGCCGCTGGTCTACTGCTGGCGCGGCGGCAACCGCAGCGGCTCGATGGCCCACATCCTGGCCAAGATCGGCTGGCCGGTGATCCAGCTCGATGGCGGCTACAAGGCCTATCGCGCGCACGTCGCCGCCAGCCTGGAGACCCCGCCCGACCTGGACTTCCGGGTCGTCTGCGGCACCACCGGCAGCGGCAAGAGCCGCCTGCTCGAGACCCTCGACAGCCTCGGCGCCCAGGTGCTCGACCTGGAGCGCCTGGCCGCCCACCGCGGCTCGGTGCTGGGCCACCTGCCGAACGAGCCCCAACCGAGCCAGAAGATGTTCGAGAGCCTCATCTGGGACAAGCTGCGCCGCTTCGACCCGTCCAAGCCGGTGTTCGTCGAATCGGAAAGCAAGAAGGTCGGCAACCTGCGCGTGCCGGACGCGGTGATGCAGCGCATGCGCGCCTCGACCTGCATTTCGCTCTCGCTCTCGCGCGAGAACCGCGTGCGGCTCCTGATGGAAGACTACGATCACTTCTGTGCCAATCCGGATGCGCTCAACTCCCAGCTGGACCACCTGGTGCAGCTGCACGGGCGCGCCAAGATCGACGCCTGGCATGCGATGGCCAAGGGCGGCGCCATGCCCGAACTGGTGGCGCAGCTGCTGGAAGAGCATTACGATCCGGCCTATCTGCGCTCGATCGACCGCAATTTCGTGCAGGTGGCCAAGGGCGAAGTCGTGGAATTGAAGGATATCGCGCAAGACGATTTCGTGAAGGCGGCGCGCAGCTTGCATGCGGCCTAGGGACGGGGTCCACAGGAGTCGCGGCGATTCGCAAGCTGGTTGAACGCGTGGGCAGGGAACCTGCCCACCCTACGGGCGGCCGTCGACCCGCAGGGTGATCCCCACAAAACAAAAAGCCCGGCCTGCTCACGCAGCCGGGCTTTTTTTATACGCTGAGAATTACTGCGCGTCGGTCTTCACACCCAACTGCGACGGCTGCACATTGACCTTGGCCTTGGCCTTGGTCTTGAGCGCTTCGACGTAGTTGAACATCTCCGACTGGCCCACCAGGGTCGCGATCTGCTGCGCTTCCTGCTTGCGGCGGTTCGCGTCCGGCTGGGCAGGCTGCGTGATCTTGCCGATGCGGTAGACGCCGTAGCCCTGACCCGGCACGTCGACACCGACATAGGCCGGCAGCTTGGTGGCGTCGGCCTTGAGCACCGCAATCGCCGCGGTGGTGTTGATGGCCGGCTCCTTGGTGCGCGAGACCAGCTTGGCTTCGCCGAAACCGGTCGCGTCGCCCGATGCCTTGGCAGCGGCGAGCTTGGCTTCGCCGGCCTGGCGTGCCAGGCGCGCCGCTTCTTCCAGCGTCACGCGCTGTCGGATGGCGGCGTCGACTTCAGCCAGCGGACGCTTGGCAGCCGGCTTGAATTCGACCACGCGGCCGGCGACCAGCACGCTCGGCGCGACTTCCACGGCTTCGGTGTTGCGCTTGTTCTTGACCGCATCGGTGCCAAAGATCGCGGCCAGGAATTTCGGGTGGTTGAACGGCGCCTGGGCCATCTGCGGGCTCGGGGTGCGGGTCAGCGCGTCAACGGTCTCGATCTTCAGGCCCAGCTTGTCGGCGACCGGTTTCAGGCTTTCCGACTGCTCGTAGACCATGTTGGTGAAGACTTCGGCCAGCTCCGAATACTTCTTCGACATCTTCTGCTTCTTCAGGTCGGCGGCGATCTGCTCTTTCGCGGCTTCCAGCGGCTTTTGCTCGGCCGGCTTGATCGCGGTGACCTTGATGATGTGGTAGCCGAATTCGGACTGCACCAGGCCGCTCGTCTCGCCCTCTTTCAGCGAGTAGATCGCGTCTTCGACAGGCTTGACGAAGGCGCCCTTCTCCACCACGCCGAGGTCGCCGCCGGCCTGGGCCGAGCCCGGATCCTGCGACTGCGCCTTGGCGATCTCGGCGAAGTTGGCCGGGTTCTTGCGTACTTCCGCCAGCGCCGCTTCGGCTTTCGCCTTGGCCGCTGCCTGGTCGGCCGGCTTTGCATCGCGCGCCAGGTTGATCAGGATGTGGCTGGCGGTGCGCTGCTCCGGCGTCGTGTAGCTCTTGACGTTCTTGTTGTAGTACTCGGCCACTTCGGCGTCGGTGACCTGGGTCTGGCTGGCGACGACGTCGGCGTCGAACACCACGTATTCGGCCTTGACCTGCTCGGGCACGGTGAACAGCTGGGCGTTCTTGTCGTAATAGGCCTTGACCATCGCGTCGGTGACTTTGACCTGCGGCAGGTAGGCGGCGACCGGGAACAGCAGCTCCTGGACTTCGCGTTCCTGGTCGTTGATGTCCGACAGGCGGGTCGCCACGCTGCGCGGGGCGAATGCAGTCGCCTCGATCGAGCTCGAGATCTGCTGCACGGCCAGGTCGCGGCGCAGGCGCTGGTCGAACATCGCCGGCGTCATGCCCTGGGCGGCCAGGGCCGACTTGTACTGTTCCATGTCGAAGCTGCCGTCCGGCTTGCGGAAGGCCTGGATCGCCAGGATGTTCTTTTGCAGGGCGTCGTCGCTGACGGTGACGTTGCCGCGTGCGATTTCCGCCGCGACGGCGCGTTCGGCCACCAGGTTGTTCAGGATCGCCTGCTTGGCTTCCGGGGTCTCGAACAGCTTCTGGTCGAACTGCGCACCCATCATGCGGCGCGCCTGGTCGATCTGGCGGCGCTGGGCTTCTTCCCATTCCTGCTGGGTCACCTTCTGTCCGGCGACGGTCGCCACGCTGGCGGCCGCGTCGCCGCGGTCCTGGTAGCTCTCGACACCGACCAGCACGAAGGACGGCACGATGATCACGAGCAGCAGGCCCTGCATCACGCGCTTGTTATTACGAACAAATTCAAACATGGTCAGCCATTCCAAACATGTTAAAAAAAAAGGCGAACTCGCGTTCGCCCCTTCTTGTTTCCCGTTCAGTGTTCACACTGCCGGGTACTTCTGAATTCTGGCGGAGCGGACG
This sequence comes from Telluria sp. AZSoR62, assembly GCF_058111565.1. NCBI lineage: Bacteria > Pseudomonadati > Pseudomonadota > Betaproteobacteria > Burkholderiales > Oxalobacteraceae > Telluria > Telluria sp. AZSoR62. The sequence goes on from NZ_JBYTST010000019.1 coordinate 66,880, forward strand.
GGACTCGAACCCGCGACCCCCGGCGTGACAGGCCGGTATTCTAACCAACTGAACTACCGCTC
>NZ_JBYTST010000020.1:0-59165 GCF_058111565.1 Telluria sp. AZSoR62
GCCGGCCTGATCATGGACGTCGACTTCGCCACCGAAAGCGCCAACATGACTTCCAGCCAGATGCTGCTGCAAGCCGGTACCGCCATGCTCAAGCAGTCGAACAGCATGTCGTCGATGGTCATGTCGCTCCTGCAGTAATCTAGCTTCTCCGGACTTGTCCGGTAGGGAATAGACAAAGGCCAACCGCAGTTTCCGGTTGGCCTTTACTTATTCCATCTTATACTTGTCTGTCCCTCACCTATCCTCGACCATGGTCAGCATCGTCCCGCTCATTCCCGCGATCCTTCCAGCGACGCAGCCCTTGCGCAACGGCGAGCTCGGGATCATGCCCGCGGCTGTCGCCCTCCTGGCCGAGGCCGAACTGGCCCTGCCCGTATCCCAGCCCCAGGCTGCCGCCGCCGCTTCCGCGACGGCCATGGACGACGCGGCCGCGCTGCGTCCGGACCAGGTCTTCCTGGCGCGCCAGATGGCCTACCCTGCCCTGGACGGCCGCGCGCTCGCGTCGAACTGGCGCGCGATGGTGCGCACCTACGGCGACCAGCAGACGCGCCGCGACCTGCAGGCGCGGGCCGGGGCCATGCCGCCGCTGCAGCTGGCCGCCGGCCAGCAGGGCCAGGTGGTGAACCAGCCTCAGGCCCAGCTGCTCGCGGCCGACGCCTGGCGCTTCACCGTCCATGCGGGCAATGCGCTGGCCCACCATCTGGAAGTGGTGGCCGAACGCGAAGACGAGCCGCCTGGCCGGCGCAAGCGCGCCCGTTTCGGACTGCGCCTGGAATTGAGCCTGGCCGACGGCACGCGCGTGGTGGTGCAGGTCGAACCGACGCCTGGCGGCATCGCGCTGGAATTGTGCGCGCAAGGCGCCGAAGCGCTGGGCCGCCTGCGCGCTTTGCAACCGATGCTGGAAAAAGCCGTGGCCCAGTCGGGACTGCAGGTGGTGCGCTGGCGCTTCCGCGATGCGCTCCCGCCGGGGAATGTGCATGCCGCGATGGCGGCGGCCGACGCCTCGAACGCCCTGAGCCTGCCGGTGTTCCGCGCACTGGCGGAGATGGCGCTACTGCTGCCGCTGGGCCCGCGCGTCAGCATCGCGGAAGACGCCGGCGAAGCCGACGACGCCGTCAGGGCCGACGACGCGGCTTAAGCGCCGGCTTGCGCCAGCCAGTCGCGGCAGGACTGGCGGAAGTGGGTGATCTTCGCTTCCGACGCCGCCGGATACGTGAGCGGCGCCGGGCTCCAGCTCGATTTCGGCACCAGCTTGCACACGGCGTGGTCTTCCTCGAACACCTTGCGGTTGATGTCGGCGCTGGACGCGAACAAGGGCGCCAGCAACTGGCCCGCGCGTTCGTTCGCCAGGTGGGCGCCCAGCAGGCGGCTGCTGAAATGCGTGCTTTCCTGACCGTTCGCGGCCGGGAAGAAATGCTGCAGCGAATACGAATAGCCGAAGGTCGACGAGATCATCGTGAACGGGAACAGGTAGATGCTCATATAGCCTTCGTACCCGTAATCGATCGCAAAATGGCGCTTCAAGGACCGCAGCTGCCTGGCCACCCGTTCGTTGCCGAGCGGGGCATGCCACACCGAATTGATTCCCAGGTAGTCGTTGGCGCCGGCCTGCAGGTCGAGCGTGCCCAGGGTCTCGGGATGCACCATCGAGATGTGATAGGGCTCGAGCGCATTCTCGACCGCGATCGGCCAGTAGCAGTCGAAGGCGTGGACGTTCAGGTCCAGGCGCCCCGCGATATTGAAGCCGATGTTCTCCAGCAGTTCGGCCGCGCCGCCCAGCTGCTCGCACAACGCCATGCGCGGCGCGATCCCGACGAACAGGAAGTCGCCGCACCAGTCCAGCTTGAACGTATTGAGCCGCGCGGTGGAGGTGTCGCAGCCTGCGAAGTCTTCCACCAGCGGCACGATCACCCTGCCCTTGTGGTAGCTCCAGCCGTGGTAGCGGCAGGTGGCGCGCTGCTTGCCTTCGTTACCTGCAAACATGCGCGCGCCGCGGTGCGGGCACAGGTTGTCGAATGCGAGCAGCTCGCCCGCATCGTTGAAGACCACCAGCTCGCCCAGCGGCGTGTCCATGCGCAGGTAGTCGCCGGGGGCCGGCAATTCGTTGCGATGGCAGGCCAGGTGCCAGTGCTCGCGGAACAGGCCTGCGTCGAGATCCATCGTCACAGCTTTTTCGCCGGCGCGGTGTACATGGTCGCGCCATCGGGCACGCTACGCAAGACCGTGGCGCCGGCGCCGATGCGCGCTTGCGCCCCGATGCGCACCTTGGGCAGCACGCGTGCGCCGGTGCCGAAGAAGCAGGCTTCGCCTACCTTCACCCAGCCGGTCAGGTCGACCTGCGAGCTCAGGGTCGAATACGCGCCCAGTTCGACGTCGTGCCCGACGCCGCTGAGCGCATTCACGGCGACGAAGTCGCCGACTGTTGCATCGGCCGAGACCACGGCCTGCGGACAGACCACGACGCCCTCGCCGAGTTTCGCGGTGCGCGCCACCACGGCGCTCGGGTGCACCAGCTGCGCGAATTGCGCGCCCTTCTCTTTCAGGCCGAGGACGATGCGGCGCTTGGCCTGCGGGTCGCCGATGGCGACGACCAGGCGGTCGCCCTCCTGCGGCGCGAAGTCGTCGATCGTGCCGAGGTAGTCCAGGGCGTAGTCGTAACCGTCGAGCGTCGTCGCGCTGCTATCGAGGAAGCCGGTGAAGGGCGTGCCGCCATCCTCGGCCCAGTTGATCAGTTCGCGGCCGAAGGCGCCGGCGCCGACCAGGATCAGGCGGGTGTTCATTTGCACAGGTAGCCTCCGTCGACCACTATCGTGGTGCCGGTCACCCAGCGCCCGGCGGGGCCGAGCAGGAAGGCCGCCGCATTGGCAACGTCGCCCGGCTCGCCAAAGCCCAGCAGGTGCTGCTGTTCATAGGCCTGCATGGCGGGGCCGGTGCTGCCGCGCGCCAGCCGATCGTGCATCGGCGTAAGCACCGCGCCGGCGGCAATCGCGTTGACGCGGATCCGGCGCGGCGCGAACTCGCAGGCGAGCGAGCGCACCATGCCGTCGATGCCGGCCTTGGCCGCCGAATACGCCGCCATCCCGGCCTGGCCAGAGGAGCCGGCCACCGAGGACATGAACACCAGCGCGCCGCCGTCCTGCATCGCGCCTTTGGAAGCCATGGCGCGGGCAATGCCCAGGGCCGCGAACAGCGAAGCGCCGAATACGTCGTTCACCTGCTGCTGGCGCAGCAGGCGCACCGGGCGGATGGCTTCGACGCCGGCGGCGTGGAACACGCCCGTGAAGGGGCCGTGCTGCTCGACCAGGGCCTTGAGCCAGTCCGCGGTGCCGTCGGCATCGAGCATGTCGAAAGTAGTGGCGGCATGGCTGCTCCCCGGCAGCGCGCCGACGGCCGCTTCGATGCGGGCCGCGTCGCGTCCGGCGCCGATCACGCGGCCGCCGCAGGCGGCGATCAGGCCGGCCGTCTCGCGGCCGATGCCCGACGAGGCGCCGGTGACCAGGTACGTGCCGCCGGCCAGGTAGGTAGTGGAATACACGCTCATCGTTCTATCGTCTCACAGACACGCAAGGGGCCCACGCTCAGCGAGCTGGAAGCCCAGGAATAGCCGACGCCAAAGCCGAACATGGCGATCCGGGTGGCGCGGGTGCGCAGGGTTTCGGCCAGGTCGGTCGTCATCAGGAGCGGGATCGAGGCCGAACTCGTGTTGCCGTAGCGGTCGATGTTCATCGGGGTTTTTTCGATCGGTAGCTTGGCCTTCTTGGCCAGGTGCTTGAGCATGAACAGGTTTGCCTGGTGGAACAGGAAGGCGTCGTGGGACTCCATCGGGGCGTCCGCATACTCGAAGGTGCGCGCAACCAAGGGTGGCACCGAGCGCAGCGTGAAATTGAAGATCTCGCCGCCGTCCATGTAGAGCGCGTCCAGCTTGCGCCCGTCCAGGCGCGCGTCGCTGCCGGGGACGTGCTCGCGGAAGCCGCCCTGCGGCACGATCAGGTTGGATGCGCCGCGGCCGTCGGTGCCGAGGATGAAGTGGGCAACGTCGCCTTCGCTGCCGGCTTCGATGGCAGTGACCGTGCCGGCGTCGCCGAACAGCAGCGCGGTGGCGCGGTCCTGCGGGTCGACGATGCGGCTGATGGTGTCGCCCACCGCCAGCAGCACGCGCCGCGCGGCGCCGCTTTGCACCATCGTCATGGCCAGCCACAGGCCATAGGGATAGCCCGAGCAGCCCAGGTTGATGTCGAAGGCGATGCAGCCGCTGGGGGCGCCCAGCTCGGCCTGCAGCGCGCAGGCGGTGGCGGGCAGCCGGTAGTCCGGCGTTTGCGAGACGAACAGCACGGCGTCGACCGAATCGGGCGCCCAGTCGAGCTTTGCCAGCAGCTCGGTTCCGGCCTCGCGGCACAGGTCGCGCGTGGTGACGCCAGGTGCGACCTGGCGGCGCGACTGCACGCCGACCAGCTTGACCACGTCGTCCACGGCCTTTTCGCCAAAGGTGGCGACGAAGCTGCTGTTGTCGAGCTCCTGCGCAGGCACGCAGGACACGACGCCCGCGATGCGCGCGCCGCGGGTAGCCGCTTCCCGTCCGGTCGGCCCGCCCACGCTCAGGCCTTCGCAGCCGCGATCAGGGCTTCGATGTCGCCGATGGTCTTGCAGGCGGCCAGCGCGGTCCCGTCGAGCATCACGTTGTAGCAGTCGTCCACCAGCGCGATGGTCGAGACCAGCGCCAGCGAATCCCACTGCGCGTCGGCGCTGCCCAGTTCGAATGCGGGGGTGATGTGCGATGGGTCGATCTCGAAGATCTCCGCCATGCCTTCGTAAAAGTTGCTCATGCTTTGTCCTGTTCAAATGTAAGTAGACACCCGGCCCAGGAATAGCCTACGCCAAAGCCGAGTAACATCAAGGTTTTCGGGGTGTCGAAGCAGCCCAGTTCGCGCATCGCGACCAGGGCCAGCGGGATGGTCGACGAGACCGTGTTGCCGCACTCCTCCACGTGGATCGGGAAGCGCGCCTCGTCCACGTCCATCTTCTTGCGCAGCGATTCGAGCATGAAGCGGTTGGCCTGGTGCAGCACGAAATAATCGACCGCGCTTTTCTCCATGCCGGCCTTGTCGAGCAAGGCATTGGCCGCGCGCGGCACTTCGCGCAGTGAAAAGGCCATCACGTCGGCGCCGGACATGAACAGATGGTCGCGGGTGCGGGTGTTGCCCGATTCGTCGGTGTATTCCGCGGCGGTGGCGTCGGTGCGGCGGCGGCGGAAGCCCCCGGTCTCGACGATCAGCTTGTTGCTGCCGCGGCCGTCGGTGCCGAACACGAACGGCCCGATCGCCGGCGCGCCGCTGTCGCTGGCCACCACGGCGGTGGCCGCGGCGCCGTCGCCGAACAGCGTGCGCACGCTCTTGTCGAGCGGATGGATGAATTTCGAATAGGTGTCGGCCGTCAGCACCAGCACGCAGCGCGCCGCGCCCGTTTCCACCAGGCCCCGCGCCAGCGACAGGCAGTAGACGAAACCGGAGCAGCCCAGGTTGACGTCGAGCGCACCGGCGCTGGTGCGGATGCCCAGCCGGTTCTGCAGGATGCAGGCGGTGGACGGCAGCACGTAGTCGGGCGCCTGGGTGCACAGGATGATGAAGTCGACGTCGATGGGCTTGACCACGCCGCGCGCGAACAGCGCTTCGGCCGCGCGCGCAGCCAGGTCGCCCGCGGTTTCGTCCGCGCCGGCGATGCGGCGGTTGCGGATGCCGGTCTTCTCCAGGATCTTGTCCGCGCTCCAGCCCTCGTACAGGGCGCCCAGCTCCTCGTTATCGAGGACCGTCTCGGGCAGGTAGCCGGCGATGTCGGCGATGCGTGCGACGGTCATGTCCGCGCTCCCAGTACCAGGTCGATGATGCGCTGCTGGTCGGCCTCGACCAGGCCGGGGTAGATCGGCAGGCACAGCACCTGCTCGGCGGCGCGGCTGGCGGCCGGCAGGTTGCCGGGGGCGCTGGACAGCATGCCGCGGTACATCGGGAAGCTCGAAATCAGGGGATAGAAATAGCGGCGCGCCACCACGCCGTGCTCTTTCAGGTGGGCGTACAGGGCGTCGCGGCTCATCGGATACTCCGGGCCGACCAGGATCGGGAAATAGGAGTAATTGCTGGCGAAGCCGTCTTCCATCCAGGGCCGTGCGCAGGTGATGCCCGGCGCCGCCGCAAAAGCCTCGGTATAGCGCCGCGCCACCAGCGCACGCGCCGCGATGGCCGCGTCGATGCCCTTGAGCTGCAGCAGGCCGAAGGCAGCGTTAATCTCGCTCATCTTGCCGTTGATGCCGGGGGCGACCACCGTGGTCTCGTCCACGAAGCCGAAGTTCTTGAGGCGGTCGATGCGCTGCTTGGTGCGCGCGTCCGGGCTGACGATGGCGCCGCCCTCGAAGGTGTTGAACACCTTGGTCGCGTGAAAACTCAGCACCGACAAATCGCCCGCGTTCAGGATGCTCCTGCCCTGCTCCTGCACGCCGAAGGCGTGGGCGGCGTCGTAGACCACCTTCAGGTTGTAGTTGTCGGCAATCGCCTGGATCGCGCGGGTGTCGCAGGGCTGGCCGTAGCAGTGCACCGGCATGATGGCGGTGGTCTGCGGGGTGATGGCCGCTTCGATCCGGCGCGGATCGAGGTTCAGGGTCTCCGGGTCGACGTCGACGAACACCGGCTTGATGCCGTTCCAGAGCAGCGAATGCGAGGTTGCAACGAACGAATACGGGGTGGTGATCACTTCGCCGGTGATGCGCAGCGCCTGCAAGGCCGTCAGCAGCGCCAGGGTGCCGTTGGTGAACAGGCTGATGTGCTCCACGCCCAGGTAGCGGCACAGGGCTTCTTCCAGCTGCTGGTGGAAGGGCCCGCCGTTGGTCAGCGTGCGGTTGCTCCAGATCTGCTCGAGATAGGGATAGAAGTCTTCCAGCGGCGGCATCTCCGGCTGGGTGACGTAGATCGGTTTGCCGTGGTCCATGGCTTAGCCCACCGTGCCGACGATGGAAACATCGTGGTTCTCGGGGATTTCGTTGTACGACAGGACGTGCAGGCCCGGCGCGAACAGGCGCGCGTAGCGGGCCAGCAGCGGGCGCACCTGCGGCAGCACCAGCAGCAGCGGCGGCGTGTGCTGCCCCTTCATCTGCTCGCGCGCCACCGGCATGTTGATCTGCAGTTGCGACAGCAGCTGCGGGTCGATCGGGTAGTTATCCAGCGCCACCTTGCCGCCGCCGTTCTGGCGCGCCTGGTTCAGGGAACCGAGCAGCATGTTTTCCAGTTCGGCCGACAGGTTAAAGGCGGGCATTTCCTTCTTCTTGCCGTACAGGCTGGAGACGATCTGGCGCCGCAGCGCGCAGCGCACCTCGGCCGCCAGCAGGATCGGGTCCTTGGTGGTTTCCGAGCTGTCGAGCAAGGTGGTGGCGATCACCACGATGTCCTTGAGCGACACGCCCTCCCCCAGCAGCACGCGGAACACGCGCAGCAGCTGGGTATGGGTGAGCGCCTTTTCCAGCGCGCCGGCCAGCTTGGGCGACAGGGCGGTGAGGCGCTCGATAATCGCCGGCACGTCTTCGTGGCGGAACAATTCGTGCAGGTATTCGCGCACTACCTTCGAGGTGTGGGTGGCGATCGCGCTCGGCACCTCGACCACCTGGTAGCCCAGGCCGAGGGCATGGCCTTTCTGGTCGGGCGTGATCCAGGTGATCGCCATGCCGTAGGCCGGCTCGATGCCGGGGATGCCATCGATTTCGCCGTACACGCTCGGCGACGGGATCGCCATCAGGTGCTCGGGCATGACCTCGGCTTCGGCCACCACGGTGCCCGACAGGCTGATCGCGTATTGCGAAGGACGCAGGGCCAGGTCGTCGCGCACGGAGATAGCGGGCAGCAGCATGCCCATCTGCTCGGACAGGCTCTGGCGCACGCCCTTGATGCGCTTGGTGAGGGGCTCGCCCTGGGCGCGGTCGATCATGCCGACCAGCTTGTAGCCGACCGCCACCGTCACCGGCTGCACCACGGGCAGCGCCTGCCAGTCGAGTTCCGGCGCGCGCTCGTCGCGCAGCGCCGCCTCGATCGCGGCCACGTTCTTGGTGTCGGGCGGCGCGACGCGCTGGTTCAGGCGCCAGCCGACATAGATCAGGGCGCCCGCGAAGGCGAAGAACGGCAGCTTGGGCATGCCCGGCACCAGGGCCAGCACGATCATCACGCCCGCGGCCGAGTACAGTACCGCCGGCTGGGCCAGCAGCTGGCCGCTGACCTGCTGCTCGAAGTCGCCCGATTCGCCGATGCGGGTCACCAGGATCGCGGCGGCGGCCGACAGCAGCAGCGCCGGGATCTGGCCGACCAGGCCGTCGCCGATGGTCAGCAGCGCATAGACCTTGAACGATTCGCCCAGCGGCAGGTCGTGCATCAGCGACCCGATGGCGATACCGCCGACCAGGTTGATGATCAGGATCATGATCGAGGCGACCGCGTCGCCGCGCACGAACTTCGAGGCGCCGTCCATGGCGCCGTAGAAGTCGGCTTCGGCCGCCACGTCCTTGCGGCGGATGACGGCCTGCTCCTGGTTGATCAGGCCGGCATTGAGGTCGGCGTCGATCGCCATCTGCTTGCCCGGCAGCGCGTCGAGCGTGAAGCGCGCCGACACTTCCGAGATGCGTTCCGCACCCTTGGTCACGACCACGAAGTTGATGATCATGAGGATCACGAACACCACCAGGCCGACCACGAAGTTGCCGCCGATGACGACATTGCCGAAGGCTTCGATCACGTGGCCGGCGGCGGCCGTGCCTTCGTGGCCGTTGAGCAGGACCACCCGGGTCGAGGCCACGTTCAGGGCCAGGCGCATCAGGGTGGTGCCCAGGATCACGGTTGGGAACACCGAGAAGTCGAGCGGCCGCTTGGCCGTCACCGACACCAGGATGACGATCAGCGCCAGCACGATGTTGAAGGTGAACAGGATGTCCAGCAGCACCGGCGGCAGCGGCAGCATGATCATCGCCAGCAGCGCGATCAGGAAGACCGGGCCGGCGAACTTGTGGCGCCGCAGCTCGGCAAGGAAGGACTTCAGGGCATTCATGCGGGAACCTCGCTCAGGTGAGATGGGACGACCACCTCGTTGGGGAACCGTGGGGGCGCGGGGCGCCGGCCTGCACGGAACGCATTCAGTTGCAGGACGTAATTCAGGACCTGCGATACGGCCTGGTACAGCTGCGCAGGAATCTGCTGCTGCACCTGGCTGGTGTTGTAGATCGCGCGCGCCAGCGGCGGCAGCGAAATGGTTTCGATCTTGTGCTCGAGCGCGACGCGGCGGATGTACAGCGCCATCTCGTCCACGCCCTTGGCCACCACGAAGGGCGCTTCGGCGCGGTTGGTATCGTATTTGAGCGCCACCGCATAGTGCTCCGGGTTGACGATGATGACGTCCGCCGTCGGCACGCTCTTGCGCACGCTGCGCTGGGCCAGCTGGTTCTGCAGCTGGCGGATGCGCTGCTTCACTTCCGGCCGGCCTTCGCTGCTCTTGTGCTCTTCCTTCATCTCCTGCTTGCTCATGCGCTGGTTTTTGGTGAACAGGAAGGCCTGCACCGGTACGTCCAGCAGCGCGAAGACGATGAACACGGTTACCAGCGCCATCAGGCCGTCCAGCATCAGCGCGCCGCCGCCGACCAGGGCGTCGGACAGCGGCATGCGCTGCAATTCCACGAAGGCCTTCATGCTCGAGCGGCACACATGCACCAGCACGAAGCCCAGCACGGTCGCCTTGGCCGCCGAGGTGGCGAATCCGATCCAGTGCTTTTGCGTGAACAGGTTGCCCAGGTTGGTCATCGGCGACAGGCGGCTGAACTTCGGCGCCATGTTCTTGCCCGAGGCGATGAAGCCGCCCGGGATCATGCCGGCCACGATGATCGCGAACGGCACCACCGCCAGCGGCAGCACCATCTTGATCAACAACAGCAAGGCGTCCGTGAACACGATCGACATCGCATTCTCGATCGCCCCCGCTTCCCCTAGCGGAACGAACACCATCCGGAACAGCATGCGGAAGGACTCCAGGTAACCCGGCAGCATCATGGCGAACAGCTTCAGGCTGATCAGGATGCCCACCGCCGTGGAGAGGTCGCGCGAACGGACGACCTGGCCCTCGTCGCGCGCTTTCTTGAGCTTTTGCGCTGAGGGCTTTTCGGTCTTGTCGCCACCGGTGCCGCTATCGGCCATGCGCCATCCTCATCTGCTCCTGCAGCATTTCCAGGATCTGGTTGGTCATCGAGACGTAATGCTCGGGTATGAAACGCACCACCTGCACCAGCATCAGCAGGCCGAAGATCGTCACCAGCGAGAATCCCAGCGAAAACAGATTCAGGCTCGGCGCCACCCGGTTCAGGAAGCCGAAGCCGATCTGCACCACCATGGTGGAAAACACGATCGGCAGCGCCAGCAGCACCGCCGCTGAAAACACCCAGGCCAGGTTCAGCGCCACCGCTTCCAGCAGCATCGGCCCGAAGCCGGCGCCCACCGGCCAGGCCTTGAAGCTCTGGCCGACCACGCCCATCAGGACCAGGTGGCCGTCGATCCCGAAGAACACCAGGATCGCCAGCAGCGACAACAGGCCCGAGACCACGTCGGAGGCCTGGCCGTTGACCGGATCGTTCATCTGCGCCATCGAGAAGCCCACCTGGCTCGAGGCCAGGAAGCCCAGCATCGAGACCACCGCCATCGCGAACTGCAGCGCCAGCCCGATCACGCCGCCGATGATGGCCTGCTCGACCATCGCCAGCACGCCGGCCAGCGAGAACGGATCGGGCATGGCGCCGCCCTTGGTCAGCGGCAGCATCATGAAGGCCAGCGCCACCGACAGCAGCGCGCGCACCGGCACCGAGACCGTGCCCTCGCCGAGCACCGGGGCGGTCGAGAGCATGGCCATGATGCGGCAGAAGGGCCACCACAGCGCGCCGATCAGGGGCATCAGGAAGCTGACCAGCTCCATGTCGTAACGGCCCTGCCCTAGCTCGCGAGCGTGGCCGCGCGCTGGAACACGGACACGCAGTAATCCATCAGCGTGCTCGTCATCCAGTGGCCGGCCAGGATCACCGCCAGCAGCGTGACCAGCAGGCGCGGCAGGAAGCTCAGGGTCTGCTCGTTGATCTGGGTCGCGGCCTGGAACAGGGCCACGATCAGGCCCATGACCAGGCCCGGCACGACCAGCACCAGCACCAGCAGCATCACGACCTGCAGGGCTTCGACCACCAGGTCGACAGCGATATCGGGACTCATCTTGACGGTCTCTTGTTCTAGTAGCCGTGGATACTGCCGACCAGCGTGTTCACGGTCAGGGTCCAGCCGTCCACCAGCACGAACAGCAGCAGCTTGAAGGGGAGTGAAATCACCAGCGGCGAGAGCATCATCATGCCCATCGCCATCAGCACCGAGGACACCACCAGGTCGATGATCAGGAAGGGGATGAACAGCATCGCCCCGATCTGGAACGCGGTCTTCAGTTCCGACAGCACGAAGGCGGCCAGCTTGGTGGTGAAGCCGCGCTGCTGGGGCGCCAGGTTGGCCGGCTCGCCAGCCAGGTGCGCGACCTGGGCCAGCGAGGTCTTGCTGGTCTGGGCCAGCATGAAGCGCGAGATGGGCACTTCGGCGATGCGCAAGGCTTCCTCCAGGCCGATCTTGTCTCGGTCGTAGGGCAGGAAGGCGTCGCGCCACACGGCTTCGCCGACCGGGCGCATGACCAGGATGGTGAGGATCAGGGCGATGCCGGTGATGATGCGGCTGGGCAGGCCCTGTTGCAGGCCGAGGGCCTGGCGCAGCAGCGACAGCACGATCACGAAGCGGGTGAAGCTGGTCATCATCATGACCATCACGGGCAGCAGCCCGAGCAGGGTCATCAGGACCAGGATCTGCGACTTGACGGTCATGCCCTGGGTCGAGGGCGGAATCACGCCCGGCAGGATGCTCGGCTGTTGTTGCTGGGCTGCGGCGGGCAGCGCAAGGGCGAGCAGCGCAAGCAGCAGCACGCCGGCCAATACCGGCAGTGCACGGCGCAGCAACGGCAGCTGCGCGCCGCGGACAAGCGAGGTCATTTAGTCAGCGCGTCCAGGTTCAGGCCGTCCAGGTCGATGACCTTCAGGCCGTACTGCTCGCCGGCGACGACGACTTCGGCGCGGCCGATCGGCGCGCCGTTGACCTTGATGACCAGCGGTTCGCCGGCCAGCGCGTCCAGCGGCACCACCGAGGACGGGCCGATCGACATCAGTTCCTGCAGCGAGATGCGGGCCGAGCCGACTTCGAGCGTCAGGGTCACCGGGATCCGGCGCATCATCTGCGGCAGCTGGCGCGCGGCGTTCTTGCCGGCGACGGCGGTGGCGGCATCGACGCCGTCGAGGTCGTCGATGATCAGGTCGGAGCCAGTCAGTTGCTCATTCAAATTCATATCCATTACTCGGCATCTTCAAAAGAGGTTAAACAGAGCTTGCCCTTGTGTTCGGCCACGGCGGCCGTGAACAGGCGCGATTCGTCGAGCAGCACGTCGGCGCGTCCCACCGACACGGGGATCACGTCGCCGACCTTCAGCTCGAACAGCGCGGCCAGCGTGATTTCCTTGCTGGCCAGGCGCCCGTCGAGCTTGACGAACAGGCCGCTCGACAGCGGCTCGCTGCTGCGCGCGGTGCGCACGCTGCTGCGCTCGTCCATCAGGCCCTGCAATACATGCGCCATCAATTCCTGGTCGAGGCCGATCCAGCAATGGCTGTCCGCCTGGCCATGGGCCGCGCGCAGCACGACCCGGATCACCCAGCCGGCCTTTCCCGGGGCGCTGGCCGCGGCAGGCGCGCCCAGCGTCAGGGGATCCACCGAGGATACCGCTTCCAGGCCCGCTGTACCAGCGTCGGCCAGGGCATCGGCGATGCAGGCATGCAGTTGTTCCGCCAGCTGGGCGGTCAGGGTCGCGGCCAGGCGCTCTTCGGTGGCGGTGACGCGCTCGGCCGAGGTATCGCGCGCCGCGCCGGGGGTGGCGCCCTGCGGCGCATTCTTGCGGCCGTAGCGCCCTTCCAGTAGTCCCAGCAGCAGGCTGCGCTCGAATGCGACGGCGGCGGTGCCCAGCGGGCCTTCCACCGACAGCCAGCGCAGGTTCGCTTGTTCGGGTGCGCGCTCGAACGCCAGGCTCGACAGCCGGTAGGCGCCCCAATAGCGGCGGCCGCCCGGCCCGCCCATGGTCGTGCCCAGGACATCGGCGAAGCGGCGCGCAAATTTTGGCAGCAGGTGCACAGGTCGTCCCAGCAAGCTGGGATCGAGTACCTGGTAGTCGCCCTGGCTGGCCCGCGGTCGTTCTGGAAGATTCATCGGCATGTTAATTAATCACTGGGTAACGGTGAATGTGTTTTTTTCATTCTCCTAGGCAACAATTATACATGGAGATTTGACGCAGGTACTTTGACATTCGCCTTTGATTTCCTACTTGCCGTACGGTAAGATCATATCTATTGCATGGCTTCACCCGGCCTCTCCCTATACGTACAGAGGAAAGACCCAGTACCAGGGTCAAGAATAAAACGGCCGTTCGTAGATCATTATTTAACAATCGGGGCCTTGATCCACGCCTCACGTCGACAAAATAAGACACATTTTGTCGCTCCCGAACAACACGTACCTGTTTATTGGAATGACGCATGGGAATCGAACTTGCCGGTCTGATCAAAGCTGACCTCGCCGCACTTACCAACGAAGCCAACCGCCTCGCGATCGCCCCCGCCGCCGACACCTCGGCCCAGGGTGCATTTAACAATTCGCCAAACGAGTTCTCGTTCACGCAAACCATGAAGAACGCGATCGCCAGCGTGGACGGCGAAGACCGCGCCGCCGGCGAGCGCATGGCCGCCGTCGATGCGGGCAAGAGCGATGACCTGGTCGGCGCCATGCTGGCCAGCCAGCAGGCCAGCCTGTCGTTCTCGATGCTCATGCAGGTCCGGAACAAGGTCATGGGCGCCGTCGACGAACTGATCAAGCTCCCGGTTTGATCTCCCTTCTTAAAGAGACGCATCTGTGATTTCCTCCCTCAAGGCCGCAGTCGGCGGCAAGCTGTCGCTGCCCTCGCTGCCGCCGGCATTGCGCAACAACTTCACCCTGCTGCTGGGCCTGGCGGTCGCCATCACGGCCGCCGTCATGATGTTTTCGTGGCAGGACCAGTCCAACTACAAGCCGGTCTTCGGCGCGCGCGAAAAGGTCGCCGCGTCCGACATGATGACCGTGCTCGAAGCCGAAGCCATCCCCTACCGCATCCACCCGGACAGCGGCCAGGTGATGGTGCCGTCCGGCGAACTGGGCAAGGTGCGCATGCTGCTGGCCGCCAAGGGCGTGACCGCCCAGCTGCCGGCCGGCCTTGAGCTGATGGACCGTAACGATCCGCTCGGCGTGTCGTCCTTCGTGCAGGACGTGCGCTTCCGCCGCGGCCTGGAAGGCGAACTGGCGCAGAGCATGCTGACCATGGACGCGATCGCCTCGGCGCGCGTGCACCTGGCCATCGCCAAGTCGAGCTCTTTTGTCGCCGGCGCGGGCGACCAGTCCTCCGCCTCGGTGGTGGTCGCGGTCAAGCCGGGCCGCTCGCTGTCGAACGAGCAGATCGCCGCGATCGTCAACATGGTCTCGAGCAGCGTCGCCAACCTCAGCCCTAGCCGGGTGTCGCTGGTCGACCAGGCCGGCAACTACCTGTCCTCGCGCGTCGACCTGGCCGACGGCTTCGACGGCCAGGTGCAGGGCGACGGCGCCGCCAAGCGCTACACCGACACGGTGCGCTCCAACGTCAACGAACTGCTGGCGCCGGTGCTGGGCGCGAACAACTACAAGGTCAGCGTTACCGCCGACGTCGACAACGACAAGATCGAGGAAACCCAGGAAAAATACGGCGAAGCCCCGAAGGTCACCAGCGAAGCGATGCGCGAGGAGATGGAGCGCAGCCGCATGGCCCTGGGCGTGCCGGGCACCCTGTCGAACCGCCCGCCGGTGGCAGCCGACCCTGCCGCGGCCCAGGCCGATGCGCAGAACCCGGACGCCGACAAGGACAACGGCAGCGCGCGCAAGAACGCCACCACCCGCCAGTACGCCTATGACCGCGCGATCACCCAGATCAAGCGCTCGCGTGGTCGGCTGAAGAAGCTGTCGGTGGCCGTGGTGCTGAACAACGCCAGCGCCGCCAACGCCAAGGTCGGCTACACCCCGGTGGAACTGGCCAATATCGAGAAGATCCTGCGCGGCGGCCTGGGCATCGACGCCGCACGTGGCGACGTGCTGACTGTCTCCGCCCTGACCTTCCCGGCCGCCCCGGTGGCCCAGGAATGGTGGCAGGAGCGCGACAACGTCGTCGACATGACCAGCTACGGCATGTATGCGCTGGGCGCCCTGCTGGCGTATTTGCTGCTGGCCCGTCCGCTGCTGCGCGCCGTGACCACCCGCCTGGCGCCGCAGCCGCCGCTGGTGCCGGCGCCGATCTCGCTGCCGGGCGCGCCTGGCGCAGCCGTCGCTGTTCCTGGCACGGCCGCCCTGCCTGCGGGCGCGCCTGCCGCACTGGGCGCGCCGGCTGCCGCCGCTCCTGGCGCGATGCCGGTGGTGCCGCTGCTGGAAAACTACGATCTCCCGCCGACCGGTTCCTCCGTGGACGTGATGGTCGATCACCTGAAGGTCCTCGCCGGCAAAGAGCCTGAGCGCGTCGCCGAAGTCGTCAAACAATGGGTACAGAAAAAACATGGCCGAGCTGAATAACCTTGAAGGCGCCGAAGGCGCACTGTCCCCGGTCGAGCAGGCCGCCATCGTGCTGCTGTCGATCGGTGAAGAAGGCGCGGCCGCCGTGCTGCGCTGCCTCGAGCGCGACGAGCTGCTGGAGCTGACCCAGGTCATGTCGCGCATGAGCGGTATCAAGGTCGATACCGTCAAGACCGCGGTCCAGAACTTCTTCGACGACTACCGCCAGCAAAGCGGCCTGCACGGCGCCTCGCGCAGCTACCTCAAGCGCTCGCTCGACCTGGCGCTGGGCAACGACATCGCCAACAGCGTCCTGAACACGATCTACGGCGACGCCATCCGCCCGATGATGGCGCGCCTGCAGTACGCTTCGCCGAAATGGCTGGCCGAATTCATCTCGCACGAACACGTGCAGATGCAGGCCGTGTTCCTGGCCTTCCTGCCCCCGGCGATGGCTTCGCACATCCTGGAAGCGCTGCCGGTCGAGGGCCGTGAACTGGTCCTGCTGAACATGGCGCGCCTCGACGAGATCGACCGCGACGTGCTGCACGAACTGGAAGAGCTGGTCAACCGCTGCCTGGCCGCCCTGGATACCCAGAGCGCCAGCGTGGAAGGCGTGCGCCAGGTCGCCGAGATCCTCAACCGCCTGCAGGACAACCGTGCCGGCATGGTCGAGCTGCTGCGCGCCCACGATCCGGATGTCGTCTCGCAGATCGAGATGTCGATGTACGACTTCTTCATCCTGTCGCGCCAGACCGAACAGGTCATCACCCGCCTGCTCGACGAAGTGCCGCTGGAGCAGTGGGCGGTCGCGCTCAAGGGCGCCGAGCCGCAGCTGCGCGACGCCGTGCTGTCGGCGATGCCGAAGCGCCAGGCGCAGAGCTTCGAGGACCTGATGCGCCGTTCGGGCCCGGTCCCGATGTCGCGCATCGAACAGACCCGCCGCGAGATCATGGCCACCGTCAAGGGCCTGGCCGACGCAGGCGAGATCGACATCCAGCTGTTTGCCGAGGCTACCGCCGAATGAAGCAATTCCGGGCTTACCACTTCCCTCCGCTGCACCAGTTCCCCGGGGCCCAGCGCCCCGGCGCGTCCGGCCCTGCAGGCAGCCCTGCCTCGGCCGAAGAATGGCAAAGCGCGCTGGCCGACGGCTACCGCCAGGGCCAGCGCGAAGGCTATGAAGCGGGCCTGGACCAGGGCCGCTCGGACGGCTATCCGGTCGGCCAGAGCGAAGGCCTGCAGCGCGGCATCGAAGAAGGCCGCGAGATGGCCCAGGCCAGCTTCGAAGAGCTGGTCAAGCCGGTCGACGCCATGCTCAAGGCCCTGAAAAAGCTCAAGACCGACATGCGCGCGGCCCAGCGCAAGGAAGTGGTCGATCTGGTCGGCAAGATCGCCCGCCAGGTGATCCGCGCCGAACTGGCGCTGCAGCCCGTGCAGCTGCTGGCGCTGGTGGAAGAAGCGCTGTCGGTGATGCCGCCTTCGCGCGACCAGGTGGAAGTGTTCCTGAATCCGGAAGAACTGCGCCGGGTGCTCGAACTCGATCCGAAGCGCGCCAAGAAATGGACCCTGCTGCCCGACCCGGCGCTCGAACCCGGCGAATGCCGCGTGCGCTCGGGCGACAACGAAGTCGACGCCGGCTGCCAGGGGCGCTTGAGCGCGGTGATGGACCAGGTGCGCGAGCAGCTGCTCGACGACGAGGACGGCGAATGACGGCCCTCGCTTCGCGCCTGCGCGCGGTCGAACTAGGGGCGGTGCCGGTCGCCACCCCCACCGGCCGCCTGGTCGGCGCCCAGGGCCTGCTGCTGGAATCGGTCGGCTGTCCGCTGCACACCGGCCAGCGCTGCCGCATCGAGACCGTCGATGGCGGCTGGCTCGACGCGCAAGTCGTGGGCTTCAAGGAGAAGGTCTCCTACCTGATGCCGTTCAAGAAGGCCACGGGCCTGGCCACCGGCGCGCGGGTACTCCCGACCCCGGTGCCGCCCGAGGTGATGATCGGCCCCTCGTGGATGGGCCGCATGGTCAACGGCCTGGGCGAGCCGATCGACGGCCTGGGCAAACTGGGCGGCGACCAGCCGCTGTCGAGCACCCCGCCCAAGGTCAACCCTTTGAAAAAGGCGCCGGTCGAGGAACCGCTCGACGTCGGCGTGCGCGCGATCAATGCGATGCTCACCATCGGCAAGGGCCAGCGCGTCGGCCTGATGGCCGGTTCCGGCGTCGGCAAGTCCGTGCTGCTGGGCCTGATCACGCGCCAGACCGTGGCCGACGTGATCGTGGTCGGCCTGATCGGCGAGCGTAACCGCGAAGTGCGCGAATTCGTCGAGAAGTCGCTCGGGCCCGAAGGCCTCAAGCGCGCCGTGCTGGTGGTGGCGCCGGCCGACGAGTCGCCCCTGATGCGCGTGATGGCCACCGAGATGTGCCATTCGATCGCGGCGCACTTCCGCGACCGCGGCCAGAACGTGCTGCTGCTGTGCGATTCGCTCACCCGCTACGCGATGGCGCTGCGCGAAGTGGCGCTGTCGCTGGGCGAGCCGCCGGCCACGCGCGGTTATCCGCCGTCGGTGTTCTCGAACATGCCGCAGCTGGTGGAATCGGCCGGCAACGGCGAGAACCCGAAGGGCAGCATGAGCGCGATCTATACCGTGCTGGCCGAAGGCGACGACCAGCAGGACCCGGTGGTCGACTCGGCGCGCGCGATCCTGGACGGCCACATCGTGCTCACGCGCGAGCTGGCCGAGCGCGGCCACTATCCGGCCATCGACGTGGCCCAGTCGATCTCGCGCTGCATGGCGCAGGTGGTCGGCCAGGAACACGCGCTGGCCGCACGCAAGCTCAAGGCCTCGCTGGCGCGCCATGCGCGCGTGCGCGACCTGATCCCGCTGGGCGCCTACGTGCCGGGCGCCGATCCGGAAACCGACAAGGCGGTGCGCCTGCACCCGCACATCGAAGCCTTCCTGTGCCAGGGCACGCGTGAAGAAGCCCCGATGCCGGGCAGCGTCGAACAGTTGAAAGCGATGATGGCATGAGCAATGGCGTGAACGAGAAGCACATGATCGACAGCCTGGGCACGCTGGTGAAGCTGCGCAGCACGGAAGTAGACCGCCTGCAGGCCGACATGGCGACCCAGGAAGCCACCCGCGTGCGCTACCAGAACAACCTGGCCCGCATGGATGCGCTGGCCCAGGGCAGCGGCCCGACAGGCGCCCTGCCCCCGGCGCTGGCGCTGAACTGCGGCGCCTACAAACAGAACGTGATGGCGATGGCCGACCTGCACCGCACCGACCTGGCCCTGCACGAGGCCAACATGGCGGTATCGCAGCGCAAGCTGACCGCCGCCTGGACCCGCCGCGAACTGCTGGGCAAGGTGCTCGAGCAGCAGGAAACCCAGTTGTCGCGCGCCCAGGAGCGCATCGTACGCAAGCGCGAAGACGACATCGCCACCCAGTCCTGGATGGCGGGACGGACCGCTTGAGCACCGAGCGAAATTCAGCACCAGATCAGCAGTACCACAGCAAGTAGTCAGGAGAAACGACATGGCATCCGCAATCACCGCACCGACTTACGACCCGATCAATACCGCCAATTCGCTGGCGGACAAGTACGTCCTGGCGCGCCAGAAGATCCTGGATGCCCAGGGCGCCGCGGCGCGCGCCACCGAAAAGGGCTTGACCGACCTGGGTTCGGCGATGAGCGCATTCCAGACCAGCCTGGCCGCACTGACGGGCCTGAACAAGAGCCTGTACGCGCAGGCGGCCACCTTCAGCGACACCGCGATCGGCAGCGCCACCGCCGGCCCCACCGCGGCCCCGGGCAACTACTCGTTCTTCGTGGCGAAACTGGCCACCGCCAGCCAGGTGTCGTATGCCGGCCTCACCGACAACGCCGGCGTGGCCGGCACCCTGCACATCAACATGGGCGGCTCGCTGGCCTTCGACGTGAACATGAATGCGGCCGACACCGACGGCAACGGCACCCTCACCACGCGCGAGCTGGCGGCGGCGATCAACGGCGCCACCGGCAACACCTCGCTGGTCACCGCCTCGATCGTCACCACCGGCGCCACCTCGGAGCTGGTGCTGACCGCCAAGAACACCGGCGAAGCCAGCCTCATCACCATCGACACCAACGACATCGCGGGCGCCTCGAGCCTGGCGGCGGCCAATGCCGATCCGCTGCGCAAGCGCACCCTGGTGGCGGCGCAGGATGCGGAAGTGTACATCGGCGGCGAGAGCGGCACGCTGCTCAAGCAGGCCAGCAACACCTTCACCAACATCGACGGCGTGAAGATGACCTTCACCAAGGCCCAGGCCCCGGGCAGCGCGCCGGTGTCGATCGCGGTCGGCGCCGACAGCAAGAATACGGTCGCCAACGTGCAGGCCTTCATCGACGCCTACAACAAGCTCAAGACGGTGCTCAACAAGCTGACCGACGCGGGCGATCCGTCCAAGAAGGATGCGGGCGGCGCCTTTGCCCATGACGGCGGCATCCGCGCCCTGAACCAGCGCATGGTCGGCCTGCTGCGCCCGTCGACGACCGGCGACACCCTGGCATCCTTCGGCATCATCGCGACCCGGGACGGCATGCTAGAACTCAAGACCGAGCGCCTGCAAAGCCAGCTGGCACTGAAACCCACCGGCCTCGATACCCTGATCGGCTCGAGCTCGGCCTCGAACCCGACCGGCATCGCCGGCGCGCTCGACAAATTCGTCAAGGGCTGGAACAACGCGGCCGACGGCCAGATCAAGCAGCGCAAGGAACAGGTCAGCAACCTGCAGTCTACGCTGGCCGACCGCCAGGCCTTCCTCGAGCAGCAGCACGAGGCGGCCTACCAGCGCTACCTGAAACAATTCACGGCCCTGCAGTCGCTGCAAGGCGCCATGACCAACAACCTCTCGATGTTCGATGCCATGTTCGGCAACAACAAAGACTAAACGACACTACGGGATCCGACATGTCCTATCAAGAAGCCTACGGCAGCTACCACGCCGTCAACCTCGATGCGCAGACCTCGCGCGCCTCGCCGGTGGAGCTGGTCCTGCTGCTTACCGACGGCCTGCTCGACGAGCTGGCGCGCGCCCGCGCCCACATCGCCGCACGCCGCTTCGAAGCCAAGGCGGCCAGCATCGACAAATGCGTCGAGATCATCAACGGCCTGTCGAGCTCCCTCGATTTCGACCAGGGCGGCGAGACCGTCGCCAACCTGGCGCGCATCTATGATTTCTGCGCCCAGCACCTGCACGGCGCCGGCATCAAGCTCGACCCGACCATGGTCGACGAAGTGATCCGCGTGCTCACCACCATTCGCCAGGGCTGGAAAGGCGTCCAGGAGCGCAATGGATAGGTCGCGCGCCATCGACGGCCTGGCCAAGGTGCTGCAGGACGCCGGCGCCCGCGCCGACTGGGACGGGCTTGCCCACGCCGCGCGCGAGCTCGGCCCCCGGCTGCAGGTGCTGGCCTCCAGCACGCCCTGGAGCGGCGCCGAGCGCGCCGCCCTCGGCCGCCTGCGCAGCGCGCACGACGCCGCAGCCGGCCAAGTGGCCGCGGCCGCCGGGCAGCTGCAGGCGCGCCTGGACGACATGCGCATCAACAAGGACGGCTGGATGGCCTATGCCCTCGCGGGCGAACCCGAATCTGGTAACACCACCACATGAATATCACGATGAACAGCGCCCCCCTGCCGGTTAGCAGCGAAGCCACCGTCGCCGCCAACGGCGCGACCGCCCTCCCGGCCGAAGCCTTGCCGCTCGATCCGGCGCAACTGGCCGCCACGAGCGTCCCGGCAGCCATGCCCTTCCTGCAGTTCATGGACCTGAACGCGGCGGCCATGCCGGCCGGCGAGCATCCGGCGCCGGAACTGGCTGCCGTCGACGCCCCGGCCCCGCTGGATGGCGCCGCGTCTGCACCGGCCGCCGCCGAAGTCGCGGAAGAAGCGCCGGCTGCCAGCACCGACACCCTGCTTGCCGCCATGGCCATGCCCCTGATGCCCTCGATGATGATGGCCATGCCGGCCGCCCTGCCCGCCGGCCTGCGCTTCGCCTCGAGCAAGCCGGAACAGCAAGCCACGAGCAGCGCACCGGTTGCCACCGCTGCTGCGGCCAGCACCACCGGCGCCATCGAGCTGCCGCTGGCTGCCGCCGCGACGCCGGTCGCACCAGCGCCGGACGCCGCCCTGCCGGCGCAAGCCACCGATACCGCCTCGGCCCAGCTGGCGCGCGCCAGCGTGGCCAACGCACAGCCGGCGGCGGTTGCCGGCGCCAGCCAGCCGGCTGCCGCAGCCGTGCAGGCCCAGCCGCGCGAAGCCGCCGCTCCCGAGGCTGCTGCGCCCGCCGGCAGCAATGCAGGCTTCGGCGTCAGTGCTCCCGCCGCACCGGCCACCCCCGTGCGCGACGGCGGCACCCTGACGCTGGCCGGCCCACCGACCGCCTGGCGCCAGTCGCTGCAGGAAGCCCTGGGCGATCGCCTGAACCTGCAGCTGGCCAAGAACGCCGAGCAGGCCGTGATCCGCCTCGAACCGCCGATGCTGGGCCGGGTCGAGATCTCGATCCGCCACAGCGCCGGCGCGCTCGAAGTGAACATCACGGCGACCCACAGCGAAGTGCTGCGCCAGCTGAACACCGTCAGCGACAACCTGCGCAGCGACCTGGCCGGACGCCAGTACACCGACGTGTCGGTCAACGTCAGCCAGGCCACGCCGCGTGCCCAGGCCGCCGCGCAAGCCGGCAGCGGCGCCGGTTTCGGCGCCGGAGCGGATTCGCAGGGCCGCAGCCAGAAAGGCGAGGACCAGGACGAGCGCACACCCGGCGCAGCCCTGGCCGAAGCCCACCATTCCAACACCGCGTTCTCCCTGAGCGGACGCGCTTGAGCCCACGACCATGAACAGTAAAGCCAAACTGATCGCCGCCTTCCTCGGCGTTGCCGTCCTTGCCGCGGGAGCGGCCGGCGGCGCCATGTGGTACATGGCGCCCGCAACCGCCGCCGGCGCCGTCGCCGCCAAGCCGGCCCCGGAAAAGAAGCTGACCAAGTACGTCACCCTCGACAAGGTGATCGTCATGCTGCGCCGCATGCCGAACCAGCCCACCGCCCACTACCTGTCGGTCGACCTGGTGCTGGCCACCACGCCGGAGCAGGAAAAGGAAGCCAAGGAACACCTGCCGCTGCTGCGCAGCGTCGCCGTCTCGAGCCTGTCGGCCTACACGGTGGCGGAAGCGTCCAGCATGACGGTGGACCAGTATGCCCAGCAGCTGAACAAGACTTTCGACGCCAGCTATGCCAAGGAAAACCATGAAAAGCCGTTTTCCGAAGTCATGATCGGCAAGCTGATCGTCGAATGATCATCGATTAAGGACCGGGGACATCGTGGCCTATACAGCCGACTATGCCGATTCCAGCGCCGCTTCCCTGTACGGGGAGGCGCCCGCCAACGCGGGCATGCTGCCTGCCGAGGAGCAGCGCCACCTGCTCGCGTATGCGCCGCTGGTCAAGCGCATCGTGCGCCAGCTGAACTCGCAGGTGTCTGGCGCGGTCTCGCGCGAGGACATGGAGCAGATCGGGCTGATGGGGCTGCTCGAGGCGCTGCGCCGCTATGGGCAGCCCGACAACGGCTTCGGCAGCTATGCCTCGCTGCGCGTGCGCGGCGCCATTCTGGACGAGCTGCGGCGCCAGGACTGGCGCCCGCGCGCGGTGCGCCAGGACAGCCACCGCATGCGCGACGAGCTGCGCGCCCTCACCCGCCGCCTGGGACGCGAACCGAGCGAGAAGGAAGCCGCCGCCGCCCTCGGCATGTCGGCCGACGCATTCCGCCAGCACGTGCTCGACGACGTCGCCGAGGAGATGCTCAGCTTCGACGAGGTGCTGCAGGAAGCCACCGACCACGCCCACAGCGCGCCCAGCCCGGAAGAAAGCTATATGGTGCGGCGCAGCCTGGAGCAGGTGCTGGGCAGCCTGAACGAAAAAGAACAGCGCGTGATCCAGATGATCTACGAGTTCGAACTGAGCTACAAGGAAATCGCCGCCGTGCTCGACCTGTCGGACGCCCGCGTCTGCCAGCTCAACAAGAGCGCACTGGCAAAAATGAAGGCTGCGCTCGGGCGCGCCTGACCTTTTTACTACAGCAACAAGCAGGCAACAAGAAAGGCAGTACGTCATGCAGCAACTACTAGGTCTTGCCATCGTGCTCGGCGCCGTCTTCGGGGGCTTCTCCCTGATGGGCGGCACCTTCGCCTCGATCTTCCACCCGATCGAGCTCCTGATCATCGGCGGCGCCGCCTTCGGCGCCCTGGTGCTGGGCAACCAGAAGCACGTGCTGGGCGAAATGGCGCACCAGCTGAAAAAGGTCATGGCGCGCAGCAAGCACGACTCGGAATTCCAGCGCCAGCTGCTGCTGCTCATGTACGAACTGCTGCAGACCGCCGCCGGCGGCCTGAAGGCGCTCGACGCCCACGTCGAGGCGCCGTCGGAAAGCCCGCTGTTCCAGCGCTACCCGCGCATCCTGGACGAGCCCAAGCTGCTGGCTTTCATCGTCGATAACTTCCGCCTGATGGCGATGGGCAAGATCAACGCCCACGAACTCGAAGGCGTGCTGGAGCAGGAACTGGAAGCCATCCACGAAGAACTGACCCAGCCGGCCAAGTCGCTGCAGAAGATCGCCGAAGCGATGCCGGGCTTCGGCATCCTGGCCGCGGTGCTGGGCATCGTGATGGCGATGTTCTCGGTCTCGGGCGGCGCGGACTCCGGCGAGATCGCCGAAAAGATCGGCGCCGCGATGGTCGGCACCTTCATCGGTATCTTCTTCTGCTACGGCCTGCTCGAACCGCTGGCGAACATGATGAAGCAGCTGGTCAATTCGGAAGCCTCGACCATGGAAACCGTGAAAGTGGTGCTGTGCACCCACGTGGCGGGCAAGCCGGCGCTGCTGGCGATCGACGCCGGTCGCCGCCTGATCCAGCTCAACACCAAGCCCAGCTTCGCCCAGCTCGAACAGTGGATCAATGCGATGGGCGGCGAAGATGAATCGCAGAACAAGCGGCGCCGTACGGCCGACCGCATGACGGGATAATCGTGTCAAAAGCTAACGAAAAGCACGAATCGACCATCGTCAAGCGCGGCGGCGGCAAGCATGCGCACGACGAGCACGGGGGCGCCTGGAAGGTGGCCTTCGCCGACTTTTGCCTGGCTTTGATGGCATTGTTTCTAGTCTTGTGGCTGATTGCCTCGCGGGAACAACAGAATCTCAAGAAAATCGTGCGTGATGCAACCGAGAACGGTATGCTCGACGAAAAGGGCCGCAAGCCCGAGATCGCGGCGGAACCGAGCGGCAGCCTGATCGAGCGTTTCGAGTTGCCGCTGGCCGGCAGCGCCGGCAACCAGGCCCCGGGCAGCCCGAACGCTCCGCGCGTGGCCTACGAGTCGCCGGAAGACCTGGCGGCGCTGTCGAAGGCGCTGGGCGAAATGAGCAAGGATGCGGGCCTGGCGGCCAACCTGGACACCGTGATCACGCCCTATGGCCTGCGCGTCATGCTGCACGACACCGACCGCCAGGGCATGTTCATGCGCGGCAGCGCCCTGCCCACCGGGCGCTTCGTGCGCCTGCTGCGCAAGATGGGACCGCTGTTCGCGCAAATGGAAAACCAGATGCTCATCGTCGGCCATACGGATTCGTCGCGCTTTGCCGGCTCGGACAAGGGCGGCTATTCGAACTGGGCCCTGTCGACCGACCGCGCGCTGTCGGCGCGGCGCGAGCTGCTCGACGGCGGCATGCGCAGCGAGTCCGTGCTGCAGGTGGTGGGCATGTCCGACCGCGCGCCGCTGGAAATGAAGGAACCGCTGGCGGGAGTGAACCGCCGCATCGAACTGCTGATCCTGACGACTGGCCAGTCGCGCATGGTCGCCAGCATGTTCGGCAAGCCCGGCGCCACCACCCCGCTGGGGAAGGACGCGTCGATCAGCATGCCCGACGCGGCGGCACTGGACAAGCTGCGCAGCCAATTGCCGAAGTAAACCCATGAGTATCCAATCGAAAACCCGAGGTACCCGCATGAAAATCACTGGCGCAATCGCTCCTACCGTGACCATCGGCACCGGGCGCACGACCGTGCAGGCGCCTGTCGAGACGGCATCCACCGGGGCCGCCGCGCCCGCGCTGCAATCGAGCGTGCTGCAGCCGGCCGCCGAAGCCCTGCGCGCGATGCCGGACTTCGATGCCGCGCGCGTGGCCGAACTGCGCGACCAGCTGGCCAAGGGCGAGCTGCCCTTCAATGCCGGCCGCCTGGCGGGCCTGATCGAACGCTTCCACGGCGGAGGCCGGGGATGAGCCGCATGACCCGGCCGCAGGCCAATGCCGCCCTGGTGGACGGCGTGCAGGCCGACGTGCGCGACAGCGCCGAAGTGCTGGCACTGCTGGAGCGCCAGTTCGAGGCCGCCTTGCGCCACCAGACGAGCGAACTGAGCGCCCTCGCCGGACTGCTCGCGCCGCTGCTCGACGCGATGGAGGCCCGCCGCGTCCAGCGCGTGACGCTCGTGCGCGCCCTGCTGGGCGAGCACGCCACCATGGCGCAATTCATCGCGACGCTCAACGAACCGGCGCAGGGCGCGCTCGCCGCCGCCTGGGCCGACCTGGAACACACCGTGCAGGCCTGCAAGGCCGCCTCGACCCGCAACGGCAGCCTGCTGGCCGAACAGTACACCGTGATGCAGCGCGTGCTGCATGGCGAGGAAGAGATCTATGCGCCACGCTGATTTTTCGACCGCCCCGATCGCGCCGCTGGCGCCGACCAGTTCCACCCGCCCCACCGCCGCCATCGGCGGCGGCAGTGGCTTTGGCAACATGTTCGGCGAAGTACAGGGCGAAGTGGCGGCCTACATCCAGAATGGCGACGGCGAGACCGGCGCCGCGGCCCTGAGCGCCGAAGGCAGCATCTGGCATGCCCGCGCGGCTGGCTTGATCAGTGGCGAGAACGAAGTCGACGCCGTCGATGGCGTACCCGGCAGCGACACCACGCCCGAGCAGCAGGCATTTTTGGAGAGCATCGCCCCGTGGGCGCGCCAGGCCGGCGAGCGGCTGGGCGTCGCGCCCGAGCTGGTGTCGGCCCATGCCGCGCTGGAATCGGGCTGGGGCCAGCGTCCGCTGAGGAACGGCAGCGGCGAGTCGAGCCACAACCTGTTCGGCATCAAGGCCGGATCGAAGTGGGAAGGCGCCGTGAGCGAGTCCAGCACCACCGAATACATCGGCGGGGCCGCGATCAAGACCCGCGAGCGCTTCCGCTCCTACCCGGACGCGGGCAGCGCCTTCCGCGACTATGCCCAGATGCTGGCCGATAATCCACGCTACAAAGATGCGCTGGGGGTCGGCAACGACGCCAGGGCCTTTGCCCAGGGTTTGGCCAAGGGCGGTTACGCGACCGACCCGGCCTATGCGGCGAAACTCACCCGCCTGGCTGCCAAACTGCAAGGCAGCGGCGGCTAAGCCGGTCTTCTTATCTTATCTCCCCACCCCAGGCGCCTCGACCGGCTCGACCGTGCCGGCGCCGGTCACCCGCATCCGCACCACCTGCCCGCTCGCCGCGTTGCGCACGCGCACTGTGGCGCCGCGCGCGCCGGCGTCAAGGGCCTCGCCCCCCATGCTGATCTCGATGCCTTCGTGGCGCGCCAGCATCAAGACCTGGTCGCCGCGCTTGACCATCAGCGGCGAGGTGAGGCTGCTGGCGCGCAGGATCTCGCCCGCGCGCAGGCTGCGCCGGCTGGTCTGGCCGACCGCTGCCTCCGGCGCGCCGATGGCGTCCGCTACCTGGGTGACGTCGCGCCGCTCGAGGGTCAGGTGCTCGTTGGTGAGCACTTCGTTATTCCGCAGCGGCATGGCCGTCACGGCGACGACCGCAGTAATGCGCGCCCGCACCACGAAATCCTGCTTCCAGCCGCGCTGGTCCGGGCAGCGCGCCACGAAACGCATGCGGGCGTACTGGCGGGTATCGAGGGCCTCGATCGCGACCGGCGCGCTGCAGGGCGGCGGCGGACGCGCGCTGACCACGTCGAGCGCGATTTCCGGCTCGCTCAGACCGCTGGCGAGCAATTGTTTGTCGATTTGGCCACGGGCAGCTTGTTCTATCTGCAAGGAAATAGATTGAGCGGCCTCGGTTGTGGCGCATAAAAGACAGGATACAATGAACGTGGTTGCCCTACGGAAAGCAATCATTGTTAAATAGAGGGTCGCAAGAAGTTAAAGAGTGCGGCCATCATACCGAAACAAACTGCAGGACACCGACAGAGGACCGATATGACGATTAATTTTAAGGAAGCACTTGGCGTACATGCCGACGCATTGCAGGTGCGCGCAGAACGTACCCGCGTGCTCGCCGCCAATATCGCCAACGAAAGCACGCCCGGCTATACGGCGCGCGACATCGATTTCGCCGCTGCCCTGCAGGAGCAGATTTCCATGGAAGCGGGCGAGCCGACCCTGGAAAGCGACGGCCCGCTCTACCGCGTGCCCTTCCATCCTAGCGCCGACGGCAATACCGTCGAGATCGGCGTCGAACAGGCCGCCTTCTCGCAGAACGCGTCCGACTTCCAGACCAGCCTGACCTTCATCAACATGAAGCTGCGCGGCCTGAACAAAGCCATCAACGGCCAATAAGGGAAACACTATGGGTTTCAAGGATATTTCCCAGATCGCCGGATCGGCCATGGCGGCCCAGACCGTGCGCCTGAACACGATCGCCAGCAACCTGGCCAACGCCAATGCCGTGGCCGGCTCGGAAGCCGAAGGCTACCGCGCCCGCAAGCCGGTGTTCGCCGCCATCATGGGCGAATCGGGCGGCGCCAGCGTGCAGGTGCTGGACGTGGTCCAGTCGAGCGAGCCGCTGCGCAAGATGTACGAGCCGGACAACCCGGTGGCCGACGCCGACGGCATGGTCTACTACGCCAACGTCAACGAAGTGGCCGAGATGGCCGACATGATGTCGGCCTCGCGCGCTTTCGAGACCAACGTCGAGGTGATGGGCCGCATCAAGAACATGCAGCAATCGCTGCTGAAGATGGGCGAGGGCTGATTCCATGGTCACCACTACCAACAACGCCTTCGGCTTCAGCACGCCGAACACCAGCGCGGGCAGCGACAAGATCGCCACCAGCACCGCCACCAGCGAGAACAAGGACATGTTCACCAAGCTGCTGGTCGCGCAGATCCGCAACCAGGATCCGCTGGCGCCGTCGGACCCGACCCAGTTCGTGAACCAGCTGTCGCAACTGTCGCAGACCGAAGCGCTGCAGCAGCTGGCCCAGACCACCAGCGCCAGCGCCAGCGTGCTGCAAAGCCTGCAGGTGATGGCGATGGGCGCCCAGGTCGGCAGCGAGGTGTCGGTTGCCACCAGCCGCGTGCGCCTCGGCGAAGACAAGATCAGCGGCAACGTCCAGCTCGGCGGCGCCAGCAGCGCCACCACCCTGGTGCTGACCGGCGTCGACGGCCAGCAGCACCGCGTCAGCCTGCCGACCCACGGCGCCGGCGCCCTGCCCTTCACGCTCGACCCGGCCGCGCTTGGCCTGGCCCCGGGCAACTACAGCATCAGTGCCGAAGCATCGGACGGCACCAAGCCGGCGGTGGAAGTCAACGGCCGCCTCGACTCGGTCCGCATGTCGGCCACCGGCGGCATCCTGCTGCAGGTCGCCGGCATCGGCGAAGTCGATCCATCGAGCGTCACGGGTTTTAACGGTAAGGCCAATGTCCTGGCCGCCACGGATATCTAAAAGGAATTCACATGAGCTTCAATATCGCACTGTCCGGCATCCAGGCCATCAACGAGCAGCTGGAAGCCGTCTCGAACAACATCGCCAACGCCGGCACCTTCGGCTTCAAGAGCAGCCGCGCCAACTTCGCGTCGGTCTATGCCGGCGACCAGGCCAATGGCGTGGAAGTGGCTTCGCTGACCCAGAACATCGGCCAGAACGGCAGCCTGCAGAATACCGGCCGCGGCCTGGACGCCGCCATCCAGGGCCGCGGTTTCTTCACCAGCCGCGACGCCCAGGGCGTGATGCAATTCACCCGCGTCGGCATCTTCTCGGCCAACAAGGACGGCAACCTGGTCGATGCGGCCGGCCGCAACGTGCAGGGCTACGGCCCGACCGTGGGCGGCGTGATCGGCGTGATGGGCGACATCAAGATCCCGACCGGCCAGATCGCGGCCAAGGCCAGCACCGGCATCAACTTCGTGGGCAATCTGTCGTCTGACTGGAAAGTCCCGGCCACCGCTTTCAATGCGGCCGACCCGAAGACCTACAACATGGTGAAGCAGTCGGTGCTGTTTGACTCGCTCGGCACCCAGCACACCGTGTCGCAGTATTTTGTCAAAACCGCCGACACGACCATGGCCGTGTACTACAGCGTCGATGGCGCCGCCCCGCCGGCCACCGCGAACCACACGCTCACTTTCGACACCTTGGGTCAGATTACCGCTGGCGCCAAGAGCGGCCCGCAGACCCTGGCGGCCGCAGGCGGCGCCGCCGCCGTCAACTTCGCCATCGACTACACCGGCTCCACCAAGTTTGCGGGCGAAGCCACCACCACTACCAACCGCAGCGATGGCTATGCTTCCGGCAGCTTCGTGGGCGTGGATCTGGCCGAAGACGGCTCGATCGTGGCCAAGTACAGCAACGAGCAGCAGCAGATCGTCGGCACCCTGGCCATCGCCACCTTCCCGGACGAAGGCAGCCTGATCTCGACCAGCGACACCAGCTGGGCCGCCAACAACGCCTCGGGCACGCCGCTGTTCAGCACCCCGGGCGTGGGCCTGGCCGGCAAGCTGTCGAAAGGCACGCTCGAAGGCTCGAACGTGGACATCACCTCGGAACTGGTGGGCCTGATGACCTCGCAGCGTAACTACCAGGCCAATTCGAAGGTCATCACGACCGAGAACCAGATGATGCAAGCCCTGATGCAAGCCCTCTAAGCTAAAGACAGACCGTCATGGATAAACTGATCTTCACCGCCGTCAGCGGCGCCGAGCGCACCATGCGTGCGCAGCAGGTGCACGCCAACAACCTGGCCAACATCGACACCTCGGGCTTCCGCGCGAACCTCGAAGTGGCCGCGACCCAGGCGCAGCAGCGCGGCTACGGCTACGACAGCATGCACCTGGCCCAGACCCAGGCGGACACGATCTCGACCCGCTCCGGCGCGGTGCGCGAAACGGGCCGCCCGCTGGACGTCGCCATCAATGGCGGCGGCTACCTGGCGGTGCAGTACGACGGCGGCGAAGCCTATACCCGTGCCGGCACTATCGACATCGACGCCAACGGCGCGCTGTCGGTGGGTGGCCATCCCCTGATGGGCGAAGGCGGCCCGATCACCCTGCCGCCGCACCAGGCGGTCGAGATCGGCACTGACGGCACCATTTCCGTGCTGACCGAAGGCGCGACCGCCATGCAGGCGATCGACAAGCTGCGCCTGGTGAACGCCGAAGGCGCGGAACTGACCAAGAACGAAGCCGGCCTGATCGTGTCGCGCCAGGGCGAGCCGCTCGAAGCCGATGCGAACGTCACCGTGCGTGGCGGCGCCCTGGAAGGCAGCAACGTGTCGGCAGTCGAGGAAATGGTCGCCGTGATGAGCCTGAACCGCAGCTTCGAGATCCAGATGAAGCTGTTCAAGGCCAGCGACAGCATGAACGAAGTCGGCAACCGCCTCATCGGCGCTTGATCCATCCCACCATTTAAGGAGTACCCATGAATCCAGCAATGTGGATCAGCAAGACCGGCGTCCAGGCGCAAGACGCCAAGCTGCAGGCGATCGCCAACAACCTGGCCAACGTGAATACCGTCGGTTTCAAGCGCGACCGCGTCGTGTTCGAAGACCTGTTCTACCAGGTCGACGCCCAGCCGGGCGCGCAGAGCGCGGACAACACCGTTTCGAACGGCGTCCAGCTCGGCAACGGTACCCGCCTGGTCGGCACCCAGAAGGTCTTCACCAACGGTAACATGCAGACCACCAGCCAGCCGCTGGACGTCGCCATTTCCGGCGCCGGCTTCCTGCAGGTGCGCCGCCCGAACGGCGAACCGGCCTTTACGCGCGCCGGCCAGCTACAGGTCGACGCCAACGGCACCCTGACCAATGCCCAGGGCCTGGCCCTGGTGCCGCAGATCACCATCCCGCAGAACGCCACCGCCGTTACCATCGGCGAAAACGGCATGGTCTCGGCCACCGTCGCCGGCAGCAGCACCCCGACCGAACTGGGCCAGCTCACCCTGACCAGCTTCGTGAACCCGGCTGGCCTCCTGGCCCTGGGCGAGAACCTGTTCAGCGAAACCGCCGCTTCCGGCACCGCCAACGAAGGCCGTCCGGGCGATGGCGCCCTGGGCAAGCTCAAGCAGGGCGCGCTGGAAGGCTCGAACGTGCAGGTGGTGGAAGAGATGGTCGACATGATCGCCGCCCAGCGCACCTACGAGATGAACACCAAGGTGCTGTCGGCTGCCGACAACATGCTGCAATACCTTGCACAGGCTGCCCGCTAAATGAAAGTCCTGACCGCGGCGCTGTGCGCCCTTCTCCTGAGCGGCTGCGCCTCCAACGCGCCGCGCCAGGCTTCGATCGACGACGACGAGGTGCCGATGGCACGCGCGACGTCGCGCGGCGTCTCGGGCGGCGTGTTCACGGGTGAGACCGTGTCGCTGACCTCGGACAGCCGTGCCTACCGCGTGGGCGACGCGGTCACTGTCATCCTGCAGGAAACCACCCAGGCCAGCAAGCGCGCCGGCACCAGCTTCTCCAAGGGCTCGTCGGTGGCGGTGGCCCCGATCGCCGCGCTCGGCAAGACCTTCGGCAAGACCGCGATCGACATCTCGGCCGACCGTTCGTTTGACGGCGACGCCACCAGCACCCAGCAGAACGCCCTGTCCGGCGCCCTGACCGTGATCGTGCAGGAAGTGCTGCCCAACGGCTTGCTGCGCGTGGCCGGCGAGAAGAATTTGATGCTGAACCAGGGCGAGGAATTCGTGCGCCTGAAGGGTTTCGTGCGCGCCGCCGACATCGATAACGACAACCAGGTCTCGTCGCTGCGCGTGGCCAATGCCCGTATCGCCTATTCGGCGCGCGGCGCCCTGGCCGATGCCAATACCCCAGGCTGGCTGACCCGCTTCTTCAACAGCCCCCTGATGCCGTTCTGAGGACGATATGATTCAAAATCGGCATATTGCCCGGAGTTTTCGTATCATGTTGTGCGCCGCCTTGTTGGGCGGCGCAGCCATGCCTGCCACCGCCGCGCAAGCGCTGCGCAACCTGGTCAGCGTCGAAGGCGTGCGCGACAACCCGCTGGTCGGCTATGGCCTGGTGGTCGGCCTGAACGGCAGCGGCGACTCCAGCCAGGTGAAATACGCCGGCCAGTCGGTCGTCAACCTGCTCAAGCAGTTCGGCGTGCGCCTGCCCGATGGCGAAGACGCCAAGAACAAGAACGTCGCCGCCGTCATGGTCTCGGCCGTGTTCCCGCCGGGCTACCGCCGCGGCCAGGCGATCGATATCACCGTGTCGTCGCTGGGCGACGCCAAGAGCCTGCGCGGCGGCACCCTGCTGCTCACGCAATTGCGCGCGGCCGACAATGAAATCTATGCGCTGGCCCAGGGCAACCTGGTGGTCGGCGGCCTGAACGCCACCGGCAAAAGCGGCTCTTCGGTGACGGTGAACACCCCGACCACCGGCCGCATCCCGAACGGCGCCATGATCGAGCGCGAGATCGCCTCGGACTTCTCGACCCGCCCGCAAGTCATGCTGCGCCTGCGCCAGCCGCACTTCGAAACCGCCACCAACGTGGTCGAAGCGATCAACAAGCGTTACGGCCCGATCGCCACCACCGCCGACGGCACCAGCGTGGAAGTCATTGCCCCCGCCAACCCGACCGAGCGCGTGGCCTTCATGGCCAAGCTGAACAACCTTTCGATCGAGTCCGGCATCGAAGTGCCGAAGGTCGTGTTCAATTCGCGCACCGGCACCGTGGTGATCGCCGACGGCCTGCGCGTCAAGGCGGCCGCGGTCACCCACGGCTCGCTCAAGGTCATCATCTCGGAAAGCGCGCGCGTGAGCCAGCCGGGCCCGTTCTCGCGCGGCCAGACCGCCGTCACGCCGGAATCGAAACTGTCGGTCGACCAGGGTTCTGGCCAGATGTTCCGCTGGCCGCCCGGCGCCAAGCTGCAGACCATCATCGACGTGGTCAACAGCCTGGGCGCCTCGCCCGACGACATCATGGCGATCCTGCAGGCGCTCGACCAAGCCGGCGCGATCGAAGGCGAACTGGTGGTGATCTGATGCGCATCGACCCGACCATGCTGCAGCAGCTTGCTGCGAACGCCGAGGCGCCGGTGGCCCCGGCCGCAGCCCAGCCCGCTGCCGATCCCGTGTACGTAAAAAAGGCCACCAAGGCCGCGGTCGAGTTCGAGCGCTTCTTCATCTCGCACATGCTCAAGGAAATGCGCGCCTCGACCCGCGCCATGGCGACCGAGGACAGCGTATTCAACAACAAGGTCAACCAGGACATGCAAGACATGGCCGACGACCAGCTCGCCACCAGCATGGCCGGCAACCGCGCCTTCGGCATCGCCGACGCGATCTTGCGTCAACTAATACCCGCAGCCCAGCCTTCCTCCAAGCCCGGCAGCAAAACTTAAACCGGGCAAAACTTAATGCCGGGCAATAAACGGTCGCCTTGTTTTAGGTGAACCCTGCCTCTGGAAAGAATCCGCACCATGGCCATCATCAATAACGCATTGTCCGGCGCCCTCGCCGCCCAGGTCGCCCTGTCCGCGAGCAGCCAGAACATCGCCAACCTGCAAACCAAGGGCTATACCCGCCAGGCGGCCTTGCTGACCGCCCTGGGTCCGGACGCCAGCCCGCGTTCGGCCGGCAATGGCGTGGAGGTCAGTTCGCTGCTGCGCTTTTCGGATGGCTACAAGAGCCAGGCCATGTGGCGCGCAGCGGCCCAGCTCGGCGCGCATTCACAGACCCAGCCCTACCTGAGCCAGCTGGAAAACGTCATGAGCGACAAGACTGCCAGTCTGTCGGCTGGTATCGACCTGTTCTTCGGCGCATTGAACGCCGTCGCTGGCGACCCGGGCTCGACCCCGCTGCGCCAGCAGGTGCTGACTTCGGCCAGCCTGATGGGCGAACGCTTCAATGGCCTGAATAACGTATTCAATGCCCAGATACAGTCGGTTACCAGCCAACGCAGCGCCATCGTCGATTCGGCCAATGCGCAGATCAATACGATTGCCCGCTTGAACCAACAGATCAGCGAAGCCCAGGCCAGCGGCGTGAGTGCATCGAGCATGATCGACGCGCGCGACTTGGCCATCGACGAGCTGGCCGGCAAGATGGCGCTGGAAGTGTCGGACAACGGCGACGGCACGCGTGATATTTCACTGAAAACCGGTCAGGCACTGGTGCTGGGCAGCATGGCCGGTGAGCTGAAGGCGACCAAGAGCGCGCCGCAGACGTTTTCGCTGACGTTTGCCAAGACGACCTATGAGCTCGAGGCCCACATGCTGGGCGGTCAACTCGGTGGCCTTGCCAAATACGAGAAAGACACGCTCGCGCCGATGAAAGCCAACATCGAAACGATTGCGGAGCAAATCGCGGCAAGGGTCAACGCGCAGCTCGAACTGGGCCGCAATCCAGGCACCGTCCCCCCCGCGCCGGCAGACGGCAAGGCTTTGTTCGATTTCACGGCGGGCGGCAATGCCGATATGCTCAAGGTCAAGCCCGGTCTTGTCGCCAGCGACCTGGCGTTTTCCGGCGACGGCGCGCCGGGCGATACCGGCAATCTGAAAGAACTGCTGAAGATCAAGAATCAGGACATCGTGGTCGGTACGCTCGGCACCGTGCAGATTTCCGACGCCGATACCCAGATCGTCGGCAGGCTCGGCGTCGAAAGCCAGCTCAACAAGGCGTCGCTGAAAACCACGCAGACAGTGCGGACCCAGTCAGTCGATGACTGGCAATCGACCAGCGGCGTGAACCAGGACGAGGAAGCCGTTAACCTGGTGGAATTCCAGAACATGTACCAGGCGAACATGAAAGTCATTGCCATCGCCAACCAGCTCTTCGACGCCACCCTGGCGATGATGGGTTAAAGGACACCACCATGCGTATCGCCACTTCGCAATACCAATCGACGATGAACCAGTCGCTCCAGGTCAACCAGGAGCGCATCACCCACCTGACCCAGCAGATGGCCAGCAACCAGCGCATCCTGGTGCCCTCGGACGACCCGGTCGACAGCGTTCGCCTGGCGCGGCTGGCGCGCGAAGAAGCCACGGTGCAGCAGTATCGCAACAACATCGGCTCCATCAAGATCCGACTGACCAAGTCCGAAGGGTACTTGAGCAACATGTCGAAGGAAATGGTCAATGGCCGCGACCTGCTGGTCTGGGCATCGGATGGCGGCAATGCCGCCCAAGACCTGAAGGCCATGGTTAGTCCGCTCGAGGCACTGCGCGAGAGCCTGTTCTACAACGCCAACACGATCGACCATGAAGGACGCTACGTGTTCTCGGGCACGCTGACCACCACTGCCCCGATCGCCTTCAACGCGGGCGGGACCGTCGGCGCGCGCTATTCCTACGTCGGCAATACCAACTCGCAGGACGTCTCGGTCGGCAATGGCATTACCCAGCCCGGCAACCAGAACCTGAAAGGCCTGGAACAGCTGCTGAACCAGCTCGACAAGAGCATCGAGGCGCTCAAGACCAATGGCATTACCGCCAACGATCCCGGCCTGCGCGCAGTGTTGGCCGACAACCTCGGCGGTTTCGATGCGGCACTCGATCTCGTCGGCGGCAAGATTGCACTGCTGGGCGGCGCCCAGAACGTCATGGCCACGCTCGACGCGAATCACGCAAACGTCAGCCTGTCGAATAAAATGGCGATTACCGATATCGGTGCGCTCGACATCGGCGAGGCCGCGACCTCGCTCAACGGCTATTCGACCGCGCTGCAGGCCACGTACAAGGCGTACAGCCGGATCGGCACCCTGTCCCTGTTCTCCGTCCTGTAAGCCATCATGGAAGCTGCCCTGCGCCCGGCCAACCCGGCCCTCACGAATACCACCGCCGCCCCCGGCGCCAGCGCCGCCGCGCGCGCCACCGCGATCCGCCCGGCGGACCCGGACAGCCGCGTCGTCACCCAGGTCGGCGCCACCTCCGCCCCGCTCCAGCGCGGCATCAAGTGGGATACCCGGCTGCAGGGCGACGTCGCCCGCGCGCAACAAGCGGTCGACTACCTCGAACGCGTCGCTTCCCAGCTCGAAGCCCTGAAAGCCGACCTGAGCGCCAAGATCTCCGGCCGCAGCGACCCGGCGCGCCAAATCGAAGTGCGCGCCCAGCAACTCGCTAACACCCTGCAGACCCGTGCCAGGAAAAGCGGCGGCGGCGTCGATTCCCAGCTCGAATTCAAGGACGGCCAGGCGGCCACGACCCGTTTCCGCATCCGCGGCTTCGACATGGCGGCCCTGCAGGCGGCCGGCCCGCAGACCTATGCATTCTCGGTCGGCAGTTCCGGCGGCCCGCAGCTGACGGCCACCATCGAGGAAGGCATGACGCCCCAGGAAATCGCCGCCCGCCTCGACCGCACGCTGTCGCCAGTCAAGGTCCGCGTCTCGCTCGACAACCAGCAGCAGCTGGTGTTCGGCGCGCCGGAAAGCGAATGGGTCGGCATCAAGGATGCGATCGCCATCTCCGGCCGGGGCCGCGTGGAC
The DNA here is from genome assembly GCF_058111565.1 of Telluria sp. AZSoR62. Lineage (NCBI taxonomy): Bacteria > Pseudomonadati > Pseudomonadota > Betaproteobacteria > Burkholderiales > Oxalobacteraceae > Telluria > Telluria sp. AZSoR62. The sequence continues at coordinate 37,439 of NZ_JBYTST010000020.1, forward strand.
ACGGCCGAAGAGCCGCCCGTCATCGCACCTGAACAATGGAACATCGGTAACCCCGACGCACTGCGCCAGAGCCTGCGCGAAGTGATGGCCGCCCTGGGCCGCGTGCGCCGCTCGCAGGAAGCCGCCAGCGCCGCCCTCAGCGCCGCCATGGCGCGCACACCGCAACCGGTGCTGCCGGAAGCGGAGCTGGCTGTCATTTCCAACGATTTCACCGCCAGCGCCGCCGGGCACGATTACCAGTCGCTGCTGGCGATTACATCGGCCCTGGTGGGCGTGAGCCGGGAGCGCGTGCAGGCGCTGCTCGGATTGCGCTAAGCGCCCTTCCCGCCGCGAAAAAGCTCCTTCGGGAGCTTTTTTATTTGGTACGGCTTGCCCATTACCTACTTCACACCCGCACACCCGGGGTCAGGTCTGACATTTGGACACGGGCTCTACTGTGGTAAGGCTGGGTTCGTGTCCGAATGTCAGACCTGACCCCGAAGTTGCAAAGTTCATTGATCGCGCGCCCATAAAAAAACCCGCTGCAAGCAGCGGGTTCTTCGTCACACCATCGAAGGAATCAACCTTCGCGATTTGCCTTCTTGCGCTCGTGCTCTTTCAGGAAGCGCTTGCGCAGGCGGATCGATTTCGGGGTGATCTCGACCAGCTCGTCGTCCTCGATGAACTCGACAGCGTACTCGAGCGACATCTGGATCGGCGGCACCAGGCGCACGGCTTCGTCGGTACCCGACGAACGCACGTTGGTCAGCTGCTTGCCCTTGATCGGGTTCACGACCAGGTCGTTGTCGCGCGAGTGGATGCCGATGATCATGCCTTCGTACACCGGATCGTTGTGCGACACGAACATGCGGCCGCGGTCCTGCAGTTTCCAGATCGCGTAGGCGACAGCGGCGCCGTCGTCCTGCGAGATCAGCACGCCGTTGCGGCGGCCGGCCATTTCGCCCTTGCTGTTGTCCACTGGTGCGTACTCGTGGAACACGTGGCTCATCAGGCCGGTGCCGCGGGTCAGGGTCATGAATTCGCCCTGGAAGCCGATCAGGCCACGCGCCGGGATCAGGTACTCGAGACGCACGCGGCCCTTGCCATCCGATTCCATGTTCTGCAGGTCGCCACGGCGGCGGCCCAGTTCTTCCATCACGCCGCCCTGGTTGACTTCTTCGACGTCGACCGACAGGCTCTCGAACGGTTCCTGGCGCACGCCGTCGACCATCTTGAACACGACACGTGGACGCGACACCGCGAGCTCGAAGCCTTCACGGCGCATGTTTTCCAGCAGGATGGTCAGGTGCAGTTCGCCGCGGCCCGAGACTTCAAAGATCGTGTCGTCGTCGGTCGGGGCAACGCGCAGGGCGACGTTGGCCTTCAGTTCGCGGTCCAGGCGCTCGCGCAGCTGGCGGCTGGTGACGAACTTGCCTTCGCGGCCGGCCAGTGGCGAGTTGTTGACCATAAAGTTCATGGTCAGGGTCGGCTCGTCGACGGTCAGCATCGGCAGCGCGTCCGGGGTGTCCGGTGCGCACACGGTCGAACCGATGCCGATTTCTTCGATACCGTTGATCAGGACGATGTCGCCGGCGACGGCTTCGTCGACCAGCACGCGCTCCAGGCCCTTGAAGTTCAGCACCTGGTTGATGCGGCCCTTGATCGGGGTCGAATCAGGACCGTTCAGGACGACGACGTCCTGGCCGGCCTTGATGCGGCCGCGCGAGATACGGCCAATGCCGATCTTGCCGACGTAGGACGAGTAGTCCAGCGAGGTGATTTGCATCTGCAGCGGGCCGTCCGGATTGTCGTCGCGGACAGGAACGTGTTGCAGGATCGCTTCGAACAGCGGCTTCATGTCGCCCGAGCGGACATCTTCGGTCAGGCCGGCGTAGCCGTTCAGGCCCGAGGCGTAGACGATCGGGAAGTCCAGCTGCTCGTCGGTGGCGCCGAGCTTGTCGAACAGTTCGAAGGTCTGGTTGATGGCCCATTCGGCGCGCGCGCCTGGACGATCGACCTTGTTGACGACGACGATTGGCTTGAGGCCCAGGGCCAGCGCCTTGCGGGTCACGAAGCGGGTCTGCGGCATCGGGCCTTCCTGGGCATCGACCAGCAGCAGCACCGAGTCGACCATCGACAGCACGCGCTCGACTTCGCCGCCGAAGTCGGCGTGGCCTGGGGTGTCGACGATGTTGATGTGGGTACCTTCGTACTCAACGGCGCAGTTCTTCGACAGAATCGTAATGCCGCGTTCTTTTTCGAGGTCGTTCGAGTCCATCACGCGGGTTTCGACGGCCTGGTTCTCGCGGAAGGTACCCGACTGGCGCAGCAGCATGTCCACGAGAGTGGTCTTGCCGTGGTCGACGTGGGCGATGATTGCGATATTACGAATCGCGCGTTTGGTGTTTGACATGAATTTTCGAGAAGTTGCGTGTTGTACGAAAGTGTACGAGTGCTGCTGCTGACTGTTGCTAAGTGCTGCTGATACGGTATTGCGGATTACTGGAACCGACTAGTATAGCACGTATAGTGGGTAATCTAGGCGGGCTGGCCGGGAAAGCGCAGGAATTTCAATGGCTTGGCCGGCTCGATAGCGTATTGTGGCGGCGAAGTGTGACGCTCTCGTGACCCGTAGGGTGGGCAGCAAACCCGCCAACCCTACGAGACAGTCGATATCAGGCGTTCCGGGGCCAGAATTGCGTACTCCCCCAGCTGCGCGGTGCCGAGCAGGCGGCCGTCGTGGTACACGCGCACCCTGCCCTGTTCTGCCGGCACCATGACCTCTTCCTTGCCCAGGGCCAGGCGCTGCCCTTGCAGGAAACGCTTCGTCAGTTCGGCCGTCAACTCGATCGACGGGAAGGTCGACAGCAGCGCATCGACGGGGCTGAGCAGCGACATCGGGTCGGGATGCGCCAGCAGCTCGTCCAGCGTCACCATGCCATCCATTGTCAGCGCACCGACCCCCGTGCGGCGCAGCGCATTCAGGTGGGCGCCGCAGCCGAGCGCCGCGCCGATGTCTTCGCCCAGCACGCGCACATACGTCCCCTTGCTGCAGGTGACCAGGATCTTCAGGAAAGGCGCGTTGTATTCCACCAGCGACAGGCCGTGGATCGTGACCGGACGCGCTTCGCGCTCGAGCGTGATGCCTTCGCGCGCGTACTCGTACAGCGCCTTGCCGTCGCGCTTGAGCGCCGAATACATCGGCGGCACCTGCAGGATGGGACCGCGAAAACGCGCCAGCGCCGCTTCGATCTGTTCGAGCGTCACATCGACCTCGCGCTCTTCGATGGTCTCGCCCTCGGTGTCGCCGGTGGTCGTCATGATCCCCAGGTGCACGGTCGCCTCATACGACTTGTCCGCTTCCAGCAGGTCTTGCGAGAACTTGGTCGCTTCGCCGAAGCACAGCGGCAGCAGGCCGGTGGCGAACGGATCGAGCGTACCGGTATGGCCCGCTTTCTTCGCGTTGAACACGCGCTTGGCCTTGATCAGCGCGTCGTTCGACGACAGCCCGACCGGTTTATCCAGCAGCAGGACGCCGTCGACAAGGTCGCGCGGCTTTTTGGCAGGACGCGCGCTCACTCGGATTCTGGCTTCGTGTCGGCAACGGTATCCGGCTCGGCGTCGGCCGCGCGCACCGCATTGGCCTGGTCGATCAGCGCCGACATGGCCAGGCCACGGGTGGTCGAGGTGTCGTGCACGAAGTGCAATTGCGGCAGCGTGTGGATATGCAGGCGCTTGCCCAGCAGGTTGCGCAGGTAGCCCGCCGAGCGGCTCAAGCCTTCGAGCGTCATCTTGATCTCTTCCTTGCTGTCTTTGAGCAGGGTGAAGAAGACCTTGGCGTGGGCGTAGTCGGGCGTGAGCTGCACTTCGCTGATGGTGACCATGCCGATGCGCGGGTCCTTGAGTTCGTAGGCGATCAGTTCCGACAGGTCTTTCTGGATCTGGTCGGCCACGCGCAGGCCGCGCTGGGGGATGCTTTTGCTATGTTTTGCCATGATGTTTGCTACGTTTTATTCTTGTGATGGTCTGGTCGCCGGGTACGAGTCCGGGCCAAAAAAACAGGGGCCAGGCCCCTCGCGGCATCGCCGCGAAGCGTCCTGGCCCCCATGTTACGCCAAGTGCGTGAATTACAGCGTACGCGCCACTTCGGTCACTTCGAACACTTCGAGGACGTCGCCGACCACGATATCGTTCATGTTCTTCAGCGACAGGCCGCATTCCAGGCCGGCGCGGACTTCTTTCGCATCGTCCTTGAAGCGCTTGAGCGAGTCGATCTCGCCGGTCCACACGACGATGTTGTTGCGCAGCAGGCGAACCGAGGACGAACGCTTGACCACGCCATCGGTGACCAGGCAACCCGCGATCGCGCCCACTTTCGAGACCAGGATGACCTGGCGAATCTCGACCTGGCCGGTGATGGTTTCGCGCTTCTCCGGCGCCAGCATGCCCGACAGTGCGGTGCGGACTTCGTCGATCGCATCGTAAATGATGCTGTAGTAGCGAATGTCCACGCCGTTGGCTTCGGCCAGCTTGCGGGCCTGGGCGTCGGCACGGGCGTTGAAGCCGATGATGACGGCCTTCGAGGCCACTGCCAGGTTGACGTCCGACTCGGTGATGCCGCCGACCGCCGCATGGACGACCTGCACGCGCACTTCCGAAGTCGACAGCTTCTGCAGCGAACCGACCAGCGCTTCCTGCGAACCCTGCACGTCGGTCTTGACGATGAGCGGCAGGTTCTTGACTTCGCCTTCGGCCATCTGGTCGAACATGTTCTCCAGCTTGGCGGCCTGCTGCTTGGCCAGCTTGACGTCGCGGAACTTACCTTGACGGAACAGGGCGATTTCACGCGCCTTGCGCTCGTCGGCCATGACCATGACTTCCTCGCCGGCGCTCGGCACTTCGGTCAGGCCCTGGATCTCGACCGGGATCGATGGACCCGCGGTGGTAACCGGCTTGCCGTTTTCGTCGAGCATGGCGCGGACGCGGCCGAACGAGGAACCTGCCAGCACGACGTCGCCGCGCTTGAGGGTACCCGACTGCACCAGGATCGTCGCGACCGGGCCCTTGCCCTTGTCCAGACGGGCTTCGACCACCAGGCCGCGTGCCGGCGCTTCGGTCGGGGCTTTGAGTTCGAGCACTTCGGCCTGCAGCAGCACCTGCTCCAGCAGGTCGTCGATACCGGTACCGACCTTGGCCGAGACCGGCACGAATGGCGATTCGCCACCGTATTCTTCCGGCACCACGCCTTCGGTGACCAGTTCCTGCGTCACGCGGTCGGTGTTCGCGCCCGGCTTGTCGATCTTGTTGATCGCCACCACCAGCGGCACGCCGGCCGCTTTTGCGTGGGCAATCGCTTCCTTCGTCTGCGGCATCACGCCGTCGTCCGCCGCCACCACCAGGATGACGATGTCGGTGGCCTTGGCGCCGCGGGCACGCATGGCGGTGAACGCCTCGTGGCCCGGGGTATCCAGGAAGGTGATCATGCCGCGCGGGGTGTCCACGTGGTATGCACCGATGTGCTGGGTAATGCCGCCGGCTTCGCCCGACGCCACCTTCGCACGGCGGATGTAGTCCAGCAGCGAGGTTTTACCGTGGTCGACGTGACCCATGACGGTCACCACCGGCGCGCGCGAGGTCTGCTCGAACTCGGCGTGCTCGCCCTGGTCGGCCAGCAGCGCTTCCGGATCGTCCTCGGCAGCGGCAAATGCCTTGTGGCCCATTTCTTCCACGAGAATCATCGCGGTTTCCTGGTCCAGCACCTGGTTGATGGTACACATCTGGCCCAGCTTCATCAGCTGCTTGATGACTTCCGATGCCTTGACGGCCATCTTGTGCGCCAGTTCGGCGACCGTGATGGTCTCCGGCACGTGGACGTCCTTGACGATGGCTTCGGTCGGGGCCTGGAAATTGGTCTCGCGGTCGTCGCCATGCGAACGGCGGCCACCACTGCGGCCACCGCTGCGCCAGCCGTCGCGGCCGGTGGAAGCTGGTGCGCCACGGCCTTTCGGGCCGCTCGGTGCGCCGCGCTTCTTGGCGTCGTCCGACCAGGTCGAGGAGACATTGGCCGACTTGATCGACTTCTTGTCGCCCGGCTTCTTGTCGCCCGGCTTGGCGTCGCCCGGCTTCTTGTCGGCCGATACGGCAGGCTTGTGCAGGGTACCGGCTGGCACCGCCGGCGCGGCCGGCTTGGCAACCGGCTCCGGCGCCTTGATGACGCGGCGCGGCTGGCTCATCATGAGCTTGATCTGGGCGACTTCGTCGGCCACGGCCTTGCGTGCCTTCTCGGTCGCGGCGGCACGTTCGGCCGCCTCGCGGGTGGCTTCCTCGGAACGCTTCTTCGCTTCGATGGCGGCGGCTTGCGCCTTCTCGTCGGCAGCGCCACTGGCGGCGGTGGCCGCGGCAGCGTTGGCGGCAGCCTGGGCGGCGGCATCGCGCTTGGCCTGCTCGGCCGCTTCGCGCTTGGCTTCCTCGGCGGCGACCTTGGCCTGGGCGGCTTCTTCCGCTTCGAGCTTGGCCAGGCGGTCCTGCTTCTCACGCAGGTCCGCTTCCTGGCGGGCGATCAGCTCGTTCTGGCGGCGCGCGTCTTCTTCGCGGCGCGCCAGTTCGGCAGCGTCGATCACCGGTTCGGCTTCCACTTTCGGCGCCGGCGCCGGATCGTCGCGCTGGACGAAGGTGCGCTTCTTGCGCACTTCCACCTGGATGGTGCGCGATTTTCCGCTGGAGTCGGCCTGCTTGATCTCGGTCGTTTCCTTGCGGGTTACCGTGATCTTTTTCTTTTCGGTCGGTTCCGCCGCGCCGTGGGTACGGCGCAGGTGGTTCAGCAGCTTGTCCTTATCATCCTTTGACAAGGGATCTGACGTCGAACTTTTTTCGACGCCGGCCGAGCGCAGCTGCGTCAGCAGCAGGTCTGCAGGCATCTTCAGTTCGGTGGCAAATTGGGCTACGTTGTTACTCGCCATTCAGTCCTCTTTTCTATGTGTCGCGGAGATGATAAAGATTTGCAAATTACGCCTTGGCCGTTTCTGCCAGGCTCCAGGCTTTCGCCTGCAGCGCCTTGGCGCGGTCATCGTATTTACTGTCGACCAGCTTCATCTCATCGTCGGTCACATCATTAAATTCATTCTTGATCAGTTCACCGGCACGCTCCGACGACAGGGCCAGGATGGCGCCGAATTCGTCATAGGCGAGTGCCGAAAATGCTTCGACCGTCTTGATGCCGGCCAGGCCAAGCTTGCCGGCGGTGGTACGGTCCATGCCTTCGAGGTTGACCAGTGCTTCTTCCATGCCTTCCAGGCCTTCTTCGGAAGCAATGGCCTCGGTCACCAGCGCGTCACGGGCACGGGTACGCAGCTCGTTGACCGTGTCTTCGTCGAAGGACTCGATCTCCAGCATTTCGGAAATCGGCACGTAGGCGATTTCTTCCAGGCTGGCAAAGCCCTCTTCCACCAGGATGTCGGCCACTTCCTGGTCAACGTCCAGCTTTTCCATGAACAGCGTGCGGATCGCGGCTGTTTCTTGCGCCACCTTGTTGGCCGATTCCTCGGCCGTCATGATGTTGATCTTCCAGCCGGTCAGTTCCGACGCCAGGCGCACGTTCTGGCCCGAACGGCCGATCGCGATGGCCAGGTTCTCTTCGTCGACCACGACGTCCATCGCATGCTTTTCTTCGTCGACCATGATCGACGAGACATTCGCCGGCGCCAGGGCGCCGATCACGAACTGGGCCGGATCGTCCGACCACAGCACGATGTCCACGCGCTCGCCGCCCAGTTCACCGGTGACTGCCTGCACGCGCGAACCGCGCATGCCGACGCAGGTGCCGATCGGGTCGATGCGCTTGTCGCTGGTGAAGACCGCGATCTTGGCGCGCACGCCGGCGTCGCGGGCAGCCGATTTGATCTGCAGGAGGCCCTGCTCGATTTCCGGCACTTCCAGTTCGAACAGCTTCATGATGAAGTCCGGCGCGGTACGCGACAGGATCACCTGCGGGCCACGCATGTTGCGGTCCACGCGCAGGATGAAGGCACGCACGCGGTCGCCGATACGCAGGTTCTCTTTCGGGATCATCTGGTCGCGCGGCAGGCGCGCTTCGATCTTGCCCGACTCGACGATCGCGTCGCCGCGTTCCATGCGCTTGATGGTGCCGGTGACCAGCGAATCGCCGCGCTCGAGGAAGTCTTGCAGGATCTGCTCGCGCTCGGCATCGCGCACGCGCTGCAGGACGACCTGCTTGGTGTCCTGGGCAAAGCGGCGGCCGAACTCGACCGACTCGATCGGGTCTTCGATGTATTCGTCGACTTCGATGTCAGGGATCTGTTCCATGGCTTCGAAGTGCAGGATTTCCTGGTCGGGCAGCTGCAGGCCGGCTTCGTTGGGCACGACGTGCCAGCGGCGGAAGGTCTCGAATTCGCCGGTCTCGCGATCGATTGCCACGCGAATATCGACCTCGCCTTCATAGCGTTTTTTGGTGGCTTGCGCGAGCGCGAACTCGAGCGCTCCGAAAACCACTTCTTTATCGACGTTCTTTTCGCGCGCAAGCGCATCCACCAGCAACAAAATTTCGCGACTCATGCTTTGCGACTCCTAAAATCCACCTGCGGCACCAAACGTGCCTTGTCCAATTCGGCCAGCGTAAATTCCAACAACGCTGCGCCATCTTTATTTTCAATTTCCAAACCGACCTTGTCGTTCTCGACGCCGCGCAGGATCCCGGTAAAGGTCTTGCGATTCTGGGTACCCGGCATCGCGACGCGCAGCTTGACCGTGCACTCATGCCCGGCAAAGCGCGCAAAGTCGGCGAGGGTCCGCACCGGGCGATCAAGGCCCGGCGACGAAATTTCCAACCGTTCGTAGTCCACGTTCTCGACGGTGAACACGTGCGACAACTGGTGGCTCACCGTGGCGCAGTCCTCGACCGTGATCGGGCCCTTCTCTTCCACGGCGTCTGCCGGGAAATCGATATACACGCGCAGGATGCCGCGCTCGCCGCGTTCGACGTCAACAAGTTCGTAACCGAGGCTGGCGACTGTCTTGGCGATTAAATCAAACTGCTGCACGGCACTTCTCCAGGGCGTTAAAACGATTTACCAAAAAAAAAATGGGCATCTGCCCATCTTTTGTATTTGCAACCCAACCAGATGAAAGCACTTGCACCAAGAAAATAATGGGAAGAACTTCGATTAGGCTGCAAATTATACAGCTTTACTGCTCCTCCCGCAATCACCCGACAAGGAGTGCCTTGAGGAATAGAGCAAAAAGCAACAGTTGGCAGGGTGACCACATCGGGGCCTGCGTCGCATTTTACGGCATTGCGAAATCGTGTGCCCGGCGGCGCAAAACAAATTGCGCCACCAAGACATTGTTTCGCGATTAGCCGCGCTTGCCGCGGCGCGGCAACCCGTGCTCGGAACCGCGCGGACCCTGGCCGCCGCGGCGCCCGCCGCCACCCGATCCGGCAAAGCCGAAGGTGGTCTGCAGCGGATCGGGCTGCTTCGGACGGCTGCTGCCGCGCTGCTGGGCCGCACCGAAGCTGCCCGGCTTGCCGCCGCCCTTGCCGCCCTGGCCACCGCCTTGCGGACGGCCGCCCTGGCCGCGCCCGGCCGGCACCACGCCCGGCAGCGCCGGACGGCTGGAGCCCACGCGCGCCGCCTGCGGGCCGAACGGGTCGACATTGCGGTTGGCGTCGGCGCGGTCGATGCGGTTGCCGTCGCTGCGGCGCGCTTCGTCGCCGCGCGGGCCGGCCTGCGGCTTGCCGCCGCGGCCCTTGCCCTGCTCGGGAGCGGCGCCCTTCTTCTCGACGCCGAAGGCGGTCATCAGCGAGCGCACGTCGTTTTCTTCCAGCTCTTCCCAGCGGCCGCGCTTGAGGGCGGTCGGCAGGGTCATGGCGCCGTAGCGGGTACGGATCAGGCGCGAGACGGTCAGGCCGACCGCCTCGAACATGCGGCGTACTTCGCGGTTGCGGCCTTCGCCGATGACCACGCGGTACCACTTGTTGATGCCTTCGCCGCCGCCGTCTTGGATCTTCGAGAACGACGCCAGGCCGTCATCGAGCTCGACGCCCGCCAGCAGCTTCTGGCGCATGCCTTCTTCCAGCTCGCCCAGGGTGCGCACCGCGTATTCGCGGTCGATGTTGTAGCGCGGGTGCATCAGGCGATTCGCGAGGTCGCCCGAGGTCGTGAACAGCAGCAGGCCTTCGGTATTGAAGTCGAGGCGGCCCACGGCCAGCCACTTGCCGGTCTTCATGGTCGGCAGGCGGTCGAACACCGATGGACGGCCTTCCGGATCGTCGTGGCTGACGATCTCGCCGGCCGGCTTGTGGTAGACCAGCACGCGCGGCGGCTTGCTGGTGTTCACGCGGCGCTGGATGAGTTTACCGTTGATGCGCACGGCGTCGGTCGGCAGGATGCGCTGGCCGATGTGGGCCGGTTCGCCGTTGACCGACACGCGGCCGGCAACGATCAGGTCTTCCATGTCGCGGCGCGAACCCAGACCGGCTTCGGCCAGCACCTTGTGCAGTTTCGGCGCGTCGTCGTCCGAGGTCAGGTCGCGGCGTACGGCTTTGGCCGGGGCTTGCCCGCGGCCGCCTTCGCTGGTGTCGAAATCGTCCGAGGTGACGAAGGAGAACACGGCGTCGGCGTCGCTCGATGGCGCACCCGGCTTGCCGCCCTTGCCCTGCTGGGGACGGCCCTGGCCCTTGCCTTGCGGCTTGCCCTGGCGCCCGGCCTGCTGCTGGCCCGGCCCGGTCGGCTGGCCGCGCTTGCCCGGCTTTTGCCCGTTGCGGCCGCGCCCTTCGCGCTGGCCCTGTGGCTGCTCGCCGTCGGCCGGTGCTTCGCCGGATGCGCTCTGGGCCTCGACCGCCGGCGCGCTCTCGAGCTGGCGCAGTTCGCGTTCCTGGCGCTTTTCGCGCATCTGGCGCGGGCCGCGCGGCTTGCGCTCGCCCTGGGCGCTGTCGGCTTGCGGCGCGGCGGCCGGCGCGGCTGATGGCGTTTCGGCAGGCTGGACGTCGGCTGCGGCGGCGCGCGCGGCGCGCGCCTTCGGCGGCTTGGCCGGCTTGACGGCCGGCGCCTCCGCTACGGCGTCGGCCGGGGCGGCGCCCTCGGCGACGACCGCTTTGCGGGTGCGCTTGGGCTTGGCCGCCGCTTCCGGCGCGGCTGCCGCGGCGCCCTCGGGGGCGGCTGCGGCCGCCGGCTTGCGGGTGCGTTTCGGCTTGGCGGCGGCGCCTTCGCCTGCCTCGGCAGGGATGGTCTGGTTCGGTTCAGTTGGGTTCATCGTTCGACTCTTTATTGTGCTGACCTGGCCCAGCGGCTGCCGCCGTTTCGCGGTCAAAAATCGGGACTTCGACCGGCGCCGCATCGTTCTGCGCGCCCGTCTCCGCATCCAGCTCGGGGTGGTGCTCGGTAGGTGTTTCGTCGGCGTCCGCTTGCGCGTGCGCCCTGTCAAAATTGTCGTTCAAGGCCGCTTCCAGCGCCTCGAGGCTGCGGCTGTCCGGCCCGTCCGCGACCGCCTGCAGCGGCGGCAGCTGCGACAGCGAAGCCAGGCCCAGGTCGTCGAGGAACTGCTTGGTGGTGCCCAGCAGCGCGGGGCGTCCCACCACTTCGCGGTGGCCCAGCACGTCGATCCAGCCGCGGTCTTCCAGCATCTTGATCGTCTGCGAGTTCACCGCGACGCCGCGGATTTCCTCGATGTCGCCGCGCGTGACCGGCTGGCGGTAGGCGATGATCGCCAGGGTTTCCAGCGTGGCGCGCGAATACTTCGGCGGCTTCTCGGGCGACAGGCGGTCGAGATAGGGCTTCATCTCGGGCCGGCTCTGGAAGCGCCAGCCGGAGGCGAGGCTGACGACTTCGATGCCGCGTCCCTGCCAGTCCTGGCGCAATTCTTCCAGCAAAATCTTGATCGTGTCGGACCCGACGCCGGCATTGAGTTGGCGTCCGCCCGCGTCGACCTCGGCGAACAGCTTCTTCATGCCGTGGATCGTCATTGGCTCGCGCGCACACAGCAGGGCGGTCTCGAGGACCCGTTTGGCCTCGTCAGTATTCATGTCGCGGTGTCGTCACGCTTCGAATGCAAGAAAAATCAAAAAATGAGAGCCAATCCGGGTTATCACCACGGCTGCGAGCCGCCGGCTGGAACAGCCGCGGTGCAAAGCTACTGCGCGTAAAAAAACTGGAATCCTGGGGCCCGGGCTGGACGCGACGGGCCGGCAAAGGTGGCAGGCTTGGCGCCCGCCACGGCTGCCCGCTTGCCAGGCGGGCGGATAGCTGTCGGCCTTTCGGCCAAAACACAACTCGCGCATTACCTGGGGCAGAGCGGGAAGGCCAGGCTTCCCGGCGCTCGGCACGAGCGATCAAGGCGAGTGAATCACCGCGTTTACGGCAATTGGCGGCCATTGTAACCGATAAAACCGGCCAACGGACAAGCCCACGGCGGCGCGCCGTGTAGGATTCGCCTTAATTTGAATACTTAGGCCGCGGCCGACAGTTTTTCCGACAGCATCGCCGATACGCCGACAAAGGCCGGATAGTCGGCCGTGATCACATAGGTCGGGATCTGCGCCATGTAGCCGGAAAAGCGTCCGCGCTGCTCGAAGCGGCTGCGGAAGGAAGAATCGACGAAGCGCTGTCCCAGGCGCGGCACGATGCCCCCGCCGATATACACGCCGCCCTGCGCGCCCAGCGTAATGGCCAGGTTGCCGGCGGCGGTGCCGAGCATGCCGCAGAAGGTTTCCAGCACCTGGTCGCACAGCGCGCATTCGCCGCTCAGGGCGCGGCGCGAGATTTCCGGCGCGCCCAGGCTTTCGCCGGGGCGGCCGGCGCGGTCGAGCAGTGCACGGTAGATCAGTTCCACGCCGGCGCCCGACAGCAGGCGTTCGCTCGAGACGTGCTCGAATTCGCGCCAGGCGTATTGCAGGATCGCGACTTCCATCTCGTTGACGGGCGAAAAGCTCACGTGCCCGCCTTCGCTGCGCAGCGCGGTCCAGCCGGGCTTGCCGTTGGTGGCGGGGATCAGGCCCGAGACGCCCAGGCCGGTGCCGGCGCCGAGCAGTCCGATGGCCGCATCCTGTTCCGGCACGCCGCCGCCCACCTGCCGCTTCTGGCCGCCCAGGTGCGGCAGGGAACGCGCCAGCGCCGAAAAATCGTTCACCACCAGCAGCGTGTCGAACCCGCATTCCTGGCGCAGGGCTTCGATCGAGAAGGCCCAGTGGTGGTTGGTCATACGCACCTGGTCGCCGGCGACCGGGTTGGCGATCGCGATGGCCGCGTGGCGGATGCCGCCGTGCAAGGCAGCCACTTGCGGCAGCGCCAGGTAGGCGCGGATGGCGTCGGCCAGCGTGGCATGCTCATTACAGGACAACACGTCGATCGCGTCGAAACGCCCCGGGGCGCTCTCCAGCGCGAAACGGGCGTTGGTGCCGCCGATATCGGCGAGCAGGCGCGCGCCGCCGGCGTGGACTGGCGTCAGGGAGGCAGGGCTGGAAGGGAATGCGGTCATTGCAGAAAATCAGGATGCGATGACCCGAGCTTACTAAACTTTGTAGCGCAATTACAAGTTATTTCTGTAGTTTAGGTACATGTACGTCGCATTCGTGCTCCCTGTGCAGCGCAGCATGACAAGCGCAGAAGTAGTCGGACTACCTGATCAGCATGGCGCAGGGTCTGCGTCGGGATGCTCCAGCACCTTGCCGTGGTGGGCATGCCAGGCGTCCAGCCCGCCTTGCAGGGGCCGCGCGCGGTGGAAGCCATTGGCCAGGAACTGCTGCGCTACCTGGGCCGCCGTCACATCGCCCGGGCAGCTGCAATACACGACGATGTGGCGGTCCTTGTCGAGGGTGGCCATCAGCTGGCCGGGAGCGCAGGAGTGGAATACCAGGGCGCCGGGGATCGCCGCCTCGAGTTCCTGGGCGGTGAGGCTGCGGGCGTCGATAATCAGCGGATCGTGCCCGCCGTCGATCAGGGCCTTGAGTTCCAGCATGTCGATGCGCGGCACCGCCACCCGCGCACGGTGGCGGCGGCGCTCGACGAACTTGGCGCCGATGAACAGGGCCAGCAGCACGGCCAGCACCGACAGCGCGGTGCCGCCCATGGTCTCCAGCAGGCCGAGCAGGCCTTCGACGCTGTCGTTAAACAGGATGCCGAGCAGGATGCCGGTGCCGCTCCACAGCATGGCCCCGGTCACCGCAAAGGCCAGGAAGGGACACGCGCGGGTGCCGATGGCGCCCGACAGGGGCGCGGCGATGGTATTGAAGCCGGGGATGAATTTCGACACCAGCAGCGACTTGACGCCGAAGCGGCGGAAGCGGTCTTCGGTCTGGTTGACGCAGGAATCGGGAGACAGCGAGATCTTGCACAGCAATCGCAGCACGCGCTTGCCGTAGAAGCGCCCGGCGCGGAACCAGAACACGTCGCAGATCAGGCAGGCCAGCATGGCGGCCAGCAGGCAGAGCACTGCGCTGACCCGGGCGTCGGCCGACAGGGCGCCCGCCACGACCAGGACGGGAAAGGCAGGAATCGGCAGGCCGAACTGCTCGACAAGGACGATGCCGAACACGATCAGCACACCGTAGGTCTGGAGCAGGTCGATTAGCTGGGGCATCGCATTAGTTTATCTGAATTCCGTGCCCTGCGCCGACCGCCCTGCCCTTCACAATGACGGATTGACGAGGTCCCCGCGCGGTATCGCCGACAGCAGCGTGCGGGTGTAGGCATTCTGCGGATTGCGGTACAACTCGTCCGAATCGGCCATCTCGACCACGCTCCCCTGGTGCATCACCATTACCTGGTCGGCGATGTACTTCACCACCGCCAGGTCGTGCGAGATGAAGATATAGCTCATCTTGTATTCGTCCTGCAGGTCCTGCAGCAGGTTCAGGACCTGGGCCTGCACCGAGACGTCGAGCGCCGACACCGACTCGTCGCAGACCAGGATCTCCGGCTTCATCGTGAGGCAGCGCGCGATCGCGATGCGCTGGCGCTGGCCGCCGGAGAACTCGTGCGGATAGCGGTGGATCGCCTGTTCGGGCAGGCCGACGCGCTTGAGCAAGGCATGGGCCGTCGCGATGCGCTCGCCGTCGTTGGCCCCGATGCGATGGATGCGCATCGGCTCGAGCAGGATCTGCCCGACCGTAAAGCGCGGATTGAGCGAGGCATACGGGTTCTGGAAGACGATCTGGATGCGCCGCTTGTAGCTTTGATACTCGCGGTCCGGCATTGCCAGCAGGTCGCGCCCCTCGAACAGCGCGCTGCCGCCGGTGGCGCGGTGCAGGCGCAGCAGGGTCAGGCCGACCGTGGTCTTGCCCGAGCCGGATTCGCCGACCACGCCCAGGGTCTTGCCGCGCGCCAGCGTGAACGACACATCCTTCACCGCCTTGAACTCGCGCTTCTTGAACAAGCCGTCGCGCAGGTAGAAGCTCTTGGCGAGGTTCCGGACCACCAGCAGCGGCTCGTCGCCGGGCGCGCTGCCGCGCATGCGCTGCGGCAGCGCGATGGGCGCCGGTCCCGCGCCGAGGTAGTCGTCGATGACGGGCAGGCGCAGCGGACGCTCGTCGAGCCTGGGGCGGCAATGCAGCAGCGCGCGGGTGTAGGCGTCGCGTGGCGCGCCGAATACCTGGGCGGCCGTGCCCTCTTCCCGCACCTCGCCATGGCGCATCACGATCACGCGGTCGGCGATCTCGCCCACCAGGGCCAGGTCGTGGGTAATGAACAGCACCGACATCCGGTGCTTCTGCTGCAGCTGCTGGATCAGCTCGACGATCTGCTTCTGGATCGTGACGTCGAGCGCCGTGGTGGGCTCGTCGGCGATCAGTAGCTTGGGCTCGCAGGCGATCGCCATCGCGATCATTACCCGCTGCTGCTGGCCGCCGGACATCTGGCCGGGATAGGCGTCGATCTTTGCCGCAGGGTCGGGAATGCCCACTTCCACCAGCAGCTCGAGCGTGCGCGCCCGCGCCTGTTTGCCATTCATGCCCATGTGCCGGCGCAGCACCTCGCCGATCTGGTAGCCCACCGTGAACACGGGATTGAGCGACGACATCGGCTCCTGGAAGATCATCGCGATCTCCTTGCCGCACAAGCTGCGCCGCTCCTTGCGCGGCAGGTCGAACAGCGCGCGGCCGTCGAAGAGTACGCGCGAAGCGGGATCGACGACGGTGGTGTCGATCGGCAGCAGGCCCATGACGGCCAGCGAGCTGACCGACTTGCCGCTGCCCGATTCGCCTACCAGCGCCACGGTGCTGTTGCGCGGTACGTCGAAGGAGATGCCCTTGACCGCTTCGACGCTGTGCTGCTTGTCGGTGCGGAAGGCGATGCGCAAGTCGCGCACCTGCAGCAGGATGTCGGGATCGATGGCGCTCATTTGAGTTTCGGGTCCAGTGCGTCGCGCAGCGCGTCGGCAAACAGCGAAAAGGCCGTCACCAGCAGCGCCATCGCGCCAGCTGCCGCCGCCAGTTGCCACCACTTGCCGAGGATGAGTTCATTCTGCGCTTCATTGAGCATGCTGCCCCAGGACACGGTGCCGACCGGCACCCCGAAGCCCAGGAAGGACAGGATCACCTCGGCCTTGATGAAGCCCACCACCAGGATCGACATCTGCACCAGGGCCACGTGCGAGACGTTCGGCAAAATGTGGCTGAACATCCGGCGCCAGCTAGAGGCCCCGATGGCATCGGCCGCCATCACGTATTCGCGCGCCTTGTGCTTGATGTATTCCGCGCGCATCAGGCGGTAAGGCCCGGTCCAGCCGGTCAGGCCCAGGATCAGCACGATGGTCATGACGCCTTTTTGCTGCAGCACCGCGGCCACGGTCAGGATCATCAGGATCGAGGGAATCGAGGTGAAGATGCTGTAGAACCAGTTGAACAGGTCGTCCACGATCCCGCCATAAAAGCCCGACAGCGCGCCGAACAGGGTGCCCAGGCTGACCGCCACCAGCGCCGCCACCAGGCCGACCACGATCGAGGTCTCGCCGCCCTTGATGGTCTTCTTAATGACGTCATGGCCCCATTTGTCGGCGCCGAACGGCAGGGTCAGGGCCTTCGGGCGCGGCGCATCGGCGGCGGCCAGCTTCGCCTTGAGTTCGGCCAGCTCCGCGGCCAGCGGGTCGAAGGCATTCGGCGGCGTCGGGCGCGGCTGCGCGGCCGCGGCCAGCGCGCGCGTGCCCGCGTCCGCCCCGATGAAGGATGGCGGCGCATAGTTCACGGCGACTTCTTCTTCCCAGTCGCCCGCGACCAGGCCTGTTGCGGACAGCAGCAGCATCAGCAGGAAGCCGGCGACGACGGCCAGCGCGCCCATGGCGATGCGGTCGGCGCGCAGGCGGCGCCAGGCCAGCGCCCACAGGCCGGGCGAACCGCGGGCCGGTCCTGCGAGCTGGCTTGCCGTCGCCCTCATGTCAGGCGCACCCGTGGGTCGACCGCCTGGTAGAGCAGGTCGGCGAGCAGGTTGAACACCATGGTGGCCGCGGCCACGTAGACCGTGATCGCCTTGATCACGGGGAAGTCGCTGCGCTCGACGGCCAGGATGACTTCGCGCCCGATGCCGGGAATGCCGAAGAAGCGCTCGAGCAGGAAGGCGCCGATCAGGAGCGCCGGCAGGTTGGCCATGACGTGGGTGATGATCGGGATCGCCGCATTGCGCAGCACATGTACCCAGACGATGCGCCGCTCGCTCAGGCCCTTGGCGCGCGCGGTACGCACATAGTCCTGCCCTGCTTCGTCGAGCACGAAGCTGCGGTACAGGCGCAGGGTCGGCGCGATCGACACCGCCAGCCCGATGATGATGGGCAGCAGCGCGTAGCGCAGCAGGTTCTCGCCCAGGCTATTGCCCCAGCCCTGCACCGGGAACAGGCCCAGCTTGTAGGCAAAGACGTACTGGAACACGATGATGTAGACCAGGATCGAGACCGACATGCCGACCGTGCAGGCCACCATCACGGCGCGGTCGGTCAGCGAGCCGCGCACGAATGCAATGGCCAGGGCCAGCGCGATGCCGAACAGGGTTTCCAGGATGGTCAGCGGCACCAGCACCGTGAGCGAGGGGCCGAGACGGCTGGCAATGATCCGGGACACCGGTTCGCCCGTACTCCACGCATTGCCGAAGTCAAAAGTCAGGATCTGCTGAATGAAGATCCACAGCTGGACGGTATATGGCTGGTCGGTGCCGAGCTGGCGCCGGATGTTCTCGATGGCGCCGGCATCGGCCATTTTCCCGGCCAGCAGGTAGGCCGGATCGCCGCCGACCCAGTTGAACAGCACGAACACCAGCAGCACCACCCCAAGCATGGTGGGCAGCATCTGCCACAGCCGCCGCAGGATAAAACTCAGCATAGGTTTCCTGGAGGTCCGAAAGATCGGCGCCGGTCACGCGCCGCCGGGGCCGCCCGCAGGCGGCCGAAGAGGCGTAACGATAGCGCATATTCCGCCGGGTTGACAGGTAGCTATTACGCTACAGGGCTATTCCTTTTTGTTTCCCGTCCATAACGCCAAATCGCATCTTTGTAAATATCTTTCGACAATAGTTGTATTTATATCTTGTACATATATTCCAATTGACAACGTATGTACCTCAATGTTTTTATTGCCGAGTAGTAAAAGATGCCGTTTTTATATTTTGAACGGTAACGTGATCGAAGCATCTCTGCGGACGTCGTCAAAAAAAGAGCCGCGGAGCTTACCTGGGAATTTCGACATGATGGTTGAAACAGTAATATCTCGTTCGGTTCGATTGATGTTCGCAGGCGGCATGGCATTCGCCGCATCCGCGTATGCGCAGGAAGCGCAGCAAGCCCCGGCCGAAGGCCAGAACCTGCAACGCGTGGAAGTGACCGGTTCGCGCATCGCGACCGCCAACCTGGAAAGCGTCAGCCCGGTCACCGTGGTCGGCGCCAAGGACATCAAGCTCGAAGGTACGCGCTCGGTGGAAAACCTGCTGAACAACCTGCCCCAGGTGTTCGCCGACCAGGGCGGCTCGATCTCGAACGGCTCGTCCGGTACCGCAACGGTCAACCTGCGCAACTTCGGCGCCGACCGCACCCTGGTGCTGGTCAACGGCCGGCGCCTGCCGGCAGGCTCGCCGCGCAATACCGCAGCCGACCTGAACCAGATTCCGGCAGCGCTGATCAAGCGCGTCGAAGTGCTGACCGGCGGCGCCTCGGCCATCTACGGCTCGGACGCGGTCGCAGGCGTCGTCAACTTCATCATGAACGACAATTTCCAGGGCGTGCAACTGGAAACCAACTACGCTTTCTACAACCACCAGCAAAACGGTGCATGGCCGCCGACGCGGCACGCCGCCGCAATTTCCCGGTGCCGGACGACAAGGGTGCCGACGGCAAGATCAAGGATGCCAACCTGCTGCTGGGTGGTAACTTCGCCGACGGCCGCGGCAATGCCGTCGCCTTCTTCGGCTACAAGAAGGAAGACGCGCTGCTGCAATCGGAGCGCGACTTCACTTCTTGCTCGCTGGACGGCTTCAGCTCGGGCAACACCTTCAACTGCGGCGGTTCGGGCACCAGCTTCCCGGGCCGCTTCTTCACCGACGCCGGCCAGCGCACCGTCGCCGACGCAAGCGGCAATACCCGTCCCTACGTCGCCGCCACCGACCAGTACAACTACGGCCCGCTGAACTATTTCCGCCGTCCGTCGGAGCGCTATACCTTCAGCAGCTTCACCCACTACGACGTCAATGAAAAGGTCCGCCTGTACACCGAGGCGAGCTTCCACGACGACCGCACCGTGGCCCAGATCGCGCCTTCCGGCCTGTTCGGCTTCGACGCCTCGGGCGCCAACGCGATCCGCTTCGAGAACCCCTTCCTGTCGCCGGCCTGGCGCCGCGACCTGGGCCTGACCGGCCCCGGCGACACCGCCGACGCCATCATCTTCCGCCGCAACGTGGAAGGCGGCGGCCGCCAGGACGACCAGCGCCACACCTCCTACCGCGGCGTGATCGGCCTGAAGGGCGACATCGGCAACTGGAGCTACGACGCGTTCGCGCAAGTGGGCAAGGTGCTATACTCGGAAACCTACTTCAACGACTTCTCGAACCAGCGCATCGGCCGCGCACTGAACGTGGTGGCGGGCCCGGGCGGCGTGCCGACCTGCCAGAGCGTGATCGACGGCACCGACACCAACTGCGTGCCGTACAACATCTGGGCTCTGGGCCAGGTCACTCCGGAAGCACTGAAATACCTGCAGACCCCGGGCTTCCAGAAAGGCAGCACCTCGCAGACCGTGCAAGGCATCAACCTGTCGAGCGACCTGGGCGAGTACGGCATCAAGCTGCCGACCACCACCCGCGGCATCGGCGTCGCTTTCGGTTGGGAACACCGTACCGAAAAGCTCGACCTGGCCACCGACACCGCCTTCGAGACCGGCGACCTGGCCGGCCAGGGCGGCCCGACCCTGGGCGTGGCGGGCCAGTTCAGCGTGCGCGACTACTACGCCGAAGCCCGCATCCCGGTGCTGGAAAAGATGCCGTTCGCCGATTCGCTGACCATGAACGCGTCCTACCGCAAGTCGGACTACTCGACCGGCCAGAAGACCAGCTCCTACGGCGCAGGCCTGGAGTGGTCGCCGGTCCAGGCTGCCAAGGTCCGCTTCAGCTACCAGCGCGCCGCGCGCGCCGCCAACGTGGTCGAGCTGTTCACGCCGCAAGGCCTGAGCCTGTTCGGCATGTCGTCCGATCCTTGCGCCGGCGCCACCCCGTCGGCCACCCTGGCGCAGTGCGCGCTGACCGGCGTCACGGCTGCCCAGTACGGCAAGATCGAAGACAGCCCGGCGCAGCAGTACAACCAGATCAGCGGCGGCAATACCGGCCTGGCGCCTGAGAAGTCGGATTCGTACACGCTCGGCCTGGTGCTGACCCCGATGCGCAACCTGAGCCTGACCATCGACGCCTTCGACATGAAGGTCGAGGGCACGATCGGCGGCCTGTCGGCGTCGACCACCCTGACCCAGTGTATCCAGACGGGCGATCCGAAGTTCTGCGGCCTGATCCAGCGTGACCGCCTCGGCACCCTGTGGGCGCTCAACGCCGGCCGCATCGTCGCGACCAACCAGAACCTGGGCATCATGTCCACCAAGGGCATCGACCTGGGCGCGAACTACGGCTACAAGCTGGCTGGCTACGGCAGCGTGGACCTGTCGTACATCGGCACCTTCCTGAAGGAGTTCAAGTCGGAAGACTTCCCGGGTTCGGGCGAGTACGACTGCGCCGGCCTGCATGGCACCACCTGCGGCACCCCGCTGCCGAAGTACCGCCACAAGATCCGCGCGGTCTGGGGCACCCCATGGCAGGGCCTGGAAGTGGGCGTCACCTGGCGCCACATCCGTGGCGTGAAGCTCGACGCCACCAGCGACAACCCGCTGCTGAGCACCGAGTTCGAACCGGTCGACGAGCGCCTCGGCGCACGTAACTACCTGGACCTGGTCGGCCAGTGGGCGATGAACAAGAACCTGACCCTGCGCCTGGGCGTGAACAACGCGCTGGACAAGGACCCGCCAGTCACCGGTGTCGTCGCCGCAGTCTTCGGCAACGGCAACACCTACCCACAGGTGTACGACGCGATGGGCCGTCACGTGTTCCTGAACCTGACCGCCAAGTTCTAAACCGGCGAGTCACATGAAAACGGCGCACTCGATTGAGTGCGCCGTTTTTTTTTGGCGCTGTACCCGTTAGGTGTGGAAAATGCCCAGCGCCGCCCGCAGCAGCATATCGGGAGAAGTAATGCGCTCGCCATCGAGCGCCCAGCGCCAGCCCAGGTA
>NZ_JBYTST010000021.1:0-47439 GCF_058111565.1 Telluria sp. AZSoR62
TTTGACGCCCTCCTCCGCAAACGCAGCAACCATGCGGGCTTCAGGTGAGCCAGTTTCACATGCTATAGATTATGCGATGTCAGGAACGTATGTGAGCCACATAACGTTGCATGAAAAACAATGCCGGATGATTAGCTCTCGGAAGTAAAACGCTCAGATCTTTGGAAGTAAATTTCTCAGATGCGTCAACCCGCATAGATCTGCCACATTTACTTCCATCGTAGGAGGCCTGTATGCCACGTATGGCCCTGCGCCGTTCCTGCCACGCATTATTCAACCGCCGATGGCGAAATCGTTGTCTGGGCCGACGAAGCAATTACGATCCTGAATTCATCGGCGGACACGACACTGAATTCGTTACCGCGGCACCACCAGCCAACGTATCGAGGACGGTCGATCAAAACTGGCGGCGGCGCATAGGGTCCAAAGCTTCTGGTGGACCACGTGGAGTTCCCATCGCCCCTTTGAATCAGTGCAATGCCGTGCACTGTCCCGTACTCGACAGCACCCGACTGAAAACCTGCAACGGAAAACAGCATCCCCTTTGTGCTCCGGTTGACATGATGTTCGCATGCAGCACCTGCACAGCCTGACGCTCCACTTTGCTCTGCTCGTGCTTACACTCGATCAGGACGAGAAAGCTGGCGCCCATCGCTGAAAACCAGCGACGCAGCATGAACGGCGTCAGCAGAGCCGCCGAGAACAGCCCTCTGACGGCGACGATGGCCAAGGGCTACACCTCGCCCCGGCGCTGTTGGCAATCTGCATCGGTACGAATCCATGCGACGCGGCCAGAGCCGTCATCAGGACTGCACGCAGTCAGCGCGGCGCCCTCGCCCTCACCGCTCAATCAAACTCGCTAGTTGCTCTAAAGGCAACAGGCGAGTACACTGAGCCGAGCTGCCCATTAGGTATCGGCCAGAACGGACGTAATCGAATGACGATCTAGGTAGGCACAAATGACAATACGCTGCAGAGAATCTCTCTGTTGCCCGGATCAATAGCCGGCATCAACCTGGAACAGCTATTGCCCATCACGGATTAGCTCTACTTATCAGCTTTTAGATGTTTGGGCACCAAGATGGCAATCAAATTTTTGTCGACACATTACTAAGAGTAGACGCATGGGGAATCCATTCGAACAACCAATCGGCACGAAACGAGCCCAACTGAAGAAGCTTATTGTGCATTCCCGAACTATTGCCAACCGGCTTTGGAGGAATGAGGACACAACTGGTCCACAGAAAATAGCGATTGGAATGTGGCTTAAAGCCGTTGAGAGCTGCGAAGCCACGGACGTATTAGGGAGCCGTCAGATGTACGGCGCTGCATGGGCAAATTTACGCGTTGCATATGAGTGTCTTTTTTACGCTGGCGCAATTCTCAAAAATCCTGAAAACGCAGAAAAGCTTGCTAACCACCACATGTTCCAAGTTGCAAAGCTTTTCAAAGATCAAATTAATGATAAGTCAAAGGTTAATAATCAAACTGTCGAGCAAAAAGCAGAAATAGCTCATTACGAAAAATACATAAAGGCTCATTCCAATTGGCCAGCTGCCGAGGCCGCTAAAGCTGCAGACATGTTTGAGCAATATTCTGATATCTTTCGTACGATTTCCCAACTTGGCGCACATGCTAACATCTCAAGTTTAGATCAGCACCTTACTGAGACAAAGGATCGTCTTATGATACGCGGAGGAAGGCCGAAAGACCGAGATTCTCAAATTGATATAGCCATACTGTGCCTAACATTGGGCCTTGAACGTCTCGAGGCTTTAACGATTCCAACCAGCGATAAAGAATCTTGAAAGCACTGCTGAGTAAATATGTCGGAATCTACTTGCTGAGTACTTTCGCACATGAGTTCGAATGCAGTTCAAAGCCAATGCTTAGGAGTACATACGTGCGTTTTTCAAAAATTATATGTTGAATAGCGTTTCGGTGTTCAGCGACAATATGTAAGTTCCACGTAAAACTACGATTCGTTCCACTACAATGTTGTCAAGAAGCATCGGAACTGAAAAATTTCGGACACGTAATGGCGAAAACAGGAAGCTATAGAACTCCAGCTGATAACGTTTCAGCCGGACCTGATATCGTGGCGATTCCCTCATCCGCGTCAGGTCAGGCGAGTTTACGCGCGCAGCTTGCTTTTGCTTTATCACTGGACGGCAAGCTTTCGACACTTCAAGAACATGCTACCCCGCTGGAACGCTCAATCGTAAGCACCGCAGATAGTGTGTACTCGTTTTTCCATACTAATGGCTATATTGTGACTCGCAAAGACTGGGATTCGAAAAAAGTAGATAAGAAGCTCTCTCGATATTTAGGATGGGTCTACGCGTTCTATGCAGTGGGTGATGAGCCGCTTTACGTCGGGGAAACTGGTCGGACTTTCATAGATCGCTTCCGCGAACACGAAAAAAAGCAAAAGAAAGAAGAAAATGAATGGTGGCCTGAATGGCATCGGGTCAAAGTGCTCCCTTGCCCGAATAAGACTGTCCGCAAGGTCTTCGAGTCCCTGATTGGCGTTTCGGGAGGGTACTACGCCAATATTCAACAGCCTAAAGCGGGGGATAACATTTTCGACGAAATCATCCTTTCGCTCGTGCATCTTGGGAATAATCATGAACGGCTGCCGATCTATCCCAAGATTAATTGAACATTGGTTTCTGGCGCGCTGAAGGAATGGTGCCTACGCCAGACAGCCGTTACTTGCTGACATGGCCTGCCCCATCTACACTGGTCAAGCCCTTAACACCATAGCCCTCCCATGGACGATATCAACCGCCCTTACTCACCTGACTCTGACACCGCCGACTTCCTGTACAAGAACTACTTGCTGCTGAGGATGGCGCCCCCGTCGATCTCAAAGTGGGCCCGGCAGCTCGCCCTAGAGAGCATTGCCTCTTGTAAAAGCTCGTGGCGCGTCATTGGGATTAGCGAACAGGCACTGCGCGACATCGCAGCAGCAGGCAAAAGGACAGATCAGCAGCGTGGACACTGGTACCCCAGGGAGGCCCGCTACGGCAAACTTTTCGGGGAAAAGGAGCTGGACCGCGACGCGTTCATCAAGTTCTTTTTCGAGCACGACACCACCGTGATCGTGACCAAGGCACAGAACAATAAGGACGGCGACCACAGCACTTGGGGCCGGATTATTCCGGTCGAGGAGGACCTCTTTCCGCTCAGCGGCTATGTCTTCGGCGTGCGCAAGAAAACGGAAGTTCCGTGGGCCCGGCAACGGGTCGCTGAGCTCGATGCTGGCACTTAATAAGCCGCCCGGGCGGGGTGTTGACGATATCCTGCCTTTCCGACTCGCGGCATAACGGTGCCGGCCTTCTCGCGAAAAATGTGCGCAATGCCAGAATGCGCCGGCGCCAACCACCTGAAGAAGACTATGATGAAACCGAGCACCGCAGTTGCCAAGCACTCATCGCCGAAGACGCCGATCGCTAAGGAAGCAGCCAAGCGCGTTCAAAGCACCACACCAGCCAGTAATGGTGGCCAGCAGGCGCCATGGCTGCGACGCCTGCAGAGCAAAGCAGACAAACAGAGGCAATAAAGTTGGCGGTGCCTCGACTGCCGGCGTCGCCGGCCCAGGTATCCTTCCGGCTGCCCCGGACTACACCTCGAATCGCATGTATAGTGAAATACTTACAAGATTGATCTGCCCAGGGTATTCATCGAGGTGGAATGAAATTGTAGGGCGATTTTGTATTGATCCAAGTGTCAGCGGCATCTCCGATTCGCTTGACTTCGGCGTGTAGAGAGGTAAGGTCGAGTTCGAATTTCGATTGATCTCTTTTTTCTGAAATAAAGACCATTTCACTCAGGAGGAGCACGCGTCGAACGCGCTTCTCCCCTACTCGCAAATACTTATAGGCGGCGCGGTCCGGCAAAACCGATTCGAGAATCGACTGATTGTTAGTGCCAATTCATCCATCCACCCGCTCGTCGAAATGCTCGACGTTGTCTCGAGCGTCCCTCGGAATTACGTCTGATTCTGCTGCTACGCCTAGCAACCGTCGCAGCGTATCCCTGCGGGCGGACTTCACATCACCCCTCCCAATTGGATCAAGGAACTTGGACATCATTGCCGCGTGGGAAAGAAAGGCTGTCAGGGCGAACCAAACAAGACGGGTTTGACGAGAACGATCATTACCAAGTAGCTCTCCAAGATGGAGATATTCCATATGCGCACACATGCTGTGCATACGGATTTCATCCATATACCAAGTGATTTCGAAGTCGTTTAGTTGAATGGGCATAAGCGGTTTAAGATAGATCAGTTTGCTAGTCACCTTGTAGCGACCAGGGCTTCTAAGGGGACAGAGCACGGCTTCCCCAATTCGCTAAAAACCTTCGGCGGAAACGTCCTATAAGAGGTTATCTGCCATTCAAACCAGGCAACATAGCCTGTGTAGGAAGTGTTGTCCAAATGGAGATCTGCCCCTCATCCTTGCATGAGACGCTAGACCTGCGGTGTCCTATTACGCGGTCTTCTTGCGAATATTTTTTTGCTTCGGTTGCTTTGCAGCCGCCGTTCCAAGCTATTACACAGCGGCCGGCGCCATCGCGCGCGACGCCGACGGTGCGCTCACGGTGCGCATGACGCCCGCGCTGGCCGCCCTGCGCGCCGAAACTCCCGCCTTGTGGTTTGTCGCCGAGGACGATGCCGGACGACGGGTGCGCTTCGGCCAGGTGCCCGCCCAATACACCGGGTTCACGGGCGCCCTGCGCAATCTCTCCTACGGACATGTGCGCGACCGCTTTCCTCCCCATTCCCTGAGCGCCGTCATCCGGCGCGAAGATTCGCCCCTGGGGCCGCTGACCATCATGGGACATGGCAGGCTTACCACGCTGAGCTTCACGGTCCTGCTGGCCTCGAGCGTGGCCGCCCTGCCGGTCTTCGTGCTGATGGCACTGGTATCGCTCGTGGTGACGCCCTGGATCGTCAAACGTTCGCTGGCCGGCGTCGCGCGCATTGCCGGCGAAGCCGGGTGCATCGGCGCCGGGCGGCGCGGCATGCGGCTCAGCGAAGAGCAGGTCCCGGCCGAGATCGCGCCGCTGGTGCGGGCGGTGAACAATGGACTCGGTCGCCTCGACGAAAGCTACGAAAGGCAGCGTCGTTTCATCGCTTCGGCTGCCCACGAGTTGCGCACGCCGATTGCCATCCTGCGCGTCAAGGTCGATGCCGCGCAGGAAGCATCGACGCGCAGGCTGGGCAGCGACATCGAGCGCCTTGCCAACCTGGCCGAGCAGATGCTCGATCTCCAGCGTCTGGATTCGGACTGGCACGACAAGGAGTTCGACCTGGCAGCGCTGGTGCGCCGCGTGGCGGGCGATCTGGCGCCGCTCTTGATTGCCGCGGGCCGCTCGATCGAGGTTGCGGTCGACCAGCCGCGGCCGGTCCGCGGCGATGCCAGTGCGATCGAAAGGGTGGTCACCAACCTCGTGCAGAATGCCTTCGACCATGGCGGGCGCCACGTGAGCATTCGCGTCCAGGGGAGCACGGTCGAAGTCGAGGACGATGGGCCGGGCATTCCGCCCGACGAGCGCGAGCGCGTGTTCGAAGCCTTCCACCGCTTGCGGCCGCGTTCGACCGGAAGCGGTCTTGGCCTGCACCTGGTGCAGCAGGTGGTCGAACGACACGACGGCCAGGTATCGATTCTAGGCGCGCCCGGCGGCGGCGCCATCGCGCGGGTGGAGTTTCCACCGATTCACCCTGCCCCGCCGGCCGCTCCATGATCCCGCAATGCTGGCCTGTTCTACTGTCTTGCAGGGCGATGTCCTTGCCCGCGGCCTCAGGGTCGTCAATTCGAAACCACCAAACAGGAGAACTAATCATGAGCCGACCTTACCTTACACTGTTGCGCCGCGCCGCGCTGGCGCTGGGCGTCGTCGTGCTGGGCGCCGGCCTCGGCGCCTGTGTCTCGCCCGACCAGCGGCGACAGGCGAACCTTTACCAGGACGGCGCGACCTGCGCCGAGTTTGGCGCGCGGCCCGGCACCTCGGCCTATACCGACTGCATGCTGACGCAACAAAACCGGCGCGACAACAAGCAGCGCCAGTCGCTCGAACAGACTGCCCTGACGACCCAGATCGCCAAGGACAGCCAGGAAATGAGCCGCAAGGTGCAATGTGACCGCGACGCGAAGAAGGACCGTGAGGCCGGACTGCGCCCACGCCGCTGCGACTAAGCCAACGCCGGCGCCGGCTCGATGCGGCGCCCGTCATGCAGTGTGCGCGACAGAAGCCGGTTTTGCGCCTGCAGTGACGCCGGCTTGCGCGCCATGGTCGAAGGCGCCGCGGCCCTAGCGATGGAAGCCTGGGCGCGCTGTGCAAGGATGGGCGGCGTTCCAGCCCGCTTTCCATCCCTGGAACGCTTCGATCGGGATCGGCTTGCCGATGAAATAGCCCTGGGCCATATCACAGCCCTGCTCCTGCAAACACTCCCATACTTCGGCACTTTCGACACCCTCGGCCACGACATGCTTGGCCAGGATGTGACCGAGCTCGATCGTCGAGCGGACGATGGCGGCCGAGTCCGCATTGTCCAGCATCGGCATGACGAACGACTGGTCGATCTTGATGACGTCGAAGGGAAAGCGCTGCAAGTAGCTCAGACTCGAGTAGCCGGTGCCGAAGTCGTCGAGCAGCAGTTTGACGCCAAAGGATTTCAGGCGCGTGAGCACGGCGAGGGCGACCTGCGGATCTTCGACCAGTGCGCTTTCGGTCAGTTCGAATTCCAGCGAAGTCGGGCAGATATCCCATCGCTGGAGTCTCTTTCCGATATCGCAGACAATCGATGAGCTCAGCAGGTCGTGTGACGACAGATTGATGGCGAGGGTCTCGCTGATTCCTTCCTTCTTCCACCTGTGTAGCCAGGAAAAACAGCTATCGAGCATCCATTTTGTGAGCTCGATGATGATTCCGCTTTGCTCGGCGAGCTTGATGAACTGTTCCGGAGGGATCATTCCCAGGGTCGGATGCTCCCAGCGGATGAGGGCTTCCGCACCGACGATCTCACGCGTCAACATATCCATTTTCGGCTGACAGTGGACCCGCAGTTCGTCGCGCTTGACCGCCAGGCGCAGGTCTCCCATCAGCGAGAGGCGCGAGATCTGCTCGGCGTTCTTGCTGCCTGCAAAGCGCGTGATGCGATCACCCAGGGAATGACCGTGGAACAAGGCAGCGTTCGCACGCCGGAACAGGATGTCCGCGTTGGCCGTGTCCTCGCACATGGTGGCGATCCCGGCGTGGGCGTGCGCGTCGACCGCGATGCCAGCCACTTCGACAGGTTCCCTGAGGTCCTGGATAAGCTGCCGGGTAAAGGCGAGCACATCGCCTTCCCAATCCGGTGGGAGGATGATGCTGAAGATGGCCTCGCCGACCCTGGCCAGTTCCAGGCTTGCCGGCAAGCGCGATTGAAGGCGCCGGACCGTTTCCAAAATCAACTGGTCTGCCACTTGCTGACCGAAGACGCTGAACACTTCGGCGAATTGCCCCACGTTGATGTGGATGAGGTGGACGGGGTGGAGACGGCGTCCGGGGCTTTCGAGATATTGCTTGAGCATTTGCATTTGCCGCGTGCGGTTGGCAAGCCCCGTCATCGGATCGAAGTACGCCAGCCGGTGAATCGTTTCTTCGGCGCGGCGATGTTGCTCGCGCAGGCGCAAGCCTGCAATGCCGAATGCCAGGTCGTCCGCCATCTCTCCAAGCAGGCACAGTTCGCCGCTATCGAATGCATCGGGCTCGCCCGCAGCCATCACCAGGGCGCCGAACAGGTGGGTATCACTGATCAGGGGGAAAGCGGTCAGCGATGCGTATCCGTCGGAAACGGCATGCTGTCGCAGCACGACAAACTGAGGCTCGGTATAAGCTGCATTGTTCAGGAGATCCCGCACGACGCAAGGCGTGCGACTCCGGATCGCCTTGCCTACCGCGGTCTGGCCTACGGGTCCATCGGCGTACGTAAAACCCTGGCGATTGAACCAGTCGATATCGAAGAGCGCAACTTTTCCTTCCTTCAGGCCGACCCAGCTTATCCATTGGATCGTCTTGGCCTTGTCGTCGACGGCAAGGGCGACACCGGCCCGCCGGTACCCTCCGATCTCGACGATTGCACCGCACATTTCCCTGATCAAGGTCGCTTCATCCTTGGACCTCAGCAGCGACCGGATGACGGCGCTACGGGTGCGCAAGGCGCGTGTCGTGCACTCGAACGATGTCAGCCCTTCCGCCTGCGGCTCCTCGGCAGTGGAAACGTCGGCTTGGTTCGACTGGTCCATATTTCCCTCCTGGACGGATACGCTTCTGACAATTGCGACGACAGGGGGAATGGCTCGCTGGCCAGGCAGCACGATGCCTGCCCCGGCAGACAGCACCCGGAGGGCAATGCATCGACGACGCACTGCCAGTGACAAGTATAGGAATGTTTTGAAAAAATTGTAATAAGAAAAAGACGGCGACTGCCGTATTGCCGGGTCGGGGAATCGGGTTTGCCAGGAAACGTGTCGCAGGACGGGTACGGGCGTTCCGGATGCGCGCAGCCCTACACGCATGCCGCTTCGGACGCGCTGCCGGCGCGGAGCACGCCGGCAGGCAATTGAGGGGCGCCAGGCTTAGTTGCCCGGCCCCACGTCGAACGCCGGCGCATCCGGGTCGGTCTTCACCGTCCAGCTGCCGCTTTGCCGGAAGGAAGCGGCCGATGCATACGTGTCCTCCATGAACTGGAAGTAAACAATCTTCCCGTTCTTCACTTTCGCGTGAATCGAAAATGGCGAGCTGAAGGATGTGCCGACGGCTACCGAACGGTAGGTGAAGGTCCCGAACACGGCAACGTTCTCGCCGGTACCGAAGATGTCGGTCACCTGGAAATCCTCGATCGTCCAATACTTGGCCACGCGCTCGAAGGTCGTGCTGAAACCTTCCGGACCTTTCGAGGTACCCGCCCATGGTTCGATCTGCCTGAGCTCCGGGTTCTCGAAGTTCAGCGAGACATAGGTCGCGTCCGGCGCTACCAGGCGCTTGGCCGCCGCATCGACCTTGTCGGGAGCGGTGTTTTCGAGAAAATCCTGGACGACGTCGATCGGCGCGCGTTGTCCGGCGTCCTGGGTGTTGGTCACGATGTGCTGGTTCATGTTCATTCCCTTCGTCGATGATCAAAAGACGCTGTCGCGCACGGTCAGGCGATGCCCGGTTGCATGACGATGTGCTTGTGTTCCAAAAAGTCGTCAAGCTGTGCCAGGCCACGCAATCGTCCCTGCCCGCTTTGCTTATAGCCACCTTCCTCGAACTCGTCGCGCATGACGGCCCAATCGTTGATCCAGATCGTTCCTGCCTCGATGGCGCGCGCCACGCGCGGGGGCCGGTCGATGTCGCGCGACCAGATGCTGGCCGCCAGGCCGTATTCGCTGTCGTTGGCCAGTTCGATCGCCTCGGCTTCCGTGTCGAACACCTGCATGGTGAGGACCGGGCCGAAGGTTTCCTCCTGGACGATCGCCATCTTCGGGTCGCTCACTTCGAGCAGCGCCGGCCGATAGAAGGCCCCGCGCGCCAGCGGACCATCGCGCACCGGCCCGCCGCGCACGATGCTGGTGGCCCCGGCGGCAAGGGCCTGTTCGACGATGCGGTCGATGCGCGCGACGCTGGCCTGGTCGATCAGCGGGCCCATCTCGCTCGCAGGATCGGACGCCGGGCCGACCCTGACCTGGGGCAACCGCTGTTTGAGCCGCTCGCGCAGCACGTGCGCGGCGCCGCGCTGGACCAGCAAACGGCTGCCGGTCATGCAAAACTGGCCGGCGAAGGTCGTCAGTGCTTTTTCGATGCGCGGCAAGGCGGCGTCGAGGTCGGCGTCGTCGAAGACGACGAAGGGCGTCTTACCGCCCAACTCGAGCCCGAATCGCTTGAGCCGGGCCGCCCCGGCCTGCGAAATGGCGCGGCCGGTCGCCGTGCTTCCCGTGAAGCTGATCGTCGGCACCTCGGGCGAGTCGACCAGGTAGGCGATCACCTCCTTGCTGCCGGTTACGATGTTCACCACGCCGAGCGGCAGTCCGGGGGTAGCGCCGATGACCTTGCCGACCAGTGCGTTGACCTGGGCGGTCTGGCCCGGCATTTGCACGACAGCCGTGCATCCGGCAGCCAGGGCCGGCGCGAGCGAGCGCACCATCAGCCCGACCGGCGAATTCCATGGAACGCTGATACCCGCCACGCCCACCGGCTCGCGCAGGACCATCGAGTAGCGCCCCGCAGACCATTCGGCGGCGCGTCCATGCTCGGTCGCGACCAGCGCTGCGCAATAACGCAGGCCAGGCGCCGCGAGCGACACTTCGAATGCGGCCTCGGCGGCGATCTTGCCGTTTTCCCGGCTCAGCAGCGCGGCCAGGTCGGCGGCGCGCGCCTCGAACTGGTCGGCCATCGCATGCAGCACGCGCACCCGCAATCCGCGGTCATGGCGCCATTGGCTGGCGTGGAAAGCACGCGCGGCGGCGGACACTGCCTCGCGCGCCTCGTAGCGCGCGCCGAAGGCGTAATGGCCGATCGTTTCTCCGGTCGCCGGATCGACGCTGTCGCGATGCTCGGCCGAGTCGCGCCAGGCGCCATCGATCCAGTGGCGCGCGAGGGGTAATGCGTGTTCGGATGTCGTCATAATGCCTCCCATTGACATGACTGCACGATGCGGTTGTTCTGCGACGGTCCGCCGAGACGATCAGGTCCGATCCGGCGCACCGCTTACGCAGGATTACCTTGCAAGGGCCGTGCCAGCTCGAGGAATTCAGTCGTGACGAGCCAGGAAGGCAAGCGGCGCAGTGCCGCTGCGTCGCACTCAGGGGGAATGGGAATGAATCGAGAAGTCGGATGCTGCGCGCCCCAGAAATATCGCGGCGCGCGATCGTTCACCATTTGCTCAATCGACGTGGGGGTAATTCGTTCGGTTTCATCAAATGGTGAGAACGGAGCCGTTCACCGCTGGGCAGCCGGCGCGCGGCAAACCACGCCGTCGCTGCCTGCCCGTGTGCATGCTGCCGCTTATCCGGGCGTATCGAACAGCCTGCTGTCGCTCAAGGCATCGAGAAACACGCGCGTCCTGGCAGCCAGGTAGCGGCGCGACGCCCAGACGGCAGTCACGTTCAGCGCGTCGGTGCGCCACCCCGGCAGCACATGCTGCAGTACACCCGTGTCGATATCCGACTGGAACAAGGCCCGGGGCAGCAAGGCGATGCCGGCGCCGCCGGCCGCGATCTGCCGCATGACGCGCAGACTGTTACAGGTACAGGCGTCCTTGCCCGCGATCACGGCCGTACGTTTTCCGTTCTTCATCTTCCACGACGAGCGGTCGATGCCCGACATCTCCTGCGTCTGGCGCACGAAGGCATGCAGGCCGGCCTGTTCAGGTTCGCGCAGCATGCCCATGCGCTCGATGTAGGCGGCGCTGGCGAATAGTTCGCGGTCCAGCGTTCCGATGGTCCGCGCGACCATCGTGAATGGCGACCTGACCGACAAGGCCTCGCTCGACCGTGCCCTGCGCGGCATGGATGCGGTGGTATCGAGCGCAATCGGTTATACGGGACGCCAGCCGGGCGACTCGCTCGCCACCGTCGACGACCAGGGCAACCGCAATCTGGCGCTCGCCTCCAGGCAGGCAGGCATCAAGCGCATGGTGTTTGTGAGCGTCCTGACGGCCGACACGGCCGACACGGTCGAACACTTCCATCAAAAATACCGGATCGAGCGCTATATGGCCGAGCTCGGATTGCCCTATGTCGCGTTGCGCCCAGGTGCATTCCTCGACCAGAACCTCGCCTGGTCGGCACAGACGATTGCCGCGGGCACGCTGCCGACCATCTTCGCACCGGGCACGCGCCTTTCCCTCGTCCTGTCCGCCGATGTGGCGCGCGCGGCGGCCCGCGCGCTGATACTGGACGATGTGGTCAACCAGAGCATCGACCTTGGCTTGGCTGAAGCCGTCACGATGGAGCAGATCGCCGCGGCGCTGGGCCGTACACTTGGGACGCAGGTCTCCACCGTTTCCGGTGCGGCGCCGCAGGCCATGCAGGACTTCGTCCAGTACGTCGACTCCGGACGGTATGTCGCCGACGTGAGCAAGCAGGCGCGCTACTTCGACGCGCCCCTGTCGCTCGCTGCGGCGCTGGCCGCCTGGGCTTCCTCCGGCAAGGCTGCCGAAGGGAGCGCATGATGCCGGGAATCCTGGAGATGGATCAGCAGGTCAGCTTCGGCCAGCAGATGGCGGCCGACGCCGGCCCGGTCGTGTTCATGAACCGCTTCACGGTGGCCCCGGCGGATGTCGATCAATTCCTCGCCGCCTGGCGACACGACGCCGCCATCATCAAGCAGCAAGCCGGATTGATGTCGATCCAACTGCACCGCGGGATCGCCGGCAGTACGGTATTCATGAACTATGCGATTTGGGAGTCGGTGCAGGCATACCGCGGTTTCGTGGCCAGCGGCGTGCTGGCGCGGCAAGGAGCCGGCCATGCCTACCCGGCCAGCTTGACGATGTCGCCGCATTTGTTCGAGAAGGTGGCGATCGACGGCATCTGCGTGGCCTGACGGCGGGCCCGAGCCTAATCGGCGAGCTCCGGCAATGAAGGGGCCCCCTGCCCTGCATGGCGCTCGTCCAGCTCCAAGCTGGCTGGGCGCTGCAGCCGTTGAGGTGTGACGCCGAAGGTCGCCTTGACCATTCTAATGAAATGCGATTGATCGATGAAGCCGGGCGATGGGGCCACCTGGGAGATCGCTTCGCCGCAGCCGACGTCCAGGCGGGCGCGCGAAGGCGACGCGCGCCCGAGTTTCTGCGCCACTCATGCTGGCGAATAGCGGAACCGCGCTGGCAGCCCTGCTTCGATATTTCCAACATTATTGAATATGAAAATTGCATATTTTTGCTGACATTTGGATACTTTCGAGCCAGACTAGTCCCCGTGTATTGACGCGTAAAGATTAGCTGGCCTTGGTCTTCGCCAGCTGTCTCTATTGCCTCTCTCATTTCGCCCGGCAGCTTCGCCTCGTCCGCGTCGCGGTGCCGCTTACCTGTAGGGTGTTCAAGGAGCTTGTCATGTCATTCCAGTCGTTCACGGGAAGCCTGAGTTGGTCGATCCCTGTCGTGCTTGCCGCGCTGCTGGCAACCGGTTGCAGCCGCGGCGAAGCGAGCGCGCCGGGCGCCAACCAGCCGCCGGCGGTATCGGTCGCACCGGTCGCCAAGCGCGAGGTGCAGGAGTTCGACGAGTTCACGGCCAGGCTGGAGGCGCCCGACACGGTCGAGGTGCGCTCGCGCGTGGCCGGCATGCTCACCAAGGTCCATTTCCGCGAAGGTCAGCTGGTCAAGCGCGGCGATCCGCTGTTCACGATCGATCCGCGCACCTTCGCGGCCGACGTGGCGCGCGCCGACGCCCAGCGCGCGGCCGCCCGCACCCAGGTCGACCTGAACCGCAGCGAACTGGCGCGCGCCGAGAAGCTGGTGGCCATCAAGGGCGTCAGCGCCCAGGAAATCGACCAGCTGCGCTCGGCGCTGGCGACCGCCGGCTCGAACGCCAGGGCGGCCGAGGCGGCACTGGTGCAGGCCCGGCTGAACCTGGAATTCTCGCGCATCACGGCGCCCGTGTCCGGCCGCACCTCGCGCGCCAATGTCACCGAAGGCAACCTGGTGGGCGTGGCCGACCCGGTCCTGACCACGGTGGTGTCGAGCGACAAGGTGTACGCCTATTTCGACGCCAGCGAAGCGGTCTACCTGAAGTACATGCGCGCCGCGCGCGACGGCACCCGCGCCTCGTCGCGCGAAACGCCCAACCTGGTGCGGCTGGGCCTGGCGAACGAGGAAGGCTATCCGCACGCGGGCAAGATGGACTTCGTCGACAACCGCCTCAATCCGAATACCGCGTCGATCCGCGGCCGCGCCGTGTTCGACAACCGCGACGGCCTGTTCACCCCGGGCCTGTTCGCCCGCATCAAGCTGGTCGGCAGCGGCAACTACGCGGCCAACCTGGTCCCGGACCGCGCCATCAGCACCGACCAGACCCGCAAGGTGGTGCTGGTGGTGGGCAAGAACAACATCGTCGAGCAGCGTGAGGTCAAGACCGGCGCTTTGTTCGACGGCATGCGCGCGGTCACCGGGGTCAATCCCGGCGAACTGGTGATCGTGGACGGGCTGCTGCGCGCCTTCCCCGGCGCGCCCGTGACGCCGCAGGTGGTGAAAATCGACGCCCAGGGCCGGCCGCTGCCGCCGGCCGCGCCCGCTGCTGCCTCCGTGGCAAAGAACTAGGAGCGCAGATGGACATCTCGCGCTTTTTCATCGACCGTCCGCGCTTCGCCACGGTCCTGTCGGTCTTCATTTTCCTGACCGGCCTGCTCGCGATCTTCCAGCTGCCGATTTCGGAGTACCCCGAAGTCGCCCCGCCCCAGATCGTGGTGCGCGCCCAGTTCCCCGGCGCCAACCCGCGCGTGATCTCGGAAACGGTCGCGGCGCCGCTCGAGGAGCAGATCAACGGCCTGCAGAACATGCTGTACTTCGAGAGCCAGGCCACGGCCGACGGCAGCATGACCATGACCGTCACCTTCCGCGTCGGCACCGTGCCCGAGGAAGCGGAAACGGCGGTGCAGAACCGCATCAACCGCGCGCTGCCGCGCCTGCCCGATATCGTGCGCCAGATCGGCGTGACGACCGAGAAGCAGGCTCCCAACCTGACCATGGTGGTGCACATGGTCAGTCCGGACAACAGCCGCGACGCGCTCTACCTGCGCAACTACGCCAACCTGAACGTGCGCGACGACCTGCTGCGCATTCCGGGCATGGGCTCGGTGATCCTGTTCGGCGCCGGCGACTACGCCATGCGCATCTGGCTCAACCCGCCGGCGCTGGCGGCGCGCGGGATGACCGCGGCCGACGTGATCGGCGCCGTGCGCGAACAGAACGCCCAGGTCGCCGCCGGCGTGGTCGGCTCGCCGCCGGCGCCGGACGACACCGATTTCCAGCTGCAGGTCAATGCCCAGGGACGCCTCGCGCGCGAAGAGGACTTCGCCGACGTCATCGTGCGCAGCGACCCGAGCACCGGCGCCGTGGTGCGGGTGCGCGACGTCGGCCGCGTCGAAATGAGCGCCAACTCGTATTCGCTGCGCAGCCTGCTCAACAACAAGGAAGCGGCGGCGATCGCCATCTTCCAGTCGCCCGGCTCGAACGCGCTGCAGCTGTCGCAGAACGTGCGCGCCACCATGGAAAAGGCCAAGGGCAGCTTCCCCAAGGGGGTGTCCTACGACATCGTGTACGACCCGACGCGCTTCGTCCAGACCTCGATCGAGAAAGTCGTCACCACCCTGATCGAGGCGGTGCTGCTGGTGGTGCTGGTGGTGATCATCTTCCTGCAGACCTGGCGCGCCTCGGTGATTCCTCTGCTGGCGGTGCCGGTCTCGATCGTCGGCACCTTCGGCGTGCTCCTGTTGCTGGGCTACTCGATCAATACGCTGACCCTGTTCGGCCTGGTGCTGGCGATCGGCATCGTGGTCGACGACGCCATCGTGGTGGTCGAGAACGTGGAGCG
The DNA here is from genome assembly GCF_058111565.1 of Telluria sp. AZSoR62. Lineage (NCBI taxonomy): Bacteria > Pseudomonadati > Pseudomonadota > Betaproteobacteria > Burkholderiales > Oxalobacteraceae > Telluria > Telluria sp. AZSoR62. The sequence continues at coordinate 15,558 of NZ_JBYTST010000021.1, forward strand.
CAACATCCAGGACGGCCTGACGCCGCACGAAGCCACCGTGAAGGCGATGCGCGAAGTAAGCGGGCCGATCGTGGCCATCGCGCTGGTGCTGTGCGCCGTGTTCATCCCGCTCACCTTCGTGCCCGGCCTGTCGGGCCAGTTCTACAAGCAGTTCGCGGCCACCATCGCGATTTCGACGGTGATCTCGGCGATCAACTCGCTGACCCTGTCGCCGGCGCTGGCCGCGCTCCTGCTGCGTCCCCACGACGCGCCGAAGGACAAGGTCATGCTGGTGATGGACCGGCTGTTCGGCCGCTTCTTCCACTGGTTTAACTGCTTCTTCCAGCGCCGCAGCAAGCAGTACAGCCGCGGCGTCACCGGCCTGCTGGCGCGCAAGTCAATGGCCATGATCGTTTATGTGGCGCTGCTGGGCGTGACCGTGCTGCTGTTCGCCCGCACCCCGAGCGGCTTCGTGCCGGCGCCGGACAAGCAGTACCTGATCGGCATCGCCCAGCTGCCGGCCGGCGCGTCGCTGGCGCGCACCGAGAAAGTCATCCGCGACATGAGCGACATCGCCCTGAAGGTGCCCGGCATCGTCGATTCGATCGCCTTCCCCGGCCTGTCGATCGCCGGCTTCTCGGCCGCGCCCAACGAAGGCATCGTGTTCTTCGGACTGGCGCCCTTCGACAAGCGCACCGCCTCCTCGCTGTCGAAGGACGCCATCCTGGCGCGCGTGAACGGCGAGATCCAGGCGATCCAGGGGGCGCGCATGTTCGTGGTGCCGCCGCCGGCGGTCGACGGCCTGGGCAGCGCCGGCGGCTTCAAGCTGCAGATCCAGGACCGCGGCGGCCAGGGCGAGCAGGCGCTGTACGGCGCCGCGACGGCCCTGCTCGGCCCGATCTACGGCAACCCGAAGTCGACCATCGGCACGCCCTACTCCACCTACGACATCAATGTTCCCCAGCTGTTCGCCGACGTCGACCGCACCAAGGCCAAGCAGATGGGCGTGCCGCTGCAGGCCATCTACGACACCCTGCAGATCAACCTCGGCTCGCTCTACGTGAACGACTTCACCCGCTTCGGCAAGACCTACCAGGTGGTGGTGCAGGCCGATTCGCCCTTCCGCTCGCAGGCCGACAGCATCGCCCGCCTCGAAACCCGCAACGGCGACGGACAGATGGTGCCGCTCGGCTCCGTCATGCAGGTGACGCCGACCTTCGGGCCGACCCGGGTAACGCGCTACAACGGCTTCCCCTCGGCCGACATCAACGGCGCGCCCAAGGCAGGCTTTTCGAGCGGGGTGGCGGAAGCCGAGATGGAGCAGCTGGTGCAGGGACTGCCGCGCGGCATGTCCTACGAGTGGACCGACCTGACCTACCAGGACCGGCTGACCCGCTCGGTGGCCCTGCCGGGGCTGGGCATCGAGGTGCCCACCCTGGCCGCGGTGCTGCTGCTGTCGGTGGTGCTGGTGGTGCTGGTGCTCACCGCCCAGTACGAAAGCTGGTCGCTGCCGCTGGCCATCATCATGATCGTCCCGATGTGTATCCTGTCGGCCCTGTTCGGCGTCTGGATCTCGAGCCTGCCGCCCTTCTCCCAGACCGGCGACCTGAATCTGTTCACCCAGGTGGCGCTGGTGGTGCTGGTCGGCCTGGCCTGCAAGAACGCGATCCTGATCGTGGAATTCGCCAAGGAACTCGAGGAACGCGGCATGGCGATCCGCGACGCCATCATCGAAGCCTGCCACCTGCGGCTGCGCCCGATCCTGATGACCTCGATCGCCTTCTGCGCCGGCGTGGTGCCGCTGATCCTCGGCAGCGGCGCCGGCAGCGAGATGCGGCGCGCAATGGGCATCGCGGTGTTCTCGGGCATGGTCGGGGTCACCCTGTTCGGCATCTTCCTGACGCCGGTCTTCTATTCGCTGCTGCGCAAGGGGACCGAGAAGCACCGCGCCCACGCCGCCGCCGTACGGCGCGAGATCGACGCCTGCGCCCACCCCTTCCACCCCGGCGTCGACGACGCCCCCCAAGGCAAGGAAACGACATGAACGCGTCACTTCGCATCCGGCGCGCGGGCGCCTGCGCGTTCGGCGCGCTGCTGCTGAGCGCCTGTTCGCATGCGCCCAGGCTGCCCTTGTTTTCCCCGCCGGCGCAGGAGCGTTTCGTCCATGCGCCGCAGGAAGCCCAGTCCACCGAACCGGTCGGCGCGTTCTGGAACGGCTTTCGCGATCCGCTGCTCGACGAGCTGGTGCAGCGCGCGCTCGCCGCCAACCCCGACGTGCGCAGCGCCGCGGCCAGCCTGCGCGAGGCGCGTGCCATCAGCCGCGGCGCCGACGCCAACCTGTTTCCCAGCGCCGGCCTGGCGGTGAGCGCCGCGCGGGTGCGCGCCCAGGACGACCTGGGGGTGTCTTCAACCCGCAGCAACTACGCAGCGGGCCTGGACCTGCTGTGGGAAGCGGACCTGTTCGGCGGCCTGGGCGACGCCCGCCGCGCGGCCCGGGCCGGCGTGCGCGCCGGCGCCGAAGGCGTGCGCGCGGCGCAGGTCAGCGTGGTGGCCGAGGTGGCGCGCAATTATTTCGAGCTGCGCGGCCTGCAGCAGCAACTGCGCGTGGCGACGGCCTCGCTCGACACCCAGCAGCAGGCGCTGCGCCTGGTGGAAGCGCGCCTGGACGCCGGGCGCGGCACCGCGCTCGACACCGAGCGCGCCCGCGCCCTGGTCCAGTCGACCGCGGCCAACGTGCCGGCACTGGAAGCGGTCCTGATCCGCACCCGGCACCGCATCGCGGTGCTGTGCGGCCGGCCGCCATCGGCCTTCGACGCGGAACTGGCGGCGGAACAGCCCCTTCCCGGCCTGCAGGCGGTCGCCCTGTCGGGTATCGGCTCGCCGGCGTCGCTGCTGCGGCGCCGCCCCGACATCCTGGCCGCCGAGGCCCAGGCCGCCGCCGCCGCGGCCCAGGCGGGCGTGGCGCGCAGCGCCCTGTTCCCGCGCGTGATCCTGGGCGGCACCCTGGGCCAGAACGCGTCGCGCCTGTCCGCGCTGGGCGACGGCGCCTCATATGTGTACAACCTGGGAGCGCAGCTGACCTGGAACCTGCTCGACTTCGGCCGCATCCGGGCCCAGGTCGCCGCCGCCGACGCCCGCAACGAGGTGGCCATGATCGCGTACGAACGCACGGTGCTGGCGGCGCTCGAGGAAACCGAGGGAGCGCTGGCCGCCTACACGCGCAGCCAGCGCCAGGCCGGGCTGCTGTTCGACGCCGCGCGCGCGTCGGAACAGGCGGCGCTGATCGCGCGCGAGCGCTTCGCGGTCGGCTCCACCGATTTCCTGACCGTGCTCGATGCCGAGCGCGAGCTGCTGGCCGCGCGCGACCGCCTGGCGCAATCGCAGGCCGGCGCCGCCACCAGCGTGGTCGCGGTGTACAAGGCGCTCGGCGGCGACTTCGGCGCCCCCGGTGCACCCTCCGCGGCCGGCGGCGCGCAATGAGCGAGGCGCCCACCTCGGTGATGGCCACGCGCCGGGCCCAGGCGTTTCCGCGGCTCGACGAACGCGAGATCGGCCGTTTGCGCCGCTTCGGCGCCGTGCATGGCTGGGCCGACGGCGAACGGCTGTTCAGCGCCGGGGTCGAGGGACCGGGCATGTTCGTGGTCCTGTCCGGCACGGTGCTGGTTACCCGGCGCGACGGCCTGGGCGGCAACGTCCCGGTGGTCGAGCAAGGCCCCGGCGAGTTCCTGGCCGAGGTCGGCCAGCTCTCGGGCGGCCCGGCCTTCGTCGACGGGCATGCGCTCGGCCCGGTCGAGGCGCTCCTGATACCGCCGGAGCGCCTGCGCGCGCTGGTGGTGGCGGAAGCGGAACTGGGCGAAAAGATCATGCGCGCCCTGATCCTGCGCCGGGTGATCCTGATCGAACAAGGCAGCGGCGCGGTCGTGATCGGGGTCGCCGGCGGCGCCGACACGGTGCGCCTGGCCGGCTTCCTGACGCGCAATGGGCATCCGCACCGGGTGGTGGCGCCCGACAGCGAGGCCGCGCAAGCGCTGATCCGGTGCCACGGCGCCGGCCAGGCCGACCTGCCGCTGGTGCTGTGCGCGGACGGCCGGGTGCTGCGCAACCCGGACGAATCCATGCTCGCCCGCTGCATCGGCATGGTCGAGCCCGGGCGCGTGGCCGGACGCTGCTTCGACGTCGCGGTGGTCGGCGCCGGCCCCGCGGGCCTGGCGGCGGCCGTCTACGCCGCATCCGAAGGGCTGTCGGTGGTGGTGCTCGACGCGCGCGCCTTCGGCGGCCAGGCCGGGTCCTCGGCCCGGATCGAAAACCTGCTCGGCTTCCCCACCGGGATCAGCGGGCAGGCGCTGTCGGGCCGGGCCTACGTGCAAGCCCAGAAGTTCGGGGCCGAGATCGCGATCCCCATGACCGTGTCCCGGCTCGACTGCTCGGCGCCGGACGGCGTCCTGCGCCTGGAACTGGGTCCATACGGGGCGCTCGCGGCGCGCACGGTGGTGCTGGCCTCGGGCGCGCGCTACCGGCGCCTGGACCTGCCCGGACAGGAGCGCTTCGAAGGCCGCGGCATCGCCTACTGGGCCACCCCGCTGGAAGCGCGCCAGGTGCAGGGCCAGGAAGTCTTGCTGGTGGGAGGCGGCAACTCGGCCGGACAGGCCGCCGTCTACCTGGCCGGCCACGCCAGGCGCGTGCGCATCCTGGTGCGCCGGCCGCTGGCGGACACGATGTCGCAATACCTGGTCGAGCGCATCGCCGCCTCGGCCGCCATCGAAGTCGTGGTCGGTGCGACCGTCGTCGGCCTGGATGGAGAAGACGAACTCGAACGCGTGCGCTGGAAGACCCCCGACGGCGAGGTCGAGGAGGCGGTGCGCCACCTGTTCCTGTTCATCGGTGCGGCGCCGGCCACCGGCTGGCTGCATGGGTGCGGTGTCGCGCTCGAGCGCGGTTTCGTGCTGACCGGGCAAGCGTTGCCCGGAACCGCGGCGCGCACCCCGGCGCCGCACGAAACCAACGTGCCGGGGGTGTTCGCGATCGGCGACGTGCGCGCCGGCTCGGTCAAGCGGGTCGGTGCGGCCATCGGCGAAGGCGCGGGGGTGGTGGCGCAGCTGCATGCCTACCTGGCCTCGCCGGTCGCCGCAAAATGACGGGACCGCAGCAGCAATCGCACACCACGTTCGTTTCGATGCTTTTCCAATCGTCGCCCCAGCCCTTGTCGGCCGCGTGATCGCGCCACAAGCGCTCGAAACCCACGGTGCGCACGGGACCGGGACTGACCGTTACCGCCGTAACGCCGCTGCCGGCAAGGGTCTTGGACAGGCTGACCGAGAAGTTGACGACGCCGGCCTTGACCGCCGCGTAGTCGGGGCCGAAGGCATACGGCTGCGGCGCCGCGCTGCTGGCGATCTGGATGATCCGCCCCCATTTCGCCTCTTGCATGGCGGGAGCGAGGGCGCGCGTGAGCCGCACCATGGACAGCAAGTCGTGGTTGAACATCTCCATCCATTTTTCCGGAGTGCTGTCGAACCACCCCACCTGCTGGTAGCTGCCCGCATTGTTGACGAGGATGTCGATCCCGCCGAACGCTTGCATGGCCTGCGCCGCGACCCGCTCGGCATCGTCGTCGCGCGACAGGTCGCCCAGCACGACGGCGGCCCTGCCTCCCGCGGCCTCGATCCCGTCGGCGACCTGCCTGGTAGCGGCGGCGTTGCGGCCATGGACCACGACCGACACGCCTTCCCTTGCCAGGGTCTTGGCGATCCCCTCGCTGATTCCACCGGACGAGCCGGTGACCAGGGCGCGTTTTCCCGCCAGATGAAGTTTCATGATGATTCCTTTGATTGGGTTAATGACTAACGGAGGGTTCGAGCTTCAGGTCGTTCGTTCTTGCATGGCGAAGCAGCCACAGGGTGCCTGCCGAGCCGGCGAGCCCGATCAGCCCTGCGATCAAGGCGATCTTCATCAGGCCGTCGTGCAGCGCCGTCTGCGCCGCTTGCAGGAACCAGGCATGCTGGCCGTGCGGTAGCACCGCCAGGGCGCGCCGCAAGTCGCCTTTGATGACATCGGCAACCAGTTCGGCCACTGTGTGATCCGGCAAGGCGATGAGCTGCGCCGCTTGTGCGAAGGATGCCGAAGCGGTACAGGTCAGGACGGCGCCCAGTCCGGCGAAACCCAGGGCGACGCCCAGTTGCCGCATGGTGCCGTTGATCCCGGACGCCATGCCGGCCCGGTCGGCCGATACCACGCGCATGGCGGCATTGGTCATCTGGCCGTTGATCAAGCCGGTACCGGCGCCGGACACCAGGCCGCCCAGTGCATAGGCGGACCATCCGGAGTCGGCGTCGGGCGTCAGCAAGGCCATCACGCGCCTCGAGCACGACCTGGGGGCGCGCCTGTTGAACCGCAGTACACGCAGCGTCAGCCTGACCCCGGAAGGAGAGCTGTTTCTCGCCAGGTGCCGCGGCGCGATGGCCGACCTGGAAGCTGCCCGGGAGTCGCTGCACGCGGCCGCCAGCGGGCCGCGCGGCATCCTGCGGGTGACGATGCCGGTCGCCTATGGCCGCCTGGTGGTGCTGCCGAAGCTCGCGCGCCTGTTGGAAGGCAACCCCGAGCTGCGCATCGACGCGAGCGTCACCGATCGCCGGGTCGACCTGATCGAAGAAGGTGTCGACGTGGCGGTGCGCATTGGCGACCTGCCGGATTCGGACCAGATCGCCCGCCGCATCGACACGGTCGGATTTGTCGTGTGTGCTTCGCCCGGCTATCTGCATAGCCGCAAGCCGCCGCGCTACCAGGAAGACCTTGCCGGGCACCTCGCCGTGTTGTCGAGGTCCTCCACGGATGGGCGCACGATGCCCTGGCGGGTGGTGTCCAGCGATGGCGCCGTGAAGGAAGTCGTTCCGCCGTCGCGTTTCATCGTCGATAACGGCAGTGCACTGATCGATGCGGCGCTGGCCGGCGCCGGCCTGATCCACATCCATCGCTACATGGTGGCGGCCTTCCTGGAATCGGGCGCGCTCCAAACCGTCCTGCCCGATTTACCGGACAACGACCTTGCGGTGCACGCCGTCTACCCGCGCAGCAAGCACGTGTCGGCGAAGGTGCGCGCCGCGGTCGATGCCTTGACCAGCGCTGCGCTGTCGTCCGGGGCCTAGCGCTGAACGAGCCAGGCAGTCAGGCGTATCCGGCCGCGCGTCGGCTACTGGCGCCGCTTGGCAAAGCTGCCGCGTGGGGGGCGAGCTCTGTTCGTTTTTCGCTTGGCGATCAAGGGAGCACCGCGCGGAAGGTGACTTCCACCAACTGTGCCGGAAACGCAAGTCGCGACACGCCGATGAGGTTGCTGGCGCACTGGGGCTGTTCCATGCCGTACATCTCCTTGCGGACCTTGCCTGCCGCCGCGAAGGCCGCATCGACATCGATCACGTACAGCGTCTCTTCCACGACGTGGTCCAGGGTGGCGCCGAATTCCTTCAGCAGATCGATCGCGTTGAGGTAGGTCTGGCGAATCTGGTTTTCCATCTGCGTGTAGTCGGCCGGCTTGCCCGTGCTGTCGAGCGCCGCCGGCGCTACCAGCGCACCGCTCCTGTCGTGGCTGAGCTGGCCGGAAATATAGATCGTGTCCTTCACTTGCAGGCCCTGGACATAGCCAAACTGGCCTTCCCAGGCGACACCCCAGTTCACGACCTTCTTTTGAATCTTGCTGGTAGTGGACATATGCCCTCCGTTGGTTGATGGATGAATTTCCAGTGTAGTGCAGGCCGACTGCGCCGCCACCGGCCTTAGGATAGGGCGGCGGAGCTTAGGCAGGCGGCAGGCTGGCAAGTCCGGCGCGGCAGATCGCCAGCCCTGCTGGCGGATCATTTGGCGTGCTGGTAGCCGCCGAACACGGCGACGGGACTCCATGCCGGGGACACCGGCACGATCGATGGAGACAGCGGCGCATACTCTCCGGCGCCATACACGACCTTGCCGTTGACGACGGTCAGCATGCTCTCGAAGCGCCTGATTTCTTCGGCGTCAACCGAGAAATAATCCTTCGGCAGGATGACGAAGTCCGCATACTGGCCGCGCTTGATCGTCCCTTTGACTTTTTCTTCACCGCTCATCCAGGCCGAGCCGGTGGTCATCAGCTTCAGGGCTTCGTAGCGGGTCGGGATGTCCCGTTCCTGCCAGGTCGGCATGCCGCCGGCGGTCTTCCCGGTCACGGCCCAATACAGCGACGCCCAGGGGTTGTAGCTCGACACCCGCGTGCCATCGGTGCCCAGGCCAACGGGAATCTTCATGTCGAGCATCTTGCGGATCGGGGGCATCTGGCGCACCTGGGGTCCATAGCGCTTCCAGTAGGACTCGCCCTGGAAGTGCATCCGGTTCTGCACCGCCACGCCGCCGCCCAGTTTCCTGATCCGCGCCAGCTGATCGTCCGTGATGGTCTCGCCATGGTCGACGATGAAGCGCAGGCCGTTCAGCGGCGTCCTGGCATTGACCTTCTCGATGACGGCCAGGTCGCGGTCGATGCTTTCGCCATACGTGGCATGCAGGCGAAACGGCCAGCGGTTCTTCACCAGGAGAGTCACCACCTTGTCGAGTTCGCTCTCCATCGATGCCGGCAGCTCGGGGCGCGGCTCGAGGAAGTTCTCGAAGTCGGCGGCGCTGGCGACCAGGTTTTCGCCGGCGCCTTCGGCCGAGAAGCCGTTGGCATAGAACATGTGGTCGTTCTTGTTGGGCCGGGTCATCGCCATCCAGCGCTGGAAGTCGTCGAGTTCCTTGCCCGGTTTTTGCGCGAACAGGTAGTAGGCGGTACGCACGGTCAGCTTGCCGCCGCGCGCCAGTTCCAGCGTGACGCCGTAATCGTCCGGATAGTTCTGGAATCCGCCGCCGGCATCGATCGCACTGGTGACGCCCAGGCGGTTGAGCTCGCGATAGTAGTGCAGCGTCGAATTGAGCTGGTCGTCGCGGCCCAGGGTATTCGTCTTGGCCAGGGTCGAATACAGGATCAGCGCGTTCGGCTTGGCGATCAGCTTGCCGGTCGGCCGGCCGCCGGCATCCAGTTCGACGACGCCGTCCTTGTACTGGGTGTCCTTGCTGTAGCCGAGCGTCTCGACGCCCTTCTTGTTCAGGAAGCCCAGCCCGTACAGGTACAGGATGAAGACGGGCTTGTCCGGGACGGCGGCATTGATTTCCTCGAGCGTGGGCAAGCGCTTTTCCTCGAACTGGTACTCGTTCCAGCCACCGACCACCTTGACCCACTGCCCCTCGGGCGTGCGTGCGGCCTGCTCCTTGAGCATCTCGAGGGCGCGCCTGAGCGAGGTGACGCCGTCCCAGCGCAGTTCCATGTTGTAGTTCAGGCCCTCGCGGATCACATGGGTATGGGAGTCGTTGAGGCCGGGAATGACGGTGCGCCCGCGCGCATCGATCACCTGGGTGCTGCTACGGCGCAATTTCAAAACCTGCGCATTGGTGCCGGTCGCAAGGATTTTCCCGTCCTTGACCGCGATGGCCTGGGTGAACTCGCCTGCCCGCGCCATCGTGGCGACCTTGCCGTTGGTGAGGATCAGGTCGGCCTGCGCCTGTGCCTGCGCGGCCTGCAGGCCGAGCACCGCCGCCAGGATGCAGGAAGATGGGCCGATAGCGCGCTGGAGGATACTCATGGTGTTGTACTTTCCTGGTTGTGTTGCGGGACCGTCAAGCGGGCAGATCGAACAGCAGCACTTCCGCGTCCTGGGCTTCGAACAGGCTCACGGTGCTTTCCGCGGTGAGCTTCACGGCGTCGCCGGCCTGCAGCAGGCAGCCGTTCACCTTGACACTGCCGCGCGCCACCTGGACATAGGCTTGCCGCCCCTGCTGCAAACCATGCTCGACGCGCTCGGCGCCATCGAGGATCGTTGCGTAGATCGAGGTGTCCTGGCGCAGCGAGACCGAACCTTCCCTGCCGTCTTGCGAGGCGATCAGGCGCAGCCTGCCTTTCTTGGACTCGGCGTCGAAGTGCTTTTCTTCGTATCCGGGCGCGCCGCTCTCCTGCGCGGGAATCACCCAGATTTGCAGGAAGTGCACCGGCTCGGTGCTGGAGTGGTTGTATTCGCTGTGGGTGACGCCGCTGCCTGCGCTCATGCGCTGTACGTCGCCGTAGCGCAGGACCGAGCCATTGCCCATGCTGTCCTTGTGCTCCAGCGCGCCATCGAGGACATAGGACAGGATTTCCATGTTCTTGTGGCTGTGCGGTTCGAATCCCTTGCCCGGCGCGACGTGGTCCTCATTGATCACCCGCAGCGGGCCAATGTGCATGTGGGCCGGATCGTGGTAGTGGCCAAACGAAAACGTGTGCTGCGAACGCAGCCAACCGAGGCTTGCGGTACCACGATCCTGGCTTGGACGGACTGTCAGCATGCTATGTCTCCTAGTGTAAGTGCGACTCTTTTAACGATTAACGCAGTCCGGATTGCTACCGGCTCGACTGATCGAGGCGCCGTGCGATGCGCCGCATGATGGACGGGCTGGATGGCCGTGAAAAACGAGTAATTTCACGCTGAATAATCGATCAATTCGATCGACTCGTCAGCGGCTGCCCGAGCTGGTGATGTGCAAGCGCTCGGCGTGGCGTACCAGATCCGGCACCGAACGCGCGGCCATTTTTTCCATCACATTGCGCTTGTGAATCTTCGCCATGATTTCACTCACGCCCAGTTCGTGGGCGATCTGCTTGATCAGCAGTCCGCCGATGACCAGGGCCATCGTCTCGCGCTCGCGCGGTGTCAGGCTCGCGTGTCTCATGCGTAAATCAGCCAGCTCGCGGCGCATGGCGTAGTTCGCTTCGTCGTAGGCCAGCGCCTCGCCGACCGCGCGCAGCAGGTCTTCGGGCGCGACCGGCTTGGTCAGGAATTCCTTGGCCCCTGCTTTCATCGCCTGCACCGTCAGCGGAATCGACCCGTAGCCGGTCATGAAGATGATCGGTATCGCCTGGCCCCGACGGGCAAGCTCTGCGGCGACATCCAGGCCGTCGAATTCCGGCATGGCCATATCGCAGATCAGGCAGCAAGGGGTGTCCGGTTTTTCCGCGATCAGGAACGCGCTGCCGGTCGCGAACGCGCATGCGTCGAAGCCTTCCGCGTTGAGCAGGTTCACGACCGAGCTGCGCACGGCATGGTCGTCGTCGACCACATAGATCATTGGTTTCATGCGCGTCTTTCCCAGCCGTTAAGGCCGCGGGCGTCCAGGCCTGCCTGTGCCGGCATCTGCAAGATCACACGGCATCCATGGGGTTGCCTGCCGCAGGCCCGGATCCTGCCGCCATGCGACTCGATGATGGAACGACAGATCGCCAGGCCCACGCCCATGCCGTCGGACTTGGTTCCGACGAAGGGTTCGAACATGTGCTCGAAGGTGGCAGCGTCGGCGCCCATACCGTTGTCCTCGACGATGACCTCCACTCGTTTTCCATCAAAGCAACGCGTCGCGATGTGAAGTATGCCTACCCGCGCCTGGACCTCGTGCATCGCATCGACCGCGTTGCACACCAGGTTGGCGAATACCTGCCGCAGTTGCGCGGTGTCGCCTTGCACGGCGACCGGCTGGTCCCACAGATCGAGTTCGACCGCGATCTGGTGGCGATCCAGTTCGCTGCGCAGGGTCTGCACCACTTCGCGCACCAGGGCATGCAGGTCGATCGGTTCGGCCAGCGGACGACGGTATGCCAATGCCTGGAGCCGCTGGATGATGGTGCCGGCGCGCTGGCTTTGCTCCACGATCTCCCGCAGCAGCTGCTTGAGCTTTCCCGGATCGAGTGCATTGCGTTCGAGGCGGACAAGCGCCGCGCCGGCATTCGACGAAATCGACATCAGGGGCTGGTTGACTTCGTGCGCGACCAGGGCGGTCATCTGGCCGATCGTGGCCAGGCGCGCTCCGCGCGCCAGTTCCACCTGCGCTTTGCTCAATGCGAGCTCGTCCGCCTTACGGCTGCTGATGTCGCTGACGGTGCCGACGAAAACCTTGCCATTCGCTTCGAGGATGGGCTGGGCAATCACCGACAGGTAACGAATTTCGCCGTTGCTTGCATGAATGCGAAATTCGAAACGCGTACTGCTCTGCCGGGCGACTGCTTCATCCAGGGTGCGCACGACCTGCTCGCGGTCGCAGGGATGGATATGCTCGATCAGTGCGTCGTACTTGACGGCGGAAACGTAGGGGTCGAGTTCATAGATGCGGCAGAACTCGGCCGAGCAATTCACGACGCGTTCATCGACGTCCCAGGCCCAGCTGCCGCTCTGGTTGATCCGCTCGCCGAGCAGCAGCATCGCACGGCTTGCCTGGAGCGCCTTCTCGTTCTGCCGGAACGCCTCGATCTCGTCGGTAGCGGCGGCATACAGCCTGGCGGTTTCCAGCGACAAGGCGGCCTGCCCCGCAAGCAGTTCGAGAAAGCGCATCTGTTCGTCCGTGACCATCGGTCCCCTGCCCTGCCGCTCCAGGTACAGCATGCCGAACAGGTGGTCGCGCTTGACCAGGGGCAGGATAACGACGGCGCGGTCCGATAGCTCGTCCAGCCTGGCTGGCGTGCGGGTGCGCACGACCTTCTCGACCAGCGACAGCGCAATATCGTCCTGCCGCGGCGAGAAACGGCGCATATCCATGGACACCTTGTCCGGGCCTGCATGCGCCATCGCTTCGACAAGCAGTTCTCCTTTTTGCCACCGTAGCAGGACGCTGCGCTGTGCATGGGCGAGCCCCAGCGCCGTCGTCATGAATGCCTGGATTACAGGCGGCAGGATCGGCGCGTCCTGCGCTGGCTCACTGCCGGGAGAGTGGCTGTCCATGCGAGGGCTCACTTGCTTGGCCTGCCCGATGCGAGCCGGTCATCGATGTAAGCGCACAGCAGTTCCGGATCGACCGGCTTGCGCAGCAGGCCAAGCGCGCCGGCATCGAGCGCCGTACGCTCCATATCGCGGTCTCCATGGCCGCTGATGAACAGGACCGGCAAGGCCAGTCCCAGGCGCACGCATTGCTGCTGGAGGGCGAAACCGTCCATGCCGCGCAGCTTGATATCGAATACTGCGAAATTGAACGCATCGAGCTGGGGCGACGCGAGAAAGGCCTCGCCCGACTCGAACACGCAGGCCTGGTAGCCGCTCGCCTCGAGCAGATTGGCCATTGCCGTGCGCACGGCCCCGTCGTCGTCGACGACGCAGATCGTCATGCCTGCCGGGTCCCAGGTTGCAGAACCGTGGTGCGGTCCGGTCCGGCCGCCACGGTCAACCCGCACGGTCCGGCCCTGCCTGCGGCTTGCAGCGCTCGTCGTCCTGCCGAGGCGCCGGCGGCTGCACGCCGGTGATCTGCGCGACGCATTCATGACGCAGCCACGCGGCCGTGACCGGCTGGCCGCTGACGAGCTTTTTGACGACGGGAAGCGCCTGTTCACCGATCAGGATGCCAAGCAGTCCGACAAGCGCAATGGCGGGAGGGGCCGGCGAGCGCACCTGCAGCAAGGCGTAGATGACACCGACGAGCACGCCCACGGCGAGCGTTACGATGTAAATCTTCATGAAATCTCCATCAAAGTCGATCAATGTGCACGATTACCTGCTGCGAGCCTGGACCGATGTGCCCGGCGCCGGGGGGGACGGGCCTTCCTGTTCGCCGAGCCGTCTGCAGCCGATGATAATGAAGGGCGGTCGATTCAGACAGTATACAAAGGTATACACGGTGCCGGCGGCGTTTGCCATCCGGGCGCACGTCAAGCGCTGGACCGTCAATAAGCAGGAATCAGATAGCGCGACGCATCACGGCCCGGCAACGAGACGGCGCCGCCTTCCGGCTGGGCCATGCGCGCCATCATGCGGCGCAGATGGGTGCTGAAGGTGCATTGTCGCTTTCCCTTGCGGAAGAACTCGTGACATCCCCGCAGGACGTGATCGTCGGCGAAGCTCACTTCGAAACGCACCGGGCCGCAAGCGCTGTCAAGCGCCCACTGGCCGAGCACACGCTCGGTGCTGTAGAAATCGCTGAGCACGGCGCTGGCGTTGCGGGCATTCCATAAGCGGATACGCAGGACGTCGATCCGTTCGTCGGCGTCATGACCGCATGATGCTGGATCAGTCAAGGACGAGGTCATGGGCGAGCTCTCGCAAACGTGGGCATGGCGCGGTCTTGGCAGTCGGGGCAGCGGGCGCGCGCGTGGAATCGGCGATCCCGGCAACGGCGTCCATCGCCGGGCCGGTGCCAGCCTTCCCGGCCGGGAACATCGCCGCGTCGACGACGGCGGACTGCCCCGAAGGACGATCGGCGGGTGCCGCGCGGCCTCGCCGCCTCGTCTTGCATACAGGGCGATGGGCGGCGCGCCGTGTCGGCAAGCGCCGCCGCGGTGCTTACCTTGCCGGAACCGGCGCCAATGTCTCGTGGCTGCTCGTATTGCGCGGTTTCATCTTGTGCACCATGGTCTTGGCATAGTCGATGCCCATCCCGTAGGCGCCCGCGTGTTCGGCAACGACCTTGGTCACGGCATCGTAGGTGTCCTGGTGGGCCCAGTCGCGCTGCCACTCCAGCATGACCTGCAGCCAGGTCATCGGCACCACGCCGGCCTGAACCATGCGCTGCATCGCGAAATCGTGCGCCTCTTTCGAGGTGCCGCCGGACGCGTCGGCCACCATGTAGATCTCGTAGTCGCCTTCGAGCATGGCGCACAGGGCGAACGTGGTATTGCACACCTCCGTCCACAGGCCGGCGACGACGACCTTTTTCTTGCCGTTGCGCGCCAGCGCATCGCGCACCTTCTGGTCGTCCCACGAGTTCATCGAGGTGCGTTCCAGGATCTGCTGGCCGGGGAATACGTCCAGGATTTCCGGATAGGTGTGGCCCGAGAACGATTCGGTTTCCACCGTGGTGATCGTGGTCGGGATGTTGAACACCCGGGCCGCCTTGGCCAGCGCGACGGTATTGTTCTTCAGCACCTGGCGGTCGATCGACTGGACACCGAAGGCCATCTGCGGCTGGTGGTCGATGATGATCAGCTGCGAGTTCTGCGGGGTAAGCACTTCGAGTTTTGGATTGTTCATGATATCTCCTGTCAGGGTGGTGGGGACTGGCGGTACCGGAGCTGCTGCCAGGATCGATGGTAGGCGCAGCCCGTATGCAAAATAAGTATCTAAAGGTATATGTCGGCGGTCAGGTCGCGTCGGTGGGTTCGCCGACGGCGATCAAGGCAACGAGGATCAGCAGCGGCACGACCAGCGCAAGGAAGCCTGCCAGATGGAACCCGAAGGCCGCGATCACGCATCCGGCGGCAAACGACAGCAAGGGCCATGCAAACTTGCCCAGGCGGGCGCTCAGTTCGGCGTCACGCTGGCCGCGCAGGCAGTCCACCGAGTCGATGACCATCTGTGTCACGTTGCCGGTCATCATGGAGGTAGGCGCGAGGTAGGCAAGCAGAAGACGGCTCGTCGCGCTGTGCGCTCCCATGGCGGCGGCCCCGAGCAGGCCCGAGGCCATGGCCCAGCCGTCCGGAGTCGTTCCGATGGGGGTGGCCGCGATGCCGGCGGCCATGAACAGGGCCAGCAGGACCAGTTCCAGTACGAAGGCCGGGCGCAGGGCCTTCTGCTTGCGCTGCTCGTACGAGGCAATCAAGAGCCGTGCGGCCGCCACCCCGGCAATGAAAGCCGGGAAAGCCAGGAATTTCAAGAGGATGGGCATGCCGTCCGGATCCGCCAGGGCGGCGCCGATCAGGATGAAGTTGCCGGTCACGTGAGCGGTGAACAGCCCGAACAGCGCCAGGAATCCCAGCGTATCGACATAGCCGGCCAGGAAACCCAGGCTGACTCCCTGCAGGCGGTGACACCCTTGCTTGGTCATTGTTGACTCCTTTGAACAAATGCTTCGATAAAGAAGGAACCTTAGCCTGCCGGCGCTGCCTGCGCGCATCCCAAAGGGCCAGGTGCGCCCACGAGGGCAGCCGCCCGGTCCGGCGGCCGGTGCCCGCATTCATCCGCGCTCGGGGTATCTCTTTGTATAGCTAGACCCTGGGCGCCATGGTCCCGACAATGCACATCGATGTCGCTGCGTCGGCGACGCTTGAATCGAAGGGCCAGCGTATGAACACCCCATGTCCTGCAGCGCGCCACCGCGCGCCGGCGATGCCGCCCGTGGCGCCCCTTGCGGACGGTACGCCCGTTGCGCAGGAAAGCATGACCGTCCTGATCGCGGACGACCATCCGCTCGTGCTCGACGGGCTGGCGGCACTGATCGAGTCGGAACCCGGCTTCACCCTGGCTGGCCGGGCCACGAACGGCGTGCAGGCGCTTGCACTGTACGGGCAGTTGCGGCCGGATGTCATGCTCATCGACCTCAACATGCCGGGGGGCAGCGGTATCGAGGCCATCGCCCGGATCAAGGCGCTCGACCCCGGCGCCAGGATCGTCGTGCTGTCCGCCTATGAGGGCGAGGAAGACGTCTTTCGCGCAATGGAAAGCGGCGCCAGCGCCTACCTGCTCAAGCAGTCCTGCTCCGAACAGGTCCTGCAATGCCTGCGCCGGGTGCTCGCGCATGGCCGCTACATGCCGCCGGCGCTGGCGGCCAAGCTGGCCGCGCGCGTTGCGGGCGACGCACTGTCCCGGCGCGAGCTCGAAATCCTTGCTTATCTCAGCAAGGGCAGGAGCAACAAACTGATTGCCCGCGCCGCCGGCATCGGCGTCGGGACCGTCAAATACCACGTCAATAACATCCTGTCGAAACTGAACGTGTCATGCAGGACCGAGGCGGCGAGCGTCGCCATGCAGCGCGGGCTGATCCATCCATACCAAACCGGAGAAAGCGAATGAACGATCCCGTCCACCACCCTGCCGCGCCGGCCAGCGCCGGTGCGCCGCTGATTCTCGTCAACGGGTGCTTCCATACGAACGACAGGAGCAGCCCGCAGGCCAGCGCCGCGGCGATCCAGGACGGCCGTTTCCTTGCGGTCGGCGACAGCGACGAGATCATGCGCTACCGTACCGACGACAGCCAGGTCATCGACCTGAATGGCCGCACCGCGATTCCGGGCCTGAACGATTCGCATATCCACCTGATTCGGGGCGGCCTGAACTACAACCTGGAACTGCGCTGGGAGGGTGTGCCCTCGCTGGCCGACGCGCTGCGCATGCTCAAGGAGCAGGCCGACCGCACCCCGAACCCGCAATGGGTGCGCGTCGTGGGCGGCTGGAACGAATTCCAGTTTGCCGAGAAGCGCATGCCGACCATCGAAGAGATCAACGCCGCGGCCCCCGATACGCCGGTGTTCGTCCTGCATCTCTACGATCGGGCGCTGCTCAATCGCGCGGCGCTGCGCGCCGTCGGCTACGACAAGCATACGCCCAACCCGCCGGGCGGCGAGATCGTCCGCGACGCTTCCGGCGATCCGACCGGCATGCTGATCGCGCGGCCCAACGCCATGATCCTGTATGCGACCCTGGCCAAGGGGCCTGCCCTGCCGCGCGAGCTGCAGGTCAATTCCACCCGCCAGTTCATGCGCGAACTCAATCGCCTGGGCGTGACCAGCGTCATCGACGCGGGCGGCGGGTTCCAGAACTACCCGGAAGACTATTCGGTCATCGAGGAACTCGCCCGCGAAGACCAGCTCACGGTGCGCGTGGCCTATAACCTGTTCACCCAGAACAAGGGCAAGGAACTGGGCGACTTCGAGAACTGGACCGACACCGTCGAACTGCACCAGGGCAGCGACTGGTACCGCCATAACGGCGCCGGCGAAATGCTGGTGTTCTCGGCCGCGGACTTCGAGGATTTCCTGGAACCCCGGCCCGATTTGCCCGATACCATGGAAGACGAGCTGGAAAAGGTGGTGCGCCACCTGGTGTCGCGGCGCTGGCCCTTCCGCCTGCACGCCACCTACGACGAATCGATCGAGCGCATGCTCGACGTGTTCGAGAAGGTCGACCGCGATATCCCCTTCGACGGCCTGCACTGGCTGTTCGACCATGCCGAAACCATCTCGGCGAAGAATATCGACCGGGTGCGCGCGCTCGGCGGCGGGATCGCGATCCAGCACCGCATGGCTTTCCAGGGCGAGTTCTTCGTCGAGCGCTACGGCGCCGAGGCCGCGAAAGCCACGCCGCCGATCAAGCGCATGCTGGACGCCGGCATCCCGGTCGGCGGCGGCACCGACGCCACCCGCGTGGCCAGCTATAACCCCTGGACCGCCTTGTACTGGCTGGTGTCGGGCAGCACCGTCGGCGGCCTGCGTCTCTACGATGCCGGCGCCCGCCTGTCTCGCGACACCGCCATCGAATTGTGGACCAGCGGCAGCGCCTGGTTCTCGAACGACCAGGGCAAGAAGGGCCGCATTGCCGAAGGCATGCTGGCCGACCTCACGGTATTGAGTGCGGATTTCTTCAGGGTGCAGGAAGAAGCCATCAAGGACATCGAGTCGGTGCTCACGATCGTCGGCGGCAAGATCGTGTTCGGCCAGGCGGAGTTCAGCGCACTGGGCCCACCGCGGATTCCGGTGCTGCCGGACTGGTCGCCCGTGAACAAGTTTCCGGGTCACTACCGCGCGGCGCCGCCCCAGGCGCGCCTACCGTTGCCCCACCAGTGCAGGAGCGCCTGCGGCGTGCATGGCCATGCCCACGACCGCGCGCGCAAGTCGTCGGTGCCGGTCACGAACCTCACCGGTTTCTGGGGCGCGCTCGGCTGCAACTGCTTCGCTTTCTGATTTCCCCACCGCTCCTGAAAGGATGAACCATGAGCACCCATCGTACGATCAATACCGTCACCGCGAAGGACGGCACCATCATCCACTTCACCGACTGGGGCCATGGGCAACCGGTCGTATTCAGCCACGGCTGGCCCTTGCAGGGCGACGCATGGGAAGACCAGATGATGTTCCTGGCCGAGCATGGTTACCGCGCCATTGCGCACGACCGCCGCGGCCATGGCGCTTCGAGCAGGGCCTGGCACGGGAACGACATGAATACCTACGCCGACGACCTGGGCACGCTGATCGAGGCCCTGGACCTGAACAACGCCATGCTGGTCGGCCATTCGACCGGCGGCGGCGAGGTGGCGCGCTACATCGGGCGCCATGGCACCGGCCGGGTCGGCAAGGCCGTGCTGATCGGCGCCGTCACGCCGCAGATGATGCAATCCGACGCCAATCCGGAGGGCGTGCCGATGTCGGTCTTCGATGGCATCCGCGACGGGGTGAAGGCCGATCGCGCCCAGTTCTTCCTCGACCTGGCGACGCCTTTCTACGGTTTCAACCGCGAAGGAGCGAAGGTGTCCGAAGGCCTGCGCCAGACTTTCTGGCTGCAAGGGATGCGCTGCAGCCTGCGCAGCGCCTACGCCTGCATCAAGCAGTTCTCGGAAACGGACTTTTCCGGCGACCTGAAGAAGATGACGATCCCGACCCTGGTCATCCACGGCGACGACGACCAGATCGTGCCCTTGGGCACGACTGCGCGTCGCGCCGTCGAGATGCTGCCGCAGGGCACGCTGAGCGTCTACGAAGGCGCCGGACACGGCTTGCCGCAGACGCACAAGGACCGCTTGAACGCCGAACTGCTGGCCTTCCTGCGATCGTGATGGTTCCACGCACCCGGCAGGTCCGGGTGTTTTTTCCCTGACAGCATGAACAAGAACCGCTTCGAGGCATTCAGCGACGGCGTGATCGCTATCATCATCACGATCATGGTGCTCGAACTGAAGCCGCCGCATTCGGCATCGGTATCGGATCTGGCCGGCGTCCTGCCCGGATGGCTGCGCTACCTGCTCAGTTACGTGTATGTCGGGATCTACTGGGTCAATCATCACGCCTTGCTTGGCAGGTTTTCGCGGGTGGATGGCGGATCGCTATGGGCCAACCTGCACTTGCTGTTCTGGATGTCGCTCATTCCCTACGTCACCGCATGGGCCGGCGAGAATCCGATGGCGCCGGTACCGGTCGCCCTGTATGGCGTCATCCTGCTGATGTGCTCGATCTCGTTCATGCTGCTTTCCTGGCGCTTGCACGCGACGGAGCAGATCCCACGGCAGGCGACCCGGCTGCCGCACAAGAACGGCGTCTCGATTGCCCTGTATAGCCTGGCCATCCTCGTATCGCTATGGAGCCCGCCGCTCGGATCGCTCATTCACGTGCTGCTTGCCATCCTGTGGATCGCGCCGGACCGCTCCCCCATCGACCCCAACCGGGAACCTTGACATGAACGAGCACATCGCCGCCGGCGTGGGGGCCTGCCTCGCCCTGTGCGCGGGCCTGGCACAGGCCGAGGCCGGCATGCAGATCTACGGCCGCCTGAACATGTCGGCCGAACGCATGAAGACCTCGGCGCCGGTCATGGGCGACGAAGCCGCGAGCACGCGCCTGTCGAACAACCGTTCCGTGTTCGGCTTTCGCGGCAGCGAAGCGCTCGGCGACGGCTTGCAGGTCGTCTACCAGATCGAAGGCGCGCTGGCCCCGGATACCGGCGCCGGCGCCATCGCCCAGCGCGATACCCGGATCGGCCTGCAAGGCCGGCTGGGAACCCTGTTCCTGGGCCATTGGGCAACTGCCTATAATGCAGCCACATCCGGGCTCGATCCGTTCTACGTCACCACGGCCGCCTATTCGAGCATCGTCGGCAATGGGTCGGCTGCCTCGACAGACCACGACGACGACACCGTGTCCTTCGATCGCCGCCAGGCCGATTCGATCCACTACTGGACGCCCTCCTGGTATGGGGTCCAGTTGCGGCTGACGCACGGCCTGGGCGAATCGCGCCAGGGTCGCGGCAGGCAATCGTTGAGCTCGATTGCCGGCATTGTCGACCGGGGCGCGTGGTACCTCGCCCTCGCGCATGAGATCCACCGCAATTACCAAGGTCCGGGAGGAGACGACACCGGCACCAGGCTGGGCCTGGCCTACCGCTTCGGCGACACGCGTGTGGCAGGCGTCGCCGAGCGCCTGAGGTATGACGCGCCGACGGGCGAACTCAGGCGCACCGCGTGGTACCTGTCGCTGACGCACCAGGTGGGCGCGCACGGCCTGCGCGCCAGCTTCGCCCACGCCCGGGCAGGAAGCGGCCCTTCGGCGGGCACCCTGGGCTACGTCCGGGCCGGCCCGGATACCGGCGCCTCGCATGTCACGGTGGGCTACGAATATACCTTGTCCAAACGGACCGCACTGCACGCCTACCTGACGCGCCTCGACAATGAACGCGCGGGCGTGCACGACTTCGGCATCAACCAGCTCGGCGCCGCACCCGGCGCAACGCTCCAGGGCGCAACGCTCGGCTTGCGGCACGCCTTTTAGCGACATGCGTTGGGATCTCGTTCGCCGAGGCGATGCTGCCCCGCCCTTTTCCTCGGCGGTGTACACGGCGCCATGGCGATCGCCGTCGGCGGCGCGGCCCCGAACGACGATCCAGTCCACCCCGTCCCGCCTGCGCTGAAGTGGAACAACACCTCGCTGGTGTTCTGCCTAACAGACCAGGTGGTCGCTTCTGTAATTCGATGCGAGGTAATCGATCAGCAGGCGCACGCTCGGAAGAAGACCACGGCGCGACGGGAACACCACGTGAACGAGAAAATTCATTGGCGCCCAGTTCGGCATGACATCGACCAGCAGGCCGGCCTTCAAGGCATCTTCCACGACCATGCATGGCAAGAGGACGACGCCTACGCCACGCAGAGCCGCCCGGCGCAGCGATGTCAGGTCAGTGGTGACGAAGCGCGGATGATAACGAACCGACACTTCCACTGCGCCGGGTCCCACTAAATTCCATACATGGTCACCAGGCGGGCCCCAGCACAAGCTGGGGAGGTCGCCGAGGTCGACTGGCTGTTCGATCGGGCGGTATTGGGCCAGGAAATCAGGGGATGCCACCAGGCGCATCTGGCTTTCCGCCAGGACGCGCATGACGAGACCACAATCGTCCAGCGGCAAGGGGCGTGAGCGCAGGGCCAGATCGAGCCGCTCCCCCAGCACATCGACCCTGCGGTTGGTCGCTTCGAGATGCACTTGTATCTTCGGATACGTCGCCAAAAAACCGACGAGCATGTCGCCGATCCTGTATTCCAGCAGGCCGGTCGGACAGGTCATGCGCACGATGCCTTGAGGCTCCGCCTCGGTGCGTTCAATCACGTCACGCGCGGCGTCGGCTTGTACCAGCACAGCGACGCAACGTTCATAAAACTCATGGCCCATTTCAGTGACAGAGAAATGGCGGGTGGAACGTTGCAGCAGACGCACGTTGTACTGGTCTTCCAGCATGGCGATACGGCGGCTGAGCTTTGACTTTGCGATATTCAGGGCTCTACCGGCCTGGGTAAAACCCCCGTGATCGACCACTTTCACGAAATAGTAGAGATCGTTCAGGTCATCCACCATTGTTCTCCATATAGAACGCTGTTGCCATTTTAACTGACTACCGGAGGCATTGAACGAGAACTATGATTTCATTAACGCAAAATATTTCAAATATGTGTCGCGGCCCGAGGCGCCATGTAACGAATGGCCGAATGTACTCGGCGCGCTGGCCGGAACCCGATTTTGCGCGCCACGGGACGCAATGCCGGTCGACGCTGTCCTGAAGTTCGCCTGCCGATGCGGGGATCTTCATCGAGGCGCAGCACGGCTCGCCATTGGCGCAATCATGTCAGTCAGTTGAAAGCGGAGATTATGAGCCCACGCGATACAGTCTTCGATATGCCCGATCCCATCGTGGTACCGGCGGCCTTCCTTCACGGGCTGAAGCTCAATGGCATTTTGCCGGCTGCAAAGCCGAGCCTGCCCGGTGCCGCCCTGGCGACCAAACCAGGCTTGACGGCCTGCTTGGGCGCCTGGGAGCGCATTCGCCATGTCCCCCTGCATCGGTTGACGAGCAAGCGTTGTGTTGAGGAAGATGCACAGGTCATTGCAGCCCTGTCCTTGGCAAAGGAAGACCTGGGCGCAGACATTGCGCTTTCCTCGATCGCTTCCGAGGCGATCCACGCACTCGATCATGGGGTGCGCAGCACGACCGCATTGGCGTGCCTGTTGCTTGCGTCGATTGCGAAAGACGCTTTCGGCGCCGGAGACCATGC
The DNA here is from genome assembly GCF_058111565.1 of Telluria sp. AZSoR62. Classification (NCBI taxonomy): domain Bacteria; kingdom Pseudomonadati; phylum Pseudomonadota; class Betaproteobacteria; order Burkholderiales; family Oxalobacteraceae; genus Telluria; species Telluria sp. AZSoR62. The sequence goes on from NZ_JBYTST010000021.1 coordinate 38,553, forward strand.
CGTGGCGTTTGCCGGCACGGCTCTGGACATCGCGGCGCAGTCCTCCCAGCATGATCTCGCTTGCATCAAGGTCATCCATGCAACCCTGATCACCTCGCGTGCCGAGGGGCTCGATCACGCCACGACAGCGCTGCGGACCATTTGCGAGGATCGCTCGCTGCCGATTCGCGCCCATTTGCATCTGAGCAGTACCTCATTTGCCTCCGGCGTCGGCCTTTGCGAACTGGCGGACCATCTCGACAGGGTGCAGCGCCAACGGCACGTCCGCCAGACCTGCGATGCTTCCCTAAGCGAGTTGTCGCTGCGTGCCCGGCTTTACCGCTCGCTGCACTGCCGCCTGGCGACACCGGATCGTCCGCGGTCCAGGGCAGCGCAAGCCGCCATCACGGCCCACAGTTTCGGTTCCTGGCTCACCCACTTGCAACTTTCCTGGTTTGCCGGAGAGTTCGACAGCGCGGAAGCTGCTTCGCGGCGTGCCGCCGGCTTGCTGGGGCCACTCACGCCGGTCGCCGATGCGCTGTGTTACCACCTGTTCTCGGCACTGACGCTTGGCCGCCTGAACAGGCCGGACGCCGGATCGCTCGTTGCCGTCCATTGCTTCGAGCTGGGACGCCTGGCATGTGCCAGCTCCGCACTCGTATCGGTCATCGCCGACCTTGCTGCCGCGGTGCGAAACCGGTGTGCAGGCAAAACCCTGGCCGCATTATCGAGTCTCGAGCAGGTGTCGGAGCGATCGGTGCGGCTTGGGCAACACTGGATCGCCGCGCTGGCCGGTGAAGAAGCAGCACTCGCCGCTTCGCAAGCACAGTTGCACTCCGTGGTAGAACACTACCGCCGGCGGGCACTGATGAGCTACGAGCAATGGGGTGCTGCAGGCCGGATTGAAGAACTGAAGCAGGAATGGGAATGCACGTATCTCACCGAGAAACGAAGCAAGGAAAGTCAGCGCTTGCGTCCGGCCGCCAAGCCGGAGGACATTGCGCTTTCCATTGCACACGAAGTTAACCAGCCGCTCGCGGCCATCGCAATGCAATCCGCCGCAGCATCCAAGTGGCTGCGCCGCGCGGAGCCCAATGTCAAGCGCGCGCTTGCATCGCTGGCTTTGATCAGCGAAGCGGTACGCCATGCGGGAGACATTGTCCGTGTCGTGAAGCGCTTTCCGGGCAATCAGGAAAACGAAATGGAATCCGTCGACGTCGATCGGACGATCAGGGATGTGATCCGCTTATTGCATTCCAATCTGCGCAGCCAGGGCGTCAGGATCGAGGTCGCGCTGAACCTTCACAAGGCGGCGATCCACGCCAATCGGGTTCAGCTCCATCAAATCATCACGAATCTCCTGGTGAACGCCATCGAGGCATTCCCGGGTTGTCCGACACCTCCTGCTGCTGCCTGTATCAAGGTCGCTTCTCGCAGGATCACCGAGCATGAGATTGAAATTGTTGTAGAGGACAATGGACCTGGGATCGAGCCCAGGTATCGCGAGCGCATTTTCAGCGATCGCTTCACGACGAAAAACGGCAATTCCGGCGTTGGCCTGTCCATCAGCAGTGCGATCGTTCGCAGGCACCATGGGTGCATCGCGTTTGAACCATGCGATCCGCAGGGAGCGCGCTTCCGCATTCGCCTTCCGATTTCCGCCCAGCAATAAGCCCCCGTGCAGTGAGGCTTCACCGGTGCCTATCGCGGAAGCGGAGGTGTCGAAGGGATGCTGGACAAGCGCGCCGATCAAGGCCGCCGGATCGGCAAGGGAATGAACTCGGTCTCGCCCGGTACCTTGTCGAAGCGCTGCTGCTCCCAATCCTCGGCCGCCCTGGCCAGGCGCTCCTTGCTGGACGAGACGAAGTTCCAGAACATGAAGCGATGGCCGTCCAGCGGTTCGCCGCCGATGACCACGAACTGCGCTCCAGTCTGGCTGCCGATGCGTGCCCCGGTACCCGGTTCGAGATAGGCCATCGTCTGGGGCGCCAGCGCCTCCCCGTCGATGTCGATCGCACCGAGCACCGCGTATACCGCCGCTTCCTCGGGCAGGTCGGCCAGCACCAGCTCGCCACCCGCTTCCAGCCGGATGTCCAGGTACAAGGTCTGGCTGAAGGTTGCCACCGGCGAGGTCAAGCCGAAGGCGGAACCAATCAGCACGCGCACGTGGCCGCCGTCGAAGCTGGCCGAGGGAATCGCGCTGGCCGGCGTATGGGCGAAACTCGGCGCCACCTCCTCGTATTGCCTGGGTAGCGCGGCCCACAGCTGCAGGCCATGGCTGCGGCGCGGGCGGCCGGCCAGGTCGGCAGGGGTGCGTTCGGAGTGGACGATGCCGCTGCCGGCCGTCATCCAGTTGATCGCGCCCGGCTCGATGCGCTGGACCGAGCCGACGCTGTCGCGGTGCTCCATCGCGCCTTCGTACAGGTAGGTCACGGTGGCCAGTCCGATGTGCGGATGCGGGCGCACGTCATGGTCGGCTTCGGCCGGCTCGTCGACGGGTCCGAAGTGGTCGAAGAAAATGAAGGGGCCGACCGCTTGCTTGGCCGCCGCGGGAAGCACGCGGCGCACCTTGAAGCCGCCGCCGATGTCCTTTTCGTGGGACTTGAAGAAATACGAGATGGTCATGGTATCAAGCCAGCGAGGTGGTGATCTCGGTGGTGACCCTGGTCATCAGCTTGTGTACCGGGCACTTCTCGGCCACGGCCAGCAGCTCGTGGCGCTGTTCCTCGCTCAAATCGCCCGCCAGGTGCAGCACGGTGTGCAGGCGGTACACCCCCTTGCGTTCTTCGCTGTCGTCGCGTTCGGTGACGATGCGCACGTCGCTCAAGGGCATGGCCTTGCGGCGCGCATACCACACCAGGGTCAATGCCTTGCAGGCCGACACCGAAGCGTCGTACAGGTCGTGTGCGTCCGGTCCGGTATCCCCGCCCCCTTCGGCAAGGCTGCCGTCGACGGCGAACGCGTGGTTCCTGACATGGACGACCTGGCGCATGGGCTGGGCCAGGTCGCGGGTGACGGTAATGGACATGGTAGGTTCGAGGTAGTTGTAGGTAGAAGAAATTTACACCAAATTAAATCGATCGCGCTGGCGGCGGCCGCCGATCGGCCGGCCGCCCGCTCGAGCGCAGCTATTTCGCTTCGTGATAGCCGCCGAAGTACTTGATCGGAGACCACGACGGCAGCACGTCGGGCAGACGTGGCGACAGCGCGCGGTAGTCCTGCGCACCGAAGACCACGCGGCCGTCCATCACGGTCAGCACCGAGGACACGGACTTGATCTGGTTTTCGGGTACGGTGAAGTAGTCTTTGTCGAGCAGCACGAAGTCCGCCAGCTGCCCTGGAGCGACCATGCCCAGTTCGCCTTCGGCATGCATGAACCAGGCCGCCCGCCGCGTGAACAGGTCCAGCGCCTCGGCGCGCGAGAGCCGGTTGTCCTTGGCCAGCACGTCGGCGCCCGACACCGACTTACCGGTCACCATCCAGCTGATGCCGACCCAGGGGTTGAAGGTGGCGGCGCGGAATGCGTCCGTACTCATCGCCACATGGACGTCGCTATCGACGAGTTCCCGCAGCCGCGGCGTGAGTAGCGCCTTGTCGCGTCCGTGTGTCTTGATGAAGCCGTCTCCGTGCAAGGCCATCTTGGGGTCCAGGGCAATGCCGCCGCCCAGGGCCTTGATCCTGGCAATGTTCGCGGGGCTGACTGTTTCGGCGTGCTCGATACTCCAGCGCAGACCAGCGAACGGCTTCCTCTTGTTCAACGCTTCCAGGGCGTCGAGGAAGGGCGTGATGTTCTCGTCGTAGCTGATATGCATGCGGAAGGGAATGCGGCGTTCGACGAGCTTGACCACATCCTGGTCCACCAGTTGCCGCATCCTGGCGGGCGCGATGACGACCGCCGGCCGGTCGAAGTTCTCGTGATCGTGGACATCCAGGTCCAGTACTTCGCCGGCGCCGCGGTAGACATGGCCATGGGCCAGCTTGGGATGCAGGTTTTCTCCGGGACTGATGGGCGCGGTCCTGGTGATGGTGTTGATCTGCGCATCGACCATGTTCATCGGGGTGCCGTCGCCGAACTGCATGTCGACAAAGGGCATGCGCAGGTTCAGGCGGTTGTCCCGGGCCAGGGCCGCCACATTGGCTTGCAGTTTCGGATAGCCCCTGTTCCCGGCATCGATGGCCGAGGTGACGCCGAAGCGGTTCATGCCGTGCACCGCCTGGATCAGGGAACTGACCTCCTCTTCCGCGGAGAGCTGCGGCACCATGGTTTCCATGGCGATGAAGGTGAAGGTGTAGCCGTGCACGACACCGGTATGGTTTCCCTTGCTGTCCTTCTCGAATTCGGTCCCGGGAAGGTTCGGAAACTTGTCGGTGCCGACGCCCAACGCCTTCATCGCACGCTGGTTCAGGAAAGCGCGGTTGTACGCGTACTGCACGATCAAGGGATGGCCGGGCACGGCCTTGTCCAGTTCCTGCATGGTCGGGAAGCGCTTTTCCTCGAACTGGTAGGGAGACCAGCCGCCGATCGCCTTGACCCAGTGTCCGGCGGGAGTGCGTGTCGATTGCTCGCCCAGCATGGCCAGCGCCCGGCGCAGCGTCGGCACGCCATCCCAGCGCACGTTGTAGTTGTAGCCCGATTCGTTGAGCACGTGTGTATGCGAATCGATCAAGCCTGGAATCAGGCGACGCTGGCGCGAATCGATCAGCCGCGTCCGGGCGCCTTTCAGGGCAATGATGTCGGCGTCGCTCCCGACCGAATAGATGCGTCCATTCTTGACCGCTACAGCGGAGGCTTCGGCTTGCGCCGGATTTCCGGTAAAGATCTTTGCGTTGTAGACGATGAGGTCTGCGCCGGGCGCGTCTTGCCTGGCTTGCCCGTGGGCGGCGGCCGCGCCGCATGCCAGCACGAGCACGACGAATAGTCTGCGTATCATGGCGATCTCCTTTTTCATTCATTCAATCAAACCCGAAAGTAGGCAGTGGCCTGACGCCATCCGCCAGGCATGTCCGCGGGCGTGCGTGGTGCTCAGAACATCGTGCCGTCCATCGCGGCGCTGAAAGCACAGGGATTCCAGTACTCGCGGTAGTTGACGATCAAGCCGTCCTTGAAGCGCACGAAGGTCGCGTAACTCATCTCGTAGGGATTGCCGTTGCCGATCACCTGTCCTGATACGCTCCATTCGGCGATGGCCAGCGCCGGATCGTCGGTGCCGTAGAGATGCATCGTGCGCGCCTCGCGCAGATCGATGAGGCTGGGGTAGTCCTTCAGGTAGTCGTAGATGGCGCTGCGGCCGACGATTTTCCTGGACGCTTCGTCTGGCGCGAAGGGAAATTCGACGACGACGTCCTCGTCGCACAGTTCGGCCCAGCCTTTGATGTCCTTGGCAAGGAAGGTGTCCAGGCTGTGCCGAAGCAAGCGGACCGAGGTGGAGGTGTCGCCCGCGTGCTGGAATTGAACGGATGCGCCGTCCCCGGTGTTGGGGCGCGTGGCCTGGCTGCTGAGGTGTTCGTTTTGCATGGCTTTCTCCTGTTTCACATGGTGCGCTGTCGCACCTGTGGCCCGAGCCGGGTGTCGGCTGGACCTGCCGCGCCGAATCCGTTTCACCGCTTCACCGCGGACTTGGGTTGCGCACGACGGGGTGCGATGTCGGGAATTCTACGGAGCCGGGCCAGGCGCCGCGTTGCCGGCCTTGCGATCCGGTACCGATCTTGCGGTTCGATGCGGGGGGCATCACAGGGAACGAAGGAAAGCCGTGAAAGGAAGCGGGAGTGCCGGCACAGCGCAGCGCCAGGAGGCCGATGCCTCGTTGATGACGCTTTTCAGATCGCCGTATTGCGGACGAGGCGCCGATAATCGCTCGGGCTGCGGTGCTTGTGCTTCATGAATATCCGCGCCAGCACCTGGCTGGACGAATAACCGACCTCTTGAGCGATGTCCGTGATCGACAGATCGGTCGATTGGAGTAGTTCGCCGGCTTTTTCCATTCTCAACTGGGTCAGGTAGACCCTGGGCGGGACCCCCACGGTTTGCTTGAACATCCGCGCAAAGTGGAACACCGACAGGCCGGCCTCCGCGGCCAATTCGTCCAGGCTGAGATCTTCCGCCATGCGCGCATGCATCGCGTCGATGCAGCGCCGCCTGGCCGTGGGTGCAAGCCCGCCATTGACAGGGGCGAAGGGCGTGCCGCGCAGGGCGCACAGCTCCGCAAGAATCTCGCAGCCAGCGGCCCGTACCAGCAGACGCGAAGGCACGCCCTCTTCCTCGCAGAGGAACCACAGGTTCTGGAGCGCCGAGCGCATGACGGAAGAATGGAAAAAGCCGCGGCTGGGCTGCAGGCAGTCGACGGCAAACCGGCCGTCCGACGCTTCGTCAAGGACGTTCTGCCACTGGGCCAGGGAGAACGACAAGGTGCGGATCCGGTGGTCGTCGTCGATCGCGACCTTGTGCGCAAAGTTCGGGGCTGGAAGGTAAAACGCACCCTGCTCGCTGATGACGTTGAAATGACCGCTCCCGGCATCGCCCCTGGTGCGTCGACCGCCACGGATGTCCTGGACGAGGACCAGCTCCGGCAAAGCCGGGTAAGCCAACTCGCCTCCGGGGCGGGCCAACTCGACCATGTCGAGAATTCCACCAGGGGATTTCCTCGCCCGTACATAGGAGGCCTGGTCGCCATGGGTGTAGAACTCGGCAAAGGTCCAAGCATTCGGCATGGTCCACCTCACATTGTTATTATTCATCGGCACGCATCAGGCCGCGAGCGGATCAAGCGCAAGGCCTTACGAGAATTATATGCCGTGAGATTTCGCCTGTCGTAAATACATTGCACCGATATAGCGGACAGCCGGGTCAGTTCCGGACACAGGGCGTTGCGCCATTGTGCGAGACATGAGCATGTCGCCGCCCTTGCCCGGGATGTAAAAAAAGGCGGCTCCCGCCGCCCTTCCCGCGCCCGGCTGCTCAGCAGCAGCCCAGCATCTTCAGGCAACATTCGATGCTGGCGCAGCAGCCCTTGCCGGCAGCGAAGGCTGCGGTCGAGGCCGCGGCCAGGCCCACGGCGGCCGACAGCTTGATCAACGTATTTTTCATTCCAGTCCTTTCGAGTTGGTCCGTCGCGGCGTGACCGCGATGCGGTCATTCTAGCGCGATCAGGGCATCGCACCCATACTCTTCGCACGAATCCCTGCACGATGCCGGGGCAGGCACCGCTGCGCTTCTGCAAGCGCGCCAGGCTCAGGCAGCGGGTTTCATCCTGTATGCGCGCTCTCAATTCCCTGCGCCGCTCGGCTCCTACAATGACGTTCACGCCTTGCTAATTTACCAATAATCAACTTCGATCCGTCATCCCGTGCGCGACTATGTAGGTTCATCAACACTCCTGCTGAAGGGATATTGGCTTCAGATCGAGGAGGAATCGGCTGCCAATCCACCGATGAGGCCAACTGTGACCGATCGCTTTGTCTCCTTCCTGTTGCTCGCCCGATGGGCCAGCGCCATCGTCGCGCTGATGTACCACCTGCGGTTCCTGCTGTTCGTGAATTACGATGCCGTGCATGCGAAAACCTTGTTCTCAAAGGGCTTTTACTTCGTCACAGGACTCGGGCACGAATCCTACGCCGTCTTTTTCATCCTGGACGGCATCCTTGCCGGGCTCCTGCTGCACCGGCAGCGTTCCGGCGCCGCGCGCGGCCGCTCCGCCGTTTCGCTGCACGTGGGCTCGCTCTACAAGGTCCTGTTGCCTGCCCTGATCGTCGGCGCGACCCTCGACCTCACCGGCGCCCGGTTCTTCGGCGGCACCGGCGTGTACAGCGACTATCCGGAACTGAGCGTGCCGACGCTGACGCTGTCCGCGCTGTTGGGCAACGCCTTCATGCTGCAGCCCTTCATCGTTCCCAATTTCGGGAGCAACAGCATGCTCTACCTGCTGGCTTACCTGTTCTGGTCCCTCGTCGTGCTGGCCGCCTGTGTGCGTGCCGGCCGGCACGGGCGGCGCGGGCGCATCCTGCAGGTGCTGCTGCTGGCCGCGGTGGGCGCAATCATGCCTTACCAGTTCCTGATCTGGGCCGGCATCTGGCTGGCGGGAGTGGGCGTCGTTTTCCTGGGCGAATCGCGCGCCTTGCGGCCGCCCCTGGTCCTTGCCGTGCCGTGCTTCGCCGGCGCGCTGGTGCTGTCCCGCCTGATGGGCAGCCGCACCAGCGCCTTGCCGGAACCGTTTGGCGACCTCGTTATCCAGGGCGGCTTCGCACTGGTCGGGATCGCGTTCGCGGCAGTCGCCTGGGCGCTGTACCCGGGGCAGTCCACCGAGGGCCGCGCCAGTAACGCCCTAGCGGCCGGCGGGTGGGCCGACGGCTGGTCCGGACAGACCGCCTCGCTTACCTTCTTCTGCCACTTCCCGATCATGATGCTGCTGGTGGCGATGGGTTCGTCGCTGCCGGGCCAGGCGCTGATGCAGCAGCCGACGTTCGCCACCTACCTGCGCTTTGCCTGCGTGGCCGGCGCATGCGTCGTCACGGCAGCAGTGCTTGCGCGCGTGGCAAGATCCGCCACGAAGGCGGTCGTGCTCAGGCATCGTCCGCCGGCCTGAGCGCTGGCCCTCGTAAGAAGCATATAAAGACGCACACACTACGCCTGGAGCGCATATGGCGGGCTGAAAAGTAGCCAATTCGATAATAAGTCGGCAAAAAGCGGCGACGCGAATTTATTTTCAATTTATTTCTGCATGGAACTTAATGCCGCACAGAAACCTGTCGCCTTGTACTTGTGAACGCGAGTGATGCACTCCACAACCCCGTACCCTGACAGGAAATAGATCATGCTGAGCCTTCACACCAATAACGCTGCACTGTCCGCACAAAACTCGATCAGCCGCACCCAGAGCTCGCTGTCGACCTCGATGACCCGCCTGTCGACCGG
>NZ_JBYTST010000022.1:0-32171 GCF_058111565.1 Telluria sp. AZSoR62
TCCTCCCCCCCCCCCCCCCCCCCCACCCCCCCCCCCCCCCCCCCCCCCCCCCCCTCCCTCTTTCCCCCCCCCCCCCCCCCCCCCCCCCCCCCCCCCCCCCCCCCCCCCACGACCGGCGCGCCAGCGAAGCGGCAGGCTTCGACCACCACTTCGTCAAGCCGGTCGATACCGGCGCCCTGGCCGCCTGGCTTGCCGGGACCGGCGCCGCCCAAGCCTGAGTCCTTGGCCGGCGGGGTAGGCAGCCGAGGCGAAAGTCTGCGGCTGCACGCCCCCAGTCGGTACAATGGGCGCTTCTTTCACATTTTTTGCCCACGGTCAGCTGATCGTGCGCAGGTTCACGGATCATGGCTGTCATTTCTCTCTCCTCCGCGCAACTGGCTTTTGGCCACGTCGCGCTGCTCGACCACGCTGACTTCTCCCTCGAAACCGGCGAACGCGTCGGCCTGATCGGCCGCAACGGCACCGGCAAGTCCTCGCTGCTCAAGGTGATTTCGGGCCGCTTCAAGCTCGACGACGGCCTGCTCGTCATGCAACAAGGCATCAAGATCGCCTATGTCGAGCAGGAGCCGACTTTTGACGCGGAAACCACCGTGTTCGACGCGGTGGCCGGCGGCATGGGCGACCAGCTGGCGATGCTCAACGAATACGAAGCCCTCACCGGCCAGTTCGGCGGCGACAACGACGAGGCGCTGATGGAGCGCATGCACGACATCCAGGTCAAGCTCGACGCCACCGATGGCTGGAACCTGCAGCACAAGGTCGACACCACCCTCGACCGCCTCGGCCTGGCCGGCGCGGCGAGGATGGGCACGCTGTCGGGCGGTATGCAGAAACGCGTGGCGCTGGCCGTGGCGCTGGTATCGGCGCCGGACGTGCTGCTGCTGGACGAGCCGACCAACCACCTGGACTTCATGTCGATCAAGTGGCTCGAAGGCCTGCTGCGCGAATACCGCGGCTCGGTGCTGTTCATCACCCACGACCGCAGCTTCCTGGACAACGTCGCCACCCGCATCCTCGAGCTCGACCGCGGCCGCCTGCTGTCCTTCCCCGGCAATTTCACGACCTACCAGGAGCGCAAGCGCGAACTGCTGGCCAATGAAGAAGTGGAAAACGCCAAGTTCGACAAATTCCTGGCGCAGGAAGAAGTGTGGATCCGCAAGGGCGTGCAGGCCCGCCGCACCCGCGACGAGGGCCGCGTGCGCCGCCTGGAAGCGCTGCGCCTGCAGCGCACCGCACGCCGCGAGCAGCAGGGCAACATCAAGCTGGACGTCGGCATGGGTGAGCGCTCGGGCAAGATCGTGGCGGACATGGAAAACGTCTACAAGTCGTATGGCGAGAAAACCATCGTCACCAATTTCTCCGGCACCATCCTGCGCGGCGACAAGGTCGGCCTGATCGGGCCGAACGGCGCCGGCAAGACCACCTTGCTCAAGATTATCCTGGGCGACGAAACCGCCGACAGCGGCAAGGTGCGCCTCGGCACCAAGCTCAACGTGGCTTATTTCGACCAGATGCGCGCCCAGCTCAATGAAGAAGCGAGCCTGGCCGACACCATCGCCCCGGGCAGCGACTGGGTCGAGGTCAATGGCCAGAAAAAGCACGTGATGACCTACCTCAACGATTTCCTGTTTGCGCCGGAACGCGCGCGCTCGCCCGTGAAATCGCTCTCGGGCGGCGAACGCAACCGCCTGCTGCTGGCGCGCCTGTTCGCCAAGCCGGCCAACTGCCTGGTGCTGGACGAGCCGACCAACGACCTCGACATCGAGACCCTGGAGTTGCTGGAAGAACTGCTCGAGGAATACACCGGCACCGTGTTCCTGGTCAGCCACGACCGCACCTTCCTGGACAACGTCGTGACCCAGGTAGTCGTAGCGGAAGGTAACGGACTGTGGCGTGAATACGTCGGGGGTTATAGTGACTGGGAACGCGTCCGCGCCAGTGCGCCGGCCATGGCGGCGGTCGCGGCCGCCGCTGCCGCAAACCAGGCTGCTGCCGCCAAGCACGAAGTCGCCAAAACTGGTGATATGTCATCTGGCGCACAGAGTACAGCTGCTAAAAAGGTAAAGTTGAGCTACAAGGAACAGCGTGAGCTGGAAGAACTGCCGAAGCTGATCGCCTCGCTCGAAGACGAGCAATCGGCAATCACGGCCCAGCTCAATGCGCCGGATTTCTACAAGAAGAACCCGGCCGACGCACGCCGCATCAACGAGCGTTTCGCCGAAATCGAGGAACTGCTGCTCGACGCCCTGGACCGATGGGAGCGCATCGAAGCCCGCGCCAGGGGAGAGTAGCCTAACCAAGGGGGCAAGCAGGCCAGGCGCCTGTCTACACGGACATGACCGAGCACAACGAATCCCGTACCGCTCCACCTGCCCGTGGCCCCCATCCTGCCCCGGGGGCCGGCCGCCATCCCGGCGCCCAGCCGGCCGCCCATCCTGCCCCACCCGCACACGACACGCCCCTCCTGAGCCGGGCCGCCTGGGTGCGCATCCTGCCTTTCGGCGCCTTCATCTTCTTCATCGTCCTCGGCGACATGCTCGCGCGCGCCGGCGTCGAGCGCGCCGCGCTGCGCTGGCTCTATCCGGTCCAGGCCGCCAGCGTGGCGCTGCTGCTGGCCGCCTTCTGGCGCCATTACCACGAACTGCATGTGCCCTTGCCGAAGCCCTCGGTCCTGCTGGCCAGCATCGGCGCCGGGCTGCTGGTGCTGGTCCTGTGGGTCAACCTCGACACGCCCTGGATGACGATCGGGCTGGGCGAGGGCTATAACCCCACCACCAATGGCGAGATCGACTGGCTGCTGGTGGCGATCCGCATCGCCGGCGCCGCCCTGGTCGTGCCCCTGATGGAAGAGCTGTTCTGGCGCTCCTTCCTGATGCGCTGGGTCGAGGCAGCCGATTTCGAATCGGTCGAGCCGGCCCGCGTGGGACTGAAGGGCTTGCTGGTGGCCAGCCTGCTGTTCGGATTCGAGCACAGCCTGTGGCTGGCCGGCATCGTCGCCGGCCTGGTGTATGCCTTTCTTTATATGCGGTACCGTAACTTGTGGTCGGCGGTGCTCGCCCACGCTGTCACCAATGGCGTGCTGGGTTGTTGGGTGGTCGCCACCGGCAACTGGACTTTCTGGTAAATCCCGCCCAGCGCATTGATTCTAGAGAAGACAAACAAGATGACGCCTCCACGCCTTCGCCCTGTCGCCGCCGCCCTGGTTCCTGCCCTGGCCGGCGCCCTGTTCCTCCTCCCGGCCACCCAGGCCTTCGCCCAGCAACAGCAGGAAGAAGGGCTGAAGCTGTATGGCGGCATCGGCTGGGGCTATGACGACAACCTGCTGCGCGTGCCCAAGGACCGCCCGGCGTTCGGCGGCAAGCGCAGCGACCGCTGGCGCCAGCTCGATGCCGGGGCCGTCTACAACAAGCGCATCAGCCGCCAGCGGGTAGCCATCGTGGCCAAGGCCTCCAAGGTGAAGTTCGACCACTTCCAGCAGCTCGACTACGACGGCCGCGACCTGCAGGGCACCTGGTTCTGGGAAGTGGGCAACAAGTTCGACGGCCAGCTCGGCGCCAAGTACGAGCGCACGCTGGCGCCCTACACCGACTTCTTCAGCGACGAGCGTAACGTGCGCGAGCAGCGCCGCCAGTGGTTCGACGCCGGCTACCAGATGCACCCGAGCTGGAAGGTGCGCACGGGCTTCACCCGCGACCGCTTCGAGTACGAGCTGCTGCGCCAGCGCTTCAACAACCGCACCGAGCGCGCCAGCGAAGCCGAATTGCTGTACACGCCGCGCACCGGCAGCTCGATCGGCCTGGTGGCGCGCCGGCTCAAGGGCACCTACCCGTTCCGCCGCCCGAACGGGGCGCTCACCGCCCTGAACGACGATTTCACCCAGGACGAGCTGAAGGTGCGCGTGAACTGGATCGGCACCGGCACCACCCGGCTGCAGGCCCTGGCCGGCTATGTGCGGCGCGAGCAGCCGTCCTTTGGCGAAGGCAAGACCAGCGGCTTCAACGGCCGCCTGAACGCCTTCTACACGCCGCGCGGCAAGGTCACCTACGATGCCTCGCTGTGGCGCGAATTCGCCCCGATCGAAAGCACCATCGTCAGCTACACGCTCAACCGCGGCGCCAGCCTGGGCGCGACCTGGGCGGCGACCGGCAAGATCAAGGTCGAGGCCAATGCCGCCTACGAAGAGCGCGCCTACAACCCGCGCGACACCTTCAGCGGCCGCGGCGACCTGACCGACTCGCTGCGCCGCGCCAGCCTGCGCGCCACCTGGCAGGTCAAGCGCAAGGTGGCGGTATCGGCCGGCTGGCAGCACCAGCAGCGCAGCGGCTCGCCGGTGCTGGGCCTGGGCAGCTTCGATGCGAACACCGTGATGGTGAACGCGAATGTGCTGTTCTGACGCACTGCCTGCGAAGTAAGACATGACGGTCAACGATATCCCGATCATCTCGTTTTTCCAGCGCGTGCTCGACCCCCTGATCATCATGGGGACCCTGTACCTGGCCACCCTGTACTACGGCGAGCCGTTTTCCGGATATTCGCTGGTGCTGATGATCCTGGCTTTCTTCATTTCGTCCTCGGTCTACCAGCACGTCGATCCCTACCGCACCTGGCGCAGCGGGCGCATGCTGGCCTATGCGCGCGACACCATCTTCGGCTGGTGCCTGACCATCGCGGTGCTGTACTTCCTGGGCTCGGCCAGCGGCCTGAAATACTTCTACGACGAGCGCGTGCTGCTGGCCTGGTTCATCGCCACGCCGCTCGCCATCCTGGCCAGCCACCTGGCCGTGCGCCAGGCCACGGGCAGCCGCGACCAGTCGCGCGAGGTGCGTTCGATCGTGGTGGTCGGCTGCAACGACGTCGGCATCAAGTTCGCCAGGGTGTGCGACCAGCACCCGAACCTGTTCATGGATGTGAAGGGCTTCTTCGAAGACCGCACCGACGAGCGCCGGCCCGCCGCGCTGTCGTATCCGGTGCTGGGCGGCATGGCGGACGTGTGCGCCTACGTGCGCCAGCACAATATCAAGATGATCTTCGTCAGCCAGCCGATCTCGGCCCAGCCGCGCATCCGCAAGCTGGTCGACGAACTCAAGGACACCACGGCCTCGGTCTACTTCCTGCCCGACGTGTACGTGTTCGACCTGATGCAGGCGCGCTTCGACACCGTGGGCGGGATGCCGGTGATCGCCATCAGCGAGACGCCCTTCATGGGCTTCAACAGCGTGATCAAGCGCGGCAGCGACATCGTGATCGGCAGCCTCATCCTGGTATTGCTGGCGCCGCTGATGCTGGTGACGGCGGTGGCCGTCAAGCTGACTTCGCCCGGGCCGGTGATCTTCCGCCAGCGCCGCTATGGCCTGTACGGCGAAGAAATCTATGTCTACAAGTTCCGCTCGATGAAGGTGACCGAGGACGGCCCCAACGTGGTGCAGGCCCAGAAGAACGACCAGCGGGTGACCCGCATCGGCGGCTTCCTGCGCCGCACCTCGCTCGACGAGCTGCCGCAATTCATCAATGTGCTGCAGGGGCGCATGAGCCTGGTCGGGCCGCGCCCGCATGCCGTGGCCCACAACGAGCAGTACCGCAAGCTGATCAAGGGCTACATGCTGCGCCACAAGGTGCGGCCCGGCATCACCGGCTGGGCCCAGGTCAACGGCCTGCGCGGCGAAACCGCCACGCTCGACAAGATGGAGGCGCGCATCCAGTACGACCTCGACTACCTGCGCAACTGGTCGCTGTGGCTCGACCTGTGGATCATCCTGAAAACGGTGAAGGTGGTGCTGACCCGCGAAAACGCGCACTGAGCGGGTAGTGAACTTGCACGGCCGGGCAGGCATCGAACCAGGGCCGGGTGTTGCCGGAGTCTTAGGTAGGGATTACTTAATTGCGTGCAACTTGGTGTCATTTTTCGCTAACTCTGCAGTAAGTTCGGCAAAGAAACAAAACGCTTAAACTCGCCTTAAAACCGGTGCGCACGATTGGACAGGTGTTTGCAGCGCCGGCGAGCCTGCGTAGAATCGTTGATGAGTTTGCAACTTGCCGCGTCCGCTTGCCAGCCATGGCATACGGATGAGCAGGTCATAACAGGGTCCCCGAAAGGGATAAGAAGATGAAAAAAGCGCTGGTTACCGGGATCACTGGTCAGGACGGCTCCTATCTCGCCGAACTGCTGCTCGAGAAGGGCTACGAGGTGCACGGCATCAAGCGCCGCGCTTCGCTGTTCAACACGGCCCGCATCGACCACATCTACCAGGACCCGCACGCCGATAATCCGCGCCTGATCCTCCACTACGGCGACCTGTCCGATACCTCGAACCTGACCCGCATCGTGCAGCAGGTCCAGCCCGACGAAATCTACAACCTCGGCGCCATGAGCCATGTCGCGGTCTCGTTCGAGTCGCCCGAATACACGGCCGACGTCGACGGCATCGGCACCCTGCGCCTGCTCGAGGCGATCCGCTTCCTCGGGCTGGAAAAGAAAACCCGTTTCTACCAGGCGTCGACCTCGGAGCTCTATGGCCTGGTGCAGGAAACCCCGCAGCGCGAGACCACGCCTTTCTATCCGCGCAGCCCGTATGCAGTAGCCAAGCTCTACGCTTACTGGATCACCGTCAATTACCGCGAAGCCTATGGCATGTATGCCTGCAACGGCATCCTGTTCAACCACGAATCGCCGCGCCGGGGCGAAACCTTCGTCACCCGCAAGATCACGCGCGCCCTGGCCAATATCGCGCAAGGGCTGGAACCCCAGCTTTTCCTCGGCAACCTCGACGCCCTGCGCGACTGGGGCCATGCACGCGACTATGTCCAGATGCAGTGGCTGATGCTGCAGCAGGATGCCCCCGAGGATTTCGTGATTGCCACCGGCCGCCAGTATTCGGTGCGCGACTTCGTCGAGGTCGCCGCGCGCGAGCTGGGCATCGCGATCGCCTGGCAGGGGCAGGGCGTGGACGAGCGCGGGCTGGTCGCGGCTGTCGAGGGCGACCGCGCCCCGGGCGTCGTCGTGGGCCAGCCGATCGTCGCGGTCGACCCGCAATACTTTCGTCCCACCGAGGTCGAGACCCTGCTGGGCGACCCGGGCCGCGCCCGCGAGCGCCTGGGCTGGGAGCCGACCACGAGTTTCGAAGCGATGGTGCAGGAGATGGTGGCGCACGACCTCGATACGGCGCGCCGCCACAAGCTGCTCGCATCGCATGGCTACAACGTTGCACTTTCACTGGAGTAAACGTGTTGAACAATCCGCAGCCCTCGCCCCACGCACCACCGGCAAGCCCGCCACGCATCTATGTCGCCGGCCACCGCGGCCTGGTCGGCTCGGCCATCGTGCGCGTCCTGCGCGCCCAGGGCCATGCCGACATCGTCACCCGCAGCCACGACGAACTCGAACTCACCGACCAGGCCCAGGTGCGTGAATTCTTCCGCAGCGAGCGCATCGACCAGGTGTACCTGGCGGCGGCGAAGGTGGGCGGCATCCATGCCAACAATACCTATCCGGCGGAGTTCATCTACGACAACATGATGGTGCAGGCCAATGTCGTGCACGAAGCTTGGCGTGCAGGGGTGCAGAAACTGCTCTTCCTCGGGTCCTCGTGCATCTACCCGCGCCTGGCGGCCCAGCCGATCCGCGAGGAATACCTCATGAACGGCATCCTCGAGCCGACCAACGAGCCGTATGCGATGGCCAAGATCGCCGGCATCAAGCTGTGCGAGAGCTACAACCGCCAGTACGGCACCGACTACCGCAGCGTGATGCCGACCAACCTGTACGGCCCGGGCGACAACTACCACCCCGAGAACAGCCACGTGATCCCGGCGCTGCTGCGCCGCTTCCACGAGGCCACCGTCGGCAATGCGCCCGAGGTCGTGATCTGGGGCAGCGGCAAGCCGATGCGCGAATTCCTGTATGTCGACGACATGGCCGCGGCCAGCGTCTACGTGATGAACCTGGCCCACGAGGTGTACGCCGCCAACACCGACCCCATGCATTCGCACATCAATGTCGGCACCGGCCAGGACGTCACCATCGCCGAACTGGCCCGGCTGGTGGGCGACACGGTGGGCTACCGCGGCCGCATCGTGTTCGACGCCAGCAAGCCCGACGGCACGCCGCGCAAGCTGCTCGACGTGTCCAAGCTGGCCGCGCTGGGCTGGCGCGCCTCGACACCCTTGCCGGACGGGCTGCGCCGTGCCTACGACGCTTTCCGCGCCGTGCAGGACGACGCGGGCGTGGAGCCTGCCCAGGAACCGGAGCCCGGCCTGGCCGCGGTGCCGGCATGGATGCGCCCGCAGCAAGCGCTGCGTCAGCAGAGTGTTAATTGACGTACAGAGGATGGAGCGTGCCGATCCCAGAATGGTCGAGTCCTGATCCTGGGGCCGATCACGAATAAAAGACACGAATAACAACAGGCGGGCTGGCGCCCGACATCAACGTCGAGGAAACTATCTTGAAAACCTTTCATCTGGCATTGAAGCATCCTTCCCTTCCTGCTCCGCGGCGCCTGCTGTCCACGGCGGCGCTGGTGCTGGCCGCGGCGACCCTGGCCGCTTGCGGCGACGACAAGGCCAAGGAATCCAAGCCGGGCCAGGCACTGGCCAGCGTCAACGGCGAAGAAATCACGGTGCTGCAGCTGAACGAAGAGATGCAGCGCGCCGGCGTGCCGGCGGCCCAGCAATCCGTGGCCAGCAAGCAGATCCTGCAGGCGCTGATCGACCGCGAGCTGCTCGAAAGCGAAGCGGCCAAGGAAAAGCTCGACCGCGATCCGAAGGTGATGCAGGCCATCGAGCGCGCGCGCTCGCTGATCATCGCCCAGGCCTACATGCAGAAGCGTCTGGGAGAGCCGGTGCGCCCGACCCCGGCCGAGATCGAAGACTATTTCAACAAGAACCCGCAGTTCTTCGCCAACCGCAAGCAGTTCGCCATGAACGAGCTGATCATCGCGGCCGCCGACCTGACCCCAGAAGTGCGCGCCGCCGCCGACTCTGCCCGCTCGCTCGAAGAAGTCGCGGTCTTCCTCGACGCCCGCAACATCAAGTATGGCCGCGCACAAGTCACCCGCAGCACCGCCGACCTCAATCCCCAGCTCTCCGGCAAGCTGCTGGCCATGCCCAAGGGCCAGCTGTTCGTGGTCAAGGAAGGCGACCGCGCCATGCTGATCTCGATCGCCGAGGTGCGCGACGCGCCGGTCACGCTGGCCGTGGCCGCCCCGCAGATCGGCCAGTACCTGATGAACAAGAAGAACAAGGAACTGGCCGCGGCCGAGATCCAGCGCCTGCGCACGACCGCCAAGATCGATTACCTGAACAAGGAATACGCCCCGAGCGCCACCACGCCGGGCGCCACCGCCCCGCCGACGGCGCCCGCGGGCGGCGCACCGGCCGCGCCTGCCGTGGCGCCCGATGCCGCCGCCGTTGCCGGCCAGGGCTCGGTCGCCCCGCCGGCGGCCGAGGGCGCGGGCACCGACAAGGCCGCGCTCGACCGTGGCGTGGCCGGCCTGAAGTAGTCGCACACCGAACCGTCTGATAACCCGGAATTGAAGGAGCAATCATGAAACGATTCATCAAGTGGATGATGGCCACGGCGCTCGTACTGACCATGGGAATCGCCGGCGCTGCCGAAGTCTTGCTGGGGCCGGGCGACGTGGTCAAGCTGTCGGTCTACGGCAGCCCCGACCTGTCGATCGAGACCCGTGTCAGCGAAACCGGCAACATCACCTTCCCGCTGCTGGGCCAGGTGGCCGTCGGCGGCCTGCCGGTGGCGGCGGCCGAGAAGAAGATCGGCGACCTGCTCGAGAAGGGCGGCTACCTCAAGAAAGCCCAGGTCAACATGCTGGTGACCACGCTGGCCAGCCAGCAGGTCTCGGTGCTGGGCTATGTCAACCGTCCCGGCCGCTATGCGGTGGACGGGCGCCGCAAGGTGCTCGACCTGCTGGCCATGGCGGGCGGCATGCACGGGGAGGGTGGCGACATCATCAACCTGGTGCGTACCCGCAACGGCAATACCACGCGCGAGACCATCGATGTGATCGAGATGGTGCGCAAGGGCGAGCTGAACAAGGACTACGAAGTGGCCGGCGGCGACATCATCTATGTCGAGCGCGCCCCGCGCGCCTATGTCACGGGCGAAGTGGCGCGCCCGGGTCCGTTCCGCCTGGAGCGCGGCATGACCGTCCAGCAGGCCGTCTCGGCCGGTGGCGGCCTGAGCCTGCGCGGCAGCAATAACGGCATGAAGATTACCCGCAAGGATGCCAGCGGGAATCCGGTCACGATCAATGTCAAGGCTAGTGATCCGGTTCAAGTTGACGATGTCATCATCGTCCGCGAATCCTGGTTTTGATTGATGCCGACAAACCTGCTGCGCGTCGCGCTGGGTGAAGTGGGATGCCGATAAACCTACTGCGCGTTGCGCTGACGTCCTGCGATGCTCGCTGTACATGAAGTACAGCTGCGCTTCTCGAACGCCAGCGCGGCCGCTCGCTACGGTTTCTCGGCACCCACGATGCGTCTCAGGTATTTACCGTTTTTAAAAGCTACTGTTTTCAAGATGTGCCCGTTTGGAGACGTACCCGTTTTGTCCACCCTGCTGTCAAGGCAACTGATGCAAAGGTAAGGCCATGAACGTTCATCAATTCCTGTTGATCCTTCTTGCCAGGAAGAAGATCATCCTGTCGACGCTGCTGGTGACGGTCTTGCTGGCGCTGGGCTGGAGCCTGGTGCAGCAGAAGACCTACAAGGCGACCGCATCCGTTTTGCTGAACTACAAGGGGGTGGACCCGGTGAGTGGGCTGACCATGCCGGGCAACCTGATGCCGGGCTATATGGCGACCCAGATCGACATCATCAGCAGCAAGAACGTGGCGCTGCGGGTGGTCGATTCGCTGCGCCTGGCCTCGAGCCCGGCGGTGCAGGCCCAGTGGCGCGAAGCCAGCGAAGGCAAGGGCTCGGTGCGCGACTGGCTGGCCGAGCTGCTGCTGAAGAAGCTCGAGATCCTGCCCTCGCGCGAATCGAGCGTGGTCGAGATCAGCTTCAAGGGCGCCGACCCGGCCTTTGCCGCGGCGGTGGCCAATGCCTTTGCCGACGAATACCAGAAGATCAGCGTCCAGCTCAAGACCGAGCCGGCCAAGAAAGCCTCGTCCTATTTCAACGAACAGACCAAGCAGCTGCGCGACAACGTCGAGGCGGCCCAGGCGCGCCTGTCCAAATACCAGCAGGAGAAGGGCATCGTCAGCCTGGACAACAACCGGGTCGATGTCGAGCTCTCGCGCCTGAACGATTTGTCGGCCCAGCTGGTCGCCGCGCAAACCCAGGCGATGGAAGCGAACTCGCGCGAGCAGAACGCCAGCGGCCTCGGTTCGGCCGACGTCGCCAACAACGCCCTGATCCAGAACCTGCGCGTGAGCCTGGCCAGCGGCGAAGCCAAGCTGGCCGAAGCGGCCTCGCGCTACGGGCGCAACCACCCGGTCTACCAGTCGGCCAGCGCCGAAGTCGGCAAGATGCGCTCGGAACTGAACGCCGCCGTGGGCAGCGTGACCCGCAGCGTGGGCTCGAACGCCCAGGTCTACCGCCAGCGCGAAGCCCAGCTGCGCGCCGAACTGGCCGCGCAAAAGACCCGGGTGCTCGAGCTCAACCGGACCCGCGACGAGCTCGGCGTGATGCTGAAAGACCTCGACAGCGCCCAGCGCGCCTTCGATTCGGCCAGCCAGCGCTTCTCGCAGACCCGCATCGAGGCCCAGTCCGAGCAGTCCGACATCTCGATCCTGAATCCGGCGGTGGCGCCGACCGAGCCGTCGGGCCCGCGCGTGCTGCTCAATACCCTGGTCTCGATCCTGCTGGGCACCATCCTGGGCGTCGGCCTGGCCCTGCTGCTCGAGCTGCTCAACCGCCCGGTGCGCTCCAGCAGCGACATGAAGGACATGCTGGGCATCCCGGTGCTGGGCACCATCGAATGGCGTCCGTCCCGCCCACGCGGCGGCGGCATCCGCGCCCTGATGGCCCCGCGCCGCCTGCTGCGCCTGAACTGAGGGCCGCCACGCCAAGTCAACCGAAGACTCTGAGGAATGACGATGAATTCATCCGTGCTATCCGCCTTGCCGCTGGACCCCGCCGCCGACTCGAGCATGGGCGCGCTGCTGCTCGACTCGGGCAAGCTCACGCCCGAAAACGCCGAGCGCGTGCTGCGCATGCAGAAAGACCTCGGGATCCGCTTCGGCGAAGCCGCCGTGCGCCTGGGGCTGGTCAGCGAAGACGACATCCAGCAAGTGCTGGCGCGCCAGTTCTCCTATCCCTATCTGCAGAAAGGGCAGGCCAACCTCTCGCCCAAGCTGGTGGCGGCCTATGAACCGTTCTCGCCCCAGGTCGAGGCGCTGCGCGCCATCCGCAGCCAGCTGATGCTGCGCTGGTTCGCACGCGGACGGCGCGCGCTGGCCATTGCCGGCGTGACCCCGGAAGACGGCTCCAGCCTGTTCGCCGCCAACCTGGCGGTGGTGTTCTCCCAGCTCGGCGAGCAGACCCTGCTGGTGGACGCCAACCTGCGCAGCCCGCGCCAGCAAGACATGTTCGGCGTCAAGCCGCGCCAGGGCCTGTCCGACCTGCTGGCCGGCCGCGCCGACCTCGACGTCATCCAGCGCGTTCCCGCCTTTGTCGATTTGTCGCTGATGCCCGCCGGGACCCTGCCGCCCAACCCCCAGGAATTGCTGGCGCGCGAGGGCTTCCGCAACCTCAATACCCAGCTCGAATCGCGCTACGACGTGGTGCTGTACGACCTGCCGCCGTTCGCCAGCGGAGCCGATGCCCTGGCCGTGGCCGGGCGCGCCGGCGGCGTGCTGCTGGTGGCCTGCAAGCACCGCACCCGCGTGGCCAGCATCAGCCGCATGGCCGAGCAGATGGCCGAGTCCGGCGCGGAAGTCGTCGGTTCCGTGGTGGTGGAGTTCTGACATGGCCACGGCAACCACACGCGAAGGGGCGGCCCGGCCGGCGCCGGCGCCAGGCACAAGCCTGCGCGCCGCCTTGCCGGAATGGTGGCCGGTGCTCGCCGGCCTGGCGGCGCTGTTCATCCCCACCTTCTACCGCCTGTTCACCGGCGCCTGGGTCGGCGAAGAGCAGGGCCATGGCCCCATCATCTTTTTCCTCGCCATCTGGCTAATCTGGCGCAAGTGGCCGGACGCCATGGCCGTGGCCGATACGGCGCGCCCGAGCTGGGTTGGCTGGCCGGTGCTGGCGCTGGGCCTGGTGATCCACCTGCTGGGCCGCTCGCAGAACATCCTCATGTTCGAGGTCGGCTCCATCCTGGCGGTGATGGCGGCCATCGTGCTGCTCAAATTCGGCGCCGACACGTTGCGCCTGCTGTGGTTCCCCTTCTTCTTCATGCTGTTCATGGTGCCGCTGCCGGGCGAGCTGGTGGCCGCCGTCACCATGCCGATGAAGATGGCCGTGTCCTGGGCCACCGAGGTCATCCTGTTCGGCCTGGGCTATCCGATCTCGCGCTCGGGCGTGGTGCTGCAGATCGGCCAGTACCAGCTGCTGGTGGCCGATGCCTGCGCCGGCCTGCAGACCCTGCTCACACTTGAAGCGCTCGGGCTGTTCTACCTGAACCTGATGCGCCACCCCTCGGCCTTCCGCAACATCGGGCTGGCGATCCTGATCATCCCGATCTCGTTCTCGGCCAACGTGATCCGCGTGATCACGCTCACCCTGATCACCTATTATTTCGGCGATGCGGCAGGGCAGGGCTTCCTGCACGGTTTCGCCGGCATGGTGCTGTTCGTCACGGCGCTGCTCTTGATCCTGGCGGTCGACTCCGGCCTGCAGTGGTGGATCAAGCGGCGCGAAACCGGCGGCAGCGGCGGCGACGGCCCGGGCAGCAGCGCGCGCCGGCCCGCCATGAAGGAGGCCATATGAACCGCCGCTACGCCATCAGCCTGGTGCTGGGCGCGGCCATGGCCGGCACCTCGGCCCTGACCGTGGCCCTGACGCCCAAGGTGCGCACGCCCCAGGCCCACGAGCGCTTCAGCCTGGAGCAGATGATCCCTTCGCGTTTCGGCGAATGGACCATCGACCCCTCGGTCGTGCCGCTCGCCCCGGACCCGGAGCAGCAGGGCATGCTCGAGAAAATCTACGACCAGACCCTGTCGCGCACCTATGTCAACCGCCAGGGGCAGCGCGTGATGCTGTCGATCGCCTACGGCGGCGACCAGAGCAAGTCGCTGCAGCTGCACCTGCCGGAAGTCTGCTACGTGGCCCAGGGCTTCCAGATGCTCAAGCAGGGCGACGGCGCGCTGCCCACCAGCGTCGGCCAGGTGCCGGTCAAGCGCCTGGTAGCGCGCCTGCACGAGCGCAACGAGCCGATCACCTACTGGATCACGATCGGCGAGCACGCCACCAAGGCCGGCCTGCAGCAAAAGCTGCGTAAACTTGCCTACGGCCTGTCGGGCGAAGTCCCGGACGGCATGCTGGTGCGCGTCTCGACCATCCAGGCCGACGAGGCCCAGGCCTACCGGGTACAGGACCGCTTCGTGACCGAGATGCTGGGCGTGATGGCGCCGCGCGACCGCACCCGCCTGCTCGGCGCGGCCCCGGCCCAGGGCTGAGGCAGGGACCGACGGCGCGCCATGAACGAGATCCTCCCCTATATCTATTACTCGCTGCCCTGGGCCTTCGTGACCCTGCTCTCGGTGGCGGTGGTCGCGGGGATCGGCATCGGCCTGGTGTGGCCGCGCTTCCTGGTCTATCCCTACCTGGCCGTCTATTTTTGCTTCAATTCCACCAGCTACGGCAGCCTGGCCGTGTTCTCCAGCAGCGCCATCTACAGCCGTGGATCGGGCCTGCTGCTCTTCGGCCTGGTGCTGTGGTATGTCCTCGGCGCCTGGGCCTGCGCCCGCGTGGCCGCCACCTTCCAGCGTTACCCGGCGCCGCAGTGCAACCTGCGGCCCTGGTTCTGGGCCTGGTGTGTGCTGCTGGCGGTGCACGCCGGCGTCGGCATGGTGTCGGGGGTGACGCTGCGCGAAGCACTGTCGCCGCAGGGCTTCTCGAACATCATCTGGATGGCGCCGCTGATCTCCCTCATCCTGCTGTCGTTCCGTACCCGCGAGCACGTGCAGGAACTGGCCCATTTCATCCTGCTCGTCGGCCTCGGGCGGGCGCTGTTCGGGCTGGTGCGCTGGGCGGCCTTCGGGGGCGACCCGAACAATGTCTACGCGAACATGAATGCGATCAAGATTCGCCTGACCTTCTTCGACATCAACGACAGCCTGGTATGCACGGTCGCCTTTGCGATCGCCGCGGTCCACCTGTTCCAGGCGCACAAGACCGAGCGCCCGGCCTTCTGGCGCGGCATCGAGTGGATGACCCTGGCGTCGACCGCGCTGTGCATCGTGCTGTCCTACCGCCGCAGCGCCTGGATCGGCTTCGTGCTGGCCTTCCTCGTCATCATGATGCGCTTCCCGGTCAAG
This sequence comes from Telluria sp. AZSoR62, assembly GCF_058111565.1. NCBI lineage: Bacteria > Pseudomonadati > Pseudomonadota > Betaproteobacteria > Burkholderiales > Oxalobacteraceae > Telluria > Telluria sp. AZSoR62. Next base: position 15,438 of record NZ_JBYTST010000022.1, read on the forward strand.
CGCCGCATGAAGCTGCTCAGCGCCGGCCTGCCGGTCGTGGGCGCGGCGCTGGCCTATGCCGGGATGCAGCGCATGACCCAGACCAAGGGCGCGTCCAGCGGACTGTCCAGCCTGGTCTACGACATGCAGTCGCGCCGCTTCGGGCCCGAGAGCGAGCGGGTGCTGGAACTGAAGTTCGCCCTGGCCGACTTCCTGGCGCAACCGATCACCGGCATCGGTTCCTGGGGCCGCTACACCGGCTACCAGTACATTTCGTGGCAGAACAACCCGGACGGCGGCCTGTTCCTGCACAGCGGCGTGCTGCACATCGCCCTCAAGAGCGGCCTGGTGGGCACTGTGCTGCTGCTGGGAACGATCACCGCCTTCGTCCTCTTCGCGCGCCGCGCCTTGAAACAATTGCCGCCCGAACTGCTGGGGATTGCGACCGCGGGCGTGGCCGGCATGGCCTTCATGATTCCCGACCTCCTGATCGGCACGCCGTTCCCGCAGGTGCGCACGACCCAGATGCTGGCGGTGTGCCTGGCCTTGCCCTACCTGGCCATGGCAGTGAGCAAGATGGTGCCGAGTGCGCACCCGGCGCCCAAGCCCTTCGTGCCGCGGCCGCACCTGGTGCCCGCCTGATGAGCGCGAACCTGTCCCTCAACCTGGCGCGCAACGCCTGGGCCAACCTGCTGGGCGCGGCGATTCCCGCCCTGGTCATGCTGGCGACCGTGCCGCTGGTGGTGAAGGGGCTGGGCGAATCGGGTTACGGCGTGTATTCGCTGGTGACCGCCATCGTCGGCTATTTCGCGGTGATCGACATCAACGTCACCGCCGGCTCGGTCAAGTACATCGCCGAACACAATGCGCGCGCCGACCAGGACAAGGTCGTCGAGACCATGTCCTTCGGCCTGGCCGTGTACGCCCTCATCGGCCTGCTCGGTGCGCTCGGCCTGTTCGTGGGGGCAGGGTGGTTCATCACCGGGGTGTTCTCGGTGCCGGCGGCGCTCGTGCCGGAGGCAATCGCCACCTTGAAGCTGGCCGGGCTCGGCTTCCTGCTCGGCCAGCTCCAGGTCTACCTGAACAGCGTGCCCCAGTCGCTGATGCGCTACGACATCTCGGCGCGGGTCGAGATGGTGTTCGGCACCCTGGTGCCGCTGGCAGCCGTCGGCGTGCTGCTGCTCGGGTACGGCCTGTTCGAAGTGGTATTGCTGCGGGTGGTGGCCAGCGGCGTGCATTGCCTGGTCTTGTGGCGCGCAATCCGGCGGCTGGTGCCGGGCTTTCGCTGGCGCTGGCCGCGCACGCGCATCCGCAACGAGCTGCTCGGTTTTTCGGCCTATTCCTTCCTATCGCGCTTTGCCACGCTGTCCTATGTCCATGCGGACAAGCTGATCATCGGCGCGCTGGTGGGCGTCACGGGCCTGGCTTACTTCACGGTGGCGGCGACCCTGGCCAACCGCGTGCTGGGCCTGAGCTTTCGCCTGTCCGGCGTGCTGTTCCCGGCTGCCAGCGCCCTGGCCGCGGCGGGCGAGCTGGCGCGCCTGGACCGCCTCTATGTCAAGGCCACGCGCTACGTGGCCTTCCTGAACGCGGCGATCCTGGTGCTGGTGGCCGTGTTCGCCCACCAGATCCTGCGCTACTGGATGAACGAGGACTTCGCCCGCCACGGCGCCCTGGTGCTGGCGGTCATGGCGCTGGCCCAGTTCGTCGACTCGCTCACCAGCCTGCCGTCCCTGGTGAACGACGGCATGGGCCATCCGCGCATCTCCGGCCTGTTCGCGGTGGCGCGCGCGCTGGCGGGCCTGGGCATCGTCTACGTGGGCGTGGCCGGCTGGGGCATCGATGGCGCCGCCTGGGGACACCTGGTCGGCTCATTGTTGTTCACCTGCGCCTTCCTTGCCTACGTACACGGGCGCACGGTCCCGACCCGGCTGGCGCGCCTGGTGGCCCAGGGCTATGCGCCCGGCCTGCTCGGGGTGGCGCTGGTCGCCGTGGCTGCCGCTACGGCCGAGCAGCTGTTCGACGCGGGCGCCTGGGACTTCGTGCTGATCCTGGGCCTGACCGCGCTGCTGCTGGGCGTGCATGGCCTGCTGTTCGTGCTCGAACCCGAGGACCGGCATCAAGCCTGGGCGCAGGTCAAGGCTTCCTGGGCGCGCCGCCAGGCGGCGGGCAGCTGATGAAGATCCTCATGGTGTCCGAAGACTTGCCGGGCCAGCAGCTCGGCGGCCTGGCCAAGCATGTGGTCACGCTCTCGAACGCCTTGCTCGAAGCCGGGAACGAAGTCGACATCATGGGCCGCTCGGACCGCGCCCATGCCGCCAGCGCGGCCGAGATCGGTTTCCAGGGCCGCTTCGTCCCTGGCTTCGATTTCCGCCGGGTCGGCTGGAAGGAGACCCAGCTCGGCTTCTTCAACCCGGCCAAGCGGCCCTGGTTCGCGGCCAAGGTGGCGCGCGCCTTCGCCGCCCAGGCCCGCGATTACGACGTGGTGCATTACCACGGCCACCTGCCGATGATCGGCCTGTATGTCGACCCGGCCGTGAACTTCGTCCAGACCCGCCACGACCAGGGCAGCGAATGCGTGATCCACCTGCGCTTCAAGGGCGGCGCGGTGTGCATGGAGACCGACAGCCGCGCCTGCGCCGCTTGCGCCCATCCGGCGCCGGGCATGCTGCGCAGCACGCTTTCCAGCCATGCCGTGACGCGCTACCGCGGCGAGACGGCGCGCGCCTTTGCCCGCCACAAGACCATCTTCGTGTCGGACTTTTTGCGGCGCCAGTTCCTGCGCACGCTGCCCGATGCCGACTTGTCGCGCTCGCGCGTGATCCACAATTTCATCCATTACCGCAAGCTCGCCGCGCTGGCCGACCGCGCGGGCAGGCCGCGCCCGGGCCAGGTGCTGGTGGCCGGGCGCATCGACACCGGCAAGGGTTTCGGCGAATTCCTCGCCGCTGCGCGCGGGCGGCTGCCGCCCGATGCCCAGGTGCTGGTGGTCGGCGACGGCCCGCTGCGCGCGCAGCTCGAGGCCGAGCATGCGGGCGATCAAGTGCGCTTCCTCGGCTGGCAGCCCAACGCCGAGGTGGTGGCGCTGGCGGCCAGCAGCCATGCCTGCGTCGTGCCCTCGGTCTGGGAAGAGCCCTGCGGCACCACCATCCTCGAAGCGCTGGCCCTGGGGCGTCCCTGCCTGGCGCTGGCGCGCGGCGGCAATCCCGAACTATCTGTCTATGAAGCTTTCCCCGGCCAGCTGCGCCTTTCCAGTTCGATGGAAGAGCTGGTCACGCAGCTGGCCGCTACCTTGGCGCAGCCGGCCGCCGCGCGCCCCTTGCCGGCCACGGCCGGGATGGACGTTTTCCAGGCCCTACCCACCATCTTGGAGTTCTATGCCGAATAAGCCTACCTTTTCCATCGTCACCTGCACCTGGAACAGCGCCGCCACCCTGGCCGACACCCTGGCCTCGGTGCAGTCGCAGACCTGCCAGGACTTCGAGCACATCTTCGTCGACGGCGGCTCGACGGACGCCACGCTGGACATGATCGCGGCCTACCCGGGCAACAAGCGCGTGCTGCGCGACGTGGGCGGCGGGATCAGCCGCGCCATGAACCAGGGGATCGAAGCGGCCAGCGGCGAGATCGTCGCCCACCTGCATTCGGACGACTATTACAACGGCCCCGACGTGCTGGCCACCGTCAAGCGCGCCTTCGACCAGGCGAGCCTGGCCGGCAAGCCGGTCGACTGGGTCTACGGGAACATCCAGATCCTGAAGGACGGCAAGATGGTGCCGCCCTATGCCATGCCGGCGTTTTCCTACCGCGCCTTCGTGTCCGGACGCAGTTCGATCCCGCATCCAGCCGTCTTCGTGCGCAAGTCGGCCTTCGAGCGGGTAGGGGTGTTCGACGAGAAACTGAAGTATGCGATGGACATCGACCTGTGGCTGCGCCTGGGCGCCACCGCGCAGCCGGCCATGATCGACCAGCCGCTGACGGTATTCCGCGACCATGCCGGCAGCGTTTCCTCGGCCAACCGGCTCAAGGCACGCCAGGAGGAATTCGACGTGCGCCGCCGGCACATGGACAAGGCGCCGCTGGCCTTCGGCATCTACTGCCTGCGTTACCTGAAGCGCCTGCGCGGGCTGCAGGCTGCGCAGGCCGTGCCGAGCCCGTAGCAATCCGACAGCATTGCGCTTTTGTCTTTGCAGGCACATTACGACCGTTAAATGCCTGCAAATATTGTTTGGTAAAAGTTGAAATTTTGTCGTGGGATTTCTGCAAAGCAAGATAAAAATATGTGTTTTCTTTGGGGAATTTGCCAGCGTTCAACTTACTTTGGGATACTATAAATCCCATAAGTAAGCCGCTGCAGCTAACAACAGGCAAGCGTTCCCAAGCCAACCGGCCCTGCCGGCGCGGCGCAAGAACTTCAGATATTTTTCTCGGAGTACCCACAATGCAATTTCACCGGAAGAGCCTCGTCTGGGCCGCTGCATGCGCCTCGCTGTTCGCGAGCGTCAGCGCCCGCGCCGACTGGGTCCAGTCGAACGACCCGCTGGTCATCCAGGCCAAGCCCGAAATGAACCAGGTGCAAGCCCAGAATCCGCCGGGCTTTACCTGGTCGCGCCATGTCACCGGCCCGGCCAGCTACGAACTCGAAATCACCCCGGTCGGCGGCACGCCGACCAAGGTGGTGGTCGAGCGCAACTGGCACTTGCCGACCAAGGCCCTGGCCCTGGGCAACTACACCTGGCGTGTGCGCCCGGTCGGCACCACCGACTGGTCGAACCCGCGCACTTTCTCGATCACCAGCAAGTCGACGGTGTTCGAAGTGCCCGACAACGCCACCGTGCGCAACCGCATCCTGTCCAAGGCGCGCCCGCGTTCGCTGCCGGCCTCGGTGACCCCGTTCTCGACCTGGAGCCTGGCCAAGAAGGCCGACCTCGAGTCCTACCTGAGCCGCCTGGGCAATGAAGTCAAGGCCCAGATCACGGCCGTGCCCGCGCTGTCGGACTCGCGCTGGTCGATCGTGATCACCAGCCCGCTGACCGCCGCCATGGCCGCCCAGCAGACCGACGTGCGCCAGCGCATCAACGAAGCGACCCGCCAGCTGGAAGCGGCGGCGCTGATGTACCGCATCAAGGGCGAAGCCGTCTACCTGACCGAAGCGCTCAAGCGCGGCGACGAACTGGCTGCCCTCGACCCGAACGGCCCGACCAGCTATGTCAACCAGGACCAGGCCACGCGCCAGATCGCCTGGGGCCTGATCAAGGGCATCGATTCGCTGGCCGGCGCGCTCGACGCCACCCGCAAGGCGCGCTGGCTGGCATCGGTCAAGGCCCGCACCACTGTCATGTACGACAACCTGGCCGGCGACAATGGCCGCCTGGACCAGTTCCCCTTCGATTCGCACGGCAACACCAGCCTGGTCTTCCTGGTCCTGATCTCGAGCCTGTCGCTGGGCGACATCCCGGAAGCGCAGAAGTGGTTCGACTTCTCGTTCCGCGCCTATGCACTGAGCCCGAATCCATGGAGCGGCCCGGAAGGCGGCTATGCCAACGGCACGGCCTACGCCGAATACTCGGCCGCCTACCTGCTGGCGCTGTGGGACCCGCTCTCGCACGCCAGCGGCGTGAACTTCTTCGGCAAGCCATGGACGCTCGGCTTCCTCGACTTCGCGATGGAATTCATCCCGCCCGGCTCGCGCGTGCACGCCTTCGGCGACGCGTCCGAAACCAAGCCGGACGCCCGCGTGTTCCGCGCCTTTGCCTCGCGCATGTGGTCCCCGCGCGCGGCCTGGTTCGTGAAGAACACCACCGGCATGGAAGACGCGATGTCGCTGCTGTCGGCCCAGTACCCGCTGCCGGTGAAGGACACCACGATCTACCAGGCCCCGTCGAACTCGGCCTATTACCCGAGCATCGGCTGGGTGGCGATGCACAGCGACCTGGCCTCGACCCAGCGCATCTCGACCTTCTTCAAGTCCAGCCCTTACGGCTCGTTCAACCACAGCCACGGCGACCAGAACGGCCTGCTGCTGTCGAGCGCCGGCCAGCCGCTGCTGGTCAAGGCCGGCTGGTACGACTGGTACGGCTCGCCGTACTGGAGCGACTGGTACCACCAGACCCGCTCGCAGAATGCGATCACCTTCGACGGCGGCAAGGGCCAGCTGGTCAACGGCTACCGCGAGCAGCTGCAGCGCAACGGGAAGATCACCGCGTTCACCGCCCAGCCGACCTACGACTACACGGAAGGCGATGCGACCCCGGCCTACGGTGGCCAGCTGACCATGGCCAAGCGCCAGGTCTGGCACCTGCGCGGCGCCGGCAATGCGGTGCTGGTGCGCGACCGCCTGTCGAGCACCGTGGCCCGCACCTACGAGTGGAACATGCACACCCCGGCCATCATGACGGTCGAGAATGCCCTCAACGTCAAGGTGGCGGCCGGCACCCAGACCCTGTGCGTGCGTTCGCTGAACACGGCGGCGACCTTTGCCAAGTGGATCGGCCCGGGCGCCAAGGCCAATGTGATCGAAGACCATGGCGCCTTCTACCTCAAGGGCGAAGCCAACGCGACCGCCGAATACCTCGTGCTGCTCGACGTCGGCTGCAAGAAGCCAAGCGTGACCATGGGCAGCTCGGGTTCGGTGCGCACCGTGACGGTGGATGGCCAGACCGTGACGCTGAACTGAGCACCCAGCCGGCGCGACGCGCCTGTCAGGGCAAAAAACCCGCAGCAGATGCTGCGGGTTTTTTCTTGCTATGGCGCTATACCTGTTACGTGTGGAAGACGCCCAGCGCCGCTTGCGGAGACAGCGCCCTTGCTATTGCTCCAGCGGGATGGCGATCCCGATCACCCGGTACTGCGCCGGGAACATGCCGCGCAAGGTCGCCTTGCCGGTCGGCAGGTCGATACTGAACAGGCTGCTTTTGCCATCCGCGCCCGCCAGCGAGGCCAGCGCCTGCACCTCGACCGTCACCCCGTTGCGCACGCTGCTGTAGATGTCGAAGCCGGTGTCGCCGGCCGCATCCACGCCCAGCTTGCCGGTCGCGGCCAGGGTGCCGTCGTTCGGCGGCGACTGCAGGGCGACCTGGTCCAGCATGGTGTCGAGCGCATACAGCGTGGTGGCCGTCGTGGCCGACAAGTCGTTATTGGTGTACGCCGAGCCGGTCACCATGAGCGCGTTCGGCCCGACCGCATTGGCCGGCGTCGCCGGTGGATAGTCCAGCGGATCGTCGGCGACCGTGGTGCCGCCGGGGTTGATGTTGTGGCGCAGGTTCTGCCCGGTGTCGCTGACGATGCGCAGGCGGTCGGCGGCGGGATTGAAGTCGACGCCGAACGCATTGCCCTCGAGCGGTACCGTCAGGCTGCTGACACGGGTCGCCACCGCGGTGCCCGCATCGATCCGGTACACGCCGCCGCTGCGGCTGACGCCATACAGGCCGCCGTCCTGGACGCGGTAGTCGATCCCCACCAGCACGTCACCACGCATCAGGCCGCTGACGCTGGCGATGGCGCGGGCCTTGTCCGGATGCTTCTCGCGGAAGCAGACCAGCTGCATGTCGGCGGTCAGCCCGATCACCGCGAGCGGACCGCCTTCGCGCTTGTCGTCCAGGCAGGCGGGACGGGCTTTTTCGGCTGGGGCCTTGTCGGCCGACACGGCGGGACCTGCCGACAGGGCGGCAAGGATGGCGGCAAGTGCCAGCACAGCGGGTTGCTTCATGGTGACTCTCCTCGATACGCCGCTCGACGGTGAGCGCAGCGGCTGGGTTTTCATTGAAACGCGGGAGGCATTGCCCGGCGCTAGCCGAATGTGCGGCAATGCAAGCAGCCGGTGCGGCTTCGATCCGGCACCTACACTACGCGTGGGGGCTGGCGAACGGATGCACAAAATGCGAAATATTTTTTCGACAACACGAACGCCGCCGTGCAGGAGGGTTTTTCTGCGCGGATGTGCTGCATCGCACATTCCGCGAACGCGGCCGAACCGTGCAGGGCGACAGCTGGGCTAGAATCGGCTGGCCTGTCCTACCGGAACGAGCCCGCATGCGCACACCGCTGTCGATCGCCTACATCATCCGCGACCCCTTGCCGCCGGCCCGCGCCGACGTGCTGACCCTGTTCGGCGAGGAGATGCCGCGCTACGGCGTGCATAGCGAGATCGTGGGGCAGGCCGGCGGCGACCGCCCGGCGGGGCCCTGGGCGGCCGGCGGCATGCATGCGGTCGGCAGCCTGCGCTCGCGCTTTGCCAGCGTGCTCTCGCCGCTGTGGGACCTGCGCGGGCTGCTGCAGGCGCAACGCCGCGTGCGCCCCGACTGCATCCAGGTGCGCGACAAGATCGCCTCCGGCCTGCTGGGCCGGATCGCCGCGGCCATGCTGGGCGTTCCTTTTGTGTACTGGATGTCCTTCCCGATCGTGGAAGGCTTCGAGGTGCGGCGAGACGAATTCAGGCAGCGCGGGCGGCGCCTAACCTGGTTCGCCCATGCCGTGCGCGCCCGCGCCTCGCGCTTCGTGATCTACCGCCTGGTGCTGCCCGGTGCGCGCCACATCTTCGTGCAGAGCGAAGCCATGGCGGCCTGGCTGGCAGCCCAGGGTCTCGAGCGCGCGCGCATGACGGCGGTGCCGATGGGCGTGGACGCCGCCTTGTTCGACCGCGCTGCGGTCGCGCCCAGCACCGACCCGCGCCTGGAGGGCCGGCGCGTGGTCATCTACCTGGGCCGTATCGCCCGGGCGCGCGACTCCGGCTTCCTGCTCGACGTCGTCGGCCAACTCATGCACGAGGTCCCCGACATCCTCCTGGTGATCGCCGGCGACGCCGCCTCGGACGACGAGATGGCCTGGATGCGCGCCGAGATCGCGCGCCGGGAATTGGACAAGCACGTGCTGCTGACCGGCTGGCTGTCCCAGCCCGCCGCGCTCGGCTACGCGGTGCGGGCCGAGGTCGGCCTGTCGCCGATCCCGCGCGGCACGCTGTTCGACGTGTCCTCGCCCACCAAGCTGGTCGAATACCTGGCGCTGGGCATCCCCAGCGTCGCCAACGACATCCCCGACCAGCAGCTGGTCATCGAAGAAAGCAGGGCGGGGCTGTGCGCGCCGATGCAGGCGGCGCCCTTTGCCGCCGCCGTGCGGCGCCTGCTCGATGACCCGGAACTGGCCGCCACCCTGGCGCAACGTGGTCCGCCGTACGTTCGGCAGCATCGGACCTATGCTATTCTCGGCCAGATAGTTGCAGAAACGTACACAAAAATCTTGCCCGAACGGAAATAAGGCTGTCCTCATTGTGTTATGCGCCTGACATTGAATCGTGCGCTTCCGGGAGACAACACTGTTGTACTATTCAAAACAATTTCTATTGCGCAAACTCTTGGCAGCATGGTGGAGGGCGTGAAGCAGGCGCCGCGGGTGCTGATGCTCGGCACCGAGCCCGGCGGACGCGGCGGCGTGGCCACGGTGGTCTCGCTGTTGCGCCAAAGCGGCCTGTTCGAGCGCGAAGGCGTGTGCTACCTGCCGACCCATACGGAAGGCTCGCGGCTGGTCAAGATACGTGCCGCGCTCAAGGGCCTGGCGGGCACGCTGGCTTGCCTGGCGCGCGCCCCAGGCCAGCGCCCGCAGGTCATGCACGTGCACGCCGCCTCGAAAGGCAGTTTCGTGCGCAAGTCGGTGCTGCTGGCGCTGGGCCGCGCGGCAGGATGTAAAACAGTGTTCCACCTGCACGGCGCCTGCTTCGACGATTTCATTGCGGGCGCCAGTCCCTTGATGCGCCGCTGGATCCGCCACACGCTGGAGCGCAGTTCGGTCGTGATTGCCCTATCGACCCGCTGGGCCGGTTTCCTGCGCGGATTCGCGCCTGCGGCGCAGGTGGTGGTCGTCCCGAATTCGGTGCCGCTGCCGCCGCCCGCGAGCTTGCAGGCCGAGCCCGGACGCATCCTCTTCCTCGGCCAGGTCGAGCCGCGCAAGGGGATTTTCGAGCTGGTGGAAGCAGTGGCGCTGCTGCGCGAACGCTTTCCCCACGTCCAGCTGGCCGTGGGCGGGCAGGGCGCCTTGCCCGAATTGCGGCGCCGCGCCGAAGCACTGAAGGTGGCCGACCGGGTCACCGAACTGGGCTGGGTCGACGCCGTGCAGAAGGCGCAGGAACTGGAGCGTGCCGCGATCTTCTGCCTGCCTTCGCATGCCGAGGGCTTGCCGATGGCGATGCTGGAGGCCATGGCGGCCGGCAAGGCGATCGTGGTCACCGGCGTGGGCGGCATCCCGGACGCGGTGCGCGACGGCGAGAACGGCATCCTGGTGCAGCCGGGCGATGTGGGGGCACTGGCGGCGGCCCTGGGACGCCTGCTGGGGGACGATGAGGAAAGGCAGCGCCTGGGACAGCAGGCGCGCGCCACCATACAAGAACAATTCGAGTCCGGCGTGGTGATCGGACGGATTTCGTCAGTCTACGAACAACTGCGTGCCATGGGCGCGAGCCGGGGGGATCGATGAATGCAACTGTAAGGATAGGGTGGCTGGTCAACCGGCTGCGCTGCATGTCGGTGGCCGAACTGGGCTACCGCGTGCGCCAGGCAGCGACCACGCGCATGGGGCGGCGCATGGCCGGCCGCACCGCACCCGCGCCGCTGCCGCGCGCGCTGACCCTGCCCGTGCACGGCGCCCCCGCGCTCGACGCCCGTGAAATCGAAGCCCTGCTGCTCGATGCCGAACGCATCTGCGCCGGCCACGTGGTGCTGTTCGCCGAGCGCCGCTTCGACGTCGGCGTGCCCACCGCCTGGAACCGCGATCCCGAAACCGGCGTCACCGGTCCCTCCGTCTATGCCGGCGACATCGCCATCACCAGGCGCGAGCAGGTCGGCGACATCAAGCACGTGTGGGAACTGAACCGCCACCTGCACCTCGTGCGCCTGGCCCAGGCCTGGTCGGTCAGCGGCGACGTGCGCTGGCTGCATGCGCTCGAGCAGCAGCTGCGCAGCTGGCTGGACCAATGCCCGCCGCTGACCGGCCCCAACTGGACCAGTTCGCTGGAGCTGGGCATCCGCCTGATCAACTGGAGCCTGCTGTGGCAACTGGTGGGTGGCGAAGCCAGCCTGCTGTTCGCCGGCGAATCGGGCCAGAAGCTGCGCGCCGACTGGCTGGACAGCATCCACGCCCATTGCCGCGGCATCGCGCGCCATCTGTCGCGCCACTCCTCGGCCAACAACCACCTGATCGGCGAACTGGCCGGGCTGTACGTGGGCGCCAGCACCTGGCCGTGCTGGAGAGAGTCCGCCGAGTGGTGCGCCCAGGCGCGGCGCGAGCTCGAACATGAAGCGGTGGCGCAGTTCTCGCGCGACGGCGTCAACCGCGAGCAGGCCTTTGCCTACCACGTGTTCTCGAGCGAATTCCTGTTCGTGGCCGGCCTGTTCGGCCAGGCCAGCCGCAATCCTTTCCCGCGCACCTACTGGGCCGCGCTGCAGCGCGCGCTGCGCTTCCTGCGCTCGGTACGCGACGTGGGCGGCAACGTGCCGGCCGTGGGCGACGCCGACGACGGCTGCGTGTTCCGGCTCGACGCCTCCGGCATGGACCGCGCCGGCCAGCTCCTGGCCCTGGGCGACACCGTGTTCGGGGCCCAGGCCGACCATCATCCCGGCGTGCGCTGGCTGCTGCATGCGCTGCCCGGCACCCGGCCGGATTGCGATCCGCACGAGGTTGCGACCAGCTGGGCCTTCCCTGACGGCGGCTACCTGTTGTTCGGAAACCACTTCGGCGAAGCGAGCGAGATCAAGGGCATGCTCGATTGCGGCCCGCTTGGCTACCTCGGCATCGCCGCCCACGGCCATGCCGATGCGCTGTCGCTGGTGCTGTCGGTGGCCGGCGAGGAATGCCTGGTCGATCCCGGCACCTTCTCGTACTGGCAGGAGCAGAAGTGGCGCGACTATTTCCGTGGCACCTCCGCCCACAACACCGTGCGCATCGATGGGCAGGACCAGTCCGTCAGCGGCGGGCGCTTCATGTGGCTGCGCAAGGCCGCCGCCCGCATCGAGCGCATGCCGACTTCGCCGCACGAATTCGAGTTCCGTGGCTCGCACGACGGCTATGCCCGGCTGTCCGACCCGGTGCGCCACCTGCGCAGCGTGCGCTTCGACGGCCCGACCAACACCCTGGTCGTGCGCGACGAGGTATCGGCGCGCAAGCCGCACAAGGTCGAGCTGTTCTGGCATTTCGCCCCGGAGCTCGACGTGCGCCTGACCAGCCAGGGCCTGTCGGTGCGCGGCAAGCGTTTCGTGCTGCAGATGCAGGCCAGCGGCGCCGACCTGCAGCTCGAACTGGTGCGCGGCGCCGAGAATCCGCCGCTGGGCTGGTATTCGCGCACCTACGAATCGAAGCGGCCCTGCGAAGTGCTGCGGATCACGACTGTATCGTCCGCCGTCCCGGTCGAATGCAGGTTTACAATAACGTTCTTGCATTAACAAATTTTTAACTAGTGGAAATGTTCCCATGTTGATCTACCTGGTCGCCGGCGCCCGCCCGAACTTTATGAAGATCGCGCCGATCGTGCGTGCGCTGCAGGCCCAGTCGCAGCTGAGCTTCAAGATCGTGCACACCGGGCAGCACTACGACCGTGACATGAACGACGTTTTCTTCGACGAGCTCGGCATTCCGCAGCCTGACGTGTTCATGGCCGCCGGCGGCGGCAGCCATGCCCAGCAGACCGGCAAGATCATGGTCGGCTTCGAAGAATTGTGCACGGCCGAGCGCCCGGCCGCGGTGCTGGTGGTGGGCGACGTCAATTCCACGCTGGCCTGCTCGATCGTGGCCAAGAAGCTGTGCATCCCCGTGGCCCACGTCGAGGCCGGCCTGCGCAGCGGCGACATGTCGATGCCGGAAGAAATCAACCGCCTCGTCACCGATGCGATTTCCGACTGGTTCTTTGCCACCGAGCCGGCTGCGGTCGGGCACCTGGAGCGCGAGGGCAAGCCGGCCTCGGCCATCCATTATGTCGGCCACGTGATGGTCGACAACGTGCTCTACCAGGCGGACAAGCTCGGCCGTACCGACACTTCCGGCTTCGAGACCAGCGCCTACAAGGCGGCGCGGCAGGCTGGCGGCGGGCGCTACGGCGTGGTGACCCTGCACCGTCCCAGCAATGTCGACGAGCCGGCCGCCTTTGCCCGCATCGCGGGGGCGTTGAAAGAGATCGCGCAGGCGCTGCCGCTGATCTTCCCGGTCCACCCGCGCACCCGCGCCAACATCGAGAAATTCGGCATCGACCTGGGCCCGAACGTCACCCTGGCCGGGCCGCAAGCCTATATGGCTTTCCTGAACCTGTGGAAGGACGCGGCCGTGGTGCTCACCGACAGCGGCGGCCTGCAGGAAGAAACCACCGCGCTGGGCGTGCCCTGCGTGACGATCCGCGAGAACACCGAGCGGCCGGTCACGGTCGACGAAGGCTCGAACGTACTGGCCGGCACCGATCCGGCCGCCATCGTGCGCGAGGCGCGCAAGGTGCTGGCAGGGCAGGGCAAGCAGGGCCGCCGCCCGCACCTGTGGGACGGCCGGGCGGCCGAACGCATCGTGGCCATCCTCGCGAAGGAATTGCAGCAGGTTTAGTAAAGGAGCACGCATGACTGAACGCATCACGCTGATGGGCTGCCAGGTCGACAACCTGACAATGGAAGAGACGCTGGGCAAGGTCGAAGGCTTCATCGCGACCGGTCTGCCCCACCAGCACGTGGTGGTCAACGTGGACAAGCTGGTCAAGGCCAGCCGCGATCCAGGCCTGCAGCGGATCATCAACGAATGCGCGCTGGTGAACGTGGACGGCATGCCCGTGGTGTGGGCTTCGCGCCTGCTGGGCAAGCCGCTCAAGGAGCGGGTCGCCGGGGTCGACCTGTTCGAGGCGCTGATGGCGCGGGCGGGCGAGAAGGGCTGGCGCGTGTTCCTGCTGGGCGCGCGCGAGGAAGTCGTGAGCAAGGTGGCCGAGACCTATGGCCGCAAGTATCCGGGCCTGATGCTGGCCGGCTACCGCAACGGCTACTGGAAGGGCGAGGAAGAAGAAGCGGCTGTCGCCGAGCAGATCCGGGCCAGCCGGGCCGACCTGCTGTTCGTGGCGATCAGCTCGCCGAAGAAGGAAGAGTTCCTCGGCCAGTACCAGGCCCACATGCGGATTCCCTTCGCGATGGGCGTGGGCGGCACCTTCGACGTCGCCATCGGCAAGGTCAAGCGGGCCCCCAGGTGGATGCAGCGCGCCGGGCTGGAATGGTTCTACCGGTTCTTGCAGGAGCCGCGTCGGATGTTCCGGCGCTACTTCATCGAGGACATGGCCTTTATTCGCCTGTTCATCAAGGAAGCCCTCAAGGGCAGGCAGGTCAAGCAGGGCTAGGGCGGCAGCACGAAGGCCGCAGTCGAACAAGAAACGCATCGGCCACGCGCCCGCCCTCGGGCAGGCGCGCCGCACCGTGCAAGGCCTGAACATGCTGTGATTCGCTGCAGCACTCACAGGCACCTGATTAATACCTATTACATATCACAGAGAGCGACACGACATGAAGATTCTGGTTACTGGCGGCATGGGCTACATCGGTTCGCATACCGTGGTCGAGCTGCAGCAAGCGGGCCACGAGGTGGTGGTGGTCGACAACCTGTCCAACGCCGTCGCGTCGGTGCAGGAACGCGTGCAGAAGATCTCGGGCAAGACCTTCGTCTTCGAAGAGGCCGACATCCGCGACCGCGCCGCCCTCGAGCGCGTGTTCGGCGCCCACAAGGTCGACGCGGTGATCCATTTCGCCGGCCTGAAGGCGGTCGGCGAATCGGTGGCCCAGCCGCTGCGCTACTACGACAACAACGTCAACGGCAGCGTCATCCTGTTCGAGACGATGGCCAAGTTCGGCGTCAAGTCGCTGGTGTTCTCGTCCTCGGCCACCGTCTACGGCGATCCGGCCTCGGTGCCGATCCGCGAAGATTTCCCCTTGTCCGCCACCAATCCCTACGGCCGCAGCAAGCTGATGATCGAAGACATCCTGCGCGACCTGGCCAAGGCCGAGCCCGACTGGCGCATCGCGCTGCTGCGCTATTTCAACCCGGTCGGCGCCCACGAAAGCGGCCTGATCGGCGAAGAGCCGAACGGCATCCCGAACAACCTCGTTCCCTACATCGCCCAGGTCGCCAACGGCCAGCGCGAGAAGCTCTCCGTCTTCGGCGGCGACTACCCGACCCCGGACGGCACCGGCCTGCGCGACTACATCCACGTGGTCGACCTGGCGATCGGCCACGTCAAGACCCTGGATCGCCTGGCCAAGGGCGCGGGCATCCTGACCTATAACCTCGGCACTGGCCGCGGCAACAGCGTGCTGGAAATGGTGCGCGCCTTCGAGGCCGCCTGCGGGCGCCCGATCGCCTTCCAGATCGTCGATCGCCGCCCGGGCGACGTGGCCAAGTGCTACGCCGACCCGGCCAAGGCCCTCGATGAGCTGGGCTGGACTGCCGAGCGCGATGTCGCTCAAATGTGCGCCGACGTCTGGCGCTATCAAACCACAGCCAAATAATTCAAAGGACAGTCCCATGAAAGCCATGATTCTCGCAGCAGGCAAGGGCACGCGCGTACGCCCGCTCACCTACGACCTGCCAAAACCGATGATTCCCCTGCTGGGCAAGCCCGTGATGGCTTACCTGGTCGAACACCTCAAGAAGCATGGCGTGACCGAAATCATGGTCAACGTCAGCTGGCTGCACGAAAAAATCGAAGAATACTTCGGCGAAGGCGAGCAGTTCGGCGTCCAGATCGGCTATTCCTTCGAAGGCTATATCAAGGACGACGGCGAAGTCGTGCCCGAGCCGATCGGCTCGGCCGGCGGCATGAAGAAGATCCAGGAATTCGGCGGCTTCTTCGACGACACCACCATCGTGCTGTGCGGCGACGCCCTGATCGACCTCGACCTGAAAGCGGCCCTGCTCGAGCACCGCCGCAAGGGCGCGATGGCCACCGTCATCACCAAGGAAGTGCCGTGGGACAAAGTCTCGTCCTATGGCGTCGTCGTCACCGACGCCGAAGGCCGCATCACCGAGTTCCAGGAAAAGCCGAGCGAAGACGAAGCCAAATCCAATTTCATCTCCACCGGCATCTATATCTTCGAACCGGAAGTGATCGACCTGATCCCGTCGGGCGTGGCCTTCGACATCGGTTCCGAACTGTTCCCGCTGCTGGCCGAGCGCGGCCTGCCGTTCTACGCCCAGGGCCGCCCCTTCAACTGGCTCGACATCGGCACCATGAGCGACTACTGGGAAGTGCTGCAGACCGTGCTGACCGGCGAAGTCAACCACATGGACGTGCCGGGCATCCAGATCGAACCGGGCGTCTGGACCGGCCTGAACACCAGCATCAACTGGGAAGGCACCACCATCGAAGGACCGGTCTATATCGGCTCGAACGTCAAGATCGAAGCCGGCTCGCGCATCGTCGGCCCGACCTGGATCGGACACGGCAGCCATATCTGCGAAGGCGCGGAAGTGGTGCGTAGCGTGTTGTTTGAATACACACGGGTGTTGCATGATGTAACATTGCATGAAATGATCGTTTTCAAGGACTACAGTGTCGACCGCAAGGGCGAGATGAAGCATGCTTCCGAGTATTCCTCGCGGGAGTGGCTCAATGCGCGCGACCGCCGCCGCTCGGGACGTCCTGAAACCGATGGCCAGAACGAGAACGAAACCGAGAAATTGAAAGAGAAAGTCAGCGCATGAAAATTTATCCAGTCATCCTCTCCGGCGGCGCCGGCACCCGCCTGTGGCCATTGTCGCGGG
>NZ_JBYTST010000023.1:0-10320 GCF_058111565.1 Telluria sp. AZSoR62
AGGCCTGCACCTGGTGTGGCCAACTGCAACGCGCCGGCGCCGGCGGCGGAGGTTCGCCCTGGTCGATATCGTCATCTCGGGCTGCAGCGCGCGATCGGCACGGCCGGCAGGACCCACCAGGCCAGCCAGCTGCTGCAGCGGCGCGACGCCGGCGCGCACCTGGTCGACGCCCTGCTCGGCCGCGATGCTGCCGCTGGCCCCAAACCGGTCCTGAAGCAGTTAGCCTACTAGGTACAGGCTTGGCGATCGCTTATAGCAGCGAGGGCAGAAATGAAAACGAAGCGATAGACAATATCGTCAGTCGCTTCGTTATTAGTTGCGGAAAGGATCGGATAGCGTTACAGCTTTACATTCCCGCTTTTAGTATCAAGCTTTTCTTTAGCCTGCCGAATTTGGATAGGCGACATGAGATCTTGATTTTTAACGGGGCCAAGGTCAAGCAGACCAATCTCGGAAAGATACGGCCTCGTCTCTCCTTGATATGCATGAACTATCGCTTTAAGTTCGTCCGAAATAATTCTTCGTGGAGTGTATTCCAACGACATCGGGTCATCGCTACCTGCATCAACCGCCATTGCAGCTGCAATGCGTTCTCCGCAGTCAGCAAGAACCGTGTACGCATTCATTACAGCCCACGCATATTCAGCCTGTCTGTATTCAACTCGATAAAGGCTCGCGTCTATGGAAGCGTTAATACGTTCGGCTTCCGTATTAGCCTCAAGCTGTTGCAATAGAACACCGCATTCTTCGAGCGCACATTCACTGTCGCGTATTGCGGACAGAGCTTCGCTTACCTTTTGATTTTTTACACCATTCGACAATCGAAGCTCATCGGCCAAAGCCTGCTTCGCGGTATCTCGCTTGGCTTGATGACTATTTATCTCACCCTGTAATGCAGCGACATTTTGCAGATGCTGTGCATAGTCCTTTTTCGGACCCTGTTCATAGGTTTTACGCGACTTTTGCAAAGCTGTATTTGCAGCCTCATATGTCGCTTTAGCCACTTCTAACTTCTGTTTCAGATTCGTCATGCTAGTTCCAATAATGGTTAAGGGTTAGATTTCTTAGCAATTACCGAAAACAGTTCATGAGCTTGATGGAATGAAGCCAAGGCCTCATCCAGGTCACCCCAAAGCCTACCCATCACGCCACGCAATGCTTGTAAATCGAGCGTGATGTGCTGCGAATCATCGTGAAGATCCAGCGTCAGATATGCAAACATGCATGCCATATCCCTTGCGCGCTGTACTGCGGCCTCGGCCGATTCAATTTTTTTCACGTAGACATCAGTCTGCGCTTTTTCAGTACTTGAGACTGGTGGAATGGAGGGGAATTTATCTACAGGTGGGGCGGTAACATTTTTCATACAGATCTCCTTCGTTGCGTTAATCGCTTCCCGGTTCCAAACGGGAGGGCGGGCACTTGACGAGGTTGGAACCCGGTACGAAAAGAGACCGGTACGGCCGAAACCGTCCCCGCCAAGGCCCGCCCATTGAAGAAGGCGCACGAAGGCAATTGGACAAAAATACCGCCTGCTGGCGGATGTCCACCTCTCGATTTTCGGGGTTCCAAACCCGACCGCCTTTTTGTCAGCGGCACGCCCAGTGTAGCTGAAAGCCTGAGCGTTAACAATGCTGATCGTCATTGCCCGACCCTACCCTGCTCGGCAATCCAGTTCGCCACTTCCTCAGCTCGCCAGGCAGTAATCCTTGCAGATAATTTGATTGGCTGAGGGAACGTTTCGGCTTTGCAACGGCGCCACAAAGTACGAGCAGAAAAACCCACAAGTTGCAAGACCTGTGGTTGCCGAAGAAAGCCGGAATGTAATGGTAATGGCACGCTTTTCATTTGCTGTTTTCAGATTTTGCTAAAGGCCTGCATGACGCGATGTATCAACACCGGATTTCTCCAGCCCCTTTAACACGTCATATCGCGCCATGCAGTGCCATACGCACTTTGCAGTGAAACCCGCAACAAGAAAACGAAAGGTAAATGTGCCCGCTGCGAGCACATTTCAGCAGGCATCCAAAAGAGTTGTTTCGGGGATATAAACGCTTCTGTTCTGCACTTTTCAAGGCGACCCAAACAGGTGGCCTTTCATCCTGGAATTGCTCGGAAAATCATGAGTATGAGAATCATCATCGCCTGCCCTCATTGCGAGAGCAGGGCAATCGCGCGAAGCAGCAAGCTACTCAGCCTTACCCTTCGTGAGATTACTTATCAGTGTACGGACGTATATTGCGGCCATACCTATGTGGCCAATCTTGAAATTGTGCGCACTCTGTCGCCAAGTGCAAAACCGAACACGGCTGTTGATTTGCCAGTGCATGGCCGGCCCTTGCAGGCCAAAAGAAAGACCTCAGCGACTCCCCCACCTAATCCTTAAGAGAAATCGAATGAAGAATACCTCCTCCCTCCAACATGCCGTTGTAGAAGCTGCAGCTGAATTTACCGCAGCGCGTGAAAAGCTCATGAAGGCAGAACTGGCTTACAACCAGGCACTTCATGAAAACGCTAGCACGTTGAATGCTGTCGATAAAAGCAAACAACAGAAGTTCTCGTCAAACGTCCCGACTGTGACCGACTGCTAACTCGATCCCGCAAGCCTCTGACCTTCAGAGGGCTTGCGCGGCTGGCGGCACTGTAACTGCCGCCCTTCCCTCCCCGCCCTACCCTAGAACAATCACCCCTCAAACTTCGATACGGCCAAGGCGATGAAGGCGGGCCGGCTGAGTCCGCCCAGATCGGCCCGCTTGCGATCCATTGCTTCAATGACTTGGTCAGGCAACGTCAAACTGATAGCCGTCTTGCGGCTGCGGCTCTGGGCCTTCGCTGAGTCCTGGGCGACTGGTGCCGGCGCCACTGGTGCGCCGCTTGGCGACGATGCATGCGCATCCGGTGCACCGCTGATGAATCGTTCAATGGCAGCCTCGTTTCCCGGTTGGGCAGGCATGGATGGCTTGGCGATGATACGGCTATTTCGACTCATTTTGACATCTCTTTAATATTAAGTTGACCCCATCTTGATATCAACTAAATATCAAGATGATGTAATTTGATTAGGCTGTAGTGATGAATTCTAGGAGCGCCGCAATTTCGCGCCGCAGCACCGGATCGGCGCCTTTGAATTCGCTGACATGCTGCCCAGCCGCGCTCGCATGGGCTAAGGACTTGCGATCGCCGATCGACACAGGCGAGATCTGGTAGCCGTATCGGCCAATATCCTCGATTGCCTGTTTGTTGTCCGCGTCCTGATTGGCCGGGTCAGCCTTATTCAAGAACGCCAGAACTTTGAAGTCGCGCATGGCCTGCACCTCGCGCACCAGGGCAGCCATGTTTTCGAAGGCCCATACGTCGAAAGTCCGCGGAGCGAATGGGATCACCAGGACGTCGGCCACCGACAATGCAGCACGCAGTGAGCCGGAATCCTTTGCCCCTACATCGATCACAACGTCATCGAACATATCGGCCTGCAGCTTTACCTGTTGTCGCAGGGTTTGCCCTTCCGATAGTTCACAGGCAGCAATTCCTGACAGCCCACTATTGGCACGTACGGTGAGGGCCAGCAGCATGGACGTCTGATCCCCATCTCCATCAACCGCCCAAACTCGGCGGCCCTTGAGCGAGAGGCCAGTTACCAGCTGCACAGCTGTAGTCGATTTACCGATTCCGCCCTTTTTGTTCGCCACTACATAAATCGCCATGTAATCTCCCAGGTAAGTTAAAACGATATCGTGATGATTGTATGTAGATATCGAGTTGATATCAACTAGATATTAAGATGATGCAAATGAGCTTTAAGCAGTTCGCGGCAGGCCGCCGATCGCGTGCTGCTGCCCGGCTGTGGATCCCGCCGCGTGCGCACCTGGTCGCTGCGACGCACCGGCGCCGGCCGCTGCTGCAGCTGGCCCACCAGGTGCAGGCCTAGCGATCGCTCGCCGCCTCGAGCACGACGTCGACCAGGTGCAGCCGGCGCGGCCGGCACGCTGCTGGCCAGCGGCGCCGATCGCGCGCTGCAGCCCGGGTTGTGGATCCCGCCGCGTGCGCACCTGGTCGCCGCGGCGCGCCGGCGCCGGCCGCTGCTGCAGCTGGTCCACCAAGTGCAGGCCTGGCGATCGCTCACCGCCTCGAGCATGACGTCGACCAGGTGCAGCGCCGGCGCGGCTGGCATGCTGCTGGCAAACGGGCTAATCGGCCCCGTACGCCATTTGAGGCAATGAAAGTGGGAATCCGTCGCGCGACTCAAGAAAATCGCGCTTGAGCCCGCTCATGCGGTTCTGGAGGCCTTCTGAGTTCTTTCGGACGTTTTGCGTTTTGGTGAGCCACATTGGCCGCTATCGCTCGCTCTCTTCTTCCTGGAAGACCATTCACCCGCTGCATACCACCTGCACATCATCACGCCATGTAGCGGGCCGCCGGTTTGCCGGCGGTGAGGCGGTAGGAGCCGGCCCGGTAGGGCTTGGCCGCTTGCGGCCAACTCCGTAGCCCGCCGAAAGCATGGCGTGATTCAGCGGCGGTTGTATTCTGTGGTTTTGCTTACGCGCCTGGGCGCGTTCTAGCCCGCTTGCGGGCTGTCGATAATCAGGAGGGGAGCCGGCTTGACCGGGGAACCTCGCGCAGCGGGGTGCCCGGCCATAGGCCGCTTTGCTGAGTTTCCGAGAGAGGTTGAAGTCGAATTTCCGCGCATGCGGTTTCTTGTTTTTTGTTTCCCTGTTTCATTGTTTACAAAGATTCGGACATTTTCCGGGCTGGCTCGGACATTTTCCGGGCGAGCCGGACATTTTCCGGGTCTTATCCACATTCGGACAGTTGACAAACAGTGTCCGAAAAGCTCATACTCGGACACTGTTATTTGAAAGTCCGGATAACCCGGGCTATGTCCGAAAAAGGGAGCAAGGTGAAGCTACAGCACGTTCATAAACTCGACGCCGAACAACCGATGGTGGAGCTGCAGGTGAACATGAGCAATGCCCTGACGCGCAGTGCTCATGGCCTTTCCTTGGCAGAGAAGCGCATCGTGGCCGCGTGTATTGCCAAGACAGACCAAATGCCGAATATGACCCATGTACGCGAGCGCGGCGCCTGGTCGGTTCGACTTTCCGCTGCTGACTATGCCGATACCTTCAATGTCGACATGAATACGGCCTACGAACAGCTTCAGGATGCGTCGGAGAACCTGTTCAATCGTTATATCCGTACCACGCGCAAAACGCGCAAGGGTGTTGAGGAATACAAATTCCGGTGGATCGGCAGTGCTCGGTATCACAAGGGGGAAGGCTGGGTTGAGCTGGACTGGTGGCATGAAGTGGTTCCGCACCTGTTCGGCCTGCGCCGCGAGTTCACCAGCTATAAGCTCAAGCAGGCGTCTGCCCTTCGCTCTTCCTATTCCTGGCGGCTTTTCGAAGTCTTCCAGTCGTGGCAGGACACCGGCAAGTATCAGCCGACTATCGAAGATTTTTGCACCGCCATGGATGTGCCCGAGAGCTACAGGAAGGATTTCAAGTCGATCCGCACCAGAGTAATCGAGCCAGCAGTAGACGAACTGATCCAGAAGAACAACATGCTCATTAAGTGGGACACGGTGCGCGCTGGCCGCAAGGTCATCGGCTTGGAGTTCAAGTTCAGCAGTAACCCGCAGCAGCGGCTGGCAGTCGATCCAGAGTAAGCACAAGTACCTCTATTCGGACATTTTCCGGGTTAAGGCAGCAAGAACTGATATCAAGTTGATGCATTAAATACATCAACTTGATATCATGTTGATTTCATGTTGATATTGTTTTTTACTTTCTCACATGCCAGTATTCGGACATTTTCCGGGCTATTGAGGCTTCATTAGTTTCTGTTTTGCAACCATTCGGTTGCTGTTGCCTCAGCATCGTTATAGGCCTGAGCTCGGAGATAAGCGAGGTAGGCATTGGCCGCGGTGCCCAATCCTTCGGACTGCTGCAGCCACCGTGTCCGCTCTGCATCGTTTAATCCGTTCCACCAGGCGATGCCTGCCACTTCATTGGCCACCACAGGGAATACGCCTCCCCCCACTTCCTCGCCCTCGTCCAGCAGCCGTACCTGCCAGCCGCCGCCCAAAGCAGTCGGACGTGGATTGATCTCGTAGGTGTACGCCATGGCTATTCGTCCTCGACGTCAATCTCGGGCAGGCGCCGACCGAGGCCAAGCTCGGCAACCATATGCGCGCGCTGGCGGTTCAGCTCGAGCGCATCCTCGGGGCTGCAGCGGCCAAGCTCAAAATCAATTTGCTTGATGCCTTCCTCGATCGCGTACCGGTGTTCTTCGGTCAGTTCGGTACCGGAGCCGTTGTCCTGGTCGTAGTGCGCTGTCATGCTGCGTTCCTTTCAAGGATGGTGGATTGTTCACGGTGCCACTTCGTAAAGTCGACCTCTGCATGGCGCAGGCCCAGGCCCTGGATCTCGACCAGGGCGGTTTCGATCTTGGCAAACGCCTTGGGATTCTGCCTGGCTGACCTTAAAGCGAATTCATGACGGCCGCGCAGAACAATTTTCCAACGCCGCCCATCGAAGCATTCGATTACCGCCCTGGTCACGGCATTGGTGGCCACCAAGGTCTTGGCCGTCTCGATTGTGACGCTTTCCATAGTTTTGTAGTTTCTAAAAACGCAAAGTGTTCGACACTTTAAGCAAAGTGTCGGACGGGGTCCAGCGAGGTGTAGGGCTTGAGTTGACATAAAAGCCGTTACACGCTGTGGCCAGCGAGAGTTCTTCATGACGTTGGCTTCCCATATACTGACCAGCACCCTAGCCCTTACTCAATGAAAAATGAATGTTGATGACGCCCCCAAACACGCAGCCGCATGCATCGCCCTGCTCGACTCCGGGAAACTTGCGGAAGCGCTTGCATACTGTGCAGATCAGCGCATCGACCCTCCCCAATGCTCGCTTACAGCTGAGTCGCCCAACGCGCATAAACTGCGCATGAAGGCTATGGATTATCTGTCTGACGAAGCCTGGTGGAGAAAGCGTCTGGCGATTGGTGCCAGGCGCGATATGGAAATGGCCCGCATGAGGCAGCAACGGCAATCCCCTCAAAACGACTAGTGGGCGATCGTTCTGTGTGAGCTAAGCGGAATCATGGGTGATCTCAATAGGGATCAGGTAGAGGTCGTGAAAGGCGCCGGCGGTGATCGCGCGCTGCAGCTCAAGCTGGAGAGATCGACCAGTACGCACCAGGCGCGGGGCCACGCCGGCGACTGTCCACCAGGTGGCCAGCGCTGCGGTTACAGGCAGCGGACGTCGAGCTGCGCAGAAAGTTACGTACTGACAAATAAAAGGGCCTCAAAGGCCCTTTTTTGCTGGGTGTCTAAAAACCCGGTTTATTAGACGCTACCTCAATCTCATGGTCGAGGGGAACTCCCAGGATTTGATGAGATGCTTAACTTCCACCGCATTCTTTACTTTTCGGCAACCTACTAGAGCGGCAGCAAGACCTGGTGACGAGTTGCCTCCTTGTGGAAGATGGGCTACCCAAAACCCAGACTCGTATTTTGCTTCTGCATCATTGAGTAACGTTGCATCTGGACGACGTGCTAACCGCATGAAGGCTTCTTCGTCAGGATCACATATAGGACGGCTAATCCGTGCACCGTCCGGGACTAACAGCACTGCATCCAGTCGCACGTTCGGATCCCGATACATAAATGATTGAGCCCAGAAATCGTAGTCACTAGCTGTCCTGACACTGCCTTCTAAAAAGCCTTGTTTTTTACCTAAACCGTAGGCGGTGGCTCCACAGATTAATGAGCAAATTAACACCAGTCCAACACTTCGCATTACTGTCATCTTCATCCTCAGTTCAATTTTTGTTTCGCTAAGGAAATTTTACCCTGATAACTCTAAATGATTAGCGAACTTCGTCCAACAGTTCAGGGTGGCGGTCCAGCAACTGCAGTAGCTTGAGGGTTGACACCGGAGGGCGGGTCTTTCCAGTTTCATAGCGCGAGAAGGCGTTATCGCCGCCGCCAAATATAGAACCGGCCTCGCGCTGATCCAATTTCAGCTTCCGGCGCACGTTCATGATGTAGACCGGATCGACCGTTTGGCTGTTCACCTGGCGTTGGAAAGCGCCGACCAGGTTGCTGTAGCGGTCGACCTGATCCTTATCCAGCGTGACCTCTCTGCAATTACTGCAGTGGTGTCCCGACACCTGAGGAATTACGGTTTCCTGACCTTTGTAGATATAGGGCATGTCGCGGGTGTCATGCACCGGGGACGATGCCCCGCACTCGGGGCAATTCTTCATTTCATAGCTCCTTGAAAGAAACGATTAGCAGGTCATCAATCACTGTCAACTTCACGTAAAGGGCGACACCTTCCGCTGATTCGCTGTGGTACACGTCCTGCCATATCCGGTGATTCGCATGGGTTGTCATGCTCTTGTAGAAGTGTTTCGTGGTGAGGGAAAGAACCACATCGCACATGCCCTGCAGGGTGTTGATACCGGCCTCGCGCGCGCCAGCGGTGGCGGTAGCGGTAGCAGTCACGCGGCCGGCTTCGATCAGGGTCTTGACGGTATGCAGTTTGCAGTGAGCGGTACGTTTTTCCATAGGCCCTATATTAACCTCTAAGGTTAATATTTGGCAAGTAGGCTAATGAAAAAAAGTTGTTGCAACCACGCCCATGCAGGACAACTACCTTAGTCGTGACGCTTTACTAGCGGGACGCCGGCGGAAACCCCACTAGAGGAAATCCAACTGCGGTTCGGGCCCAATGGGCTGCACCTTACTTGGAAATTGAAATGCTAAATTTAAACAAAGCAGCGCGCTGGGCGCGCATCGGGTCGGCCGTGGTGGCTAATGTCGCTCGGGCGGCGTACTACGTAGGACGTGGCTGGAAGATGTGGGGAGAGTGGCTAGGATGATCGGGAAAATCTAAGAAGACGGCAAGAACATCCCGCCGTCTTGTCGATTGGGCTTGAATCTGGTCACCGATCGGCAGCTTGAGATCTAAGTTCAATACCATAATGACCGCGATGCCCACCTCGACGTAGGACAGCACAGAGCGCATCAGGTGCCACGACCTGATGCATGCATGCCCATGGCCTGGTTGGCCCCACCCGAGACCATGGTGGTCCTCTCTACCCCCTTGCCACCCTTGGCGACTAATTCCGGCCTTAGCAGCTCGTATTCTCTACCTACCCCCTGGCCTCGGACAGCCCCTCCCCGCCTCCGGTCCATGTCGAGGGCCCTGTTCTGATGCGCCTACTATTCCCCTATCCAAGCCCACTATTACTGGCCTCTCTCCGGGTCTTGAGCGCCTGATTTTGATGCGGATTGATGCACGTACGGGGGCAATTTCAGCATCTGGTTGACGACTGAGAAGGAAGAGCGGGTGAAGGTCCCTTGAAGGCAGCACACAGGCAAAACTTCGTGGATTCGTGGATTAGGCGAAAACTACAGATAAGTCATTGATTTTTATAGGAATCGATTTCCATGGATTCCACGAAAAACCACTTTTCCACCAACAAAGTTCATGGATGAAAAATTAGGCAGATGACGAAAGTCATGGAATCCAGCTTAAAACCCGTGGATGGGTGCATGGAAGTCCCTTCTCTCTTCTTAGCCCTCTTTTCTTCTTTCTTTTCAATAACTTAGAAGAAGAAGAAGAAGAAGGGAGGGAACGTTGCAAAAAATAGAGTTCGTGGAAAAACAGGGGGACTTCATGGAATATTGCAGGGTGGTTGTGGGAGGTTTCCTCTCACCAATCAAGGACTTAGCTAAAAAACGCATCCTAATCCACGGGTTTTCTGCGCTCCCTGTACCTTGCCAGATCGGCTATTGGCCCGCCACCATACCGACCGCTACCAGGTCCGAACATAGGCTATTCAGGCATCTCAAAAATATACGTTAACTTGATGTAATGTAGTGTTGATGTATTGAGTACATCAAGTTGATGTATTAAAGACCTATGCAGAGTCACCTTACGTGCTTGCCGAGGTATTACAGGATCGACCTTTCACCAGCTGGCCAACTGCAACGCACCGGTGCTAACGGCGGAGAGGTTGGCCCTGGTCGATGTCATCCCGGGCTGCGCGCGATTAGCGCCGGCCGGCAGGATCCACCAGGCCAGCCAGCTGCTGTAGCGGCGCGGCGCCGGCGCGCACCTGGTCGATGTCCTGCTCGACCGCGAGCGGCCGCGGTGCTGCCGCTGGGAGTCAGCTGCCGTGGCGGTGGATCCGGCGAGCACCTGGCCCCCGCCCATCTTCTAGGCCTGCACCTGGTGTGGCCAACTGCAACGCGCCGGCGCCGGCGGCGGAGGTTCGCCCTGGTCGATATCGTCATCTCGGGCTGCA
>NZ_JBYTST010000024.1:0-8261 GCF_058111565.1 Telluria sp. AZSoR62
TCGCATAATCTATAGCATGTGAAACTGGCTCACCTGAAGCCCGCATGGTTGCTGCGTTTGCGGAGGAGGGCGTCAAAAATAAATTGACGCCGGTGGCCACCAGGACGGCCCCGGCGGTCATCGCCGCCCTGTTCATAAAAACTTCCCACAAGCTTTTCTGACCTGTCTTTTCTGCTCGGTCGAGGAACGCTGCGCCCAGGACCTGCATTGGGTCGATCCCCAGCTGGAGCGCAACTGCGAGACAGGTCTCGTCGTCCATAACCCGCTTGCCTTTGAAGTAGTGGCTTATGCCGCCTTCGGTCACATTCAACAGTTTCGCAAGGCCTGCTGCGTTCAGGCCTTTCGCTGTCTGCAATTTCTTTAAATATTCCACGCTTCGCATAATTTTTTCTCCTTGACAGCTGTAAAGCCCTGGGGTTACTTTACGCCTGTCAACTATACAGGCGTCAAGCAAGATCGAATCCTATGTCCAAAGCCGCAACAGGTCAACCGCAAAATCTCTCTAATCATCACGCGCTCTCGCTAATGAACGCGCACCAGGTGCAGGAGTACATCGATCTGACGCTGTCCAAGGTATCTACCCTGGGCGAACACTACGTTGCTCGCCAGCTGGAGTGGGCCGTGGTCGAGCTGGAGCTCTGCGGCGAAAAGCACGTCTATGAGGTGGCTCAATGACCTACGGCCAGATGTTCCTGGGACTGGATGAGCACGAGGTCGAGGTCGTTGTTGCCGCTCTTAATCATTTCAGCGACCAGGTGTCGGACGACGTTGCATGGGGCTCTGCCATGGCTGAACGTCGTCTCGCCACCATTCGTGTAATTCAGTCGCGCATCAAGACCCTTTCCCAGGGAGACGGCCAATGAGGACCGCCGGAGTCGGGACGGACGGTACGCCACGCGCAGCGGGGCGGGCTGGCCGGGCCGCCGCAGGCGGTTCCCCCCGTACTGTAATACGGGGGGAAAGTGTGCAAACAGCTAACGAAGATAAAGCGCAGCGTCTGGCGATCATCGACTGGCTACGTTTTACCTTCCTTCCTACGTGCAGCACGACTGCTGCCTTGGACCAGCTCAAGCGCTATCTGACGATGTGGTTTCCGGTGCCGGTCAATTTTGTTCCTACCGAGAAGGGTATGTTCGGCTACGCCTCAACCTTCGACTTGATGATCTGGATGGACGCCGAATTTCTCAAGGTAGGAACTGTCGCCCTGGGCGGCAGTAATGCGGGTAACACCATGATGGTAGACCTGTCTGGCAGGGGCTGTTCATTAGTCGAAGACTGGCGCGCTGTTCACGCGACGATGCAGGACCTGGATGCCCGTATCACGCGCGCCGACACTGCTCTTGATCTCATGGAAGGTTTCACGCTCGAGCAGTTCGATGATCTATACCTGGCAGGCGAGTTTAACTGTGGCGGTCGCATTCCATCCAGGCGCTACTTCGAAGGCGGCGACAGTCACGATCCTCACGCTCACGGCCGGACGTTGTACCTGGGTAAAAAAGCGAACGGCAAGGAGCTTTGTATCTATGAGAAGGGGAAGCAGCTCGGGGATTCCACCAGTGAATGGCTGCGTATTGAGATCAGGTTCGGCAATCGAGACCGGGTCATCCCTCACGAGATTGTGCTCGACCCAACGAGGTTCTTTGCGGGTGGGTTCGTGGCCCTGGAGACGCTCGTCGACAGCATCAAGGAAAAGATCAAAACGGACCAGCGGGATATCGCGGTTGAGGAACGAGCTATCGTCCTGAAAAGGCTTACACACTTCCTCATCGCTGCATATGGCAAGACCATTTACCAGCTGGCACGCGAGATGAAAATGGATTACCAGGCTCTATTCGATTTGCTACAGGTACAAGGGGTACCGCGTCGTCTAGAAAAATCCACGGTGGCCGGTGGCGTGACAGAGGCGCACGATCCTGCCTCGTCTATGGAGCAATGAAATGGAAATGAAAGCACAAGCAACCGTTCGCGGTGCTAAGAAGTTCAAGGGTCAGATGGACGATGGCAAACAGATCGATAGCGGCAAGCTGTTCGTCGAAGTCGTTCTCAAGGCAAGCGATAACGCGTTCGGGATGTGCACGGAGCCGGTGAAGTGCAAGGACTCGTCGATTGTCGACTCCATCGCGCACATGCAATTTCCGTTTCTTGCTGAACTGACCATCGAAATGGTGAGCGGTGCAAAAGGCATGGAGCAGACCGTCCTGGCCTGTTCGCCGGTCAAGTCCATCTCCGCTTCTAGCCCGAGTAAGGCACCGTAAATGGAGATGACGTCCGAAGCTTGGCTTGGGATATCTGTTGTCCTCTGCTTCGCCCTGGGCTGGATCGCTGGGCAGCAACGATGACTGCGCTCCTGTGGGCCAGGCTCTGGCCAGTGCTGCTGTTGCTCGGGCTCTGGATCGGCGGCATCTTCTTTGTCCGGTTCCTCATCGTTCGTTACAAGAGGGCCGGGTTATGACGATGGCCATGTGCATAGGCGCCTGCATGGCCGCATTCGGCCTGGGCTATGCCGGTGGGTCTGTGATCCGCATTGCACGCAAGGCTATCGAGTCCATCGACTGATTTCGTTTCGCTTCCTCGGGGTGGCAACCGGGGACTCTACCAACGCCATTCCACTGGGGAACCCAAAATGAACGCAGCATTGAAGAAAGCAGCACAGAAAGCAACCGCCGTCACCACTCTGGCACTGGTTACCGCAGGCCACGCGATGGCCCAGGAAGCCGCAGACGCAGGCGTCACCGCCATCAACAACCTGGCCGGTAAAGCCACCACCTACATCGCCGCAGCCTTCACCGTGGCCGTCCTGGTCGCTGGCGGCTTCTGGGGCATCAAGATGATGAAGAAGTCCTTCGGCGCTGCGAAGTAAGGCGCACGGACCAAGGTCAGTGCTTCGCCCCTTCGGGGGCGTTTTCATTTCTGCGAAGGGGAGTACATGCGGTCAATACGTGCGGGGGTCCTGGGCCTCCTGTTCCTGGTCTCCTGGTTGCTTTCGACCAGTCCGGCGTTCGCGCAATCTGTCACGGCCTCGTCCACCGATGGCGGTTTTCAGCGCATCATGAATAACATTGTCAGGGGCACGCCTGGCGTCACCAACACTCCCATTACAGGTGGTGTCCGTACTACCGCGACTGGCGCCGTTAACGTGACCGCTCGCGGCCTCACGATCCCGGTCAACACCAGTGCCGCCGCTTCGATTCCGGGTTCCGCTATAGCAAAGGGTGCAGCTCGCATTGGCATGCGCGCGCTTCCTTGGGTCGGCACAGCGATAGTCGTCAAAGACATAGCCGATGCTGTCAGGGACTCCGGGTATGTGACATGTCCTCCACCGGCTTTCTTCTGCAAGGTGGACAAGGCTGTCGAAGGGTATCCGTCCGTTCTTCAGTTCAAGCCAGTTTGCACAGAGATTTCCGCTTGCCAGTCTTGGTACGAAACAGCCGCCGCTTCGTGTGCAACAAAGGCTGCAGCCTCATCGAATAAGATTCAAAGCGACGGCGTCACCAAGCTCCCGTTCTACGTCGTTTCCGTTGGTGGGCCACCCGCCTACTCTTGTACCTACAAAACGGACGGCCTTCAAGGCAAGTACACCTCCGGAACCTTTGTAGTCCCTCCAGAGCAAAGGGGTGTATGCCAGGACGGCTCCGTGGTCACTGCTGGTGCCACGTGCTATGTAACCGATGACAGTAATCCACAGCCCATTACGCCCGACCAGTTGGAGCAGCAGATCGCGGACGCGGTATCCAAGGGTAAGATCAGCTTGCCGGATCTCAAGGGCAAGATCGATGCTGTCGCCAACGCTAATCAGGCTATGGACCCCCCTATCGACGCGAGCGCTGCGCCGCTGACCGTCACCGCGGCTCCGGTCACGCTGCCACAGAAAACCATCGTCACAAGGACCATTCCGAACTCGGACGGCTCGACCAGTACGGAAGTGGTCAAGGAATCGATCACCGTCACCCCACAGATCGGGTCGCCTTCGACGGTCGCTGAGCCGAATGTCTCCTATCCGTCCACGTCCACGGTCACGACCACGATCACCAACAACACCACCAACGTAACCAACACCAAGACCGAGATCATCAATAACCCGCCGCCTGCGCCCGTTGAGACGAAGCCTACAGAGCCAAAGCCCGACTACCCCAAGGACTACAACCGTGAAGCGACTCAGCAGAAAATCTTGGACGCGCTCACGCAGCCGATTACGGAGAAGGTCCCTAATGGCGAGTCCGAGCTGGCCCAGGTGAAGGAACAGAACGACAAGCAGATCGCCGTGGTCGCGGACGTGACAGAGGACCGACTCGGTATCAAGGGTTGGATGCCGCTCGTTCCAACCGCCGCTTGCGTGAATCCGCAGGTGCCTATCCCGATCACGGGACAGATGATCCAGTTCCCCATTTGCGGGGCAGTGGACACCTTTAGCTTGTTCATTTCGGGCGTCATCGCCTTCTTCTGCATCCTGGGCTGTGTGCACCAGGTGCAAACTGCCTTGAGGGCCTAAGCCATGCCAGTACTCGCTGTTTTCCTCGGTGGGATGTTCTCCGTTGCTCTCCGACTGTTTGCCCGGTTCTTCGTCCTGGAGAAAGCCGCCAAGCTCGCCGCTTGGTCCGTCGCCCTAGCTTTGGCCGCTGGCCTTTTCACGGCCATGATGTCCTGCGTAACTGGCGTCTGTGCTGTCGCGATCACTGACATGGCCAAGGTCCATCAGACTGCCGCCATGGGCCTGGGCATCGCTTTTAACACGGTCACGCTTGCCTCGGTCGGCTGCTACATGTCGGTTTGGATCATCTGCCAGCTCTACGTGATCAAGAAGAAGGCCATCAACATGGTGGTGAACCTGTAATGGCCGTCTACGCGATCACCGGCAAGCTCGGGTCCGGCAAGGGCAAGGCCGCTATGCAGAAGCTTCGTGAGTACCTTCGGGAAGGTAAGCGGGTAGCCACCAACTGCGACGTGTTTCTTGAGCACCTGGACATCGAGCGAAGCAAGGCGACCGTCATCAGGGTCCCGGACAAGCCGACTGCTACCGACCTCTACATGATCGGCAGCGGTAACAGGTTCGTGTCGTTCCTTCCCAACGTGGTCCAGACGAGGGACGGGCTCAAGGGGTTCGCTCCTCTGGTGTCGCCTAAGATGCTACCCGGGTTCGACGAGCTGCACAACGGGGCGCTCGTCCTCGACGAGTGCGGCTCATGGCTCAACACCAGGAGCTTCGCCGAGAAAGGCCGCGCCGAGCTGCTGGAGTGGATGATCCACGCTCGCAAATACGGGTGGGACATTTTCTTCATCATGCAGAATATCGGCCAAGCCGATAAGCAGCTTCGTGAGTCGCTTTTTGAGTACGTGGTTCGGTGTACCAGGTTGGACCGGCTCAAGGTGCCTGTCGTGTCGAATCTGATTTCTGGCATCACTGCCGGCACGGTCTCCGGCAATCTCCCCAAGGTCCACGTCGCCGTGGTTCGCCTGGGGTCCAATCCTGACGCGCTGGTAGCGGATCGGTGGGTCTTCAAGGGCGTAGACCTGGAGCCAGCCTACAACACGACACAGGTCTTTACCGAGAACTACCCGCATGGCACGCATAGCTTGCTCTCTCCCTGGCATCTGTCGGCTCGCGTTGGCCTGCCCGATGGCCTGCATGGTCCTATCCTCCCAGGGCATCATGACCTTGTTCTGGTCAAGCCCAGGGCCGCACCTCTCAAACCTCCGCACCCTCACATGACCAAATTCCTGTTCTTGTCTTTGCTGCTCGGCGTTGGCCTGGGCGGCGGTGCCGTAGCTCTCTACGGTGATCCGGCTCCTTCCTCGTTGCCGTCACCAGTCAAGGCGATCGCCAAAGTTGAGTCCAAGCCTCCCACGGCTTTGGGCTTCATGCGATCTGCGTCCGATGTAGTTATTCTGCTCGAGGACGGTACCTCTGCTACCCCCTTGTCGTTCACCAGTGATGGTAAGAAGTGGTCCGCCGTCCTGGAAGGCAATGTCACCGTGTCGGGGGTGCAGCCATGATCCGCCGTTTGTTTGTGTCTGCTTCCATGTTTGTGTTCTTGACGTGCTGTGCGCCTCTGGCCCGGTCGGAGCCTGTTTCGTTTTCGTTTAACGCTGTTCCCCTGGTCGAGTTCGCGCAGGCCACGTATCGAAGCCTCATGGGTCGGGACTACGTCCTTTCTAGTGACCTGGTCAGTATGGGCAAGCGTGTCAGCGTCAACGTCAAGTCCCTGGACAGTGCGGCCGTGCCTGGGTTTGTCGAGAACGTGTTGCGAGCTCACGGCGTGAAGTCGTCTTTGAGGGATGGCGTCTACTTCCTGGAGTTGGCGACGGCCCTCGAACCGATGGCGCCGGAACATCCGCCATTGGCTCCCGGCCTGGCGCCGGCCGCAGTCGAAGTTCCGGCACCTGGTGTAAAGCCGGGGCCTGACATCGTCCCTGGGAAGGTCGAGGTCGTAGCAGTCAAGCATCGGCCTGTCGCCTTCCTGGTCGACGTTCTCAACGCGGCCTTCGGTGGGTCGGTCGCCTATCCCGGTGGTGGATCTCGGATCGTCCTTTCGGCTGCAGCGGACCGGATCTCGGTTGTTCGTGATCTGGTCGACCAGCTGGACGTTCCAGCGTCGGTGGTTGAGGTGTCCGCATCCTTCGTGGAGGTCACCAGGGGCGGCGCAACTGCTCGGGGGCTTGCCCTGGTAGCGGATACTGTCGCTAATCGCCTTGGCGGGGCTTCAATCGTGCCTGGTGAGGGCAGGGTAGCCGTCCGCGCTGGCAGGTATGAACTGGTTTTGGAGGCTCTGGCCGGTGATTCCAGGTTTCGCCAGGTCTCGAACTCGCGTGTCGTTGGTGATGATGCTGAGAAGTTGACTTTGTCCGTAGGTGATGAGACTCCGACCATCGCAAGCACGAGCCGGGACCAATCCGGAGCATCCATCCAGAACGTGGTGTATCGGCCCTCGGGCGTCATCCTGGATGTGCTGCCGAAGGTACTCGGTTCGGGGCGGCTGTCTCTTGCCGTTGATGGTCAGGTTTCTTCCTTCCAGACCACAACCACTGGCGTGGCCGGGTCGCCTACCTTGGTCAAGCGTCAGGTCAAAACGGCTGTGTCCGTTGAGGATGGCCAGGTGCTAATCATCGGTGGCCTGGATGATTCCAAGACCGCCTCTGCCGAATCAGGTTTCTCGTTCCTCCCGAAGACCTGGCGCAACAGGTCTGGTTCCGAATCCAAGACTGACCTAGTGCTCATTTTGTCTGCTCGGGTACTTCCGCAGAATAAATAGCGTTACACCTCGAGCGCGTAACGGAAATTCCTTTATAATCGTTACGGTAACAATAAATCGAGAAGGCATCATGGCCGTTGCAAAAAATGACGTAGTAACCGGGCAGCTTCCCGGCATGCCAGGTAAGCGTGGTCGCCCTCCCACAGGTAAGGCTAAGTCGGGTGCAGAGCGCGTCCGTGCACACAGGGCCAAGAAGAGGTCTGAACAGGGCGAAGTGCTTTCTTATGAGGTGTCCGGCGAAGTTCTCCAGGCCCTGCAAGCTGTGCAGGCACAATTCCGTCTAACGATGGGGGATCGAGCCCCTACGTTGTCCGGCATGGTCGATCACGCCCTAAGGGGTCAGCTGGTCTCATGGGGTTGGAGTTTCGCCAAATGATCGAATACTTCTTTGCTGTCGTGATCGCAGTTTGGCTACTTGCCGGTCTGATTCTTTTCGCTCGCTTCGTCGCTTGGCTAATGGACGGTCCCTTGTAAACCCTGAATCGTCCTTGCCAAACCCCTTCCAACCGCCGAGTAGACGAAAGGGGGCGGCTCAAGCCGAGCGAAGGCGAGGGAACCCCCTCCATCCATTAGCCTCCTGCTCGGCGTCTAGTTTGGGGTGACGGTTCCACTCGACCCGGCTCAAAGCGGCTCTCCAAGCCGCGCAAGTTATCCGTGCTCTGCAAGACTCCACAGTGTTTGCTAATATTGCGCAAATGCAACTAGAGTTGTTTCCATACGACAGTCTCAGCAGGTCAGAGCAAGTCTCAATTCACCGGATCATCAGAAGCCATTACTGGCACATCCGCAATCTTCGAGCTGGTCGATTCGGGCAGTCTCGTCTACGTCATCGATATCGCCAAGTCGAGCACCAAAAAAAACGCCTGCTCATGGCAGGCGTATCAAAGCGTGAAGTACTCGACTTGCTAGCTTGTTGCAGGCTTCAATGCAGCCTGGTCAAGCATCCCTTTAAACCGTGTAAATATTGTGCGTAAGTAACGACGACGGCGCGTACCGAACTTCGCATAATCTATA
>NZ_JBYTST010000025.1:0-6402 GCF_058111565.1 Telluria sp. AZSoR62
AACGACTTTGCGCCGATGATAGTGCTGCAACCAGTGTGAAAGTAGGTTATCGTCAGGCTAGTTATAAGCAAAACCCCGCAGAGTGATCTCTGCGGGGTTTTTTGCGTTTGCGTGCTTATTTCTCCTCAGCCCGCCAGCATTGGCAGCACGATATCCGGCGAGGCAAAAGCGCGATAACCGTCCTGTTAGCCCAAGCAAAGCGTGCGGACATTCCTACATATCCGCGAATCCTTCTCCTATACAGACCTGGAGCGGCAGCGCGCATGATCGATCCATTGGTTCAGCACGCAGAGGAGCGATCATGAAATCCAAAGAGAAGGTCAAGGGCGGGGACAATCGTGCCCGGGGTATTCACAAGCCAAAGGTCATGACGGTAGCGGAAGACAGTCTGCAGAGCAGGGCGCCCGGTTATGTCATGCCCGGCGGTGCGGATACGCCGTTCCCGAAGGCGAATCTGGGCGCGATGCAGTCCGACCTGAACCACGGCGCCCGCAACGGCGTCGGCACGCAGCACGGCGCATGGAGTGCGCGCCAGCAGGCGCAGCGCATGCAGGCGCGCGGCGAGCAGGATCGCCTGGGCCAGCTGCAGCAATCGACCGGCATGGAGCAGCAGCAGCCCGCGGGTTCCCAGCAATCCTCGGTCGGCAATCCAGGCTCGCGCCAGTCCGCTTCGGAAGCAGCGCCCCAGGGTGGCCCTGACCAGCCGGCATCCGACTACGGCAGCAAACCCAAACGTGAAACGCCGCGCTCCTGACCAGAAGACTTGCGCACCTGGACCCGGACCCGTTCCGGGTTTTTTTACGCCTGTTCATTTGCCTTCCTGATGAGCGATGCAAAGAATAATTGCACCGCAAGCCCTGGAGGCAAATATCCGGTGCAGTGCATAGTAGGCACACCGCGCTGCCCCTTGCACAAAACTGGGGCACAATGCCACTGTAAGCCTTGCCATTTCAACCATGACGGGAACAGCATGAACGAACAGGTTGCACGCAATGTCGTCCTGGTGCGCGCCATCGAGTCTGCGGATGCGAAGCACGAGGTCCTGAGCGACGACGACCGCAAATACGCAAGCCGCAGTGCGAAGGAGCTCGCGGCATGGCAGGCGGCCGACAGCAAGTCGGCCGTCACCCAGCATCACTTCCTCGAGCAGCGCTCGGAACAGATCCTGAAACGCCTTGGCGAGCGCACGCCCGCTTTCGGCAGCTTCGCCCGGCGCAAGCTCGGCCTGCCGGGCGTCTGGCTTGCCCTGCCATTCCTGGCTTTCGTGGGCGGCGCGGCGATCGACCGGATCGCGGATCCGCACCGCGTCGACCTGCTGTCCGCACCCTTCCTCTTGATCATCGGTTGGAACCTGCTGGTCTACCTGTGCCTGCTGGTGTGGGCGCTCGTTCCCGGTAAACGCCACGGCTGGGCAGGGCCCAAGCTGCTGCGGCGCCTCAGCGTCGGCAAGGCTGCGGTGCCGCGCAAGCTGCCAGGTGCGTTGGCCAATGGCGTGACCGCCTTCATGGCCGACTGGGGCGCGCTGAGCGAACCGCTGGCGCGCGCACGCCTGAGCCGCACCATTCATCTTGCTGCCGCCTGCTTCGCGCTCGGCGCCATCGCCTCGCTGTATGCGCGCGGCCTGCTGACCCAATACCAGATTGGATGGGAGAGCACCTTCCTCGACGGCCGCGACGTCCACACGCTGCTGTCCTGGCTGTTCATGCCGGCCATGAGCGTCTTTCCCTTCCTGCAGGGCTTCTCGCTGGCGGAGATTGAACTGCTGCGCTTCGGGCGCGCGGTATCGACCGTGAGCGGCGAGCGCTGGGTCCACCTGTACGGCGCTACGCTGCTGCTACTCGTGGTTCTGCCGCGCCTGTTGCTGGCAGCGGCCGCAGGCTGGCGCGCGCACCGCCTGGCGCGCCGCTTCCCGCTCGACCTGGACCAGCCCTACTATCGCAAGCTGGCCGATGGCATCGGCGCGGGCACGCCCGCGCTACTGCGCGTTATCCCCTATAGCTACAACCTCGACGAAGCGCGCGACCGCGGGCTGTGGGCGGTGGCCGCGGCCAGCCTGGGCGGCCAGGCGAGGGTCCAGCTGCGTCCCGCGATCGGCTACGGCATCGATGCGAAAGAAGCGCTGCAGGGCACGGCCCTGGATGAACCGGGCATCACGGTGACTGCCGTCCTGTTCAGCCTCGCGGCCACGCCGGAGAACGAAAACCACGGCGACATCCTCGACTACCTGGCCAAGCGGGTCCGGCGCGGCGTGGCGGTACTGGTCGACGAATCGTCCTTCGTCGAGCGCGCCGGCGAGCAGCCCGACCATGCCGCGCGGCTGGCCGAGCGCGTCGCACTGTGGCGCCAGTTCTGCAGCTTCCACGGAACCTCGGCCACCTTCGTGAACCTGGTCCAGCCCGACAAGTACCCGGTCGAACTGGGCGCCGGGCTGGCCCTGCCGGAGCTGCGATGAACGAGGCCCCCGTCAAGATCCAGTTCGCGCTCGTTTCGCACACCAACAACGGCAAGACCACGCTGGCCCGCACGCTGGTGGGCACCGATGTCGGCGAAGTGCGCGACGCCGCCCACGTGACGCAATTCTCCGAAGCGCACCTGCTGCAATCGAGCGAAGCGGGCGACTCCCTCATGCTGTGGGACACGCCGGGCTTCGGCGATTCGGTGCGCCTGCTCAAGCGCCTGTCGATGGCGGGCAACCCGATCGGCTGGTTCCTGCGCGAGGTGTTCGACCGCTACCGCGACCGACCGTTCTGGCTCAGCCAGCAGGCGCTGCGCGCGGCCAAGGAAGAAGCCGACGTCGTGCTCTACCTGGTCAACTCGTCCGAGTCGCCGCAGGATGCCGGCTACCTGCCGCCCGAGATGAAAATCCTCGAGTGGCTGGGCAAGCCGGTCGCCGTGCTGCTCAACCAGATGGGACCACCGCGGCCGGGAGCGGAGGAGTCGGCGGAGCAGGGACGCTGGAAACAGCACCTCGCCCAGTTCCCGGTGGTGAAAGAAGTGCTGCCGCTCGATGCCTTCGCCCGCTGCTGGGTGCACGAGCATGTGTTCTACGAGGCGATCGGCAAGCTGATCGAACCGGACAAGCAGGCAGGCTACGCGCGCGTGCTGGCGGCATGGGAAGCTGCAAACCAGCAGCGTTACCGCAGCGCGCTGCGCCTGGTGGCCGAACTGCTGGCGGTGGCGGCGCGCGACCAGCAGGAAGTCGCCGGTGAAGGCAAGGGCTTGCTGAAGTCGGCCTTGAAGGCGGTTGGACTGGGCAAGGACGAGCAGAAGCGGCAGGAACTGGCCATGGCCGCGCTGGTGCAGCGCCTCAATGACGAAATCGGCACGACCACGGCGCGCATGCTGGTCCTGCACCGGCTCGATCCAGGCGAAGCCGCCGCCATCAATGCGCGCGTGCGCGAGAATTTTGCCGTGCGCGCGCCGGTCGACAAGGCCCAGGCGGGCTTGCTGGGCGCCGTCGTGTCGGGCGCCGCGACCGGGCTGTCGGCCGACCTGATGGCGGGCGGACTGACACTCGGCGGCGGCGCGCTGCTCGGAGCGATTGTCGGCGCGCTGACGATGGCGGGCGCCGCCTGGGGATTCAATGTCGGCACCGACCGCAACCAGCACACCGTGCAGTTTGCCGATGCCTTCCTCCAGACCCTGCTGACCGGCGCGCTGCTGCGCTACCTGGCGGTGGCGCATTTCGGGCGCGGCCGCGGCAATTATGTGGAAAGCGAGGCGCCGCCGTTCTGGCAGGCCGAAGTCGAACGGGCCGTCGGCGCGCATGTGGCCGACCTGCCGGCCCTGTGGCGCGCGCTGCGTGCGGCGCCGGACCTGGGCGCCGCCGTCGCATTGGTGGAAGCGGCGATCGCCCCGGCCGCGGATGCCGTGCTCGCGCAGCTCTACCCGGCGGCGGCGCTACCGGCAGCGGCAGCGCCCGCTGCACTGGCTAAAACTGGTACTGCGCGCTGAAGCCGAGCAGCCAGTTGCGGCCCGGCGCGGCTTCGTAATAGCGGCGGTTCGCTTCCGCGACGATCACCGAGCCGACGATATCGCGGTCGAGCAGG
This sequence comes from Telluria sp. AZSoR62, assembly GCF_058111565.1. Taxonomy (NCBI): domain Bacteria; kingdom Pseudomonadati; phylum Pseudomonadota; class Betaproteobacteria; order Burkholderiales; family Oxalobacteraceae; genus Telluria; species Telluria sp. AZSoR62. The sequence goes on from NZ_JBYTST010000025.1 coordinate 4,050, forward strand.
TTGTTCACGCGCAGGTATTCCTTGAACCGCCAGCGGCCGATTTGCTGGCGTGCCTGGACGCGCGCGTTGAGCATGCCGTACCCGGGCGCCGGCACGGCGGTGTTGGCGTCGTCCGGATGGATCTTGCTGCTGGCCTGCGCCTCGAGCGCGGCGTTCAAGCTGCCGTCGCGGGCGGTCCAGCCCAGTTCCGAGAACATGCTCGCGCGCGGCACGCCGGGCAGGCGGTTCCCCTTCGGGATGGCGCCGAAACCGTCGTCGTAGATGGCGCGCAGCAGGTTGGCCGCGACCAGCGTATTCCAGCCGCCGGCGAAGGTTGAGGCGATCGACAGCTCCATGCCCTGGCGCAGGGTGCGCCCCGCGTTACGGTAGCTGGTGCGCCCGCCGCTCGACGCATCGACCACCAGCTCGTCCTGGGTGCGGGCCTGGAACAGCGCGACGTCGGCCCGCGTGTGGGCGCCGAACATCGACTTGGCGCCGACTTCGAGATGCACGCTGCGGCTGGGGGCCAGGCCGAAATTGAAGCCCGCACCGGTGGCGGAGTAGAACAGTTCGTTGAGCGTCGGCGTCTCGAAACCGCGGGCCGCACTGGCATACACGTTCAGCGACGGTGAAATTTTGCGCAGCACGCCCAGCACCGGCGCCGTGCCGTTGTACGAGGTGCCGCCGCTATCGTCGCCGTTCGCGGCAAAGCGGTCGCTCACGCCGACCTTCAGGCGTGTGTGACGCAGGCCGCCCGTCAGCACCCATGCGCCGGATTCCCATTGCGTCTGGATATACGGATCGATGCTCGTCAGGCGATTGTCTTCGTCGCGCCGCAGCCGGCCCTTGACGCCGAAGCCGGCGCTGTCGAAATTCTCGAAGCCCTGGCGCGCGTCTTCCGAATCGGCGTACTCGACACCGAAGGTGGTGCGCAGCGTGCCTGCACCCAGGGCCCGCACGTCCTGCCAGTTGACGTCGACGCCGCGGAAGTCGCGGTCGAAATCGATCACGCCACCCGAGTGGGTGGGAGGCGCCTGGAAGGCGCGCGAGAACGACTGGTACTGGATCACGCGGCGGTTGCCACCGTACACCGTCAGGTGCAGGCGGTGCGGACCGAAGCGCTGCTGCCAGTTCAGGCCCAACTGCTGGTGATCGATGCTCTTGCGGGTGTTGTAGCGCTCGGCGAAGGTGCGCTGCGGCGTCTGCGTATCGGTCAGGTCGATCTCGCCCGCGCGCGGATCGCGTTCGAAGGTCTGCCAGGTGACGCCGAGCGGATCTTGCGTGTCGTCCTGCTCGAGCGAGTTCGCCACGATGGTCAGCTTGCCATCGCGGCCAGTGGCCAGCGTGAGCTTGGCATAAGCCTGGTCGCGGGTTGCCGCGCTGTGGTCGCGGTAGCCATCCGTTTCGAAGCGCGAGGCATCGACCACGTAGCCGATTCCTCCCGCCGCGCCTTGCGCATTGACGTCGGTCTTGCGCAGGCCGTCGCTGCCGGCGCTGGTCGAGACCTCGACTTTCGGGGCGCCTTCGCCATCGCGCGTGAACAGCTGGATCACGCCGCCCGAATGGTTGCCGTACAAGGCGGAGAAGGGACCGCGCAGCACTTCGATACGATCGGCCATGTCGAGGTTGAAGGTCGCCGCCTGGCCCTGGCCGTCCGGCATGGTCGCCGGGATCCCGTCAGCGACCAGCCGAACGCCCCGTACGCCGAAGGACGAGCGCGCTCCAAAGCCGCGCGAAGACACCTGCAGATCCTGCGCATAGTTCTGGCGGTTCTGGACCACGATGCCGGGCACGGTCACCAGCGATTCCGACAGATTGACGCGGACCTGCCCCGCGCCGATGCGCTCCGCATCGACGACACTGACGGCCGCCGGAAGATCGAAGCTCTCCTGCTCGGTGCGCGAACCGGTGACGACCACCACCGCTTGAGGAGAGGGCAGCACCTGGGAAAAGGCAGTGGAGGCGACGCTGGCGAGCAGGCCGGCGACGAGCGGCACAGGGGGAAGGCGAAGAGACATTGATTGTTGAGCAAAATGGCAAGAATGCCATCATAACTGGAGTGCTAGCGGGATGCCTGTTCGGCAGATGCGCACGCGCACGCGAAAGGGCTTGCATAGGACTCGAATCGTTTGCTATAGTTCGCCTCCGCTTCGGGGCACTCAGCAGTCAATGCTGGTGTCGGGACTGAAAAACGTTAACGTAATCAACTAGTTACCGTCATGAAGTCTGCAGAGAAATCTGCAACGAAGCAAAAATGAGGATTGACGAGCCAAGCGAAACACGGCATACTCTCTTTCCTGCTGCTGACGAACACAACGCTTCGTCGAATACAGCAAGGCAGTACCGAATACCGTTCTTTAACAATCAACAGTCG
>NZ_JBYTST010000026.1:0-3919 GCF_058111565.1 Telluria sp. AZSoR62
AAGAACGGTATTCGGTACTGCCTTGCTGTATTCGACGAAGCGTTGTGTTCGTCAGCAGCAGAGAAGCGAGAGTATGCGGTGTTTCCTGCAACTCGTCAACCCCTTCGTTTCCTTCGCTGTCGCTGCCGTGAAGCTGCGTGTGCGTCGGAGGAGCAGAACTATAGCAAATGATCACGGGACTTACAATGGCCTGCAATCGAACTTTCGACATTTTTTAGCCTGGTCCCCAGGAGGGTCTTGCCGAGGTCGGTTGCTCATCGGCAGAGCCGCACGGACAACACCGTATAATGGAGGCGTTTTGGTGCACGCGCCCGTCCTCACGGGCGCAGTTAAACGGGAAACGCGAAGCCTCGCCAAAAGGCCAACGCGTGCTGCCCCCGCAACGGTAAGCAAGTGCCGCAGCAATGCGGCAGGCTGTCTCTCATAACCACTGTGCGATTCGCATGGGAAGGTTGGATGGCCCTACTTGCCAGCCCGGATACCGGCCAAAAGGGGTGAAGTGCGCCGATGGTGCGCTTCGGTTCAATCTGGCCTACGGGGACGTCGGCCGGTTGCCATTGCGCGTGCACGTCCACGCGTCCGACCAGGAAACGCATGCACCATCCAGTCTGCCCGCAACGCCGGCACGCCACGCTCGTCATTGGCATGCTGCTGCTGTGCGCCCTTGCGAGCCTGCTATTTGCCGGGATGACGGGATCCATCTCCATTCCAGCCGCCGAGCTGCCGGGCGCCCTGCACCAGCTGGCAAACGGCGAGACAGGATCGCTCGCCGCTTCGCTGCTCGAGCTGCGCGCCGGCCGTGCGCTCACTGCTTTCGTCACCGGCGGCGCGCTGGCACTGGCTGGCGTGATGATGCAGGCACTGCTGCGCAATCCGCTCGCCGACCCGTATGTCCTCGGCATCTCGGCGGGCGCCTCGGTCGGGGCCTTGCTTGCCCTGCTGCTGATGTCCGCGGCAATCATGGTCGACCTGGCCGCGCTCGGCGGCGCGGTTGCCGTGTCGATGCTGCTTTACCTGCTGGCCCGACGCGACCTGCGCAGCGGCCTGGCCGCGGAAGGCGGCACCTCGACGCTGCTGCTGACCGGCGTCATCCTGTCCTCCGCCTGCATGGCTCTGGTGACGCTGATGCTCTCGCTCGCGCCGGAGGGCCGCCTGCGCAACATGGTGTTCTGGATGATCGGCGATTTGTCCGGCGCCCCGGTGCGGCTGGCTTCCTGGCTGGTGCTCGGCGCGGCGCTCTTGTATGCGCTGCGCAGCGCGCGCGCCATGAACGTGGTCGCACTGCATGCGGAGAGCGCCGCGACGCTCGGCATCCGCGTGGGCCGCCTGCGCAAGGGCTTGTTCTTCGTGTCCGGTCTGCTGACGGCGAGCGCGGTGACCAGTGCCGGGTCGATCGGCTTCGTCGGGCTGATCGTCCCGCATGCCTGCCGCTATGCCTTCGGGCCGGATCACCGCGTGCTGGTCCCGGCAGCGGTGCTGGCCGGCGGCAGCTTCCTTGTGGTCTGCGATACGCTCGCGCGCACGCTCATCGCGCCCCAGCAGCTGCCGGCAGGTGCGATCACCGCGATCATCGGCGCCCCGGTCTTCCTCTACCAGCTGCATCGCATGAGGAAATAAGATGATCCAGACCGAACACCTCGACCTGCAGGTCGCCGGCCGCAGCCTGGTCCGCCAGCTCGACTGGACCGCCCGCCCCGGCGAATGCTGGAGCATCATCGGCCGCAACGGCGCCGGCAAGAGCACCCTGCTGCGCACGCTCGCCGGCCTGCAGCAGCCGAGCGCCGGTGCCGTGCTGGTGCGCGGACGAGAACTAGCTCGCTGGACGCCCGAAGACCTGGCGCGCGAGCGCGCTTTTCTGTCGCAGTCGCGCCACGACGCCTTTGCCTACAGCGCGATCGAGAGCGTGCTGTCGGCACGCCATCCCTATCACGGCAACCGTTATTGGGAAGGCAGCGACGACCACCAGGCCGCCATGCGCGCCCTGGCGCAGATGGAAGTGGCAGACCTGGCCGGCCGCGACGTGCGCACCCTGTCCGGCGGCGAGCGGCAGCGGGTGGCGATTGCCGCGCTGCTTGCGCAGGAAACGCCACTGCTGCTGCTGGACGAGCCGGCCAACGCGCTCGACCTGGCTCACCAGGTGGGTATCATGGGCCTGCTGGCCCGGCTCTGCCGCGAGCAGGGCAAGACGGTGGTCATGATCGGCCACGACCTGAACCTGGCGTACCGGATTTCCTCGCATGCGCTACTCTTGAAGGGCGACGGCGGCTGGCAGGCCGGCCCGGTGGCGCAGACCATGCAGCCCGCACTGCTGGGCGACTACCTGGGCCACCCGATCGAGATGCTGGAACACGGCGGGCGGCGCATTTTTATCCCGGTCGAAGCAGGCGCATGACAGGCCGGCCGGCAGCAACGGAGGAAAGATGAACAGGGGTGCAGGCGCCCGCGCCGTGCTGGTCGCGGCGATGGCGTCGGGCCAGGGCAAGACCAGCGTGACCGCCGCGCTGGCCCGCAAGCTGGTGCGCCAGGGTTGGCGCGTGCGGATCTTCAAATGCGGTCCGGATTTCATCGACCCGATGCTGCTCGAGCGTGCATCCGGTGCGCCGGTGCACACGCTCGACTTGTGGATGGTCGGCATCGACGAATGCCGGCGCCGCCTGCACGACGCGGCGCGCGAGTCCGATGCGATCCTGATCGAAGGCGTGATGGGACTGTACGACGGCGCGCCCTCGGCGGCCGACCTGTCGCGCGAATTCGGGGTGCCGGTGCTGGCCGTGATCGACGCCGCGGCGATGGCGCAGACGGCCGGTGCGGTAGCGCGCGGCCTGCGCGACTATGGACCGGTGCAACTGGCAGGCGTGGTCGCCAACCGCGTTGCGGCCCAGGGCCATGCCGACATGGTGGCCGCGTCCCTGCGCGAGATCCCGCTGCTCGGATGGCTGCCGCAGCAGGATCGGCCCCTGCCGGAGCGCGATCTGGGCCTGGTCCTGCCGGCGGAAGTCGAGGACCTGGAGCCGCTGCTGGACAAGCTCGCGGACGACCTGCACTTTAACGAAGACGCCTGGCAGTCGCTTCCGATCATGCCGCAGGCGCCGCCGGTATGGCAGGACGTGGGGCGCCCGCTGGAGCGGCGCACGATCGCCATTGCGCGCGACGCCGCCTTCTGTTTCCTCTATCCCGCCAACCTCGATCTGCTCGAAAAGATGGGCGCACGGCTGCGCTATTTTTCGCCGCTGAAGGACGAGCCGGTACCGGCCGATGCCGACGCGGTATTCCTGCCGGGGGGCTATCCGGAACTGCACGGCGCCGCACTGGCCCTGGCCGCGCGCTGGCAGGCGTCGATCCGCGCCGCGCACGCTCAGGGCATGCCGATCGTCGCCGAGTGCGGCGGCATGATGGCGGTCGTCGACGGCCTGACCGACAAGGACGGCGAGCGCTGGCCGATGGCGGGCCTGATGCCTGGGGAAGTGCGGATGCAGGAACGCCTCGGCGGAATCGGCGCGCAAGCGATGCCGACACCGCAAGGTCCCTTGCGTGGACACACCTTTCATTATTCGCGGCTGGAGACGCCGGCGCAGCCGCAAGCCCATGCGGTCAGTACCGGCACCGGCACGCAGGGGGAAGCGGTGTTCCGTATCGGGTCGCTCACTGCATCCTACTTCCACAGCTACTTTCCTTCGAATCCTCCCGCGGCAGCAGTGCTGTTTGGGGCGGATGCGCCCTGAGCGTATCTCGCGCGAGGTCGGCTTATCCCGTATCGGGCAGTGTCACTGACGCGCAGGGAATCGAATTGCGAACATAGTCACGCTCATACAAGATGAGATTCGCGTGAAGTCAGCGCGCGTAAACGCAAAAAACCCCACCAGATCACTGGTGGGGTTTTGCTTATAACTAGCCTGACGATAACCTACTTTCACACTGG
>NZ_JBYTST010000027.1:0-2998 GCF_058111565.1 Telluria sp. AZSoR62
ACCTTCATCAAACGCCCACACTTATCGACTGTTGATTGTTAAAGAACGGTATTCGGTACTGCCTTGCTGTATTCGACAAAGCGTTGTGTTCGTCAGCAGCACAGAAGCGAGAGTATGCAGTGTTTCGCGTTTTTCGTCAACTTCTTTTTTCCCACCTTGTTGCTACCAGCAAAGCGATCACGCATCTAACTACTTGATTACGTTAACGTTTTGCAGACAGCGCCGAAGCGGACGCGAATTATAGCGCAGCGGGTCAAGGCGCTGCAAGGGCCTTTCGCTACGTATTTTTTCCGCCGTCGATTGGTCTATGGACGTCCACCTTCCGGCGCCGTGGGACTCGATAGGCCGCACCTATAGATTCCATTATATCAATCGATTTTACCGATAGGATGAGCATCGTTATCATTCTCATGCGCTTGAGAAACAGGAGAAGTGATGATCACCGCAGCGAAACGAATCAGCCAGGTTGTGACCCACATGGCCATCGCCTACGCCCTCGCCTATGCGATGACGGGGTCCGCCGTGTTCAGCGGCCTGGCAGTGCTGGTCGAGCCGGTGCTGAATGTGCTCCTGCTCCCCGTGCATGAAGCGGCCTGGGCGACATGGCGGAATCGAATGCAGACCGCACGCCATTTCCTCACGCTGGCCGAAAAGCTCAGCCAGACAGCCCTTCACGCGGGCGTGGCCTTTCTGGTGATGTTTGTCGCGACCGGCTCTGCTGCGATGGGAGGTATCGCGGCACTCCTGGAACCAGTATGCAATGTTTTGGTCCTGCCACTGCACGACCGCTTGTGGGATAGTCTCCGGCGCGGGGCACCGCCTAGCCTGGCAGTCAGCGGCATGTAAAACGCGGTTTGCTATCGCCACATCAGGAAAGGCAGCATTCCCCAGGCGGCGAGCACGACCGTCCATTGCGTTACCGCGAGCAAGGCAAAGCACTCGATCGCCGGGCGCCGCACTGCCCTGCTTCGCCTCGCCAGGCGAACGAGGCCGTAGATCATTCCGAACGGAAGCGCGCAGCTGGCAAGCGCAAGCAGTCCACTGGCGATCGTCAGGTCGCCCAAGGCGAGGAAAGACTGGGTGAAGAAAAACGGAAGCGGCGCAAAGAGCATGAGCACCGAGGCCAGCGGCACCGCCAGCATGCTCTCGCTACGCAAGCGCCCGCGAGCCAGTAGCCACAGTCCCCGGCACGGGACAAGCAGCAGGCCAAGAACGCCGAGCGCGGTACTCGTCCACAGCCACAGCATCTGTGCGAGCGCTACCTGCCGATACGTGCGCAGGCCGTCGCTCAGCAAGCGTTCCCCATGCGATGCGAACAGCACATGGGAAGGTGCGATCCGCCCGTCGGCCCGCAGCAGCATCCCGCCCGCCGGACGCAGGCTGGCCGGCTTGCCCTGAAGCGGTCTGAGCTGGAGTGCATTGCCATCCCATCGGACGTCGACAGGATTGAAAACGGTATCGATCCATGCCAGGGTCGTGACCGCATGCCAGGCCGGGACGTAAATGCCGCTCCATTGGCCAATTTCCTCCGGTGCGGGCTCGTCGGCGCCGGGTCGTGCAGGCTTTGCCAGTTGCAACTCAGCGAGCAAGGTCTTGTTCAGCTTGTCGTAGTCGGCAGTTTCCACGTCCGCATTTGCCGTCACAAAGAAGGCTTTGCGTTCGCGCGGGTACAGGCAAAACATGGCCTGGAAACCGACGCTGGTTCCGGGATGGCAGTCTCCAATTGCTTGGTGGCGATCGCGCGTGGCAAGGGCGAGGCCATGCCCGACGGGCAAGCCGGCGCGCGCCGAGTCCGTGCCACGTGCGCCGCTCAGTGCGCCCAGCAGTTCGGGCGCGATGAAGACCTGGCCTGCTACCTTGCCGTCGCCCATCAGGAAACGAGCGAGACGCCCCATGTCGGCGGCGGTCGTGGTGAACTGCACGGCGGGCCGTGCGTAGACGGGGACGGCGGGATGCGGAACCCGGTTGTCGAAATGCCCCATTGCCAAGCGCGGATCCGCGCCGGCGCCTTCCTGGCTGGTGTACGTAAAGGTGCTGTCGTCCATCTTTAGCGGACGCAACAGTTCAGCGTCGAGATACCGCTCGTACCTGGATTGGGTGACGGCCTCGATCACCATGCCCAGCAAGTGGTAGCCGATGTTGGAATACACAAATTGCGCTCCGGGCCGCGTGTTGAGCTTCATCGGGGCGGCGCCGAGCGCCTCGAGCAGCGGCGAGTCAGGGCGCGCCTCGAGCGTGAAAATCTGGTGGAAACGGAAGTTCTCGAGACCCGCCGTATGCTCCAGCAGGTGACGCACGCGAATTGGATCGGTTGCTTGCCAGCGATTGTCGAATCGGACGAGCGGCAGCAAGGGAGCGACTTCCGTTTCGAGCGTCAGCTTGCCGGTCGTGATCAGGCGCAGAACGCCGATGGCCAACGCGGTTTTTGCCACCGAGCCGACGTGGACGCGCGTGTCCGACGCCATCGCCTGCCAGGTCCCGGCATGTCTGACGCCGGCTGCACCGGTCACGATGCCGGCATCGGGGGTGACAAGTGTCCACACAGCGCCGGGCAAGCCTTCGGACTGCAGGTGCTTTTCCATCTCGGCTTGCAAAGCAAACTTGTTCGGCCCTGGCGGCGGCGTTGCGACGGCGGCGGCCGGGCGCATCCAGGCGAGGCCGAGCAGCAACAGCATTGCAGGCAGCAGAGACCTGCGGGCGGCCGAGTGCTGGCGAATCAGGGAAAACCGCATGCTTGCTCCTCGCTATATCGTGGACCCAGCGTAGAAGAATGCTTGCCGGCGCAGAAGACCTGTGCGACGAAGCGCGCAAAAGCACAGACGAACAGTATGTGGTCGGTGTGAAGAAGCGCTGTCGCGCCAGAGCGAAGGACGCAAAAAGGCCACTCAGGAGAGGATTCATCATGTGAATCCGAACGAGCCGGCTTCCAAACGCAAAAAACCCCACCAGATCACTGGTGGGGTTTTGCTTATAACTAGCCTGACGATAACCTACTTTC
>NZ_JBYTST010000028.1:0-2582 GCF_058111565.1 Telluria sp. AZSoR62
CAGCAACAAAGACGGCAACCGCATGATGGTCGTAAACGAATCAACAGGCGAAGTAATGGCACCAGCTGGATTCTGGCAATACGAAGAGGTCGACAAAACCCAATTTGTAAAACTGTACGTAAACGGCGTAAAAGCCTTCAAAGACCTCACCAATGCCGGCACAAAAGTGTTTGAGATCCTGTACCTAGAAATCCAAAAAAACATCGGAAAAGACAAGATCTACCTGGGCTATCACCAACTCGACCAGGCCATGACACCAATGAGCGAAGCAACATTCAACCGCGGACTCAAAGAACTAGTCGAAAAGCAATTTCTTGCAGCCACACCAGCCGTAAGCTGGTACTGGCTCAACCCAGATTTCGTATGGAACGGCGACCGACTGTCATTCGTAAAAGCCTACAGAAACGTCAGCACAACAAAAAAAGTAGAAGCGGTGGACACAAAAACCATCGATATGTTCGACAAGGAGCCGTCATGAACTATGAGGGAAAGACATACAAGGCACCAACTGGCTACTGGTCATGGACCATCACCGAAGACGGCTTAAACATCGTAGGAGGAACAGGCTACAACAGCTACGAAGAAGCCGAAAACGATATGCAAGCTGAACTGTTCGAATACGAAAACCGCCACTAACAGAAAGGAGACACAAACCAAAAATCTAGCGGCCGCCGCACGTGCGTCAACACGGACGACGACCTAACCACCAACAACTGAACGGAGTTGAAAATGGCTGTAAACATTATCGCGGAATTAGACAAAGCAAACGAGGTAGTTCGGGCAATCAAAGCACTCGCCCAATGCGCAGCAGACCAAGCCTTCCCAGATCACAACCCACCACACTGGGCAATGACACTAGAAGTCCTGGCCAAGCTAGCAGAAGAGGAAATGGAGCACCTGCATGACCGGCTAACACTGCTGTTAAACGGCCCTCAGGAAGCAAAATGAGCGAAGTAGCCTACACCCTCGAACAGGCCGAGCAAGACCTACGCAATGTGTACTGGCACATCAGAGCAAGCCGAACCACGAACTGGAAATACGTCAACAAAGCCAGATCGATCAAGGATGCAATGCGCAGAATGGGCGTCAAGCGACACGAGATCAACAACGCCATGTATTGCTTAAAAACAAACGATTGCAAGCGATGCAATTGGAACAGCGGCACAGGCATCCCATGCTGGCAAATCAGCAGACGCCGAAAGCTAACCGCTGAAACCGAATGTATAGGCGAGGCAGCATAGCGATACCAAACGTATAAAGATTCCAAGGGGCCGCAAGGCCCCTTTTCCTTAGTATCGATCTTCCTTCCTAGCTTTACGCGCCTCCTTAGCAAGCTTCTCAGCCTTTCGCCTCTCAGAAAGGCTCATAGGCTTGTTTACAGCCCCTACAGGCGGTTTTTCCCGCTCACTGGCAGCAAGTGCCGCCCGACGCCTCGATTCGAGCGTAGCGGCCCATTCAGCGTTGCTCACCTCGATCTTACGGCGTCGCTGCTGCTGATCTATAAAAAGCCTCATAGCCGAGCGCATAACTGACGAGACAGAGACACCATCAACAAGCTCCACCTCCGCAGAAAACTTATCAAATAAATCAGACTCAACACGAAACTGAACGGTCTTGGTTTTGGGCGTAATCGACATAGTTTGTAATTTGTAGCTACAGATGTAACGACAATATCACGAAAATATGCCCCAAGACCCGCATGGATACTGGATGTACGTTAAGTATGCTTAATACAAGTTTAGCGGCGCTGCGCGCCGCTCGGTCGACGCAGGCTCCGCCCTTCACGGCACTCACCGCCGATCTCATGAAATAAATACAACAATACGCACGCTCAGCACGGTTTGGCATGGCGCGAGTACGGACAACAAATCACCACCAAGACAGCCGCATTCAAACATGCCGACATGCAAACGCTATGGTCTACCTGGGCCCTCCGGCCCAGACCCCGGCACCAGATAGCCACGCTGGAGGCCGATTTTCTTCCAACGTCAGAAATCCACCACCAAGAGAGCCGCCGCGTCCCGAGAGGGCGCGGGGTTTCGGCGCTCGAGCACGGGGAGCAGGTGCCCGAAGCCCCGGCAAGGCCGGGGTGAGGCGGTAGGACCCGCGCCGGTAGGCGTCCGACCAAAGGGAGGAGTCCGTAGCCCGCCGAAGGTCTGCGAATCCGGCCACCTGCAGGTGAAAATCCGGGGGCCTTTTCCGCCCCCTCCGGGGGCCTAATTATTCCCGTAGGGAAGATGTAAGAAGGAGAAATTGCCATTTCTCCTATGAAAACAAGGAAAAAGTTCGCTCAGAACCTGAGTGTAGTTCGCTCAGAACCTGCGCGAAGTTCGCTCAAAAAAGAGTTGACTTTTGATCGAACATCAATCAAAGTCTGACACAAGTACAGTCAAAAAGGACAGTCAGAATGAGTGAACTAAAACAACGGCGCGGCAAAGAACTACACGTAACCAACCCATTTCTAAGCCACGCGATCGCCAATACCAAACAAGGAGGAAGAAAGATCAGCAACAAAGACGGCAACCGCATGATGGTCGTAAACGAATCAACAGGCGAAGTAATGGCACCAGCTGGATTCTGGC
>NZ_JBYTST010000029.1:0-1899 GCF_058111565.1 Telluria sp. AZSoR62
CGGGAGTAGCTCAGTTGGTAGAGCGCAACCTTGCCAAGGTTGAGGTCGAGAGTTCGAGACTCTTCTCCCGCTCCAGTCGATCTGTTTCGGCTGGGGCACAAGTAGGCGGCAGCACCAGTAAGACTCCATTGCGGGAGTAGCTCAGTTGGTAGAGCGCAACCTTGCCAAGGTTGAGGTCGAGAGTTCGAGACTCTTCTCCCGCTCCAAAGGTTTTACACATAGTTGGACTCCTCAGCGGGAGTAGCTCAGTTGGTAGAGCGCAACCTTGCCAAGGTTGAGGTCGAGAGTTCGAGACTCTTCTCCCGCTCCAGATTTCAGGGAAGATCGCCTTCCCGCTTGATACGGCAGCTAACCGGCCGCATTAAGGCAGCACACCTCCGGCGAGGTAGCAAAGCGGTTATGCAGCGGCCTGCAAAGCCGTCTAGACGGGTTCGACTCCCGTCCTCGCCTCCAAAAATCAAGGACTTAGCCTGCATCAGGCTGGTTCACCAAGTGGTGAAACCTCCCGGCATGGGAGGTGCACCTACCACTGAAACGGCCAATTGGCTGTTGCTTCCCGGATGCAGGCTCTGAGAGGGCTTAGTCATGGCATCCATCAAGCAGACCCCATCCGGCGCATTCCAACTCTGCGTCAAAAACAAACTCCTCCCCAAAACCTTGTGGGCAACGTTCGACACGCGCGACGCCGCCGAGCAATATGGTGCGCAGCTCGAGCGCCTGTTGAACCAAGGAATCGTGCCCTCATCGCTCCTTGAACGAGAGCCGCCGAAACCACAGACCTGGACAATCGGCCGCTGCATTGTCGAGTACCAGAAGCGTAACGCTGTGCCGGAGTCCGACGTCAAGCTGCTCGACACGGTCGGGCCCAGGCTCGCTTTGCTCGGAACAAGCACGCTCAACTACGACTGGGCAGAGGCCTGGGTCGTATCGATGAAGCGTGTGGACCATCTTGCGCCTTCTACCATCCGCCACCGCCACGGCGCCCTTGCGCGCTGCTTCGACTGGATGACGCGAAAGCACCCGGAGATCATGGCGCAGAACCCGCTGCGCTTGCTCAAGCGCGGTTTCTCGACTTACACGCCGGAAGACACTGCTTTGCTAGCGCAGGACGGCAAGCCGCCACGGTTTGACACCGAGCGCGACCAACGTGTGGAGGAGGGGAGGAGGAGGCCATTCTCAAGATGCTTGAAGTTGGTAGCGAGGAGCGCGTCTTCTTCATCCTGGCGCTGGAAACGGCGATGCGCATGCGCGAGTGCTACACCTTGTATGTCGACCAAGTGAATCTCCAGAAGCGGACTATTCATCTGGAGCGCTCGAAGAACGGCGAAACACGACAGGTGCCACTCTCGTCCGTAGCGCGCGACGTGCTCGACAGCTTCATACGCGAACATCAGGCCGAGATCGCTGCACGTGACGGAAGGCTGTTCAGTTTCTGGAACGGTGACCTTGCCGTACGCAACCTCGACCGTACGACAGCGGATTTGTCGCGCCGGTTCCGCATTGCGTTCACAGATGCTGGTGTCCGAGGACTTACGTTCCACGATCTGCGGCACGAGGCGACGTGCCGGCTGTTCGAGCGTACTACGCTTTCAGATGTGCTGATCGCGAAGATCACGGGGCATCGCGATCCGCGCATGCTGCGACGCTACGCCAGCCTGCGGGGTAGCGACTTGGCGGCGCATCTCTGGTAAGCAGTAGTGGAGGTTGCGGGCGACAGAGCTACAGCCTTGCCAAGGCATCCGTTTGGGTTGCTGGTATGGCTGAGGCTTGGACCAGCAAGCGATTCTGCCCGTCGGACTAACCGGCCCTGTCATGACAGGTGTGTGAATCGCCACGGCTTTTCTAGACACTCGAGAGCCGCTGGAAATATTGCTTTTCAAACTCAACCGGCGACATGTC
>NZ_JBYTST010000030.1:0-1730 GCF_058111565.1 Telluria sp. AZSoR62
GAAGTCACTGGCACCTTCATCAAACGCCCACACTTATCGACTGTTGATTGTTAAAGAACGGTATTCGGTACTGCCTTACTGTATTCGACGAAGCGTTGTGTTCGTCAGCAGCAGGAAAGAGATTATGCAGTGCTTCGCTTTAATCGTCAACCCCTTGTTCGCTTCGTTCCAGATCTCTCTGCCAAACTTGTCATGATAACCACTTGATTACCTTAACGTTTTCGGCCGGTGCCGAAGCGGAGGCGAACTATAACAAAGTCATACGCTCGCCGCAAGGGGCGGGGAGATTTTCCCGTTAGCCTGCATGCGCATCGGATCTTTCTAATGATGTTGAGAGTAGGCAAGCTGATCGACCAGAGGTGCTGCTAGGATTTTTTCCTACCACCGATGAGGAAGACATGATGAAGGCCGCCCTGCTCAAGTTCCTCCTGCTTTCCACATTGTTCTCCGGCGCTTCCGCCAGCGTGGGCGCTTCAACCAAGAAGAAAGCCTGGATCACCATCGGTGACGCAGCCCTTCGGCAGGTCAAGAGCTTCGCCCCTGACCTGGTGTCGATCGGCAGCCGCCAGTTGGGGCCGGCCGGCGCATCGGAGAAGGTCCATGCGGTGGTCATGGATCACTCCCGGCTGGCGGCAGTGGCCGGCGCCATCCATCAGAAGATGGGGCAATGCGGCGGTTTCATGTATCACGCGAGCGAAGCCGAAGCACGCGCCGCGCTTGAGCGGCGTCCGGCCGACCTGCCGACGCGTGCGGGCGGAATCCATCATGGCGAACTGGTCGAGCCCATGCTGGCGGAGATGCAGGAGAAGAATATCGAGGCGACGATCGCCGCTTTGAGCGCTTTTACCAACCGTTATTACATGAGCCAGTCCGGGGTCGACGCCGCTAACTGGCTCACCGCGGCATGGCGTGCGCTCGGCAGCGGCCGGGACGACGTGTCGGTTGCCCAGGTCGTGCACAAGGATTACCCCCAGCCTTCCGTCACGCTGACGATCGCAGGCACCGACCTGGCGGATGAAACAGTCGTGGTCGGCGCCCACCTCGATTCCATTCTCGGCTTTGGCATGAGCGCGACGGCGCGCGCACCAGGTGCGGATGACGATGCATCCGGCGTCGCGAGCATGACGGAGGCAGTGCGCGCGCTGATCGGTAGCGGTTACCGGCCGCGCCGGACGATACAGCTCATTGCGTACGCGGCCGAAGAAGTCGGACTGCGGGGATCGCAGGACATCGCGCGCCAGTACAGGCAAGGGGGCCGCGTTGTCGCGGGCGTGCTGCAGCTCGACATGACCAATTACAAGGGCGCGGCCAACGACATCTATTTGTTTACCGATTACACGAACAGCCAGCAGAATGCCTTCATAGCCGACCTGATCGGCGCCTATCTTCCCGGACTGAAGATCGGCTATGACAAATGCGGTTATGGTTGCTCGGACCACGCGAGCTGGCATGCCCAGGGCTATCCGGTGTCGATGCCTTTTGAGTCCTTGCTCGCGCGCGACAATCCGTATATCCATACAGCGAAAGATACCCTCGCCAACTCGGGTGGGCAAGCTACGCATGCATTGAAGTTCGCGCGCTTGGCGGCCGCTTATATGGTCGAACTTTCCAGCAATGCGCCGGCGAAGCAGGAGTGAGGCGAAGACAACGTCCAAACGCAAAAAACCCCACCAGGATCACCTGGTGGGGTTTTGCTTATAACTAGCCTGACGATAACCTACTTTCACACT
>NZ_JBYTST010000031.1:0-1114 GCF_058111565.1 Telluria sp. AZSoR62
ACCGCTTGCCGCTCATACCTTCTCCTTGAACCTACAATTATAGGCTCAGGAGTGTCTACTGAACTCGTGGCGATTCAACGCGACCCGCACGCTCGGCCCGCGTCAACATGACGGCAAAGCCGTCTCGAACATTGGCGACAAGATGGAGCAGGATTTTCCGGTAACGACATACTGAATCACATACTCATCCCCAGCTGCGTATGGGCGGGACTAGTCTTGCTTTGTCGACCGTCTTTACACCGGCGAGCTCTTGCCTTTGCTTGTCAAATGCAAGTAACTGATATTGAAGACTATTTCCTCTTGGCATAAATGTTGCATATCAGAAGCAGCCATTGCTTTAGCGGAGGTGATCTCTTAAATCAATTGGCCAATAGACAGCCGATAAAAATCACTAGGGATCTTCACATGAAACGACTTCAACTTCGCACGGGTTTTTTCGCGGGCCTCGTGTTGGCCGCTGCCTCACTGTCCGCGCACGCTGCTCCGATTACTTGGACTCTCGACAATGTCACGTTCACGGACGGCGGTACAGCCACCGGTTCGTTCACGGTCGACGCGACGGCCAAGACCTGGTCGGCATTCGATATCGTGACCGCCGGCCCGGCGCTGTCGGGGTTCAACTACAACTCGACGAATAGCGGCCTGTATTTCAACGGCTTTGGCCCGAACAGCTTCACGATCATGCCTGGCGATGGTCGCCGTTACATCACGTTTTCCTTCTTGGAAGCCTTGAGCGAAACGGGCAACATGCGCACTATCAATACTGCTTCGAGCTGGGAATGCATGAATTGCTCCCCATGGCGCAATATGTCGGGTTCGGTGACAAGCCTGGCGGCCGACGTACCTGAGCCGGGAACGATGGCGATGCTGCTGCCTGCACTCGGCATGATGGGCTGGATGTCGCGCCGCCGCAAGAAAGCGGCTTGAACTTCGGGCGCCGGTGCTAAGCCGGCGTCTTGAAGGTACAAGCGACAATGCAAAAAAGCCCATCAGGAGAGGGGCCATCATGTGAATCCGAACGGCGGGCTTCTAAACGCAAAAACCCCACCAGATCACTGGTGGGGTTTTGCTTATAACTAGCCTGACGATAACCTACTTTCACACTGGTTGCAGC
>NZ_JBYTST010000032.1:0-1105 GCF_058111565.1 Telluria sp. AZSoR62
TTTCCACCGCCTCCAGCATCAAGTCGCGGATATCGTCGCCACTGTAACCAGTCGGGCTGGCCACCCAGCCGATAGCCTCGCGGTCGCAGCAGTCCAGGGCGAAGGTCACGCTTAGCTTGGCGCCGTCTTCACAGCGAAACTCAAAGCCGTCAGAGCACCAGCGGGTATTACTGGTTTCTACGGCGATACGACCTTCGTGGCGGCGTGCCACGCCGGGTTGTTTGATCCGTCGTTCCAGCAGTAACTGATGATCGCGCATCACACGGTAGACCCGTTTGACGTTGATCGGCGCTTGGCTCTGCTGTTCACGCCGACGACGCAGCAAACCCCACACACGGCGGTAGCCGTAGCTGGGCAGCTCACTGACCTCGGTGCGAATTTCTTCGACCAGAGCCGTGTCGTCCAGTACGCGGCGACGTCGGTCTGGCTGTGTCGCAGAGCTGAGCCGAACCGTTAATTGCGAGCGCGCTACACCGAGACTTTCACTGATCAGCTTCACAGGTCGTCCCCCGGCAACAAGGGTGAGTGCGCAATCCATTTTCGCGACCGAGCAATCTCCACGGCTTCCTGAAGGATCTCGACCTGCATGGTTTTCTTGCCGAGCATCCGCTGTAGCTCGCGGATCTGCTTGAGCGCGTCGGCCAACTCGGAAGCAGGCACCACGCTCTCTCCAGCACTGACGGCCGAGAGGCTGCCGTTCTGATAGAGCTTGCGCCACTGAAATAGCTGGTTGGCATTAACGCCGTTCTGCCGAGCCACCACCGACACGCTTTGTCCCGGTTGTAGGCTCTCGCGAACCATGGCCAGTTTTTGCTCTGGGCTCCAGCGGCGACGCCGCTCCTGGCCCAAAAGCTCCCCACCCTTATCGTTTCTATTAGTCATATACACAGTCGTTTGCCTATCCCTTATGTTAAGGGGGAAACGGTGTCCTGTCTTTCAGGGGGCTCGTCCAACCGGCAACAACGATTTCCCCAAAGACGCCATCCGTCACGGGCCTCAACTGGTCGTCGACAATTTTGACATACGTATTATCGATAGGTTGACCGAGTGGAATCTTGTCATTGTCGTGATCGCACACCTCATGAAATACCATCCCGATGGATGC
>NZ_JBYTST010000033.1:0-1094 GCF_058111565.1 Telluria sp. AZSoR62
ATGACATGTCGCCGGTTGAGTTTGAAAAGCAATATTTCCAGCGGCTCTCGAGTGTCTAGAAAAGCCGTGGCGATTCACAGCTTCCTAGTCCGGTATATGCGTGGCATCGCCATGGCCATATTCAGCACGCTCCACCATATCTTCCTGTTCGCCGGCGACTTCCTGTTCAGCTATGCGACCGCTGCCACGGCGCTGCTGATCGTGCAGTACGGCCGCTTCAAGTTGATCGTGCTGGCCATAACTGTTGAACGTCGGGGGTCGGCTTCATTCCCGGCATGGATTGGTTCTTGGGATCGCCGCTCATCTGGCCTTTTTCGGTCTCGCCACCTGGTGGTTGGACGGCGAGCAGCACATGACGCGCTTCGGCAAGCCGCTCGAGATCGCATTCGTACTGATGCTGCTAAGGACCATCACGTTGTCGGTCCGGCCACTTGGGCGGTGCCCAATACACTGCCACAGACTCGCTTCGACGAAGCCGCTGCGCAGCTGGCGAAAACGCGGCGCTGGCGAGAAAAAAGCATCCGGATAGAGGCGGCGGTGCTCGCCGCGGTGCAGATCGTGTTCAGCCATGTATGGCTGTCGCGCTTTCGATATGGCCCGATAGAATGGCTGTGGCGTGCGATCACCTACTGGCGGAGCCCGCCACTGCGCATCGACACCGCAGTCAATGAGAGCTAGGTCGAAGGAAGGCTCGCCCCCAGGCGCGTCCGAAAATAAAATAGGCTGATGCCAGCGCCGGGCGATGCCGTAGCGATGCGGCGTGGGCCGAGAAAGAAGGGCTGCACGTGCCGGGTCTGACAAGCAGGGGAAAGTACTTTCCCCTACTGTATTCGCGGCAAGCAATGAAAAGGGCCGCGCGCCTGGTCCCTCATTTAGTGTCCGCACCCTAGCGCGTGGGCCTTGCAAGGTGACTGGCGCTTTGCTATAGTTCGCCTCCGCTTCAGGGCGCACTATGGCGAACGCCGATGTGAAGACTGGAAAATGTTAACGTAATCAAAAGCTTACGAAGGCAGCGGGTGCAGAGAAATCTGCAACGAAGCAAAAATGAGGATTGACGAGCCAAGCGAAACACGGCATACTCTCTTTCCTGCTGC
>NZ_JBYTST010000034.1:0-1044 GCF_058111565.1 Telluria sp. AZSoR62
CACCCGAGAATGCCGGCGCGACCGTCCCGCCACCGCCGCCCGAACCGAAAGCCGAGCAGACCATCCCCGAGAAACCCACCGAACAACCAAACGACAACGTCGAGACAGGACCAGGCGAATGACAGTGGCATCGTTCCAAGCCGAAACCATGGCCTGTGAAATCGCGGTACTCCGCGCGCTCGAGGTGGCGGGGAAGAAGTCGCTACGCCGGTGGGACCGCACATCCTCACCGACAGTGCCTGCTCACCTGCTGCACACCCGGCTGAGAATCGCATCCACACACGAGGATTGCGACAAACTCCTCGTCGGCGCGTGGGATCACATGACGATCGTGCTGCCGGAGTCGACGAAGCTGCGGGAGTTGTGCGACTGGTACGTGCGGGAGCTGATCGTGACCCGCCGACCGCACACACGAGCGGATCTGGAACGAGTCCTGGCAGTCGCACATGAGTAGCGTCCTGGAGTTCGTTCGGATTGTGTGGGCGCTGCACGAGTTCTGGGTGTTCTGATGGCCAGGCAGGATCCGTGGTTGTCGGAGCGGATGCGAGCGGACGCACGAATCCGCCGCGGCGAACGCAACATCTACCAGGCTGTCATCACCGCGATGACCATCTGGCTCGACACCACCCGTCAACTCATCCTCGGACAACCCGTACCCGCTCTGACAGCCAGCTCGGGACTCCTGTTGATCCCGGAGACGCTTCCGCCCCACGTCGAGGACCCTGCCGCCGACCAGGCATTCGTCGAGGAGCTTGTGGCTGCTCTCGCGGGAGACGATGCGCTTCTCGCAGATGCTGGCAACCCTGATCCGATCCCCGACATCGACGCCGCGCAAGCATCATTCGCCGCCTGGGCACGGGCACTCGAGAACCATGTCGAACCCGCCATCGCCGAAGCATTCGGTGAAGCATTCGCAGCGCAGTCCCGCGCAGCCGACATCTCGCCCGTCCACTTCCAAGAACACCACATGGCCACCGTCCACGACCGCCTCAAGATCTGGCCCGAAGGAGCATTCGAGGAACTCCGCCCCGAACTGTTGGAGGC
>NZ_JBYTST010000035.1:0-1041 GCF_058111565.1 Telluria sp. AZSoR62
GCGTAATAGCTCACTGATCGAGTCGTCCTGCGCGGAAGATGTAACGGGGCTAAGCCAGTCACCGAAGCTGCGGATATCTAGCAATAGATATGGTAGGAGAGCGTTCTGTAAGCCTGCGAAGGTGTCTTGTGAAGGATGCTGGAGGTATCAGAAGTGCGAATGCTGACATGAGTAGCGATAATGGGGGTGAAAAGCCTCCACGCCGTAAGCCCAAGGTTTCCTGTTCAACGTTCATCGGAGCAGGGTGAGTCGGCCCCTAAGGCGAGGCAGAGATGCGTAGCTGATGGGAAGCAGGTTAATATTCCTGCACCGTCGTATGATGCGATGGGGGGACGGATCGCGGAAGGTTGTCTAGCTGTTGGAATAGCTAGTTTTTGACTCATAGAAGGCGCTTAGGCAAATCCGGGCGCGCAATTCAAGGGGTCGAGACGAGGAACTTAGGTTCTGAAGCAATCGGAAGTGGTTCCAAGAAAAGCCTCTAAGCTTCAGTCATACGAGACCGTACCGCAAACCGACACAGGTGGGCGAGATGAGTATTCTAAGGCGCTTGAGAGAACTCGGGAGAAGGAACTCGGCAAATTGGTACCGTAACTTCGGGAAAAGGTACGCCCTTGTAGTTTGACCACTTTACTGTGGAAGGATGAACGGGTTGCAATAAACTGGTGGCTGCGACTGTTTAATAAAAACACAGCACTCTGCAAACACGAAAGTGGACGTATAGGGTGTGACGCCTGCCCGGTGCTGGAAGATTAAATGATGGGGTGCAAGCTCTTGATTGAAGTCCCAGTAAACGGCGGCCGTAACTATAACGGTCCTAAGGTAGCGAAATTCCTTGTCGGGTAAGTTCCGACCTGCACGAATGGCGTAACGATGGCCACACTGTCTCCTCCCGAGACTCAGCGAAGTTGAAATGTTTGTGATGATGCAATCTACCCGCGGCTAGACGGAAAGACCCCATGAACCTTTACTGTAGCTTTGCATTGGACTTTGAACCAATCTGTGTAGGATAGGTGGGAGGCTTTGAAGCGGGGACGCCAGTTC
>NZ_JBYTST010000036.1:0-1011 GCF_058111565.1 Telluria sp. AZSoR62
CGGCCTTCCTGACATGTCAAGGGTAGGTAAGGTTTTTCGCGTTGCATCGAATTAATCCACATCATCCACCGCTTGTGCGGGTCCCCGTCAATTCCTTTGAGTTTTAATCTTGCGACCGTACTCCCCAGGCGGTCTACTTCACGCGTTAGCTGCGTTACCAAGTTAATTAAAACCCGACAACTAGTAGACATCGTTTAGGGCGTGGACTACCAGGGTATCTAATCCTGTTTGCTCCCCACGCTTTCGTGCATGAGCGTCAATCTTGACCCAGGGGGCTGCCTTCGCCATCGGTGTTCCTCCACATCTCTACGCATTTCACTGCTACACGTGGAATTCTACCCCCCTCTGCCAGATTCAAGCCTTGCAGTCTTCATCGCCATTCCCAGGTTGAGCCCGGGGCTTTCACGACAAACTTACAAAACCGCCTGCGCACGCTTTACGCCCAGTAATTCCGATTAACGCTTGCACCCTACGTATTACCGCGGCTGCTGGCACGTAGTTAGCCGGTGCTTATTCTTCAGGTACCGTCATTAGCCAAAGGTATTAACCTCAGCCGTTTCTTCCCTGACAAAAGAGCTTTACAACCCGAAGGCCTTCTTCACTCACGCGGCATTGCTGGATCAGGCTTGCGCCCATTGTCCAAAATTCCCCACTGCTGCCTCCCGTAGGAGTCTGGACCGTGTCTCAGTTCCAGTGTGGCTGGTCGTCCTCTCAGACCAGCTACTGATCGTTGCCTTGGTAGGCCTTTACCCTACCAACTAGCTAATCAGATATCGGCCGCTCCAGGAGCATGAGGCCCGAAGGTCCCCCACTTTCATCCATAGATCGTATGCGGTATTAGCGTAACTTTCGCTACGTTATCCCCCACTCTTGGGTACGTTCCGATATATTACTCACCCGTTCGCCACTCGCCGCCAGGTTGCCCCGCGCTGCCGTTCGACTTGCATGTGTAAAGCATGCCGCCAGCGTTCAATCTGAGCCAGGATCAAACTCTTCAGTTTAATCTCTGTT
>NZ_JBYTST010000037.1:0-994 GCF_058111565.1 Telluria sp. AZSoR62
ATGCAAAGCGAACGCGGCGAACTGAAACATCTAAGTAGCTGCAGGAAAAGAAATCAACCGAGATTCCCAAAGTAGTGGCGAGCGAAATGGGATGAGCCTGTACGTGATAGTCGATTGAATAGTGGAAGCTTCTGGAAATAGGCGCCATAGAGGGTGATAGCCCCTTACACGAAATTCAAACGGTGGTACTAAGCGTACGACAAGTAGGGCGGGACACGAGAAATCCTGTCTGAACATGGGGGGACCATCCTCCAAGGCTAAATACTCGTAATCGACCGATAGTGAACCAGTACCGTGAGGGAAAGGCGAAAAGAACCCCGGGAGGGGAGTGAAATAGATCCTGAAACCGTGTGCATACAAACAGTCGGAGCGGACTTGTTCCGTGACGGCGTACCTTTTGTATAATGGGTCAGCGACTTACATTCAGTGGCGAGGTTAACCGAATAGGGGAGCCGTAGAGAAATCGAGTCCGAACAGGGCGACAGTCGCTGGGTGTAGACCCGAAACCAAGTGATCTACCCATGGCCAGGATGAAGGTGCGGTAACACGCCCTGGAGGTCCGAACCCACTAATGTTGAAAAATTAGGGGATGAGCTGTGGGTAGGGGTGAAAGGCTAAACAAACTTGGAAATAGCTGGTTCTCTCCGAAAACTATTTAGGTAGTGCCTCAAGTATCACCATCGGGGGTAGAGCACTGTTATGGCTAGGGGCTCATTGCGAGTTACCAAACCATTGCAAACTCCGAATACCGATGAGTGCGAGCTTGGGAGACAGACGTCGGGTGCTAACGTCCGGCGTCAAGAGGGAAACAACCCAGACCGCCAGCTAAGGTCCCAAAGATTGGCTAAGTGGAAAACGAAGTGGGAAGGCTAAAACAGTCAGGATGTTGGCTTAGAAGCAGCCATCATTTAAAGAAAGCGTAATAGCTCACTGATCGAGTCGTCCTGCGCGGAAGATGTAACGGGGCTAAGCCAGTCACCGAAGCTGCGGATAT
>NZ_JBYTST010000038.1:0-828 GCF_058111565.1 Telluria sp. AZSoR62
ATGCACTTCTCTGATGAGGAGCGCGCCGCGGCCGACTGGCTGAGGAATCAAGGGATCGACGTCACGTCCGTCTCCACCGCAGACGGAAAGTTCGGAAAAGTCGCAGACGCCTTGTTCATCACTGATGATGTGACAGTAGAAATAAAGACCGTTTCGAAGAATGATGACAACAATTCGAACGCCATCGAGAAGGCAATTCGTCGTGGCACCGACCAATCCGACCGAATATTCATTGATGCTTCGGAGTCGGGGCTCTCACGAGAGGTGCTCGAAAAGGCTGTGCGTTCGTCAGTGCGGATGCGGGGAGTGAATCTTCAAGAAATCTGCATTCGTGGAGGTCCAGATAATTCCGGGTCGGGAACAGGGAGTGTCGTTGTATCATGGTCGCTATGACAGAGATCTCGGTGTACGTGGCGGCGGGTGCCGACAAGGACACCGTTCGCGATCTCGTTGAACCTCTGCTTCCTTCTGACTACTCCGCGTGGGGAGTCGACGACACGGCTGCGGACTATCCCGGATACGTGATGGCAGTCGACCTTCACCACAGGCCCGAGGCTGAACTGCTGCGCTGGGCTGAGGCAATCAAGGCCGTCGTGAAGAAGGACCTCGGTGTCGATGCTGAACTCGACACTGTCTTGGATCGGATTGACGCGAAAAGCATCTGAGTGTGCACGTCCTATCCTGTTGGTAGCCGGTGTATTTGTCGCCGAGTATGTGATTCAGGAGGCCAACATGGGCTGCAATTGTGGTGGGGGAACGAAGCGAACGGTTCATCAGGTTCGCCGATCTGACGGAACTGTGAAGCGCTATGCGACAGAGGCTGAGGCT
>NZ_JBYTST010000039.1:0-807 GCF_058111565.1 Telluria sp. AZSoR62
CTGAAATGGTCGAGATAGCAATCCCCCTTGCGTCCCTCACAGTATCGGCCTTAACCGCCGGCTCATAGCGCCTCTGGGTTTTGAATGCAGTCAGCGGGGCGGATGAATTGAGGGTGGACTCGTCCGACGTCGCATTGGCTGGTCGTTCGATCAGGCCAACCGCACACTCCCCGCGAGTGGACGGGACTTCGTCCAAACAGCCCGCCATAGCATTCGAATCTGCGTTCTTCTTGAGTCCCATGGCAACTTCTGTTCGTCGTGTGGTTTGGTAGGCCATGACAAATACCTACCCTACGATCAGTGAAGCCGAGATCGAGGCGAAGTGGCTTGAGATTTCACCGCTGATCGACCGAATGATGGAACGAGTAGGAACTGAACGTGAGTTTCCTGTTTCTCCTCGATCGTCGCTAGCTGGCGACGACAGCAAGAGCGACCCATACCAGGTATCACATTGTGTTCGAATGTGTTTGACCGCTGGGGTCGACCACCTACATGCCGTCAAGACCCTGATCGTTGACCAACAGTTGCTGCACGTGGCCGCACCTTTCTCGCTCTCACGTGGCGCGCTTGAGAATTTTGCTGCTGCATTCTGGATTCTTCATCCCATAAACCGGAATGACCGAATCGAACGAACTCTCAGATGGCATGTCAAGAACTTCAAAGACCAAGAAAAGGCTGTTAGCGGCCTAACGCTTCCAGGTCACCGACCGCTTGAACCTAAACTTCAAAAGCTGGAAGCAATCGCCACCCAACGCAAGATCACAACTAAGTTGCGAGGCGGTTACACAAGCACAGAAGCAGTGAGTT
>NZ_JBYTST010000040.1:0-796 GCF_058111565.1 Telluria sp. AZSoR62
TAGGTCGGGAGGCCGGCGGCACGCATGCCCGCGGCCTGCCCGGGACGAATCACCACCGCTTCGGGTAGCCCGTCCGATTTCGGGGTGACAGCGAGGTTGCCGTTCGGGTTCGGCTCGAACTCGACAGGCATCCGCTCCGAATTCGATGTGCGGCAGAAGAAGATCGCCGCGCCGCACGCCATGCACTTCGTCGCCTTCGGAGTGAACGTCATACCCTCACTCCCCTGGCGCGCATCACGTGCTCGGCTTTCACTTCCGCGATTCGCTCAACCCGATCCAGCCGGGCCGTGATTCGCTCGTCCGGATTCACCCAGGCCGCCAGCGCCATCAACGCTTGAGCCATCTGCCCGGGCCGCCGAGCGCACTCCACCGTCAAACGGTCATGCAGTGCGCGAGTGTCCGATTCGCGGATGTCCTCGCACACTTGGTGTGCGAAGGTCGCGACATCGTCGACGTCGGACCACAGCCCGGCCTTCTTCGTCGCCGCCATCACGACGCCTCCGGTTCGAGCAGGCCGAGCATCGACAGCAGCAGGCGGGCGTCGTCGGCGTCGTGGGAGTTCGCCGCGACGGTGCGTGCAGCCTTCGCTGACAAGGCCGCATCGGTCGGCGGCACAAACCCGAGATCAGCGTCCGAGGTGTAGTCGAACTGCCGCTCGCTGGTTCCGTTGATCTTCACAGGTCGACTCCAATCTGGTGATCTTTGACTTCGTCGTATGCGCGGTCGACTGCGCCGTCGTCGGGGTGAGATTCGGTGGGGTATGCGACCAGGTACGTCATCGATGCGTCTCGCCCGT
>NZ_JBYTST010000041.1:0-776 GCF_058111565.1 Telluria sp. AZSoR62
TCTCCCCCTTTTATTTTATATGCCTCGACCATGTCCTTGGTTGGAGCAAATGCTGGCAGGTGCTCATATTCCATCCCACACAACGCCTCGGAAAAATACCGAAGATCCTCGCGCTTTGCGAAGCCGGCCAATTGCGAAACATTATTCAGACGAACATCGACTAGGCGTTTGGCACCAGAATCACCTAATTTGGTGAAGAAGGATCGCGCGGAGGTCTTAGTGAATCCAATCGTGAATATCTTCATCTGCCTTACTCCACTCGTTCCTTCATCCATAAATGGCTGTTATTGATCTGCCGCCAGGTACGCCCGTCAATCGCAGCCAAGGAAACGCCGGGGGCATGGCGTACTAGCTACTCCACAACGGCCACGGCAGGCTCCATTCTCTGGCCGCTTCAACGACTCGCGGCCACGACCCGAGCAGCTCAAGAGCTTAGCACCGCCTTTTGCGGTTGCGTGCTTCACCACTCCCGCTTCTTCCCTTCCAGAACGCGCCAACTGCTAAGCTACATGAGGACGACTCGCCCTACAGCGCGAAGCACCTGTGTTCGCGCTATTGGCTGTCCCGTGCGTTGTGGTGCTGGCCGCCGATGACGAGCCGAGCCTACTGAATGGGCACTGCGCACAACAGCCTTTCATGCGTGCCACCTGCGTGATCAAGGTTGAACGCAGATCGAAGCGTGCACAGGTTTTTTCATAAAAGTATAAAATTCAATCAACTCTATCAGAAGAAAATCTATGATCGTAAGAAACTTTGAATACTTGCTTGCTTTGCAC
>NZ_JBYTST010000042.1:0-732 GCF_058111565.1 Telluria sp. AZSoR62
CCAACAACACACCCCAACTCCACACAATCGCCAGCCGCGGCAAACGAGACGACACCTGGCAACAACGCGCCCACCGACTCACCGAACTCCGCAACACCACCATGGGACTCATCCCACGCAACACCGAACTATGCGTCATCGAAGGCCCCGCATACGCCGCCCAAGGCGCCGGAATCCACGACCGCGCCGGCTACTGGTGGATGCTCTACCAAGCCCTCACAGCACTCAAAATCCCCACCGCCGTATGCCCACCCACCACCCGCGCAAAATGGGCCACCGACAAAGGCAACGCAGGCAAAGCCGACGTCGCCATGGCCATCACCAAACTCTGGCCCACCACCACCATCCGAGGCGACGACCAAGCCGACGCACTCTGCTTCGCCACCATCGCCGCCCAACACCTCAAACACCCCATGCCCTACCTCGTCCTCGAACGCCACAAACTCGCACTCACCAAAATCGTGTGGCCCGACAACCGGTAGATACACTCAACAGTGCCCACCGAAATGGCCAACCCAAAGACGGCCAACAAGCCCGGAGAACCGCCAATGTCCAGCGTCAAACCCGAAGGCATCAGCGACCGTGAACGCGCACTAGCGGCGATGCGCGATAGGCGCGACGGAATGACATGGGACGACGTAGCCGCCAAGCATGAGTACTCGGACCGGGGGACAGCGTTCCGCGCAGTGAAACGAGTCCTCGAACGCGTCGAAGGCGAAACCGCCGACGACT
>NZ_JBYTST010000043.1:0-707 GCF_058111565.1 Telluria sp. AZSoR62
TATATAGATAATCCAAAAAATGCTGAGCGGGCTCGCGTGCGCCAGCTACTGTTAAGAGGATACCTCAGTAAGCGGACATCTACAATAATCGTGATAATCGGAGGTAATCACGAATAAAGGCATTTTAGGATAAAAAAAATATGATAACGAGTACATTAAATACTCTGTTCTAGGCCGTGTTGATGCCTTAAACTGCTTTCACGGGTAGTCGACGGCACTTTTTGCGCCGACTGCTTCGCCTAGGGCCCCAAAATCACAGTGAACACCGGCTAGCAAACTCCTCGGAGATGCCTGCCTAGGCAACGGTTGACAGGGCGTATCACTGGGGCTTACGGAATCTACCCAAGTACTAACCAAACCCCGCATGCGCACAGCTATGGCCATTGACGACCAAGCGCAGTTGAATCTTTGAGGAATGCCTACATGACCGACACCAGCCTGCCGCCAAAGTCGAGGGATCTTGTGCGTCTCTATGCCGCGGAGTTACTGGATAAGGGGCATGAAGTTTCTCAGACAGTCATTCGTGAAATGATCCTGGTCAGGAATGGGGTCACCGCTTCACCAAATCTTGTCGTAGACGAGTTGAAGTCGTTTTGGGCAGATACAGGACCGCTGCTGAATAAGAGGCTCAAGCGTCCAGGAGTGCCAGTTTCAGTGTGTATGAGTTTCGATGCGATCTGGGATAGAGCACTTGAGGCAGCTCATGA
>NZ_JBYTST010000044.1:0-673 GCF_058111565.1 Telluria sp. AZSoR62
GGCATATCAATTTATTGGAATGGCTCGGCAAGTCGAAAGCCGATCTGGCAGCCATGCACGTGTGCATGGAAGCGACCGGGGTTTACTACGAAGCGCTTGCATTGAAGCTGCATGAAGCAGGCCTGAAAGTCAGTGTAGTCAATCCATCCTGCATCAAAGGATTCGGCCGCAGTGAAAATATCCGCAACAAAAACGATGCCATCGATGCCGCACTCATTGCGCGCTACTGCGCAGCGATGAAGCCGACGCCTTGGGTGCCGCCACCGCTGGAACAACGCCAGCTGCGCGCCTGGTCGCTACGGGTGCAGTCGTTAAAAGACATCCGGCAGCAGGAAGAAAATCGGCGCGAGGCGCTCCTCGTCAGCGGCATGGACGACGTTGCGGCCCATGTGGCTGAACATGTCAAATGGATCGATGGCGAAATCAGGAAGTTGGAAAAAGACATCGAGGACCACATCGACCGGCATCCTGGCCTCAAGCGCGATGCTGCCCTGATTACCAGCATCCCGGGAATCGGACCGACTACGGTAGCTCGCATTCTGGGACACCTGGGCGACATCCGACGCTTCAAAAATGCGAAAGCACTAGCCGCATTTCTTGGCGTGACACCGAAACACCATACATCAGGCACCTCGGTCAAAGGAAGGTCGGTCGTTTGCCGTACCGGCAGTAC
>NZ_JBYTST010000045.1:0-635 GCF_058111565.1 Telluria sp. AZSoR62
TTCAGCTTCACTGACCTTCAGCGTCCTTCCAGCGATCTCTCGCCAAATAGTGAATCCGCATGCTTTTTCACAAGCAAACGTCCTGGCCGCGACTTCTATACCTGCACCACATTTAGGACACGCTGCTTTTAGCGTTTTTACGTCAACCCCAGCGTATTTCTGCTTCATGATTTCGCAGATGCCGACGGTCATTTCGCTAAGCTCTCGTTTGAAAACACCGCGGGAGTATTGTCCTTTTTCCATCAGCCGGAGCTTGTACTCCCAATCACCGGTCATCGTAGGCGAAGTGAGTTGGTTGATACCGCTTTCAATCAAAAAGCGGACGGCTTCCATTCCCTTCGCTGTTGGTGCGACAAACTTTTTTTCACGGCGCAGATACGCCTCTTTTTTCCGTCCTTTCCCGTCGACCGTTGAAAGCAGTGTTTCAATCATCGCTGATCGAGTGACTGGTGTACCCAGGCCGCGCTCTTTGAGAGCTTCGCGTTCAATCTCGTCTTCTACAAATTGACCAGCAGTCTCCATCGCTCCGAGTAACGTATCCTCGGTGTAGCGTAGGGGCGGTTTAGTCTTAAGAGCCTTAATGACTAGGCTATCGTTCCTAACGATTTCTCCAGGGACATATTTTACGAGGGACT
>NZ_JBYTST010000046.1:0-628 GCF_058111565.1 Telluria sp. AZSoR62
TGTTGATGCGGTGCGAGTGCGCAATAAGTGCGTGCTCGACGATCTCTTGGGTCATCTCCGGGTAGGCGTCGTTCACGAGGATGCCGGCGACAATACCCAGGCCCGCAGCCTCCGCGCGGACGTCGGTGAAGTCCGGGCATGGAACCCGCAAGAACGGCTTTTCCGTCCCGGCAATCGTTGCACCAGTCGGACTGGTGAACCCGGAACCGGCGGCGGCCTGAGCCTCGGTCTGAATGAACCCGATCTTCGGATCACCGTAAAGGGCCGCGTAATCCGGCCCCTCCGTGAATCGGAGACCACCACGAGCGGCCTTCACCTCGGGCAGGTCGATCAGGCCGGCGTTGGCGTCGGCGAGGATGCCGCCAAGTTCGTACAGCGTCTCCGAAGGTGCGCACCAACCACCTGCCGCGACAAGAGAACCACCGTCCAGACGGCTCGTGTCAGCCGCATAGTCGATGACGTCCTGATCGTTGCGGCCGTCGGCCGTCAGTTCCTCGTCGAACGGGACGTGGATGCGGGCAACCGATGCGGATGCCTTGCCACCAGATGCGCTGAGGGACTGCAGCTTGACGTTCGCCGCATCGGCGAGTTCCCGGGTCGACAGGTTCTGTCCGGTCGCGAAACCTGC
>NZ_JBYTST010000047.1:0-618 GCF_058111565.1 Telluria sp. AZSoR62
TTCGCCGCAACTCCAGCTTCCAGCTCGGCAGCCAGGCCGGTCAATTCGGACAGCAGCACGTCGCTGTCGCGCCGTTCCACCAAGCTCGTACACATCTCGTCGGTGATCGCCGCAAGGCGCGACTCCATGCGTCGCAGCTCCGACGTCATCGATCGTGTCAACGGCAGGGACAGCAACGCCAAGGTACGGTAGGTCTCGATCTCCAGCAGACGTTGAGCCAGCGCACCCGCCCGCGCCGGGGTCAAATCGCGGGCCAGGACGAGGATCTGCGTCAGGCCATCCTCATCCTGTCGGAAGTCGGTCAGAATGGCGGCAGAGCCGTTCTCCACCAGCGAGTAGCACAGGCTGGCAGGATCGAAGCGATCGGCCTCCTTCTCCGTTTCCGGCGTCCACGGAAGAAGTCTCAAACGGATGCCGGATACGACCGGGCCGGGAGGCACAAATCCATGCCTGAACGGGTTTTCGCCGCACGGCTCTCCCGTCTCGGAATCCAGCGAAGCGCACCAGGGATACGTCGAGAACTCGGTGTGCTTTTCACAGTGCAGGTCTCCTTCGTCCCATGTCACGCCGTGAAGCGGCGTAGCATGGTCGGGTTCGGCAACGCCGAAGCGATGAGAC
>NZ_JBYTST010000048.1:0-587 GCF_058111565.1 Telluria sp. AZSoR62
GCTGTGTGGGATTGAAGTTTTGTTGGACGATTTCACTGGTGTACATATCTCGGATACGACCAGATGTTGAAGCTTCGTATCTGGTGAAGTCTGGAATGGTTCTCCAGCGTTCATTCCCAGTAATGCACTTTATATGCTCAAGTGTGAAGTAAAGGTCAGAGGGGTGGAGAGAGTTGCTGTCAGTTGCCGGATTGTTAAAGCGTTGCATTATTTGCTTCCTTCTATGCGGTTTAGAAGGCAATACGAGGACGTGCCACGGGCTTTGTGTGATGTGGGAAAGGTCGAGGGGTATTGCCAGTAGGATAGTCACGGGGCGTGACTTTGGTTAATGTACGATTGGCTTTGGGGAGTTCTGCTAGTTGTAATTGTCAAGATAGGAGTGCTTGTCTCGCTTCCTATCTTTGCGTTGCTTGTCGCTGCGTCGCTGCTTTCTATCCGCGTTAAAACTAATATGGCTATCATCATAGGGCCCTGTATCCGCTTTGGCGGATATAGGGGTTTCATAGGCAGTAGTTTCGAGTGGAGTGGTTTCTATCGCTGTCGGGGTTTCGGTGGGGGCAGCCTTCATTTTTAGTTTTAATATTGGC
>NZ_JBYTST010000049.1:0-570 GCF_058111565.1 Telluria sp. AZSoR62
TGATGGCAAGCTCAGCGGCGGTTCCGGCGTCTAAGACAGCACGTCGGTACTCATTGGCAAGGAGAAGTGATCGCGCGTCTCTGATCAACATCCATTCGAAGGGCGGTTCAAGACCCTCTGCCGCCAGGTCGAGGCACTTTTGAAACACCTCTCCATCGACTAAATTGACCGATCGTGGCCACTTCAAGGTTCCCTTACTAGCCACGCTTACGGTGTAAGGAGTCTCCCCATCCCTGCTCGACCAGAATGGAACTGTCTGGCCGAGCAACTGGGGTCGTTCCCGTACAGGAGGGTTTAGATTCTGGTGGGTGAACAACCCGATCCAACTCGAGACGATGACCCACCACGGTTTAAGTGCGTCGTAGATCGTTTGAGCGGCGTTAGTGCTGGCTTCGTCTGAATTTGCGACCGGTGTCGTAAATCGGAACCGGGCTACCATTACGGTCCAATTCGAGGTGGTTGTTCCATCAGTATTCGTGGACCGTCCGCCCGCGAAACCCCAGTGGGCCCTGTCCACCTCCCCGCCAGGTTCCGGATCTGGATAGCGCCTTGGCGGTTCGGCGACACTGT
>NZ_JBYTST010000050.1:0-566 GCF_058111565.1 Telluria sp. AZSoR62
GTCGGGGTGAACTCTGGTGTGTCCTGCCCTTCATTGCTAGACAATCGAAGTCTCGCTTCGCTTCAACGGTAGAGCTGTCCATTCCAGATCCTGATTGGGGACGATATCAATTAAAGCTTGATTCCTCGAGGAGGTTGATCGTGTCATGTTCAGTGGTCCCCCATGCAAGTCGCCGGGATCACTGAAGTAGATGTGATGTGTGACGAGAGCACCAATTGCCCCGGCGTACCGCCGAACGGTCGACATTCGCGGATCTGAGTCCAGACGCTCAAACCGACAGACTGAACTCTTGTCGCGGCCCATCTCGTCCGCGACCTCAGCTTGCGACAGCCCGCTGTCACGTCGCCGCTGTACCAGTGCGTGAAGCATTTCGATGTCCGCTTCAGCCTGATCTAGGGCTCGCTGTTCGGCTGCGGTCAATTCGACGTCACCGAATGGGTTGCTCATCACGATCCCTTTCTTGTAGAACTCTGGACTCAAACCTGCCCGCTGACGGTTGACATTAACCGCAACCGTACTGGCTGTCACATCACAATTCGGGTACGCCACTAGCTTTCGCCCATGCT
>NZ_JBYTST010000051.1:0-555 GCF_058111565.1 Telluria sp. AZSoR62
GCATTGGGCTTCTCGACAAAGCGCGCCACCTCGTAGCAGTCGCCGCAGTTGGCCACGGCCTCGCCGCGGCGGATATAGCCGTAGCCGGTTTCGGGACCGGTCGGCACGATGCCGAAGGTGGCGAGCGCGCCCTGCCCGACCAGGGTCACGGCGCGTTCGACCGCGTCGCGGAAGGCGGCGCCGTTCTCGATGACGTGGTCGGCCGGCAGCACCAGCATCAGCGCTTCCGGATCGATGGCTTTCAGGAAGTTGGCCGCCGCCGCAACCGCCGGGGCGGTGTTGCGGCCGACCGGCTCGAGCAGGATGCCCAGCGGCGTGATGCCGATTTCGCGCATCTGTTCGGCCACCATGAAACGGTGGTCATTGCCGCACACGACGAGCGGCGCCATCACTCCAGGCCAGCCGGCCACCCGCTGCGCGGTCTCCTGCAGCATGGTCTTGTCGGCCACCAGCGGCAGCAGCTGCTTGGGCAGCACGGCCCGCGACAATGGCCACAGGCGGGTGCCGGCGCCGCCGGAGAGGATGACTGGATAAATTTTCATGCGCTGACTTTCT
>NZ_JBYTST010000052.1:0-546 GCF_058111565.1 Telluria sp. AZSoR62
CGAGAAAATAATGATACTCAGCTCAGCTACATCGACTGGGTTTCCCACTGTCTTGAACGCGATTCCATATTCCCTGAGCACAGCCACGGGGCCTATGAAAGCAAAATGGCTGAAGAAGCACTGCACTCAATGCGCTCATTTGCAAGCGAGCTTCTGCTCAGCAGCATCGCACAAGACCTTTTCAATAAACCAGTACCAGGCCTAGCTCGAAAACGAATGCCAGTTTTGCTCCGACACTGGATGCAAGCGCTGGAAATCTACCGGCTGGCGGTGGCCGAACATAGAGGAATTAGTACCCATGAATGAAGTTCTCAAAACCCTTCTGGATTGTGACGTGACGCTGTACGTAGGTCCGCACATTTTCAAAGGCTCGATTGGTGAGACTGACTCAGAAGATGTTGTGGTTTTGCACATGGACAAAGAAGTTACTCCAAGCCGAATTGAGCAAATCTCTGCGTTCACCTTGCCCCCCTTCAAAGCTGATTAAGCCCCCCCACGATCCGCGACAACGTTCAAGGAAATTCAATTATGCGTAAAACACGCTCT
>NZ_JBYTST010000053.1:0-545 GCF_058111565.1 Telluria sp. AZSoR62
GTCGTCGTAGGGATTTCGCCTGTGCCGATCATTATCCACTGATTGCCGGCGCTTTCATTCCTAGAGGACTGTCGTGACAGCCCGCCGAGTCACACCTCAGAGCAAGGCGGGGTCATACACTTTCAAGAGATAAAGACGGGTCGTGCTTGCGCTGCGTCAACGAGTCCTCTAGTAGCTGCATCGCTTCGGCCAGCGCTGCGTGTTGGCAGCGCAATTCTGCTAGAAATGATCTGTTTGGCTTCAAATCGGGAAAGTAACGCGCCAGGTCAGGCCGGTATGATTCCATCATGCACTTTACGGCCAAATGAAGGTCTTCCTTAGTCACACCAGACGCGACCGCCAATGTCCCTTGGATCTCGGCCGACGATGCCGTTTCCATCCAGAACAGCAGGTCCAGGTAATTGTTCAGCTCTCGTTCTTTGCGTTCGTCCATGCTGCTAATCCTCAAATGTCCATTTCGTCTGGCGTGTTGACATCGTCTATCGAGCGGCACTGTTCCGCTTTGCACAACAATCCGGAACCCGTCGGTATGATTGAGGCAGCAG
>NZ_JBYTST010000054.1:0-543 GCF_058111565.1 Telluria sp. AZSoR62
GCTCGATTTCTCGACGGCGCACACCGGCGCCGTGTTCTTCGCTCCCGCACCGCGCACGCTGAGCGAACTCGTGGAGGCGGTGCAAGCGTAATGCAGGGGCCACAAGGCCCCTGCAAGGTTTGAGAGCCCTATGCTCCGTCTAGAACTACTGCGCTATCCACCAGCCGACGAACGCTTTGCCGCACATCCTCGGGGATGGGGTAAGGGGCAATGGCCTCGGGCATATCCGCATGGTGCTGGTAGTCGCCCATGATGACCCGGATGATCGCCGGCACGTTGGTCGGCGTGACCGCATCAATGGCCGCGCGGTCCCCCAGGTCAGGGTGCGGCTGGGTCAGCATGCGGTACAGATCCCACGAATCCGCGTGCAGGCACTGGTTCATGAGCACCTGGGCCAGCTTGTGCTTGAGCGGCACCAGTTGCCAATCGGGAACACGCTGCCCCCGATTACCCAAACTGATGGACAGCAACTTGCCCGCTTTCAGTTCGCGGTTGATCTGGTCCTTGGACTTTCCAGCCAGCTTGCCGAACAGCGGGACCGGC
>NZ_JBYTST010000055.1:0-543 GCF_058111565.1 Telluria sp. AZSoR62
GCTGTAACGTTCGAAATCCAGGGTCATGAACTGAAGGACCAGGTAGCTGTCGTGAGTGAGCGCATAGAACAGACAATGCGCGTCTATCCAGAAATCAGAGTCGAGATTCTTGCTGCGGGAATGAAGGTTTTGCTAGGTCTATCCTGCACATTGGATGACCTAAAAACTGCAATTCTGCCTCGCCTGGATCGATCAGTGGATAACGCGGCTTTGTAGGATTTTCTGAACCGACGAGCCCTTTTGATGGCAGCAGAACAGATTGAAACGATCCTGGCTGAACTGGGAAAGCCAGGGTCGACAGTACCCAACAACGACGCTCAGTTGATTGAAGCCTCCGAAACGATCACGCCTTTCGAAAACTTGTGCGCTAGATACATCCAAAATAGCGACGCCTCCGCACGTACTGCCTCCGCTGTGAACCGTATTGCTTTAGAAATGGACCGTGATGAACGAGTCCGTAAGATTTGCCGAGTGCAAACTTTGCGGACCCATTGCGATCTAAGCGAGCAAGAAGAAATACGTCAGCTCACTATGGAGCGATTT
>NZ_JBYTST010000056.1:0-539 GCF_058111565.1 Telluria sp. AZSoR62
TGGCTGTGCCCGAAAGGGAACCTGAACACAGGTGCTGCATGGCTGTCGTCAGCTCGTGTCGTGAGATGTTGGGTTAAGTCCCGCAACGAGCGCAACCCTTGTCATTAGTTGCTACGCAAGAGCACTCTAATGAGACTGCCGGTGACAAACCGGAGGAAGGTGGGGATGACGTCAAGTCCTCATGGCCCTTATGGGTAGGGCTTCACACGTCATACAATGGTACATACAGAGGGCCGCCAACCCGCGAGGGGGAGCTAATCCCAGAAAGTGTATCGTAGTCCGGATTGTAGTCTGCAACTCGACTACATGAAGTTGGAATCGCTAGTAATCGCGGATCAGCATGTCGCGGTGAATACGTTCCCGGGTCTTGTACACACCGCCCGTCACACCATGGGAGCGGGTTTTACCAGAAGTAGGTAGCTTAACCGCAAGGAGGGCGCTTACCACGGTAGGATTCGTGACTGGGGTGAAGTCGTAACAAGGTAGCCGTATCGGAAGGTGCGGCTGGATCACCTCCTTTCTAGAGTAGCACCGGGTCT
>NZ_JBYTST010000057.1:0-538 GCF_058111565.1 Telluria sp. AZSoR62
GGAGAACTCACATGCGCGCAGACGAACAATCAGAAGTGACCAGTAACCTCATTGCAGCTGAAAGTGCAGTTGCTGCCCTGCCGATGACTCTGGTAGATCCAACAGGGCAAACGTACCTTGCACCCTATGATCCTAAGGTTCTTGCGTTCATTGATGAGGATATGGAGATACGTAACCCGTATTTCTCACCCTGTGGACGGTTTCTCGTTGACCCGGTTAAGGCATATGGTTTTGTTGAAACCCATACTGGTGGTGGCTGCATGGCGCTGGACCTTCCACACGGTGACGGAACATTGCGGCTTGTCCAAGATGGTATTTTTATCGGCGATCCGCATGACTGGAAGAGCTGCACAATTTTCTTCCTGTCATCCTCAGGTGAAGATGTTGCTTATTGTGATCTCGCTAATGTGCCCATGTATGAAAGTGGGGATGAAAATGTGCAGCTTTTGCCGCATAACTCTTTGGGATCAACTGCACCCTCAGCAGCATCGCTCGAATGCTTGAAACAGCGATACAGATCCTTCGCAATAGAAAAGCG
>NZ_JBYTST010000058.1:0-537 GCF_058111565.1 Telluria sp. AZSoR62
GGGATTAGCTCAGCTGGGAGAGCACCTGCTTTGCAAGCAGGGGGTCGTCGGTTCGATCCCGTCATCCTCCACCAAAAGTTCAAACGTAAGCCCAGCGATTTAGCTGATGTGGTTTAGGTTTGGTCTTTTCGAGATCACTGTTTTTTCGTTCTTTAACAATCTGGAAGAAGTAAAGTTTTATTGAGTACGCATGACAATGCGTGCTCTGGGTAGTAACAAATCAACAAACATGCAACAAGCTGTACTCTTGATTTTCTATGACGATCCCTGTTGTCAGCAGGGGCCAACGTTATAGGGACAAGCGAATAAGTGCACATGGTGGATGCCTTGGCGATTACAGGCGATGAAGGACGTAGTAGCTTGCGATAAGCTGCGGGGAGTGAGCAAACACACTTTGATCCGCAGATTTCCGAATGGGGAAACCCGGCCTTTTAGGTCATTGCATGCTGAATACATAGGCATGCAAAGCGAACGCGGCGAACTGAAACATCTAAGTAGCTGCAGGAAAAGAAATCAACCGAGATTCCCAAAGTAGTG
>NZ_JBYTST010000059.1:0-535 GCF_058111565.1 Telluria sp. AZSoR62
CATCCTCGCCGGGACCGAAGTAGAAGCGCAACACGAAATCCGGGCGCTTGCCCTTCGGCGGCTTCATGATCTTCCACAGCAAGGTTTCGACCTGCACGAACTCTGCCCAGTTCCGGCCTTGCACGCCGATGTCGCAGTCGAGGATGCGTTCCTCGACTCGCGGATAGTCTGACGGTGTCGAACCGGGCTGATAGGCGGCGTTCTCCCGGATCTGGGTGATCGGTGTGTGGTAGAAACCCGAGTACCCTTCGAGCAGTGAAATGCCCTGTCCCACAAAGTCCGGTCCGAAGATCGGCACGGTGACGATGTCCTGCTCGAACGTGGGACTCGTAGGATCGAAGTCGCGCATGATCAACAGGACGGGATAGCCGCCGTTGAAGTCGGGGTCACAGTTGTTCATCGATATTCCATTCCCCTAGACCGGCGTCAGTGTCGCGAGGCCCTGGCGGGCAGCGCGTTCCATCTCGGCGGCGAACTGTTGTGGTGTGCCGTTGTAGCCGTGGAATTCCTGCGTGATGTTGTAGGTGTTGCCGCC
>NZ_JBYTST010000060.1:0-526 GCF_058111565.1 Telluria sp. AZSoR62
TTTCATAGAGCGTCAGTGCAGAGAAACTAGAGAACCGATTTTGCATACGTAGATCGAGGCGGTTATATATTTCTGGATCCAACAAACGCTTTTTGAGCTTTGGTGGAAATGAGAATGTAATCGAATTTCCATCCTCTGATATGTATACCTCAGCAACCATGTTCGCTATACCCCAGGATGAGTTTTTCCTGGCTGATGAGTCCCCTTTGTAATCAAACTCAACCTGTGTTGATACCATTTGGCGCAACACATTTTTGAGGTATTCCCTACTATTCGACGTGGTATGTCCTACGAGCGTTTCGAAATCCTTGATCGGCACGACATGGCTCGCCTCTTCAGGCGGTCTATTTTGAGCGATTTGCAACATCGAGTTGTAGATTTTTCTCTGGAGAAAAGTAATTTCTCCTGAGGATGCATTTTTCATGGTGAGTGCTTCGACAGGCTTCCTAAGCTCAATGGCTGTGGTTGACTCTGCCTGCTGTACTATCACCATCTTCGGAGCACGGGACCGCTTCTGGGTAGGTTT
>NZ_JBYTST010000061.1:0-524 GCF_058111565.1 Telluria sp. AZSoR62
GGAATTGCTCGGCCTGGTGGAGTTGCCGTTCGATCCGGCTGTCCTTGCAGGGCAGCGGAAGTCAGCCTTCGATGAGCGCACCGATGCCGGCCGGACGGTGAAGCAGCTCAAAGGTCAGCTCGACGGGTTCCCAGAGATAGGCGACGACGTGCCTGACAAGCCGGTATCTGTCGCCGCGCTGGTCGCCGAGCTGGATACAGCCCGTGAACTGGAGGTATCGATCGAGGTCGCAAACGATGAGATTGCCACCGCCAGGAACATCTTGGCCGAGACTGACCGCGCAATCTCCGAGCTCCGCGAAAAGGAGAACCGTTGGCTGGAAAAGCTTGAGGAGACCAAGGCGCGCCTGGCTGCTCTTCCTGATCGCATAGACATCGAACCCATCCGCTCGCGGATCGACAACGCGGAGACGATCAATGCCGGTGTTCGTCGGAAGCAGGAGCGGCAGCAAGTCCTCGACCAGTTGGAAGACTGGCGGGAGAAGCAGGAAGCGCTCACTGCCCGGATCGCCGAACTCGACAAGA
>NZ_JBYTST010000062.1:0-515 GCF_058111565.1 Telluria sp. AZSoR62
GGTGTGGAGAGCAGTTTGGTGAGTTCTCGGTCGATGAGTTCGAGATGTGGGCGTTGGACGGTGACGGCCGGCTCGTGACGTAGGGCGAGGATGCCGGGGCTGGTGGTGTCGTTGATGGGGATGCCTTTGCGTGCGCATGCTTCAGCGAGTTTGTCGCGTAGGTACTGCTTGTCGGCCGCTGGTAGCGCGCGCCAGGCTCCTCCATCGAACGTGCTCATGGTTACTCCTTGTCGGGTTCTTCGTCGGCTTCGATCACTGGGTGGGGTTGTCGGTCAGCGAGTTTGGTGAGCAGTGTTTCCACTTGGACGTCGAGTTCGGTCCGTGAGGTGATGGAGATGTCTGCGCGGCTGGGTGCTCCGAGTCCGAGGAGTTTGATTTGTCGGTCGAGTATTCGGAGGCATGTTTCGGATGCGTGGCCGTCGCCGCGGATCGCTTTGACGTACTGCGGGCGCCAGAGTGCGTCGAGTCGTTCGAGGGCGATGGTGAGGGCTTGGTCGGCGAGTTCGGCTCTGCGC
>NZ_JBYTST010000063.1:0-510 GCF_058111565.1 Telluria sp. AZSoR62
ATGTTTGCTTCCCACGTTGATGACGGCGTTAGATCACCCGCAGTCATGGGGAGGGACAAACCCTCTGATTTGGAAAGGTCTGTGTACACGAAGCGGATGTTGAATTGTTCATAAAATCGATTGCGTCTGTCTTTGTTCTCAGCTTGCGCTTGAAGTGAGAGCAGCTGTATAGGCTTCACAGAGGCGTCAGGCCACCTGCTCGCCCATGAAACGATTTCATTCATCATGTAGCTACCGATTCGATTGCCCTCAAGCCCAGGCAAATCCAAAAACACCGCCCCACTGCCCCCGTAATGCGACGTAAGGCACGTGGTGTTCCAGGCGCGGTTGAAGCTGGCTTGAAACTCAGCTGTCCGCCTAACGCCGTCACGCGGCCTTGGGGTAACTTGATGATAGCGAATACGAATCGCAGCATTATCGATCGCACCGTCAACTGGGTCCAAAACGGATGTTTCTATGCGCTCGACCACCAGCCAGGCCATGGGCTTTCCTGACGGCTCTAACCTGGAT
>NZ_JBYTST010000064.1:0-505 GCF_058111565.1 Telluria sp. AZSoR62
GAGGAGTCGGTGTGGACTATCGAGCGGGCCAAGAAGGCTGGACTGTTCACGAACAAGAAGTACGAGACCGAACCGGAGAACATGCTGTACGCCCGGGCGACTGCGGAGTGCGCGCGCAGGGTCGCTCCGGATTGCCTGCTCGGTATGCCGTACTCGCGTGAGGAGATGGAAGACGTCCGGCCGACGCGTGTCACCTCGCAGCGTGAGGATGGTCAGCGGATTTCTGACAGCCTCGGCATCACGACCGCGCCACCCGAACCGCAGCCTGAGGTCGCCGCTGAAGCGGAGCCTGCGCCTGCACCGGTCGATGTCACCCACCTCGACGAGTTCAACGAAGGCCCCTCAAATCCGGTCGCGGAACCGGACATCGCGCAGGTAGAAGACGCCGTCGCGGAGGAGATGATCACGGCGGCGCAGCTGAAGAAACTGCATGTCGTCCTCGGAAAGGAAAGCCTGACTACTGACGTCAGCAAGCATGACTGGCTGTCGAGCAACCTGCACCGAG
>NZ_JBYTST010000065.1:0-499 GCF_058111565.1 Telluria sp. AZSoR62
GCTGGACCGGGGCATCCAACGCTACCGCTGCCGCGCTTGCCGCAAGACCTTCAACGCATTGAGCGGTACGCCTTTGTCGCGTTTGCGTCACCGCGCCAAGTGGCTCGATTACCTCTCCAACATGCTCGAGACCAAAAGCGTTCGGGCAGCAGCCAAGGCAGTCGGCGTGCACCGCAACACCAGCTTTCGGTGGCGCCACCGTTTTCTCGCGTTCACGAAGCACGACCGGGTCGAGCGTCTGGCCGGGATTGCCGAAGCCGACGAGATGTTTTTACTCGAGTCGCAGAAGGGCTCGCGCCAGCTGGACCGGCCAGCCCGGCGGCGCGGTGGGGTCGCCTCCACACGTGGCATTACCCATGAACACGTCTGCATCCTGGTGGCGCGCGACCGTACCGGCCACACCCTCGACTTCATCACCGGCCGCGCTGCAG
The DNA here is from genome assembly GCF_058111565.1 of Telluria sp. AZSoR62. NCBI lineage: Bacteria > Pseudomonadati > Pseudomonadota > Betaproteobacteria > Burkholderiales > Oxalobacteraceae > Telluria > Telluria sp. AZSoR62. The sequence continues at coordinate 432 of NZ_JBYTST010000065.1, forward strand.
TGACCAAACGGCAGTTGCACCGCCACCTTGGCCCTAGGCTCGACAAGGATGTGCTGCTGGTAACTGAC
>NZ_JBYTST010000066.1:0-496 GCF_058111565.1 Telluria sp. AZSoR62
CTTCTAGTGATGGTGTTCCTGGATTGGGAGGGATCAGTCGATCTGCTACACGGGCGATCCTATGTCCTATTCGGAAGTGCTCGGTCAAGGTATGCCGCTGTAATGCAACAAATTCAGGCACTTCTAGCCCATCACGGTTATAGATTCCCTGCCGGGTATCACCGCAAATACATACATTGTCGCTAAGCTGGAGCAGCAGTTGCAATTCTTGGCAAGTCAGGTCTTGAGCTTCGTCAACGAAGATCGCGTCGTAAACTTTGAGGGATGGCAGAGATGCGTTGGACTCGGCGACAAGTTTTGCTAACTCCTTTCGGGACGCTTCGTCAAATTCTGCATTAGGGGGCATCGGCCTCTCACCTAAACTGAGCATTATATGATCGTAAGCCCAAGAGTGGTATGTCCTTATTTGGTTGGAGCTGATTAGTTGTTTTGCACTGATGCCACTCCTGATGAAATTAGCAAGCGTGTTTGTATACGTGATAATCAAGCAATTAGG
>NZ_JBYTST010000067.1:0-495 GCF_058111565.1 Telluria sp. AZSoR62
TGGGGCCGCAAGGACCCGATGCACTTCCAGCTCAACGGCGGGACCGCGTCAGGCAATGGCGCATCGTCGAAGCTCGCAGCATTCGCACAGAAGATTCGTGAAGGCAAGGTCGGTTCGGGAGGCGCGACACCGCCCCCGAGTCCGTCGACTTCGCGTGCGACGTTGCGTCGAGGGTCGACCGGTGGCGACGTCACCTATTTGCAGTCGCTGTTCAACCGTGCATATCCGGCTTACTCGAAGCTTGTAGTGGACGGGGACTTCGGCCCTGCAACGGAATCCGTTGTCCGCGAGTTTCAGCGCAGGGCAGGTCTCGGCGTCGACGGCATCGTTGGCCCCGCGACGTGGTCGAAGCTCGGTGTGAAGTGAAGGGCTTCGGCGCCCTCGCCGCGACACTTGGCCTCATCACGGTCGGCACTGCCACCGCAACCGTCGTCGGTGTGTGGCGCTGGGCCACCCGATACGAATCCATCATCCGCAACCAGAACAGCGAACGAT
>NZ_JBYTST010000068.1:0-495 GCF_058111565.1 Telluria sp. AZSoR62
GAGCCAGAAAGGGCAATTGCGTGGGCTACTGCGCCAGGGCACTTTATTTCAAGAGGGACGTTATCAGAGGGATCGTAGCCGTCGAATGAGGCTCTGATTATTGCGTTTATCGCACTGATGGCGATCAAAGGTGTTACGACCTTGCCAGTGTGTCGCTCGTAAGCGGCTCTAGCGATTGGCTCCAGTCTCTTACCTCGGTTTCTTAGCGTTTCGAGGTAGTGGTTAGGCGGAGGGGATGGTCCTATCCCAAGCCTTCGCCTAAAAAGCTCATAGGCCGTCGAATACTTCGATTTCCCCATGATAATTGGTGCTTCACTTGCGCCAATGCCCAGTGCACGCCAATCCAACCATTCTTTCGAATTCTGAATGGAGGCCGGCCCGCTCACTACAATCATTGCCATAGAGTTACTCCTGAGAGGAATTATGAAAATCGCGCCGGCACTCGGCGATTGTTCTTGCTCAGGGAGATGCGTAACGCTGCACATGAAACTCTGG
>NZ_JBYTST010000069.1:0-490 GCF_058111565.1 Telluria sp. AZSoR62
TCAGCGAGAACGACACACGCTCATTCCACGTCAGGGCAAGGCGCACTGGCCGCCGGCCCTCGAGAATATGCTGACGTACTTCTTCACGCTGTAAGCTCAAATTTTTGTACTTCACCACGGGTTTATCGATATCGAGCCCTTTGAGTTCAACCTCCCGATCGATAGCAAAATCATCTGGTGCTTCGTTGTTAATCAACCACTGGGACATAGCAGTCGACGCGTCCATGTTGGTCTGCACCAAGGCGGCGGACACGGAAAGGGTATCAAGCAATTTTGCAACGACATCATCTGCTTTTGCGGGGGCGCTCGTATCGATACCGATCCAACGATCTTTTGGGGAAATCCACACTTGAATGGTGACCTGCGACTCGAATGCACGAGGCAATAGCTCAATCAAAGCTTCACTTCTCAGCTCACTCAATTCTTTACGGCTCGGTTTGTAGCCTTTGTCCGACTCCCACTTTGCTGCCTTCGTGTTAGCCAACCGGTC
>NZ_JBYTST010000070.1:0-486 GCF_058111565.1 Telluria sp. AZSoR62
ATCTCTCCTCTGGCCACGCTGGTCCTGGTGGCCGTGACGCTGTTCGGCGCGCTGCCGGTCTACCGCCGGGTTGCCGGCGAGAGCCACCGCGGCGAAGGGTCCATTGCCATGCTGGAGCGGCTGCTCCCCAAGTGGCGGGGCAAACTCCTGGTGCTGGTGCTGCTGGGGTTCGCGGCGACGGACTTCATGATCACCATGACGCTGTCCGCCGCCGATGCCACGGCACACCTGATCGAGAATCCGTTTGCACCAGACGCCCTGCACGGGCAGGAGGTGGCCGTAACGCTGGCCCTGCTTGCCCTGCTCGCTGCCGTTTTCCTGCGCGGGTTCAAGGAGGCCATCGGCGTCGCCGTTGTGCTGGTGGTCCTGTACCTGGGGCTCAACGTGGTGGTCATCGCGAGGTCGCTCGCGGAGGCAGCCGCTCATCCGGTGGCCGTCGGTGACTGGTGGCAGACTCTTAACACCTCCCACGGAAATCCGCTGATG
>NZ_JBYTST010000071.1:0-475 GCF_058111565.1 Telluria sp. AZSoR62
CAACACGAGCCTGGCAAACATTACGGGCAAGGAAAAGCCCAGCGCACGAAGGTGCGCTGGGCTGGATTGATTGTACTCACATTTCTCAAAAGAGCATTGCGAGGGTACCTTGCTGCGGGTGTTGTACGCCACCTGGCGGGGTTTGCGTCACGGGTTCGATCGGTTCGTTGGTTTGGGTGTGAACGATCCTAGGGATGAACGGCACCTGCGCCCTCCGGATAGGTTGAACTTCGTCATGCAGACTTCTTAACAAGCTCTCTCCGATTTCAGCTCCCAGAGACTGGAAGACGGGACCGCAGACCCCCTGCCCCAATACCTCATGAGCTGTTGTATCGGAGATACCGTGGATCAGTTCAACTGGATTACCTTTTACCCTGGCATGCTCTGTTGGGGTCAGGAGCCTACTCAGAGATGGATCATTAGGATGAATTATATATGGAGGGGTAGATTGGGCCTTATTGTAGTGTCTGCCAAT
>NZ_JBYTST010000072.1:0-469 GCF_058111565.1 Telluria sp. AZSoR62
TCGGGTGGCCAGCAACAGCGGATCGGTGTGATCCGCGCGTTGGCGGCCGATGCACCGTTGCTGCTGATGGACGAACCGTTCGGTGCGGTCGACCCGATCAACCGCGAGATGATCCAGAACGAATTCTTCGAGATGCAACGCGCGCTGAACAAGACCGTGATCATGGTCAGCCACGACATCGACGAGGCCATCAAACTGGGCGACAAGATTGCGATCTTCCGCGCCGGCAAGCTGCTGCAGATCGACCATCCGGACACCTTGCTGGCGCATCCGGCTGACGAGTTCGTCAGCAACTTCGTCGGCCAGGACAGCACCCTCAAGCGCCTGCTGCTGGTCAAAGCCGAAGATGCAGCCGACAACGCCCCGTCGGTGAGCCCGGAAACTCCGGTGGCGGATGCGCTGGAGCTGATGGATGAAACTGACCGCCGTTATGTGGTGGTCACCTGCGCCGAGAACAAGGCGCTGGGTT
>NZ_JBYTST010000073.1:0-462 GCF_058111565.1 Telluria sp. AZSoR62
TTCTTGGCGATCCACTCAACACCCGCTTCCTTGACCAGCACCACGGAGTAGTGGGCGTAGTTGCGGAGTGTTGGATTCCAGCGGCTGCGCGGGTCGGAGAACAGGTATCCGCGCTCGCGGTGTGCGCTGGCCAGGTCGCCGGACGAGTTCAGCACGCCGAGTTCCCGCAACCTGGTGCGGAAGGCGCGGGGCTTGAGCCCGAGCAAAGCGGCTGTTTGATCCAGGGTGCGGTTCATGACGGCGGGCCTCAGGCAGAGATATGTTCGGACTGTTGCTGCAGGCGGCGAATCGTCAGGAACACCTCGTCCAGCGAGCGTAGGAAGGCCTCGACCGTGCCATAGTTGGGCAGCGTCAAATCGGCGGGATTAACCGCGATACCGGCCTCGCTGATGTGTGGGTTCACCGTGAGGGCATTGGGCCGGATGATATGGATGACCGTCCCGCCCCTGCGGCGGATCAGTT
>NZ_JBYTST010000074.1:0-460 GCF_058111565.1 Telluria sp. AZSoR62
GGCACAAACCTTATCCGCGCGGGCAAAGTCTGACGCCAAACCTGAAATTACGCGTCATTATCAGGAGAAGGCCTACAGCCGCGCAGCTCATACTGTGGGTACGCGCCGTGCCGGTTTTAACCCGTTACATCCGTCAAAAATCACTGCATTGAAGATCGCTCCAAGGCTCGCTAGCCTGCGATAGAGCCCGCCAGAATCGATCCCGGCAGGTTGTTTCTATTGCCCATCAAAGAGGTGTTCCCATGTCTTCAATCAGTGGTTTTAGCCTGTACACGTCGATGTACCAAGCCCTTGAAACAGGTAGGATCGATAGCGACAAACCAAAGCAAAACCCCCTTGATCAATCAGCCGGTGAGGATATTCTATGGGGCTTTGATCCAGAGCCTAGGGATGATGTCCTTCGAGGTTCTGATCAACTGCCTGTGAATGGCTACCCGATGCCCGGCCAGAATGCGCAACG
>NZ_JBYTST010000075.1:0-457 GCF_058111565.1 Telluria sp. AZSoR62
TTCTCGTCGAAGAGCTTCTCGACGAGTGGTCGCCATTGCTCGGCCCCAGACGACTTGTCGTACGGGACATCGCCTCCGCCTCCGATGCTCTGGGACTTACCGCGGATCATCCGCAACGCAGCCTCAGACATTTTGTCGTACAACGCCAGCGGTACTTGGCCGAACAGTCCCAGCCCATCGTAAGTCGGGATCTGAGACCGCAATGCCTTGACTGGCGCCTCAAAAAGGTTTGCCGCCATGTTTCGGCCGCTGTTCACAACTGCGCCGCCAAGGTCTTTGACGCGGTCCCACAGCGATTTCTTCTGGTCCTCCGACAGTTCCCCGAGCGGCATCGAGTTCGCCCAGTGAACGTGATCGAAGTGCCCTGGGAGGTCACCGGCGTAGACCTGGTTCGCAAGCTGGTTCTGGTCAGTGATGGACTGCCCGCCCACGTTGTACACCAGCGGTCCGGGACCAT
>NZ_JBYTST010000076.1:0-454 GCF_058111565.1 Telluria sp. AZSoR62
GTTTAAAAAGAGTAATAAAGGCAAGAGACGATCGGGAATCGGCTGGAGACCACGGTTTCATTGGGGTTCAGATATCACATTGAGAAGTGATATGGAGTGATATGAAAAGTAATATTCCGGTCAACCCCCCGGTTTCATTGGGTTTGGTCAGTTAGGAATATCACCTTATAAAAGAGTAATACAATTACATCTATATCACTTAAATATCACCCTTCCCGAATACCTCTCGAAGCCTTATGCCGTGTGGCTTACAGCTTGATCCGGACGGCGATATCACCTTTATTACTCTTTTTTCATACCCCAGCGCATTTTAGAAACTCCACCCTCGTCCGGCTTAGGTCTCCCATTCGCACGCAATCCAGAGTTCCTACAAACCTACGATAGGAGCCTACATTTCACGGACAGCACCGCTCTTTAAGCTCGTCAAGGCTGATGTTTAGCCAGGCCTAACGCC
>NZ_JBYTST010000077.1:0-453 GCF_058111565.1 Telluria sp. AZSoR62
CACCATGAACACCACGTCCAACGAGAAATCGTATTTCGACCTCCACACCTCGGGCATCGGCTACATCCAGCGTGTCCGTGAAGTGCCTGTCCGGGGCGGCCGCCGTGCGCAGCCTTTCCTGGCATGCACCGTTGCCGCGCTGGTCGGCCCCGCCAGGGACCCCAGCTACCGCTACTTCGACGTCAAGGTCTCGGGTGCCGAGGCCAAGAACCTCGTCCAGCGCTACATCGGCGTTGACGATCCCAAGCAGCGCCCGCTGGTGCGCTTCCGCCTCGGCGACCTGTGGGGCGATGCGTACATCCGCGACAAGGGCGAGCGCAAGGGTGAAGCCGCCGCGTCCCTCAAGGCGCGACTGCTCAAGGCCGAGCCGCTTGACCGGGCCGAACTGGCTTCCATCAAGCAGCACGAGCTGATCACCCGCGGCATCGGCTACCTCAGCCGTCCGAAGGACGT
>NZ_JBYTST010000078.1:0-449 GCF_058111565.1 Telluria sp. AZSoR62
GTCATCAGCACCCGACCGCCATCCGCCTGGATCAGCCCGCCGTTCTGCACCAGCGCATCTACAGCACCCTTGTTGACGGCCACATTGAGCAGCCCATCACCCGCCACATCCAGGGTGAACGAGTTGCCCGCCGCCAGTGCGACAGTGCCCAGTTGCGCCTGGATAACGCCCTGGTTGCTGACATTGGCACCGAGCAGAGCAACAGAGCCTCCATTGGCATTGATCGAACCGTAGTTGACTACGCTGCCGTCCCCGGTGCCTTCAAAGTTGTATTTACCCGCCATGAAATCGCTGTCGGTGATGTTCCGTGTAGATCCCACCAATCCGCCGACATTGACCGACGCGCCTTGACCGAATACGACACCGTTCGGGTTGACCAGGAACACTTTGCCGTTGGCGTTCAGGCCCCCCAAAATACTCGAAGGGTCCGAACCCAGCACACGATTGAG
>NZ_JBYTST010000079.1:0-447 GCF_058111565.1 Telluria sp. AZSoR62
AACACCATATCAAGGGACCAAGAAACTTTTGCTGATCGGTAGTCGAATCAGCAAACCCAAGGAGAGCATCTGTGGATAAGCCAAAAATTAGTACGCCATTAGTTCGTACCAATGCGACTGGTGCCGACGCAGCACAAACCACATACGACCGCACGCTTCATCAATATTCACGCTTGCTTAACGATAACCCCGGCCATGCACTCTTCATCGGTGGAGACAGTGTTGCGCTTCTCGCCGGCGGTGCACTAGTTGCAGCTCATCTGCATGCTGCTGGTGAAGATTACGTAATCGGATCACCGTTTGATTTCGACCCGGTTGGATGGGACGAGGAGAACGAGTGCTGGGAAAGCGACGACAGCGCCAGCGTCACCCAGAATTGCATTGTGCACCCGAGGTTCATCTCAATAGCTGGTTCAGAAATCACACCAAAGAAAGAGGCATCACCAT
>NZ_JBYTST010000080.1:0-442 GCF_058111565.1 Telluria sp. AZSoR62
GTAACGATACCGTGCTGATCCTTGATGAAATCAAGCGTGCGGACCCCAAGCGCGTTCAGGAAATGGCCTACGCAATCGCCAACGGCATGGGCAAAAGCACCATGACTCGCGAACGTGAAGGGCGGGCCAAATTGACCTGGCGCGTGCTTGCCCTTTCCAGCGGCGAAAGGTCGTTGTCGGAGCATGCCGCCATTGGGGGCAATGGCGCGCATGCCGGCGCCGAGTTGCGCATGGTCGATGTAAATGCTGGCACCCGGACTCATCGCGCTTTTGATGATGTGCATGGCATGACGGGACAAGAATTCCACCGCGTCCTAAACGACGCTGTCACGCAACACTATGGGCATCTTGGCCCCACGTTCGTGGAAGCACTTATTAAGCAGCCAAAGGAGCTGTATAGCGCCTTTTCACACGTCCGTGATGCCTTCGAAACCAAGAGTTC
>NZ_JBYTST010000081.1:0-438 GCF_058111565.1 Telluria sp. AZSoR62
TTATTAAAAGTGATCATCAGAAGAAGCGTGACGAGATTTTCGGATTCATTGAGGCAGTTACACCAGGATGTGCTTCAGGAGATCTGAGGGTGTTCTTGGAGTATGAAATCGATCACCGGTTTGCTAAACAGATGGCGCAATACAAACTTGGTGCGCTGGCGCTGGGGGAGCGCATCGACGGTTTGTTTGACAATGGATGTATTTCATCTGGTGTGAAGGAAGAGCTTCATGCTTGGCGAGAAGATTTAAACCCAGCTCATCACCTTTGGACCGGAAATAATATTGAAGATCAAAGAGAGACAGCGGGTCGATTTATGACTTTTGTCTATCATGGGCTAAAAGGTCTTTAATGCACTAGCATAAATTGAGAGTGCTTAGCACAGTGAGCTGGTGTAAATGTGAGAATTGTCATGGAGCCGAGCGCAATTTTGCGCTCGC
>NZ_JBYTST010000082.1:0-438 GCF_058111565.1 Telluria sp. AZSoR62
ACCTTCAATGAATTTTCCGAGTACAGCCTCGTCTGCACCGGCACCGATGGCCATCGCCATGCGGTCGCATTTTGCGGAGCGTCCATCGTTGACGAACGCATTCAACGGGCCTTCCCAATCGTCGCTCGGCTGCCCATCGGAGACCAACACAACCGTGGGGCGATAGGCGCGTGATGGCACGACATCCTTATCCTCAATCATCGCTTTCGCCATCTTGAGGGCGACACCGAGCGGCGTCATCCCACCCGCTGAAAGGTCCTGCCAACGGATGTCGCCAGCACTGATCAGCGGCTGATGCAGCTCGACTTGTGCACCGAAAGTGATGATCGAAACCCAGATTTCAGTCTCACCGCTCTCTGTGTCCTGGAACACATTGAGCATATCGCGTACAGCATCATTCAAACTGTGGATTTTTCCTTCGCTCTCCATGCTGCCGCT
>NZ_JBYTST010000083.1:0-437 GCF_058111565.1 Telluria sp. AZSoR62
GAAATCGCTGCGATCGTTGCGAGGTACGCCTTCGGTACGGGTAGCATTTAGTGCCGCCCAAATCTGGAGATAAATTTGGTTTCCCGCAAACTTGAGTGGCACCGTTAAAAGCACGGCTGTGAATTGAATCGGCGGTGCTGTGCGTGCACCACCTGTTAAGCCAAACCACGGTAGCCAAAACACTTTCTTCGAATCAAATCATTTTGAGAATTTCTCATGGTGGATGAGAGAAATATCTTTGACTGGTGCGTTAAACGCACCTACAATTCCCTCATTGTCTTAATCATTGGGGATCGCAAAATGAGGGTTGCATTGGAGGTGGGTAAGACCTACCAAACCGTGAATGGCGGCACTGTCGTTATCGAGCGTGATAACGGTGACGATCGGTTTCCTTTCTTCGGAAAGATCGTTGGCGTGGACGGTGTGAATGATCGCCT
>NZ_JBYTST010000084.1:0-435 GCF_058111565.1 Telluria sp. AZSoR62
GGACCAGCCCACAACAGCTCTCGACACACCCGAAGCGGTCCTCGCCAACCTTGCACAGCTTCGCCAACGTCAAGAGGAAGACCGAAAAGCACGAATCGCCAGCATTCGCCATGCACGCGCGATCGGACTATCAAACCAAGCGATCGGTGCCGCACTCGGAATCACCGAAGCGGCCGTTCGGATGATGATCAAACGAGTCGGCGACCCCGCAAACCAGGAGGAACGTCGTGGCGCGTGAGTACGCCCGCACACGAATCGACATCGCCGACGACCGAGACTTCGAAAGCCTCTCCGTCGACGCGCAATTCGTCTACCTTCGGATCCTCATCCCGGACCCCAGCCTTCGATACAGCGGCGTCGTCGACTGGCGACCGAATCGTCTCACGCGAAAAGCGAAGGATCTGACACTGGACCGGCTGATTGCTGCGGCGGCCG
>NZ_JBYTST010000085.1:0-435 GCF_058111565.1 Telluria sp. AZSoR62
CCCCTCGTCTTTGACTACCCGCCTTACTTTTTCGAGTGTAGTAACACCGTCCAGGATTAATCGGAGTGATGCTTGAGCAAGAGTTTCGAACTGAGGCTGTTTCGCAGCGGCGTTAAGAATCTCGCCGGTTCCGTTTCCACTAACAATCGCTGCACGGATATTTTTATCCGCTTTGATCAGTTCAATGATGGGCCTCTTCCCTTTGAAGTCCTTTGGAGTTGCCACATGGGGAAGGTCACCGGTTACTCCTTGCAAGCCGTTCTTCTTCAGCCATAACCGTTCGACCTCAGTAGGTGGCTGCCATGTCAGTTCAGATGTTTCGGCAATTGTCGGTACTAACCGTTGCGCGACAATCCCAAGCAAACAGGAGGCTAGATCGTGAGGATCCACCCCCATATCTAGCAAGCGTGATGGAGTGCTTGACGCGTCGTTTGT
>NZ_JBYTST010000086.1:0-430 GCF_058111565.1 Telluria sp. AZSoR62
GAAGCGGCTGGATGCCGGCCACTATGAGTTGACCATTCCGTATCGGAGCGACGATGAGCTGGACAAGAGCGTGCATGACCTGCTGACCGAGATCAGCCAGGAGGCCGACATGCGCAACTGTTTTGTCGAGATGGGCGCCTGGGAAGAAGACACCGAAAAGCGTTGGTAGGGCTTACGTTGGTTTTTGGTTCCATTGCTCCCCAAACCCCGATCTGCGCACGACTCAGGAAATCACCCTGCAGTTACCCACCGCCCGGGCAAGAAGCCTCCCGGCCCGTGGATAACTGCATCGCTCGCTCTGGCCTCTGACGGGCCCCGCTCGCTGGGCGATTTTTTTGTGCGCTGGCAGTTGCATCGGAATGCCTTCGGCGACCAAGGGGGTGCCCCCCGTGGATCCGCAAGTTGGAATGGTTCGGGCTTCGCCCGCGAT
>NZ_JBYTST010000087.1:0-430 GCF_058111565.1 Telluria sp. AZSoR62
TGAGCGCTGCCAATTTCAACTTGTAGATAGTCAGGATATTTCGACTTTCCATCGACGATCTGCTCCCCTTCGCCCTGGACGAAAAGAAGCTGACTGTCCTGCCCTGCCGTGGTGAATACGGAATCCAATATTTTTGGCGTAACACCTGGGATAGCGGAGCAAATTTGGTTGGTAACTTCATCGCTGACTTTCATGTCTTCCCCTGCTCGATCCTGAAGGCCGAATGTGGCCTGTTCATACTGCCGAAGCCTTAATCTTCTGCCAGCTTGAGAGCTTGCGCTATCACTTCACGCCGCTTGCTTGAACGCTGAGCTTTGCGAACCTTGTCCAACAAGCGGTTCACCCCGGACAAAGCCAGAGCAAGCTCAGGCACCTCCACTCCGGACGATTCAAGCAGAGTGTTTAAGTGGTCGTGCGCGTGATCCAGTGC
>NZ_JBYTST010000088.1:0-428 GCF_058111565.1 Telluria sp. AZSoR62
TTGGAAGACGTCCAAGCTTTACGTTTGAGTGAGTTACCACATGTGATGGTTCACCACTCGACTCGCAGTAAAGGAGCTCGAATTGATTTCTGGAGCTCAGCTGGAAACAAAAAAGCCGTTTGTGCTGGTCCTCGTAGTAAATGCGGCAGAAGCCGTCGTCCGCACTGTGGTACGAGAGCACCTTCTCAGGTGAGCATTCCTTTTTTACTGAGTCCAGTAGCTTGGCACGATTTTCATAAATCACATCGCGCAGAGCGTCGAAGCTCAGAGAGCGCTGCACTCCATCAGGGAAAAGTAAACTCCCAAACAGAACCCCAAGTCCTTGCAGGACATCGTCCTTGAGCAACGTCACAGAAATGGCGGCCGCGGCTCTATCAAGTACCCACGTCTGACGATCTGCCTGGGTTTCAAACTCTTCTCCAGCCATT
>NZ_JBYTST010000089.1:0-427 GCF_058111565.1 Telluria sp. AZSoR62
GGAGTCTCACCAATGGGCGCCCGACTCGGCCCCGACGACGAAGCCGACGCCGCCACCGCGATCGACCGACTGAACCGCGAACGCCGCGGCGAAATCTTCGACCCCATCGAACGCACAGAGCCCGACGTTCAAGAGACCGTGAACGTCGACGACGACGTTCAAGCAAATCCCGATCTGCTTGAACCTGAGGACGAACCGTTCACCACCCCACACGACGACCTCCCCGACCTCGAGGACGACATTCCCGATGATGAACTTCACGTGGCAGACGAAGAACCGGACCTGGACACTGACGACGATGAGCTACCAGAAAACCCTGCAGTCGAAGGAGATCCAACCGACGACAGCGACAACGAAACCGAACCTGACGACGATCAGCCGGACCCTCATCCTGCCGACATCCCTGAGGTGGCAGAAGAACCCGAAG
>NZ_JBYTST010000090.1:0-425 GCF_058111565.1 Telluria sp. AZSoR62
GCTGCACTGTCCGCACAAAACTCGATCAGCCGCACCCAGAGCTCGCTGTCGACCTCGATGACCCGCCTGTCGACCGGCTACCGCATCAACTCGGCAATGGACGACGCCGCCGGCCTGCAGATCGCCTCGCGCCTGAAAGCCCAGACCTCGGGCATGTCGGTTGCCATGCGCAACACCCAGAACTCGACCTCGATGCTGCAGACCGCCGAAGGCGCGCTGGACGAAGTCGGCAACATGCTGGTCCGCATGAAAGACCTGGCCACCCAGGCAGCCGATGCCTCGTCGACCGCCGACGACAAGACCGCCATGCAGTCGGAATTCGACGCACTGGGTACCGAACTGGGCAACATCCTGAAGAACACCACCTTCGGCGGCACCAAGCTGCTGGTGGGCGGCACCATCGCTTCGTCGATGACCTTCCAGAT
>NZ_JBYTST010000091.1:0-424 GCF_058111565.1 Telluria sp. AZSoR62
GAAAGGGCGCCAGGAAGGGTGGTGGCGGGGGTGTTTTGTTTCGGATACCCAGGCCGCCGCTGGCTGTGGGTCTGCCAAAAAAAGTATGTAATCCTTGATGTCCGTTACGTTCATTTGGGATAACTGTTTCGTCTTGGTAAACAACCCCCAAAGAATGAATCGCTCAGCTTCTTTACGCATGGCGCGTCTGGTTTTTGGGTTGTCTGTGGTTGTCTCAAGCCATATTACTGCGGCTTCAATATCTGAATTCGCTTGGATCAGGTCCGGAATTTCCGCTAGCGGCCTGATCGGCTTAGCTGTGTCCAGGAGGGCCAACTCTTTTACAGACTGAAAGTCGAGGGCAACGGGATGTGCACCAGGCATTTTTCTGAGCTCCTTCATAGATCAACCGGCCTAGTTCTTCCTGTGGACACGACCCAATCAT
>NZ_JBYTST010000092.1:0-417 GCF_058111565.1 Telluria sp. AZSoR62
ACCTGGCCATTTTTACCCAGCAATAGAATCTTCATACCAAACGCTCGGAATAGTGCTTCACGACCCATTCGCGGCAAGAGCCGGACTGGATATTGATGACGGGTTCATCCGTCCAGACGATTAACGTGCGAGCAACCTGCCCCACCGCCCCACTTCAGTAAGCCGACAGTATAGAGCCGCAACCATGGCAAGGCAGGTGTGCATGGACATTAACCCTTGGCCCGGGCAAAGGCGAACCCAACGACCGACCAACAATCCATGAAGCAGCGCGTCGCTATTTGCAAAAATCCAAACAAGCACTCGGCAAGCCAATAAAAAATGATGTATTTTACGAATATCGATAGATCAATTCGCAAAATGCGACAAAGGTCATAATGCCCAACCCAGACTTTTTCGGATTGGATGCGCCCATTGTTT
>NZ_JBYTST010000093.1:0-416 GCF_058111565.1 Telluria sp. AZSoR62
GCCACCGCCCAGTCCTTCCTCGACGAAGGCGGCTACTACTGGAACAGCGGCATGTTCATGTTCGGGGCCCAGCGCTTCCTGGACGAGCTGCAGGTCCACGCCCCATCGATCGCCGAAGCGGCCGAGAAGGCCGTGCGCACCGGCTACCGCGACCTCGACTTCTGCCGCCTGGAAGAAGAAGCGTTTTCCGGCAGCCCGTCCGATTCGATCGACTACGCCGTGATGGAAAAGACCCGCCACGCCGCCGTGGTGCCGGCCGACATCGGCTGGAACGACGTCGGCTCGTGGTCGGCGCTGTGGGAAGTGCAGCCCAAGGATGGCGACGGCAATGCCCAGCGCGGCGACGTCTACCTCGACGGCGTGAAGAATTCGCTGGTGCGCGCCGAAAGCCGCATCGTGGCCGTGGTCGGCGTCGA
>NZ_JBYTST010000094.1:0-416 GCF_058111565.1 Telluria sp. AZSoR62
CGGAGGTCTTAACGCCGGTGTAGGGCTGAAAGACCCCACCTGGAAGAGAGATGACTCCCTCCACCACGTGCTCGGCAAGGAGCTCTCGGCGCAGGCGCACGTGAGCATCGGTATTACCGAACAGGACGCCCTCAGGAATGATCACTGCGCAGCGGCCACCAATATCCAGCAAGTCGAGCATCAACCATAGAAAGAGAAGTTCGCTCTTATTGGTGATCGTGTCCCCTTTTTTCTTGCCGCCACCGCCGACACGCGGGAAAAGTAAGGTGTCGGGCTCAAGATCGCCGCTGTCGACCGTACCGGTAAAGGGTGGGTTGGCCAATACGAACTGGTAGCTGCCTGGTTCCAACAGCTCCTTGAGCTTGGCCTTTCCTTCGCGCTTGCTGAGTGAGTCGCCCTGCAGCAAATGCGGGTCG
>NZ_JBYTST010000095.1:0-414 GCF_058111565.1 Telluria sp. AZSoR62
CCACATTCATCAGAAGGGTTCCCGTCCCACTCTCAGTGAAGGTGAAGCCGGTAGGCGTCGAATGAGGCGTTCCGGTGGCCTGGAACTTATCCAATGCAACCGTGACATTCGCAGCAGTGAGGACATTCTCTGTCAGTCGATTCGTGAACGTGCCTGCCAGTCCGTTCGTCGCGACCATAGGCGTAATAGTCACAGGGAACAATTGGACGTAACCACTTCCGCCGCTCACTGCGCGCCCTGAAACCATCTCGACAGGCTGGCCTTCTTTCTTCCAAGCGCTAATCCACACACGCCCTGACCCTGTGTCGTAGTTCTGGGCGTCAGAACCCGCACTGTCCAAGGCTGGCGTCATCGTCGTCCACGCGCCACCAGTAGCCGTCTGGCCGGTGGCACACATCAGAGTAAGACTTCCTG
>NZ_JBYTST010000096.1:0-413 GCF_058111565.1 Telluria sp. AZSoR62
GCCGCATCACCGTCTCGGACGAGAACCGGCTTGCCTGCGTACCAGAGGGTTACGCACTGGTCACTGTTGCAGATACGCCAACCGTTCTCGGTGTGCGTGTTGCCGTTGTAGGTGCGAAATGTCATGACTACTCCTTGCGGATTGAAGCGAATTACTGACCTGTATCTCCGACATCCGTGCGGCGCGAAATGTGCTGCACGGTAAGTCGGTTCAGTCCGGGACCGCCGATAGCACCGCGACCAGGAGCCATCTCTGTGATGAAAATCTGCACCTGATAGCCGGAGTCAGGGACGACGACTGAGGTGATGTTCGTGGACGAGAAGATGTCTTTCGAGTCGAGGCGGGTTCGCTGGAACGAAAACGTGGAGCCGTCCGGTCGCAGCACGCGAATCTCCCATTCGACCATCCCCGAC
>NZ_JBYTST010000097.1:0-413 GCF_058111565.1 Telluria sp. AZSoR62
GACATCACCGACCGCATCGGACGCATCCTCGACATCGACGCACCATCGCGCCGGATCCGCGCCGACATCTCCGCAATCGACGCACAAATCGCCGACCCCGCAACAGATCGCGACGAACTGCCATTCCTGCGTGGGAAGCGCCGGCGCCTGTGGAATCAGCACGACGAGTCGCAGCAGCAGTGGAAGTGGTTGGCGCGCCGGATCGCTCGCACCGAGATCCAGGGCGCCGTTGAGGGCGGATCGTTGGCGTCAGCTCAAGCGACCGCGGAGGCCACCGGTGAGGAGATGTACAAGGCGTGGCTGTCCACCTCCGATGAGCGCACTCGGGCATCCCACAACGTCGCGGACGGGCAGATCGTGAAACTGGCCGAACCGTTCCGCGTCGGCGTCGCACTACTGCCGCATCCCACATT
>NZ_JBYTST010000098.1:0-413 GCF_058111565.1 Telluria sp. AZSoR62
CTACCGGGATCGGTAGGGGCGTCTTTTCTTGTTTCCGGGTCAGTCTCACGCCGGCCGATACCTTACGCGGTTCTGCACCTGGTAGGCGACGATGCCACCCCAGACGATCCAAAGCGGCCAGGGGGCCGACAGGATCGCCAGGACTGCACCTGTGCTGATTGTTCCCAGGATGTCGTAGTTGCGTTTGAGCATCTCGGTCTCCTTGCTGTGTTGTCTTCTATGATGGACCCTTGAGGTGGGACCGGGGTGTCTCCTACACCCCGGTCCCGTCTCAGGTCAGCGTTTCCGCTTATCGCAGGAAGATCAGATTCTCTCGTTGGCTAGAACTGCCCCAGTCGCGTTGTTGACCTGAACCCACCCGATCTCAGGGAACTGTTCGCCAATGAAATTCTTGACCCCGATGACAGTCCTCT
>NZ_JBYTST010000099.1:0-412 GCF_058111565.1 Telluria sp. AZSoR62
GGCACGTGCTCACCACGCTCGATCTTACCCATGTGAGAACGCGAAATGCTTGCCCGAGATGCGAACTCGTCTTGCGCGACTCCTTGAGCGACGCGCGCAGCGCGCACGGCCTGTCCGAAGGCTAACGCCGACTCGGATTCATACGTCGATGTGCCAGAAGGACGGCCTGGCTGAATTGTTGATTTCTGCATTAGCAGAAGCGTCAAACAATCTGCCACAATTAACCACGTTAAAGATAACGACGTTAAACTTCACTCTTTACTGCGACGCTGGTTTGCCTTTCTGGACAGATCGCTTATTGGGGGCCCTCATGCATGACGCCACCAGCCAGTTTTCCCATTTCAGGCTTGCTATCGCACCTGGAGTGCCATCCTCTTGCCTCATAACGCTTCTTGCCCTTCAGCGCGCAGAG
>NZ_JBYTST010000100.1:0-412 GCF_058111565.1 Telluria sp. AZSoR62
GCATAGGCACCCGGCAGGTGGCCACGCGGGCCAGGCTGGCCCTCGTCGGTGCCGCCTGCGGCAAGGCCGGCGGCGTGGAAGGCATCCACTTCGGCGGGAGTGGCGGCCGCAAAGCCGACCGTCACGCCGTTGCTCGAAGGCGCTCCACCATTGCCCGGACGGGCGATGATGAAAGCCGGCTTTTCGCGACCGAAAAGCACCCATCCGTTGCCGAAAGGACCGAGGTTCTTGATGCCGAGAGCACCCAGGGCGGCGTCGTAGAACGCGGCCGACTTCTGGACGTCGGCGGCGCCGATGAAGACGTGCGAGAAGATGCCGTCGCCGGAAATGACAGGAGTGGACATGGTTAGTTTCCTTGATGGTTGGTGTTGAATGGATAGTGGGTGATCAGTAGTGGATCACCGTGCGAATC
>NZ_JBYTST010000101.1:0-411 GCF_058111565.1 Telluria sp. AZSoR62
GCGAGCCTCCACCCCAGCGCGCGCTGTTGTCCCCCCACCACACCTGGGGTCTAAATAGGGCAATTTTTCTGCACTCCTCCGAAGGCTGATTCGCCAGGCCAGGTATGGGCTAGAACTGCACCGGCTGTAAGTAATTTTCCCTGCAAAACCCTGCACATGCAGCCCGCTATTTAAACGGTAGGCAACCTAGACGGGGCGTAGTAATGTCAGATCGTGAGGGGGAGCCGTCCCAGCAGGGCTTCTCGGCGCTTGGCCGGACTTGAAACGTCCCAACCTCACGAATTCGACTGAGAGGGAAAGGAATGCCGGATTTATCTCATGACGTGATCCAAGATATTGAGCATCGCCTGATTGCTTATCTCGAGGATCTGGAGGGCTACGGGGCTCCAGAATTTCTTGATGCCGGAGGGT
>NZ_JBYTST010000102.1:0-409 GCF_058111565.1 Telluria sp. AZSoR62
GTGGTCTGATTCGCACGAACATGCACAGTGGTCATGAACCAGATCATACGGCGGACACAGTACAACTGTGCCTACCGATCATTAATCGATGCGAGGATCGCCGTCCAACGGTGCGAACACGGAATCGAAATCCGGGACCACCGCATCGCACGAGCACCACAAGTCCACACCAACAGTGACCGTCATCGAACCGCCATGGATACCACCCGACGGGCCCCGCGGAATCCACGGACCGCAGAAGAATTGAGTGCCACGATCGAACGCGCAGGACACTGCCCGCATCATCGCTCGTGCGTCATCGAGCGCGTCGCGTGCGAGCGAATCCAGTTCCTGCAATCGAGGCATCGAATTATCTGACGTGCCGCGGTAACAACGAAACACCACCACCTCGAGGTCTGCCACGTACAGG
>NZ_JBYTST010000103.1:0-409 GCF_058111565.1 Telluria sp. AZSoR62
GGTTGTCGAACTGGTGGTTGGCAGACTGCTCACTGCAACAGGGGTGCCGTCCGTTCCGCATCCGGCCGCGAGGCCGGCCACCGCGATCACAGCAAGCAGAGTTCGTTTCATTGCAAATACCTACAGGTCTTCTGAATTAGTAGTTCGGCGGCGGGGGCGGGGTGTTCGCAGGCTGCACGTGGGAGGTCCACTGAGCTCCGTCATACCAGCGGATATATGCCGGATTGCCCGGGTCCGGGTACCAGTTGGCGGGCGTGGTGTTCGGGCGCATTTCTTCGCGAGTATTCGCGTGGTTGAGCGCCGCGAGTTGCTGACGCTGAAGGTCGAGATTCACGCCCTGCTGAACGACCTGAGCGCGTGCAGCATTGCGTGTCTGCTTCGTGTACTTCGCGGTGCGCTCGTCGGTATT
>NZ_JBYTST010000104.1:0-409 GCF_058111565.1 Telluria sp. AZSoR62
TGAAGCGAATGCCCTGACCACAAAAATTGTTGTCCCCCATCCACCACCACTGCTCGATGGCGTGGCGAAACAAACAAAACCTACTGGCTGGTCTTCGTCGTCCCAAGGCTGATGGTAAAAGGCATCCACGTATCGATCGTCCTCACAGCTAAGCGCGTTTAGACTCTCAAATTTCTCGGCTGTAAGTCCATTCTCATAGCCATGTCTTTTCAGCCAGGCATGCACTCTGAGCAACTCTGTGCTTGCGTCAATCATTCTCGAATGACCTTGAAAGAGAGCGTGCCCGGTGCATCTGCACCGGGCTTGCGTGGGCGTTATTGCATGCGGCCTGGAGCATTTTGTTCCTTCAGCCGTGCCAGTTTAAGCTCTGCCATTTTTGCGATTTCGGGTTGAGCACGGATGCGGATCG
>NZ_JBYTST010000105.1:0-408 GCF_058111565.1 Telluria sp. AZSoR62
AGTCAATAAGTCCGTTGTCCTGCCGAGTGGGATCCATAGTTGGGGCTGGGCGACATTTTTATCTCACATATCAAGGGGGCTGCATGTCAAAGGCTGAAATTGAAATCGTAAAGTTAGGAAATCGAGAGCGGCTTTTCCGGGCGGCATCTCTGGTATCGATAGGACTCGGTTCTGCCATTTTCGGGGCAGGTGCCAACCTGCTTGCGTATCTAGACATCCAGGTTGGGATAAGCGTGTTCGCCGCGGTATGTGCTGCCACCTTCGGACTTACCCTGGGTGGTCAGATAGGAATGGTCCTATTCGCCCTTGGCGCCACTGTGCTTGGGTCAGCGTTCTTTGGCGGCGCCATTCCGACGTGGCTGTTTGCGCTGGGCTTACCGATCCTGGTGCCTGCTTTAGCCTACCGCA
>NZ_JBYTST010000106.1:0-407 GCF_058111565.1 Telluria sp. AZSoR62
TTGACGTCGTTGCTGACGATCAATCTGGGTTCTGCGAAGGGGCTTCCCAGCGTCGCGCCGGTGGTGCCTCCGGTGCTGAACCCGACAGGATCGTTCACGGAGTTCCGCGGCTGAGATAGTCGACTGAGCGAGGGGCGGGGCCGTTGTGGTCTCGCCCCTTTCTCATGTCCGCTACAGTTGCGGTAGATACAGTGGACGAAGGGGACACAGTGAGTCGTGCATACGGTTGGACAGAGACGAATGACGCCACCATCGACGAGGAAGCAGAAGTCATCCGCATGATGGCCACCACCCTCCTCGACGGCGGCTCACTCCGCGGACTCGTCGACCACCTCGAAACCGAGGGCATCTCCACCGTTTCCGGCAAAGCGTGGAAACCGATCACCATCAAACGCGCACTCACCAAC
>NZ_JBYTST010000107.1:0-407 GCF_058111565.1 Telluria sp. AZSoR62
TTTCGTGCGCGCAACCCGCTACTCAAAGCGGAACGGTTATACCGCCGGTGAGTTGGTGTCGCCTTGAGAAGGGGCGAAAGCCTTTTCGAACAAGCTTGAACGTTCGTCATCGGCAGGCTGGGCAGATTGATCTTGTGTGCCGAACTGGTTGTACAACTCGGTAACCCAAGTCGGGATCATTTTGATCAGCTCTGAGTCAGGTTGAACCGGACCAGGCATGTCCTTGGCCTGGATATAAGGAATTTTGGAAACAGGAGCGATAAGTTGATCCGCTGATGGTTCGCCGATCTGTTTGACGTCGAGACGGAACTCGCCACTAACCACGATCGGCATTCCACGCTGGAGGATATCTGCTAGCGGTTGAAGGTTGCGGCCGTACCAGCGAATCGGAATGCACTTTGAGGAAT
>NZ_JBYTST010000108.1:0-407 GCF_058111565.1 Telluria sp. AZSoR62
GGGTCGCGCTGGTGACCTTCCGTACTTACGTAACCACCTTTGTTGCTTGTTGCATGTTGCTTGTTGCTGTTGCTGGGAATCGGGACCGAATTCGATTGGTATTCCGATTGGTAATCGGGGCTGGTACCCGGATTACCAATCCCATTGGTATTCCCATTGGTAATCCGATTGGTAACCGGGGCCTGATCAGGATTGGTAATCGGGACCGCAATCGCATTGGTGTAACCAACCGATGCCAGGTCGGGATACGACAGCAGTTTCGTCAACGATTCACGCGTGTCCTTGTGCTCCCATGACGAGTAGGTGGGGTGCTCGATCCGGTCTCGTTTGAGCTCCGAGATGACAGCCGCTTGAAGGGTTCTAGATGCGATCTCGCGGTATGCCTTGACGACAGACGCTGCCATCTT
>NZ_JBYTST010000109.1:0-406 GCF_058111565.1 Telluria sp. AZSoR62
GGCACCGAAGCAACGCAGCTCTGTCGGTAAGGATCGATGCTTGGCTCAGCAAGCGCGGCTATGCATGTTTGCGAACACTGATGGTTCATGGCGCACGCTCTGTTTTGCGTACGGCCAAGTCAAAAGGCGATCGACCTAGCCAGTTGGCCGCCCGCCTAGCCCATCATGGCCCGCATCGAAACGATGCAGTATCTAGAGGCCGAATATACGTAAGCAGGCGGCACGGGGCCAAAGCAAAGTGGCTTGCAATGAGGAGGATTCCATTGACGGCTATTGGTTAATGCATTGAGGCTCTCGATGAGCTCTCAGCCAAGCCATTCAGGTGGAACAAGACGACCGAATCGGTTATCAGCTCTGTCACGATAAAAATAAACTGTTGAGCTATTTTTCAGGGGGCAAGATACAT
>NZ_JBYTST010000110.1:0-405 GCF_058111565.1 Telluria sp. AZSoR62
GCTTGTTCGATGACGAACTCTATGCTGAATTCGAGGGAGAGCGTTTCGGACCTTACTACCCCGTCTCTGGCCCCATTCCCCTGCATCGTTACCGCGCCTTCAAACGCGGCAAGGCGGATGAGCGCTCCGATCGAATCCGCTCGCTGGCCGACCAGCTTGGCCTGCCTATCGCCGCATTGGCCGGCGATGACGTGCGGTTGACGCCTCCCGCGACGCCCATGGTATTGCCGCGCCAACCCTTCGATGCCGAGGCGCACGAATATCGGTTTCCCAACGCCATCGCCGCCAAGTTGGCTATTGCCGATGACCTGGCGCAGCCATTGGCTAAGCTCTCCGCCGACGATCAAACCTTCATCCACCAGGTGCTGAGCGAAACCCTGACACGCCGCATCGTGTTGGAGCGCG
>NZ_JBYTST010000111.1:0-404 GCF_058111565.1 Telluria sp. AZSoR62
ACCTACATCCCAACGCCAGAGCGCGCTGTTGACGGCGCCTTCCTGATGCCAGTGGAAGACGTGTTCTCGATCTCGGGCCGCGGCACCGTCGTGACCGGTCGTGTCGAGCGCGGTATCGTCAAGGTCGGCGAAGAAATCGAAATCGTCGGTATCGTCGACACCGTCAAGACCACCTGCACCGGCGTGGAAATGTTCCGCAAGCTGCTGGACCAGGGTCAAGCTGGCGACAACGTCGGCCTGCTGCTGCGCGGTACCAAGCGTGAAGACGTCCAGCGTGGCCAGGTCCTGGCCAAGCCAGGTTCGATCAAGCCGCACAACCACTTCACCGGCGAGATCTACGTTCTGTCGAAAGATGAAGGCGGCCGTCACACCCCGTTCTTCAACAACTACCGTCCGCAGTTCTA
>NZ_JBYTST010000112.1:0-404 GCF_058111565.1 Telluria sp. AZSoR62
ATCGGGCTGCTCACTTTGTCCACTCCACGCGGGTGGACCGTTACACCGTTTACCCGCCTTGCAGACAAGTCATCCGCCGATCAGGTGCCTGATGCAAAGCCTCGAGTTGTGACTTAAGCGCTGCTGTAATCTAATTTCAATGCTGCTATATTACGCGTACGCGTTATGAATTTATTTTGTGCAGTGTCAGGGCGCAAATCTTCATCGGGGAAGGTTTTCACATGGTGGGGTTTAAACGGTTTGTATGGATTCCTGTGCTCGCGGCTGTTGTAGCACGGTTCTATCTGTTCCCCCTACCGGAACACTTAGAAAACGCTTCAGCGGCTGATTGGGCGCTGGCGCTATTCCATGTTATTGCCGGCACGGCTATTGGTGTCAGTTTGGGGCATTTTCGGAATGGATTT
>NZ_JBYTST010000113.1:0-401 GCF_058111565.1 Telluria sp. AZSoR62
GGAGGCGGTGGAAAAACGCTTCGGTGAAGAACCACCTGCCACCCCGGTGCAATGGCTGAGCGATAACGGCTCCGCCTACATCGCTGAACAGACACGCCAGTTTGCCCGACAGATCGGCTTGCACCCGGTGACCACACCGGTACGCAGCCCGCAGAGCAACGGCATGGCCGAGAGCTTCGTCAAAACGCTCAAGCGCGACTACGTCGCGCACATGCCCAAACCAGATCGAGAAACAGCGTTACGCAACCTGACGATTGCCTTCGAGCATTACAACGAGCAGCATCCGCACAGCGCCTTGAAATATCGGTCGCCGAGAGAGTTTAGGCGTTTGGCAGCAGCATCAATTTAACGGGGAGTTGGTGTCCGGTCTGGTAGGGGCAAGTCCAATGTCCCACCATTAC
>NZ_JBYTST010000114.1:0-401 GCF_058111565.1 Telluria sp. AZSoR62
CTTGCTGTAAATCTGGTAGCACTTACTTAAATTGCTCACACGGATAGCCACATCATCTTCCGAGGAGCGCTTCAACAACACTACGTTAGGATCAAACGTATTATTCCCAGAAAATTCAGAGGACATCAGCAAACCCCTTTCGTGTTTTCTGGAACCAGGCAAACCCTAGCCACGCAAAAATCAATGCCCCTCCAAGATAAAAAATCAACAATAAATAATTCGGTTCGTTCCCCCAAACTAAAACCTCTCTTACTTGTTCAATAATGGGCACAAGAGGGTTCATTTGCATAATCACTTGGTAATCTTCAGGGAGGGATGATACAGGATAAAATATTGCAGATAGAAACATGAGCATAGTAATCACCACACCGATCACCTGTGATATATCACGCAAATACACG
>NZ_JBYTST010000115.1:0-401 GCF_058111565.1 Telluria sp. AZSoR62
GTATTTCCCAAGCCAGCGATGCTGCCTTGAGTGCATTGGCAGGGGGGGTGGTGCCCGAAGTCAAGATGATTGACGAACTACCCGATTACCTGAGAGACGAATCCCTGCGTTTCAAGGATTTCGCGAGCGGAATCGAACGAGCCATGGAGAACGAAAAACCTGCCCAACGCAATGAGCGACAAGACGCGAAGGCGAAGGTGAAGGTGAAGACGAATTTCGAGGTATCTGATTTTGACAAGGAATCAAGGACGCTCACGCTCAAGGCTGAAACATTGCCGGGGGAATCAGGCACGCTCATTCTTTCGTTGGCAGGCGAAATTGCTCAGATCAAGCGCCGGTTATCCGCTCGCCGCTCGATCCTGGAAGGCCGCGCAGCCAACCCCCAGCTTGGGCTGCTGATT
>NZ_JBYTST010000116.1:0-400 GCF_058111565.1 Telluria sp. AZSoR62
GCTCGCGAACTTCACGATTACGGCGCGTACCGAGGCGAATTCGCCGTGGGGCGTGGGTCCGTACGACGTGGTGCTGAATGCGCCGGTAGCTCCCGCGACTGAGCCTGCGGCAGGTCCGCTGCTGACCCCGATCGCGGCGGATCAGCACATTCACATGGAGCCGACGTCGATCATCTACCCGGCGCCGACGGCTGGTGCCGTCGCATTGACAGTGTGAGCCAAAGGTTCTCCGGTTCGACCGGCGCACACGGTCGAACCGGAGTTCCAGTAAGTGTGGACTGGTCGATTACGGTCTGTTGTATGTGGGCAACAATCCTGTCAATAGTCGCCGTTGCTGCGACGGTCGCGAACTTCCTCTTCACACAGTGGCGTACTGATCGGAGAGAAGTCGACAAATGGC
>NZ_JBYTST010000117.1:0-400 GCF_058111565.1 Telluria sp. AZSoR62
TTGACCATCAACCAATTCGATACCCGCCGTTCGCCACGCGCATAGGCACGCCATACACGGCCAAATGCGCGGCCGATACGTTCTGCGGTGCTGGTACGAGTTGTGGTGTTCATGGTCGTCTCCTGCTACTGAGGGATGTCTATTCCAGGGTGCTCCACTTCATTCCGTTTCAGGCTTCAATGTGTTTTCTCGCTGCTTCAGGACGCTTCGTCATCCGGTTCCACCGGGCCCGGGTCGGGTTCCACGCCGATGCGGTAGGTGGCAACGAAACGCGGCCAATCCACATGGTCAACCAGATCGATGTCCTCGATGACGCTGACCTTCGCTCCCGCACGCTCGAACAGGGCGATGCTCTTGGCGGGATAGTTGTTGCGCGACGGATAGAGCACTCCGTCGAACA
>NZ_JBYTST010000118.1:0-398 GCF_058111565.1 Telluria sp. AZSoR62
GAATGAAATAGCCCGTCTTACCAATGCTCTGGCTGCGGCCGCTCGCGCCTTTCTGCACGTGCTGGATGACCGCCACGAGGTCGACCGATCAGCGCAAGCGTCGACGCAGCAGGTCTTCGCATCGGGTGCCGGTTCACAAACGGAGTACGACCCGCTCCTGGACGAACCACCGATCACTCCTCGGCTCAAGCAACACGGAGGCTCGGAAGGTGAGGACAAGATGGTCACGATTGCCTTCCTAGGCGCGGTTGCCCGGCTGAACGCTGAACTCGGCACAGGAGCCACCGCGAAGGACATCCATCGAGCCGCACTCAGAGCCGGGTACCCGCGGGGCGGCCAAGACGTGGTCGGCTGGGTAATCCGACCAGGGCGTCGTGGCGCCATCGAAGTCCGAGAGG
>NZ_JBYTST010000119.1:0-396 GCF_058111565.1 Telluria sp. AZSoR62
GGGCAACGTCGGCTCTGAGTTCGAGCGTCGTGTCCGTGTCGCTGCGGAGAAAGCAGCGAAAGCAGCGCAGAAGCATTTCGACCGGATCAAACTCGCTGCGAAGGTCGATCTCAAGGCTGATACAGGTCTGTTCGCGCGAGAGACGCGGGAAAAGCTCAAGGCGATGAAGTTCGCCGCAGACGTTACCTTGCGCGCGGACACGTCCCGGTTCCACGCCGACGTGCGAAGAGCAATCCAGAACTTGCCTGAAGCGAACGTCAAGGTAACTCTCGACGCAGGGAGCGTCCAGTCGTTTGTCGCTGGGATCGAGGCACGGCTTCGGTCGGCGAGGATTACCGCGCCGGTGTTCTTGGAAGTCGGCAACGAAGCAGCGTTCCGTGCACATTTAGCCTTCCT
>NZ_JBYTST010000120.1:0-395 GCF_058111565.1 Telluria sp. AZSoR62
GCGCAGCATGAACAGGTTGTTGAAGTTGCCGATCACCTGGCCAGCTTTCGCGCGGTTGCCGATGCGGGCCTCGATATCCGAGAGGGTCTGTGTGTACGCCGTGACCTGTAGCCCGGCACCGCCGCCCTTGTTGATCAGCGGGATGAATTCATCGCCCATCAACTCGTTGAACTCATCGGCGTGCAGGTTGATCGGCAGCTTGTCACTGTTCCTACCCGACTGAGGCAGGCCGTGGTCGATACCATGTTTGTAGATGTGGCCCGCGACCGAGACCAAGTCGGCGAACATGGAGTTGCCCACAGCGGCGGCCACCTCGGCGTCAGTCAGCGCATCCAGACCGACGTAGACGATGCCGCGTTTTCGGATGATCTGCATCCAGTCGAAGATTGGCCGCG
>NZ_JBYTST010000121.1:0-392 GCF_058111565.1 Telluria sp. AZSoR62
GGGCAGTTGGCGGCCGGTGATCTTGCGGTCGAGTTTCTGCGGGCCCGCAAGGGTGGTACGTGCAAGCTCCCGGATCGGGCACAGCACGTTTCCCGTCAAGGCGTGGATATCCAGTTGGTTGACGCAGCAGTGCTGTTCGAGCAGGGCTTGACCGGTGTCTCATCGGTAGACCAATGGATTGCAGCCACCAACCCACACAAGCTGAAGTCTCGGCCACGGGTCTACTCGCCCGATTCGCCACGAGTGGCGAGGATCCGCTGATGGACGTCTATGGCAAAGCCGCACTGCTGTTGAACGAACTGACATCGCGACTCGAGTCGACGCGCGCGGGGCAGGTTGAGTACGCGGCAGTGCATCCCGGGGACATGGTGCCGGCGTACGGGTGTGAGACG
>NZ_JBYTST010000122.1:0-391 GCF_058111565.1 Telluria sp. AZSoR62
AGTCGGTGCTGCCACGGTGGAAGGTTTTTTCCGGGTCGGGCAGGAAGAAATGCGCGGTGCGGCCGCTGGACGCGCGCGCCAGGTCCGGGCGGTCTTCGAGGATGTCGTCGAGACGCTGGCGGTAATAGGCGGTGATGTTCTTCACATAACCCATGTCCTTGTAGCGGCCTTCGATCTTGAACGAGCGCACACCGGCCTCGACCAGGGCACGCAGGTTGGCGCTCTGGTTGTTGTCTTTCATCGACAGCAGGTGCTTTTCAAAGGCCACGACGCGGCCCTGGTCATCTTTCAAGGTGTACGGCAGGCGGCAGGCCTGGGAGCAGTCGCCACGGTTGGCACTGCGGCCATTCTGCGCGTGGGAAATGTTGCACTGCCCGGAGAACGCCACGCA
>NZ_JBYTST010000123.1:0-389 GCF_058111565.1 Telluria sp. AZSoR62
TACCTGAAGCTAGCTAAAGGGCTACTGACCGGGGACTATACAGAGCTCCCGGGAAACCAGCTGGAGTTCATGTTCGCTCTCCCTAAATGGCTCAAACCGTTAAACTTTTCATTTCTTGGTCACGCGACCGAAAAACCTTCCCGCGCAACTCGTGCTGGCTTACCTGAACGGATTGCCGTACTAGTGGGGCAAAACGGCTCAGGGAAAAGTACGGTGCTAGCTAGGCTGGCCAGGGTAGCTTTCGGGACAATTGATGAACGCGATAAGGCGCCCCTTGAATCACTTGGACGCATTGAACCTTCAGGGATTGGCTTTCCTCGTGTCATAACCGTCTCTTTCAGCGCGTTCGACAGTTTTCGACTACCAGGGACTGACGGTCGAAGTCGCCG
>NZ_JBYTST010000124.1:0-387 GCF_058111565.1 Telluria sp. AZSoR62
CTATGACGGCGTGGCAATCATGAACGCACTGCGCCGTCACCCGGCCAACATCGTCGCGACGGTGGACGGCTTGGCAGCTTCGGCAGCGTCGTTCATCATCCAGGCGGCCGACGAGGTGGTCATGGGCAAGAACACCGAGCTCATGATCCATGATGCCAGCGCCATCTGCTGGGGCAACGCCAAGGACATGGCCGACACTGCCCAGATCCTGGACCGAATATCCGGCACCATCGCCGGCATCTACGCCGAACGCGCCGGAGGCACAGCCGACGAATGGCGCGAGGCAATGCTGGCCGAGACCTGGTACACGGCCGAGGAAGCAGTCACCGCGGGCCTCGCGGACCGCGTGGACGCCGGCGATGAGGCTGACCCCGACGCCACCAACCG
>NZ_JBYTST010000125.1:0-387 GCF_058111565.1 Telluria sp. AZSoR62
CCCTGCCTGCAGAACTCCTGCAGTCGGGTGCTCTCGTTGTCGCAGTCGCGCGTGGTCTCGACTACATCCGACTCCCAGCTGACCTCACGCCGGATTCGTTGTCGGTGATCGAGGCTGCGCTCCCGTTCGATATGTGGGGATGGATCTTCCTCACCGCCGGCGCCGTTGGACTGCTAGGCATATTCGTACCCCGTATCCCAATGACCGCGTTGGCGCACGGGGTGCTGTTCGGCCTGTACCTCGTGTTCGGCATCGGTGCACTCGCCGAACTGGCCGACCGAGACTTCTTGTACGGCTGGAGAACTGCTGTCGGATGGGTGCTCGGTGCGGCCGCGGTTCACCTCGTTTTGGCTGACGCGTCGATAGATGGTTGGAGGCGGACACGTG
>NZ_JBYTST010000126.1:0-385 GCF_058111565.1 Telluria sp. AZSoR62
AAAATGATTTATTCGGACCTTCCCGATTTCTTTTTTCAACTTCCGGTCAATGGTAATCATGGGTACCCGTATATTGAATATTTGGTCACCGCCATACATAACGACGCACTCACCTTTTCCTAGGGCTTTGAGATCGTCGGGCGAAACTTTATATTCTTCTTGCTCTCGTTCTCCCTCCGAAATACCCGCGGCTGCTCCGGTGCCACCTTCTGGTGTAACGTTAAGAATTGGCGTGCTGCTGCTTTCATTTTGGGTACCACTAAGAGACTTAGTAATCCCAATTTTCATGCCAATCAGATTGGCACATTCTTCAGCAGTTGCCTGTGTACCGATCTTGAAGAAAATCTTTGTCCAGGTATTACCAATTACCATTTCTTTAAAGTCA
>NZ_JBYTST010000127.1:0-385 GCF_058111565.1 Telluria sp. AZSoR62
TAGTTAAGCTGTAGATTTTTTGAAACAGAGTATTACGCATTGAATGCCGCTCACCGGCCGCATTTTCAATACACACAATCATCAAAGCTTTTCTCAAACCGATGGCAAGGTACCAAACGCGATTTGTAGATCCCTTGCCTATACCTGTTAGGTATTCATAGGTTTTTTCGTCCATCACCAATCGGCTGGCTTGACGGTCGTTGATCGTTGCTGAGTAGACAGTCTTCGCAGAGGTGATTTTGGCAATATTAGTAATCACGCAATCTGAATAAAAAAACTTAGGCACAAGAATTCCTTAATCAAGCCATTATCAGTTCAGTTGTCAGCCATTACACCGGCTTGGCCCCCAGCACACCGGGGCCATCGCTATCATCGGCGTGTGCTT
>NZ_JBYTST010000128.1:0-384 GCF_058111565.1 Telluria sp. AZSoR62
GTCGCGGCGCAGAGTGAACTCGAACTGATCGGTGGTGTGGGTGCCACGCAACAGGCTGTCAGAAGCCCGCCCCAACTGTTCGAACGTGCGCTTGACGTCCCAGGTCGGCGCAAGGCTCACCTCGGGCGAATCCACGAGTGGGGCCACGACCAGCGCTGGCGCCTTGGGGGGTTGCTCCTTGAGGGGCTGCGCCTGAGCACAACCGATAGCCAGCGACAACAGGCCCAGCAACGTGAAACTGAAATAGCGACTCATGGTGCGCATACCGATCGAGAAGTAGAGGAAAGGGGTGAGGCCTTGGCAAAACGCGGCACATAGCTGATCAGCCAGGCGAACAAGCGCACCACGGGACGGGCCAGGGTGCGGATCCAGGCAGGCACGTAT
>NZ_JBYTST010000129.1:0-381 GCF_058111565.1 Telluria sp. AZSoR62
TACGAAGGCCGCTTTGAAGGCGAGGAAGCCTCCTCTGGCTTCGTCCAGTGCAACGCGGGTGCCGTATCCGAAGCGCTCCATGAACCCGGCGAACCCGGATGAGGTAATGTCGCCGTCGGCCGCCGAGAAGGCTGCGCGGAAGGCGCGTATGCCGCCGATGGCCTCGCCTAGAACCTTGCCGAGGCCGTTGGACGGGTCGAGACCGAGGGCCTTGACGAGATCCGGTGTCAGGGCTCCGGATGCTATCCCGGCTTGGAATGCTGAGAGCCGGGCCAGGAAGGTCGACAGCGTGGTCGCGAAGACCTTGGCTCGTTCCTCTGACTTAGCGAACGCGGCTGGCAGCCGGTCGTTCATGAAGCCGTAGAGCGATGAGAGTGCTGG
>NZ_JBYTST010000130.1:0-380 GCF_058111565.1 Telluria sp. AZSoR62
CAACCTTGAGGACGTTGAGATTGTCACGGCCGACGGGTTGGTCCGCACCGCCAGCCGTCACGATAACCCGGATCTGTTCTGGGGTGTCCGCGGCGCGGGGGCTAATCTTGGCGTCGTCACGCGCTTCGCGCTCCGGCTGCACCAGGTGGGGCCGACAGTGTACGGCGGTCTCATCGCCTGGCCTTTCGAACGCACCGACGAAGTCCTCCGGTCGTACCGGACGCTCACGTCCCGCGCGCCACGCGAGCTTGCCGTGTGGCTGATCCTCATGACTGCCCCGGCGGAACCTTTCATTCCTGAACGGTGGCAGGGCAAGAAGATCTGCGCCATGGCAGTTTGCTACAGCGGCGAACTCCGAAACGTCCCGGAAGTTATGGCAT
>NZ_JBYTST010000131.1:0-377 GCF_058111565.1 Telluria sp. AZSoR62
TCGGAGATCGAAGCATTGTTCGGGAAGGCCGGCATCAGTTCCGGCGACGAAACCACCAACCCACAGGAGAATTCATGACCCAGTTCAGCCACGTCGACATCGCCCGCGTATGCCACGAGGCGAACCGCGCCGTTCAGATCGTGTCTGGTGATCCCGCGGTGTCACCGTCGTGGATGCTCGCGCCCGACTGGCAGCGTGCGTCGGCGGTCGAGGGCGTCGAAAAGGCGCTCGCTGGTTCCACGCCAGAGCAGTTGCACGAGTCGTGGTGCGCTTTCAAGAGCGCTGATGGTTGGGTGTACGGGCCGGTGAAAGATGCTGACGCAAAGACACATCCGTGCCTCGTGCCGTACGCCGACCTGCCGCCAGAGCAGAAGGCG
>NZ_JBYTST010000132.1:0-377 GCF_058111565.1 Telluria sp. AZSoR62
GGTAACAGCTAGTAGCTTTACTCTCTGGGCCAGCGTAGGGATCTATAATTCCTACGAAGCCGCATCAATCGCAGAAATTCAAGCTGCCGCAGCAGAGTCAGCTTGTGCAAGAACACACTTAAGTAATGCAAACCGTAATGCTGTTGAAATTCGCCGGCGGGACCTGACGAACCTTACAAAGGTCTGCCCATCGATCGATCAACAGGCGAAAGCCTTCAACCCGCAACCTTCCAGCGGTTGATTTAACCCGATTCACCCAACCTGCCCCTCCCGGGCAGGTTTTTTTTACTCAAAAAATGTTCGGTGCCTTCCTCGCGTGCTCTCCAGGAAGCGCTGGACGCCGTCGGCGTTTGTAGTGTCTGGTGTTAGGCATCTCG
>NZ_JBYTST010000133.1:0-376 GCF_058111565.1 Telluria sp. AZSoR62
GCCTACCGTGATCGAGGTGGCTGCTGATGCCCACGACCTTGATGACACCCGACGAAGTTCGGAAGGCCATTCGCCAACGAACCATCGAACGCATCTCGATCATGCGTTCACGCCCGAAGATCACCCTCTACGACAAGAACTGGCGCAACCCCGTCCCGATCATGGGCGAAGTCACCGCCTCGTTCGAAGAGAAGCTGAACGACACCGGCGAAGGTGACCTCACGCTCTTCGGCAATCACAAAGTCCGCGAGTGGATCATCGAAGAACTCGGCGACGACGAGGACCTCCACATCCGCGTGCAGATGGCAGGCAAGGAGTGGACAGGCAAGGCCGTGTCGATCACCAACCGCGGTGACGACAAGGGGTTCGAGTACAT
>NZ_JBYTST010000134.1:0-372 GCF_058111565.1 Telluria sp. AZSoR62
GAACCGCTGATTTACGTAGTCGAAGTGATCGATATTGATCATCAGGACCGTATCAATTTTGCCCAGAGCTGTCGGGACTGAACAAAGGACATCTTTCACCCCTTGTGTCGAACTCAGCTCAAAGTAGCCTGCCTCCTTGCCGGCGCTGAAATCCCGTGCTTTGAGCAGGTTGTTTCTGAAACCGATGCTGTTGCTGGGGATTTGATTATTCATGATCGACTCAGTAAGGCTTTAAACCTGTGTGCGTCAGAATGATACACACAAAGTACGTTTTTATGTTAGGCGAAGAATTTTTGGCAAAAAAAAACCCCGCGCATGGCGGGGCTGGACGAAACGTTGAAAGCAACTCAAAAATTGAAGCCTGCTACTCCG
>NZ_JBYTST010000135.1:0-372 GCF_058111565.1 Telluria sp. AZSoR62
AAGCAGATAGCCGATCGCTTGCTGGAGGTGGAGTCAACACTGGCTCGGGGGGCATGCACCCTGCCCTCGACGATTGGCCTGGAAAAGGCCACCAATCCGTTTCTACGAAAGTCTGTCCCCGCAGTTCAGGCGGCATCGCAAAACCATGCGCCGGCGAGCATTACAACGCCAGCCGCCTGTTTGCAATCGTTGCGCGAATGGAAAAACGGCTTTTAGACCGTCGACAAGTATGCCTCTGCGGGCTCGTGACTACCCTGCGCACTCATGATTACGAATGGGTAGTGATGGTCCGAGAGGGTGTTTAGAAAATAAAAACAATTGATGAGATCAACGATGAAAAAGATTCTGGCAGCTGCCTTTTTACTCGTGATA
>NZ_JBYTST010000136.1:0-371 GCF_058111565.1 Telluria sp. AZSoR62
CCCGAACCTACAAGCGGCTGTGCGAACTGCTTCTCGATCCGGAGCGCGCGAAGTACACCGGCGACCGCACCCAAGTCGCACTCCTCGGCGGCGGGCTCGCAAGGTGTGGAGGCTGCGGCCGACCCATGTACGCGGCGTCCACCGTCGGCCGCCCCACCGTCTATGCCTGCTCCACCCGAAGCAGCGACTGCCCCTCCATCGTGTCCGTTCAAGCTGAACTGCTCGAGGCGGACGTTATCGAGCGGGTCCTCGCGCGGTTGTCGTCACCGAAGTACCGGAAGGCGTTGACGAAGTCGATCAACGAACTCGGCTCACGCGAGGAAGGCAAGAACCGGGTCGCCGAACTCAATGCCCGGTTCACTGCGCTGGGG
>NZ_JBYTST010000137.1:0-370 GCF_058111565.1 Telluria sp. AZSoR62
AATTCAGTCGTGTGAACAAGGGGGGGTATGTGCTGTTTTTGTTGACAGAACTCAAAGTACTTGTTCCGCGCTACTCACCCCGCCCTATCCCTACCGACCAGTCAACCCTCACTGATTGCCGACTCGCATCATCAAACCTGGCCGGCGTCGGCCTGTCATCGCCATCGGAGAAACCCATGAACGAACATCACCTATCACTGCCAGATAAAATTCAGGCGGCCCTAAAAATCCACGACGAAAACAAAAAAGCCTATTTGTCTATTCGGGAGCGCTTTGCGGGCTTGAGAGCGCGGGAAGAAAAACATCGCAAAACAGCCAGTGCGGCCGAGCAGCAAGCGATGCTGAATGGTAGTACCTGGCGGAAGCTATT
>NZ_JBYTST010000138.1:0-370 GCF_058111565.1 Telluria sp. AZSoR62
CAGAAGCTGACCGCGCTTCAAACCGAAACCGGTCTGACGATTGCTGAGATCTAGGACATCAACCGTCGCATGTCGATCGGTGAGGCCAAGGCCCGCCGCGCGAAGAAAGAGATGGTTGAAGCGAACTTGCGTCTGGTGATCTCCATCGCCAAGAAGTACACCAACCGTGGCCTGCAATTCCTCGATCTGATCCAGGAAGGCAACATCGGCTTGATGAAGGCTGTGGACAAGTTCGAATACCGTCGCGGCTACAAGTTCTCGACTTATGCCACCTGGTGGATCCG
This sequence comes from Telluria sp. AZSoR62, assembly GCF_058111565.1. Taxonomy (NCBI): domain Bacteria; kingdom Pseudomonadati; phylum Pseudomonadota; class Betaproteobacteria; order Burkholderiales; family Oxalobacteraceae; genus Telluria; species Telluria sp. AZSoR62. The sequence goes on from NZ_JBYTST010000138.1 coordinate 285, forward strand.
TCAGGCGATCACTCGCTCGATCGCCGACCAGGCCCGCACCATCCGTATTCCGGTGCACATGATCGAGACCATCAACAAGCTCAACC
>NZ_JBYTST010000139.1:0-368 GCF_058111565.1 Telluria sp. AZSoR62
GGAACCGCTTTGTACAACGGCTCCTGTGGCGGCGAGCAGCCGAGGTTATCGAACACATGGATCGCCAACAGGTGCTCCACCTCCGGCAAACCCATATGCAAACCGGGTAGCCCCTCCCCCATCGGAATGTCCTTGAACAGGTCCGCAAGCGGATGCCGGTCCTTACGCGCCAGCACGATCCCGGTCCGGCGATCCCGGATGATCCCGTCCTTGTCAGCCTTCGCCACAGCCACCCTCCTTACGGTAGTCACTGTTCACTGTATCTACCGATTTAGAACTCACGAAGAAACTCCCACTGCCTGAAGCATTGCCTTCAACCCTTCAACCTGCCGCGACAACATCGCCCCAGGAGTCTGCTCCTTCCGATC
>NZ_JBYTST010000140.1:0-366 GCF_058111565.1 Telluria sp. AZSoR62
TCTCTTCGGTGAGTTAGCGTGGGATGCTTGTCAGGACTGCACAAAGTCTACCTGTCGAGATGACTACTACATGGTCCGTCATGACCTATGGCTCAGGGCACACCCCGAGAACTACGGCATGCTTTGCTTAACCTGCCTTCAAACACGCCTGTGCCGTACTCTAATAGATCAAGATTTCTTAGATATTCACCTGAATAGGCGACACATTAAAGGCGAACGAGGGGCGGAGGTGCTGCCAGGGATTTAACGCCTGCTCGCGAATCTGCGCCAAAGACGTCACGACTTGTTCGTCGATGTTGGTCATCTCTTCGAGACATGAACAACAATCGAAGTGACAGTTATGATGAAATCCCTACAAGAGTTGCT
>NZ_JBYTST010000141.1:0-366 GCF_058111565.1 Telluria sp. AZSoR62
GCCTCACTCAGATGGGCGTTAGCGGCCTTGGCCTGCTCAGCGCTCAGCTCCAGGATGTGTGCCCGTACCGCTTCTTCGATGAAGCGCGACAGGTCGCCCTTACGGCCGCCGCCCTGGCTGGCCAGAAACATCCGAAGCGACTGGTCGGTGTCGGCCGAGACGGCGACATTCCAGCGAATGGTATTCATAGCGTTCTCCGCTAATAGGTGTTTGTGTGTTTATACGCCAATCACAAAGGGCGATGCAATGGTTCGACAAAACGAAGGTTTTGCCGAACTCTATCGAGGAATGGCTCGGTTCGTTAAGCTCCCCGCGCTACGGTTCAAATAACTGGTACGCTTAATCAAAGTTCAACTATTACTAACG
>NZ_JBYTST010000142.1:0-366 GCF_058111565.1 Telluria sp. AZSoR62
GACTGTGGTCGGGGCCGTCAGTGTCGGCGCGGCGGGGGGCGCGGTGTCCTTGGGAACCGTTGCCGTCGTCGCCGGGCTGACGTTGCCCGCCGTATCGGTCGCGGTTGCGGTGTAGGTGAGCTGGCCGTCGCTCAGGCTCGTCAGGTTCAGTGCCGTCGTGGACCAATTCCCGGTTCCGTCCGCGGTCGCGGTCGCGGTGACGGTGTGAACGGCATTGGCGTCCGTGATGTTAAGCGAGACGGTCGCGCCGACCTCGGCGCTGCCGCTGACCGTCACGGACGTGACGGTCGCGCCGGTGACCGCGGCGGGGACCGTCAGTGTCGGCGCGGCGGGGGGCGCGGCGTCCTTGGGGACCGTTGCCGTCGT
>NZ_JBYTST010000143.1:0-365 GCF_058111565.1 Telluria sp. AZSoR62
GCAGTTCTGCATCGGTTCATACTGCAGGCGGAAGCCACGGCGAAAGCGCGGCACGCAAGACTGGGTGGATTGGTTCAAACTGAAAATTCCGTCATCGGGTGCGCCGTACAACGTTGCACCATTTGAGTTATTCGATGCGTAGGGTGCGCACGGTGACCCAATGCGTCCTTCATCCGCGCGGCTCACTGGGCTATCCCACGGTGCCAAACACGTTCGGCCGTCACCGTGTGATACGGCGGGCGCTCCAGTTCGTAGGCCATGCTCATTCATGAGGTCTGCTTTGGGACTGGAAAACCCGGCGTACCGGGGCTCGGATGATCAGCGGTTGGCGAAATACAGGGTGACTTCGAAACCAAGGCGCATAT
>NZ_JBYTST010000144.1:0-365 GCF_058111565.1 Telluria sp. AZSoR62
GTCGTGACCTTGCCGTAGGGCTGGTTCAGTCCAGCGAATCCTGCGTATCCGCCTGCTGCAGCAGCACCCGATCCAGCAGCGCGGGCAGCTTCTTGCCACGGCGCGCGGCCCGCAGAAGAATCCCCGCGCAGGCCTGTGCGCTCAAAAAGTACTTCGGAGGGATCGAGGTCATCACCACCACATGCCACAAGAAACACGCGCTTGCGGCGTTGGGCGACACCGAAATATTGAGCGTCGAGCACGCGCCAGGCGATGCGGCGGCGGGGTCCAGACACACAACCAGCGTGCGCCCATTTTTCCCCTGGCGGCTGGAGCGCACGGCTTTCTCCGGCCAGTGCTCCCAGGAAATGCCCGAAGGCATTGCT
>NZ_JBYTST010000145.1:0-365 GCF_058111565.1 Telluria sp. AZSoR62
TGGCGGATAGACGCCCGACATTCCCCACACAAGCTGTTTGATGCGTACAGACTATCTGACATCAAACCGACGCGGCCTTTACTGCCGTAGCTAAACAAATCAGTGTGGCCGCATAGGCGCTTAGTGGGGGCATTCGTCATCTTGCTCATTCCGCTATTCCTGCAATCAGATTATGGTGTGTGCGCAATGGATACATGACACGTACGCATACGCTCATATTTGATTCATCCCTGTTTTTTGTCAAGGAAATAGGCGCGTTTTTGTTCAGCTTTTGGGGATCAGCTGATGGCGTTTAGCAGCGGGCCGACTTTACTCATGGGGAATAGATCCGCAATTGCCACCTTGGATCGGAATGGCAAAGACTC
>NZ_JBYTST010000146.1:0-364 GCF_058111565.1 Telluria sp. AZSoR62
AACTCCCGGAAGGCCGCGCTGTTGCCTTCACCGGAGAGTTGCCCTGCGATACGGGTGGCGACTTCCGAGATGCGACCGAAGCGTCCTACCGCGTTGTAGCGGGCGCTGATTTCCGGCCAACCGAGGTGGAAGATGTAGAACTCGCCTTCACGGCCTGCGCGCTGGGCTTCGATGTACATCCGCTTCAGGAGATCCGCGTCGCCCTTGGGATCGATAACGATCACGACCTCGTGCTCGCCGGCAGCGTTCTTGCGACGGATGTCCTGAGTCACAAACAGCTCGGCCAGCCGCGTCTTGCCCACGCGCGTCGTGCCCAGCACCAGCGAATGTCCGACGCGCTCACCCAGCGGCAGGCTGACGTCCA
>NZ_JBYTST010000147.1:0-362 GCF_058111565.1 Telluria sp. AZSoR62
CTAGGGAGTTCAGGGCTGCGTGTTCGCTGTTGTCGGCGGTGAGGTTCCACCGCCATTTCACGGAGACCCAGTCAACGGCGTAGCCGCACTGCTCCAGAGTCGGAATCCAAGTTGCCGGGTCCTGGGCACCCTTGGACTGATTCACTTCGTCAGTGGCTGCCTCGAGGCTGCGCAGGTAACCAAGGTCGTTGGCGTAGGCCGCACGAAGTTCCGGTGACCAGCGCCAGGCTCCTGACTGCCAAGCCTCCTGCAAAGGCACGAGGTGGTCGACGTCCACGTCGGAGGGGTTCGTCCATGTGGCACCGTCGTACCGGGAGTACCACTGGCCTGCGATGATCGTGCAGCCGCTGCTGTAGGAAACG
>NZ_JBYTST010000148.1:0-362 GCF_058111565.1 Telluria sp. AZSoR62
TTTCGGATTCGACGAACATGCTTGCCGGGTCTTCGGCAACGACCAGGCCGACGTTCCGGGTCGCGGTGCTCTTGATCCGGGTGGTGATCCGGTCCCGGTAGTCGCCCGTGTCCACCGGGGCGCTTGCGCGGGCCCGGGCGGCGATGCTGTCCAGGTGTCGCTGCAGGACGGCGGTGACCTTGGGTGAGTGCCCGAGTTTGGTGAAGAAGGCGTTGTTCCACTTCATCTTGCCTGTCATCAGCCCGCCACCTTCCTGACCCGGAACTCAACGCCTGGGTTCCAGCCTGTGAGGGCGTTCTTCCAGTCGGCTACTTCGCCCTCGACGTCCCAGAGCCCGGAGCGGGCCCTGATGCGGTCGTGGG
>NZ_JBYTST010000149.1:0-362 GCF_058111565.1 Telluria sp. AZSoR62
GGTAGAGGAGAGTCTTCGACTTAGCGCGTGCTCGGTGGAGCTATCGCTACCAGACGTCTGTGAGAATGTTGAAGACGCCTGGGCACGCCACCCCTTCATATCGCTTTCGTTCTTCGAAATTTCTGATCCGAAGTCGCGTGACACCTGGCTTAACTGTTCTTTTGACGCCTCTTTCCCGGTCGCGTTCTGGATGCCTGCCTTGAGACCGCCAACGATGCCACCGAGCCCTACGTTTGCGTTGAATGCTTGTGTGAAGGCGTCCTTTTCTGCTCCTTTTAGGCTGAGTGAGTCAGCGATTTTTTCTCCGGATTTCATCGCTTGCTGAGTATTCTTGTCGTAGCTCTGTGCCAGGGAGTGCATGT
>NZ_JBYTST010000150.1:0-361 GCF_058111565.1 Telluria sp. AZSoR62
GGAATCGACGCTTGACCTGGCCTTAAGACGGCGCCTTCAACCCGCAGCGGTCGATTCAGTCACGAGCGCTGAGGACTGGCCTCAGGTCTTGCCCGAGCTAAAAGTGAAGCGCGTCATCGCTTTCGCCACCGTCTTCATCGTACTCAGGATCGAAATCTTCCAATTCCTCATCTTCAACCTCGTGACCTATGAGGCCGCTTTGGTAGAGACCAATCTCATAAAGCCTCTCCTTTAGCTCATGATGAGCGCTACGGATCGCCAAGACTGTAGCCTCGACATTTAGGGCTCCCCTAAGATTTCTTTGTATGCTGTTTACACGCAGCAGACAGCCCAAAGTCTGCACACCCAACAGCCAGTTGTT
>NZ_JBYTST010000151.1:0-360 GCF_058111565.1 Telluria sp. AZSoR62
CGTCAGACCAACCGTTTCGAGCAATTCCATAGCGCGAGTGCGAGATTCCTTTTTACTCGCACCGAGCAATCGAGGCATGGTCGCTATGTTGTCGACGATGGTGCGATGGGGAAAGAGACCCGCGTGCTGGATCACGTACCCGATGCGTCGACGCAGAAGGGCCGGATCCATTCCCGCCGTGGACTCGCCGTCGAGCGAAATCGTGCCTGACGTCGGTTCGATCAGCCTGTTGATCATGCGGAGTGAGGTCGTCTTGCCGCAGCCGGAAGGACCCACCAACGCGGTGATCTTTCCCGTCGGGCACTCCAGATCGAGAGCATCGACGGCAATGGTTCCGTCTGGATACGCCTTGGTGACCTT
>NZ_JBYTST010000152.1:0-360 GCF_058111565.1 Telluria sp. AZSoR62
AGGCCTGGCCACGGCCAGGCAAGGTGACGTCAATGGACTCGGCGGCGAGCTTGGCCGCAAGATCGGCCTCCTCGAGCGACGCCTTGCGCGCATTGAGAACCTCTGTGACACGCTCCTTGGCGACGTTGATCAGCGCACCGACTTGCGGACGCTCTTCAGCCGGCAAATTCCCCAGGGTCTTCATCACCTGAGTCAATTCACCCTTTTTGCCAAGGTAGTGAACCCGGATTTGCTCCAGGGCATTGATATCTTCAGCGCTTTGCACAGCCTCAAGAGCTTGAGCAACGAGCGCGTCCAGGTTTTCCATGTACAGACTCCAGATACAAAATAGGGGAAGAGCTTGAAGGCTCTTCCCCTATT
>NZ_JBYTST010000153.1:0-359 GCF_058111565.1 Telluria sp. AZSoR62
GTGACGCGCAACGTCTGCAGAAAGCACACGCCCCGAAAGCCCTTGTGGACGGGCCAAAAACCGAACGTGCACTCGAACGCGAAAAACGTTCACGGCCCAACAACCCAAGCGACGGCAGGGAACGCACGATGTAGAGCACAAAAAAAGCCACAAGGGGCTTTTTATCGCGTGCGAGAAATCAGACTTAGAAGGGATGCCTACAGAATTCGGAAAAAATCGTATGCTAAGGTTTTCCGACCTGCCGTAGCGGCCTGAATTTCCCCTCTTCCAGCTTGCGGCTTTGCCGCCAGACGTAATCGCCGGTCAGGTTGATGTGCTCCCAGGGCGATGCGCGAGTTGGCGCAGGTGATGAACATGGC
>NZ_JBYTST010000154.1:0-357 GCF_058111565.1 Telluria sp. AZSoR62
TCTCCGGGGGGATCCAGACGAGGTTGCGTCACGAATTCTTTCGATCATCCCCTCCACTGAAAATAACCCGGGTGCGGATCACTACAAACAGTCTGCCAACCAAGGCATAACGACCATCGTCGCTGCATTACAAGCCGCGGGCCTTGCCTACAACTTCATCGACTTCACCATTCTGTTGATGAATCACAAGGCAATCCAGGAGCTCGAGACGCGGCTCAAAAAGACACAACCTCATAACCCTGCGACAAAAAACCTTTCGCTGTTTCTCGAACAGTACAAAACGGGGGGTAAGCCCGGTTTTGAGGACATGATCGACATCAAACGTATGAAGGAGACGTTTGGTGGTGTTGGGGGCCG
>NZ_JBYTST010000155.1:0-356 GCF_058111565.1 Telluria sp. AZSoR62
CGAAAGAGAAGGTTATCGACCGTCACGGCGTAGAAGTCGATCAAGAGTCGTTCAACTCGATGTACATGATGGCCGACTCGGGCGCACGGGGTTCTGCTGCGCAGATCCGTCAGCTCGCCGGTATGCGTGGCCTGATGGCCAAGCCGGACGGTTCCATCATCGAAACGCCGATTACTGCGAACTTCCGTGAAGGTTTGAGCGTACTTCAGTACTTCATCTCCACTCACGGTGCTCGTAAGGGTCTTGCGGATACCGCGTTGAAAACCGCTAACTCCGGTTACCTGACTCGTCGTCTGGTAGACGTTGCGCAAGACTTGGTTGTGACTGAAGTCGACTGCGGCACCGAACACGGTCTG
>NZ_JBYTST010000156.1:0-356 GCF_058111565.1 Telluria sp. AZSoR62
CATCTTGCGGGCAATCTTGTGCGTCCACTCATGCGGAACATGGCAGTCCGGGCACGTGGCGCGCACGCCAGAGCGATTGGTGTAGTGAATGGTGTCCTGAAGTTCGACATACACGTTGTCGCGCATTTCGTGGCAGGAAATGCAGAATTTTTCGGTGTTCGTCGCCTCCAGTGCGGTATTGAAACCTCCCCAGAAAATCACCCCGGCGATAAACCCGCCAAGCGTCAAAAAGCCCAGGCTGTAATGCACACTGGGGCGACGCAGAATCCACCAGTAATCTTTGAGCAGGACAAACAAGGCTTTCATGGCCTCTCCTCAAGGTTTCTGCTGGCCGTTGATTTCGTCTTCCAGCACCT
>NZ_JBYTST010000157.1:0-354 GCF_058111565.1 Telluria sp. AZSoR62
GCCCTTTGCGACTGGCAGACTATTCTCGAAGTTTCGGTCCCATGGCCAGTGGGGGCCGTACACAGCTGTAAGGGCTTCAGATACCGCGTTGCGGATGGCTACTTCACAAATGTGGATCGGGGTTAGCAAAGCCCCTGAGACGTGGGCGTTCCACGAGTAAAGTATCACCGCGTCTTCTTGAGATCGCCCAGCCGCCGCCGCCACCGCTTCGTAAGTGGCGAACCTGGCAGGTGAGAGCGCTAAACGGATGGCTGGTGCTATGAGTTGAGCAGGCGTTGACGACAACCGCAAAAATCCTTATATTGGTTCCACTAGCCGAGGGAAACGAGGGCGAAAGCCTCCACCCACGGACAT
>NZ_JBYTST010000158.1:0-352 GCF_058111565.1 Telluria sp. AZSoR62
GGCTTAACATCAAATGGACTCAAGCTGAAAGACATCCATCGCGTAGCGAATTCATTAATAGAATTGGCAAAGGACAAAGTTGCATCTTCGACAAACATCAAATCCATAGCTAAGCACTCAAGGCTTCAGGAACACTTGGTCGAAAAAATACTTAGAGAATTTCTTTCTTTTGAGCCTGGCGAAGTAAATACCACTCTTGCATTTCCGCCTATTAGCAACGATATTGACTATTACTTCAAACCAGCCATATCCATGAATGGTGAATACTATGTTTACCCTAAGAGCATCTGCGCGCTTGGAGCACTAAACTCTGTCCTAAACGTAATCTCAGCTCCAAATAAACAGCGTTCTC
>NZ_JBYTST010000159.1:0-351 GCF_058111565.1 Telluria sp. AZSoR62
TATGGAGAACAGATGTATTCGGAGAGAGCTCATTTTCACAAATACCCAAGCTTTACCCTAGAGTACTTTCAATAGAAATCATGCCAGGAGCAAGTTGCCAGTTGCGATTGAACATTCCGGTCAGCCCGAAGGGTGCCGACGTTGCTCGGCAAAAACTTGAAGCTAACAACCTAGAGCTCAAGGCCGCTCTAGATGGGCTGCTAACGCTGGCTAGCAAAGCCAGAGACATGTTGTCAGGCGCGAACCCACCACCGTCTTCAGGTCATCAAAGCTCGCTAGGATTTGAAACAGAGCAAGATTCCGCGCCTGTCACCAAGCGAGGTGGCAGGTCATCTGGAAAGGGCAAACACC
>NZ_JBYTST010000160.1:0-351 GCF_058111565.1 Telluria sp. AZSoR62
GTCTGATCGATTGTGTAGGCATCGGTAATCCCATAGCCCGCAAGAGTACCTGCTTTATCCGCCTTAGAACTTGGAGTAAAGTTGTTTTCAGTCCAGATACGCCCCAAGTCGATATCATCAACGCTCGCCTTTAAACCGATCGAAGACCAGCCGATACAAACTCTGTTGTAGGTCTGACCAGCCCCACCGCCCTGCTTTACAAAGCCGTTGGCCACCTCTCCTCGGGTGTAGGCGTCAGTGATACCGTATCCAGCCAATGTGTTCGGGTTAGTGCCTGCGAACACAATACCTTTGGCGTTAACTGCGACTTTTGCATAGGGACCAGGCGTCACCCCGCTGGCAGCCAGCGTC
>NZ_JBYTST010000161.1:0-350 GCF_058111565.1 Telluria sp. AZSoR62
GGCTGGCCTTCCAGCGCCATACGTGCCGAACCCTTGATGATTGGCAGGTCGTCGCCTGGGAACTCGTACTTCGAGAGGAGCTCGCGGACTTCCATTTCGACCAGTTCCAGCAGCTCTGCGTCGTCGACCAGGTCGCACTTGTTCAGGAACACGATGATGTACGGAACGCCAACCTGACGCGCCAGCAGGATGTGCTCGCGGGTCTGTGGCATTGGGCCGTCGGCGGCCGAGCACACCAGGATCGCGCCGTCCATCTGCGCAGCACCGGTAATCATGTTCTTGATGTAGTCGGCGTGGCCTGGGCAGTCGACGTGCGCGTAGTGACGGTTCGCGGTTTCGTACTCGACGTG
>NZ_JBYTST010000162.1:0-347 GCF_058111565.1 Telluria sp. AZSoR62
CAGCTCAACACGAAAATGTTCCGCTATGGCCCCGGCCAGGGTGTCGCGCTGGTTTACTGCGACGGCGTGGCGCCCCCGCCAGGGCGTTATGGATTCTATTTCCTCTGGTGCGGGAGGCATTGTGTAAACGTGGAGTTCTTCGCCAGGCTTTAAGCTGAAACTTTGCTGGGTCAGTTCATAACAGAGGCGGTCCCCCTCAAGTCGGCCGATTATCACGGCCGCGGGGCTTTGAATATCTGGTCTTGGTGTTTTCACGCCTTTCTCCAAGAGTGAAATCTGCCGCCCATGGCCGGGCGGCTGGGGGTTAGGTTTTGTTTCGCTTCAGCTGATTTGTTAACTGAGTTGGT
>NZ_JBYTST010000163.1:0-345 GCF_058111565.1 Telluria sp. AZSoR62
CAGCGATTCCAGTTCGCATAGAGGCGTCAAGCACGCTCACATAGGTTGCGCCAATCCATACGCTCATGAGATGCAACAGGTTGCATTCACGTACCGCCCACAGGGAATGACTGTCGGAAAGGTTGTCCGGGATCTCAACCGCCTCCCAGTACTCCGCTTCAGTAAAACTCGTAGATATAGCGTTGCAATCCTGTGCTGTATTCACAACGGCCGTACTCCCAGCAATTTGCGGACGTGATAATCAAGCCCTCTATGTCCTCGGCCCGGGCTGTTTGACGGCCAGGGCTTGTGGTACAGCGGGCGTTTTCCGTTACTTTGCGGCGTTGGCCGCTCTGGCTTCTCTTT
>NZ_JBYTST010000164.1:0-345 GCF_058111565.1 Telluria sp. AZSoR62
TCGTGACTTCTACCGTGTGTCTTGGCGGATGATGGCTGCCGTTACCGGAGCAAGGACGCTTCATGTTGCAGTGATTCCTCCCGGCGCCGCACACATTCATGGGGTTCAGTCGGTGGGCGGACGACCCGACCTCGTATTGAAAATAGCGGGCCTGTGGTCTTCCTTGCCGCTGGACTTCCTATGCAAAGCCGCTTCAATTTCCAATTTCCTGCCCGGCTTCATGGATGGATTGCCAGCGCTATCCGACCATCCCCTGATGCAAGAACTGACAAGCCGAGCCGCGCGGCTGCTTTGCGTCACCGAAGCCTTCGCCGACCTATATGAATCGAATTCCGGCAGACTGTG
>NZ_JBYTST010000165.1:0-345 GCF_058111565.1 Telluria sp. AZSoR62
CGTGCTCGCCAACGCCAACGTCTCCTGGTGCTCGGTGACGGTCAACCGCGAAGTGCTCCGGCGACTACTCAAGCAGGCGCAGGACGTGGAGAAGGAAATCGCCACGGTCGATCGCATGCTCAGGCTGGGTGCGAGCACCGAGATGGTCAGTCGGTTCTATGGCCTGACCCACCAAGAGGTGGCGCTTCGCCGCGAAATCCTCGGCCTGCCCAAGCGCAAGGGCCGCCACCCCGTGCTGGACGAGAAACAGGACACGGATCTGTGGCGGCAATGGAAGGCCGTGACCGGCAGCAGGAATGTCGATCTCGAAGACGAAACCTCCATTCTCGACGCCGCCATGGACTT
>NZ_JBYTST010000166.1:0-344 GCF_058111565.1 Telluria sp. AZSoR62
TCTTTTGCGTCGGCCCGGTTGATGCCCATGCAGGACAGGCTGAAAAGCAGTGCTTTAGCCGCACAAAGTCGCTGCTCTGCGTATTCCTGAATGTCGGCGTACGCGGCGCTCGTATCAATCAGCAGCACAGGGGTTTGGCTGGGATTTGTTGTGAGCGGAATGAGCTTATTCATGACCCACCTCCACAGAGGTCAGGATGCCCTCTGAGCAAGCGTCAACAGTGGCTTTCGCCATGTCGATCAGGTAGACGATCGCATGACAAAGCTGTTGGCTGTTTTCAGTCAGAGCCGCTTGCTCGGCCATCTCCTGGGCAAGATCAAGCAGGCAGTAGGTGCGATCGAGAG
>NZ_JBYTST010000167.1:0-343 GCF_058111565.1 Telluria sp. AZSoR62
TTTCGGACCATCAGGATTCGCTGCGGGCATTGGGGCGGGCTAAGCCGGAAGGCTTCATGGAGCAGGGACTAAACAGCCACCGTGCGATATCCGTGCGTTACGTACCGGTGCGGAAGCAACATATTCCTAGACGCACTGACCGAAGTTTGTCTTTGGCAAAAGCCCTCAAGCTGATCGACTTCACTTACGGCTGTTACCACTGTGCAGTCGATCGCGGGCAAGAGGCCCAGTTGTTCTTCAGCCTGGACGTCTCATCAGTTTTCGACCTAATGAGAGTCACTGGGTTGAGTTTTGAACGGATTCCGCCAGAATTGCGTCATCTGGGGATAAGCACCTACGTGGG
>NZ_JBYTST010000168.1:0-341 GCF_058111565.1 Telluria sp. AZSoR62
TACTGCACTGGCCACCATGATTGCCCGCAAGGCTTCGATCATGGCGGCAAGGCTGGAGGAACAAGCGATCCGGGCAATGGTTCGCGATGCCCAGCGCGCACTAGACCGAGGGCTGGCCGTGGCAGATATCGCCCGCGAGATGGAGTTACTGCCCGCCGGCGCCGCGAAAGCAAAAAACACCGAGAAAAACAGTTGAAAACACCCAAATGAGAGCGATTCGCGCCGTAAGGGTGGGGGCGGGTCGAAAGTCTGGGCCTTTCCGCTTCTAGACCGCGCCCTCAGTCGTTTTTTCACACCCGCGAAATTAAAAACCCAGGAGTTGACCATGAAAAGAGATATTC
>NZ_JBYTST010000169.1:0-340 GCF_058111565.1 Telluria sp. AZSoR62
TTTCCGTGGCACTCGCTGGAATGAAAAAAGGAGCCGAAGCTCCTTTTTTCAATGACCTACAGACCCCAGTAGAAGTCTGTGGATCAAAATTTGGAGCGGGAAACGAGACTCGAACTCGCGACCCCGACCTTGGCAAGGTCGTGCTCTACCAACTGAGCTATTCCCGCGTCTTGGTGGTGTGCATTCTATAGAATCCAGAACCCCCGTCAACCCCTTGATTCAAAAAAGTTTTATTTCTTTTCAACGGTGGTGCGCAGGTGAGGCCAGGCAGCGCGCAAATACTGGAGCATCGACCACAACGTCAGGCCTGCGGCAACGAGCAGCAAGGCGTAGCCCATCA
>NZ_JBYTST010000170.1:0-339 GCF_058111565.1 Telluria sp. AZSoR62
GGCCCACCAGCGGCAACGATAGCCCTCTGGCGGGAATCTGAATTTTCGTAGTCCTTGCTGACCACAAACGCCCAGAGCGGAATCAGACCAATTTCGTGAATTATCCCTGACTTTTTAAAACTGAAGAGTTTGATACCGCCGACAACAAGTTTATCCGGTTTGATCCCCATCTTTTGCATTGGTATCAGATGCCCAGACTCATGAATCAGCAGAAGAAATACAAGCATCAGCCAGATGACAAAAAAAGCGGCGACGAACATAGCGATTGTCAGCAGCATGCTGTGAGTTCCCAAGATTTCTGATCAGTTGGTGGATTGTTGAGCATTAAGGCCAAGTCAT
>NZ_JBYTST010000171.1:0-337 GCF_058111565.1 Telluria sp. AZSoR62
TTTCAAGCCAACAGCGGCATCGCGCCTTCAGCGATGGCGACCGTCCTGGTCGGCGTCGTGTTCGCGGTCCTGCTCGTCTGGGGCGTCTGGGCCATGCGAACGGCCTACGTGGGGTGGTCCGAAAGCCGCCTCAACCAGCGCCAGTTCCTCGGCGTCTGCATCCGATTCGTCGCGATGTACCTCGTCCTGACTTTCTTCCTCCTCTCCTGACCTGAAAGGCATGACCATGCAAAACTGCATCCTCACTTCCCGTCTTGCCCAGCGCGCCACCGTGGCCCTGGGCACCGCAGCGCTGCCCGCCCTGTCGTTCGCGCAGGGTCTGCCGCAGTTGGAGAAC
>NZ_JBYTST010000172.1:0-337 GCF_058111565.1 Telluria sp. AZSoR62
GGTGGGCCGCCGCGTCTAGGGCCAAAGGTCATGGTGCGGGTCCGGCACGGTGGTGCGGACCCCGTGCCGGCGTCGTGACCTTGGACCCTGTTCGTCCTTAGCGGCCGGGTACATGCTTTGAGGAAGCCCGGGCACGTACGGCATTCGAGGAGTGGATTATGGCCAAGGCCGCTGAGGAGAAGGTCATCGTCGGTGTGGACGGTTCTGACGCATCCATCGAAGCCCTGCGCCTGGGGTTCCGCTTGGCGCTGGCCCTTGGGACCCGCCTGGAGGCTTGGGGGTGCTGGGAGTATCCGGGGGGTTATGAAGGCTACCTGGCCATGGGAGTGGAAGGTTT
>NZ_JBYTST010000173.1:0-337 GCF_058111565.1 Telluria sp. AZSoR62
TGGGCGCAAACTGCTCGTTTTCCTCGATGTAGCGCGAGATTTCGGCATCAGAAACCTTGCGACCGCGCCCGATGTGCACGCACTTAAGCTCACCTTCGCGCCACATCTGTCGGACTGTGGTCTCATCAACTCCGAGCAGTTCTCCTGCTTGAACAGCAGTGAGTAGACGTGTCGGTTTCATGCCGGCACCTGCTGACGAATTGTCGGACCCGTAAGCGAAGATGGCTCATCCCAGATCAGGATCTTGCTGCTCCGAGCACCTAATGCCCCGAGTGCGTCCAGGACCTGGGGCGTCGGCCGACGCGACTTGAAGGCCGTCCTCCATGTCCGCTCAGAT
>NZ_JBYTST010000174.1:0-337 GCF_058111565.1 Telluria sp. AZSoR62
CTCAACGAAAGCGGATTTCGTGCCAAGTCCGACTTGAGAAATGAAAAGATCGGCTTTAAAATCCGCGAGCATACTTTGCTCAAGGTTCCCTATCTTTTGGTTATCGGAGATCGGGAAGTCGAGATGCAGACTGTCGCTGTGCGTACTCGTGAAGGTGCTGACCTGGGCTCGATGCCCGTCGCCCAGTTCGCTGAGTTCCTCGCGCAAGCGGTTTCCCGGCGTGGTCGCCCAGATTCGGAGTAATTATTATTAAGCGTGAAATGAGACAAGATAAACGAGCTGCACCGAAAGCCCCGATCAACGAGAATATCTCGGCACGCGAGGTTCGGTTAATTGG
>NZ_JBYTST010000175.1:0-336 GCF_058111565.1 Telluria sp. AZSoR62
GGCCAGTAGAATATTTCTGCGCCTCACACCTCCTCGACTATCAACTTCAATAAACTGAGTATCGGTCAGTTCCAAAATATCGGTCGTAGAAATATCTGAATTTTCAGAAGAGGCTTCATCCGAAGCGAGCATAAATTTTCTGTACAATTCGGCATTTGCCAAATTGGTCGCATTGAAAAAAACCAAAGTGCTCATATGCGTTAGACAATGCTCTCTTAAATCCAAGAACTCATTACCCATATCAACCAATGATTCTGTAACTACCCACACCCTAACTTTACCCAGGGTTGCACTATTCAGGACTTTCACAATCGAAGGCACATTGCACATCGCAGG
>NZ_JBYTST010000176.1:0-335 GCF_058111565.1 Telluria sp. AZSoR62
CACCGCTCTCCGCGCAGGGATCGAAGTGGTCGGACGAGGAGGATGTTCGCCTGGTTGCAGGATTTGAAGCTGGGGAAGAAATCGGGAAGTTGGCAGCTGCGCATGGGCGGTCGGCCAAGAGCATCATTCTGCGTCTGCATCGCACTCATAACCTGCTTGCACCCGAGCTGCTTACAAGTCTGTGCCAGCTCTACGGCTTCGATTTGAACGTCCCTGCAACTCAGCAACGCAATCGGCGCCAGCGGGAGAAGAAACCTGTATCCAAATCAACCGGGGGCGTTTTCCTGTAATTAGACCCCGACTTGACCAAACACCAAGAACCAATGATTCGCTAT
>NZ_JBYTST010000177.1:0-334 GCF_058111565.1 Telluria sp. AZSoR62
ATGCCCAGCGCCGCCCGCAGCAGCATATCGGGAGAAGTAATGCGCTCGCCATCGAGCGCCCAGCGCCAGCCCAGGTAGTTGGGCAGGTAGCGTGAGGCGACGCCATAAAACCGGGCCAGCCACTGCCGGAAGCGCTGGTGATAGCCGTTCACGTTCTGCACATGGACCGCGCCGCGCACCCGCTCGCCAAGGCGCAGATTGACGAAAGCGTGCGCAATGCCTGCTTCCCGCGCGAAGGTCCGGTAGGCGGGATGCCCGTCAGTTACCAGCAGCACATCCTTGTCGAGCCTAGGGCCAAGGTGGCGGTGCAACTGCCGTTTGGTCACTGCAGCGC
>NZ_JBYTST010000178.1:0-331 GCF_058111565.1 Telluria sp. AZSoR62
CCTGGTGTGGCCAACTGCAACGCGCCGGCGCCGGCGGCGGAGGTTCGCCCTGGTCGATATCGTCATCTCGGGCTGCAACGCGCGATCGGCACGGCCGGCAGGACCCCACCAGGCCAGCCAGCTGCTGCAGCGGCGCGACGCCGGCGCGCACCTGGTCGATGTCCTGCTCGACCGCGAGCGGCCGCGATGCTGCCGCTGGGAGTCAGCTGCCGTGGCGGCGGATCCGGCGAGCACCTGGCCCCCGCCCACCTTCCAGGCCTGCACCTGGTGTGGCCAACTGCAACGCGCCGGCGCCGGCGGCGGAGGTTCGCCCTGGTCGATATCGTCATCT
>NZ_JBYTST010000179.1:0-331 GCF_058111565.1 Telluria sp. AZSoR62
GGCAGCACCCATTCCTTCAGCTTCGCGGAGCTGGCCGGGCAGACCAACCGCTTCTCCGGCGTGCTGCGCAGCCTGGGAATCGGGCGCGGGGAGCGCGTCTTCTCGCTTACCGGCCGCGGGCCGGCCCTGTATATTGCGGTGCTCGGCACGCTCAAGAACGCCAGCGTCTTCTGCCCGCTGTTCTCCGCGTTCGGCCCCGAACCGGTCCGTCAGCGGCTGCACCTGGGATCGGGCCGGGCGCTGGTCACGACGCGGGTGCTGTACCGCAAGAAGATCGCACAGCTCCGCGATTCGCTCCCGGAGCTTCAGCATGTGCTGCTGACTGACGCCG
>NZ_JBYTST010000180.1:0-331 GCF_058111565.1 Telluria sp. AZSoR62
ACACCTATCTATTTTCTCAAGGTTTTGTTTAAAGATAATGTGATTGCTGAGTCTAACATTGATCGAGTTTTTAGTGAGTCAGATCGTAGGGCTCTCGCACTTTCGGTTTTTTGGGCTTCTTTAATCGGTCAAACAGAAGCTGAGCTCGCTGGGTCTATCGTAGTGTTCGATGACCCTGTTACCTCATTTGACTCCAATAGAGTAGGGGCGGTTCATCGTGGGATTATTAACTTGGCGGCAGAGGTTCGGCAGGTCATCATTTTGAGCCACTATGAGCAGGGGGTGGCGGACTTATTAGTTAAGCACAAGAAAAATAAGCCGCTCAGTTTTT
>NZ_JBYTST010000181.1:0-330 GCF_058111565.1 Telluria sp. AZSoR62
ATGTGCGGTCGGCTAATTTTATCAAATTTCGGGCAAAAAGAAGCCCCGACCATAATGGTCAGGGCGGTTGTGAAACAGTTTATGGGGATGCCTGTTCGAATACATCGACCAGGGCGTTGAGCAGTTCAGTGTGATCCACGTTTTCAATTCGCAGCCCGTAGTCTTGAAGCGAAGCCAAAGCACGATCCATCGCTTGGCTCACAGCCTCTTGATCATCAGGTTTTAGATCCGAGTATTGAGTTGTCATCGGTTGGTGTCCATAACTGGTCTGATTGCCGGCAGCTGACAAAGTCAGGGCCATATTTAGTGTGCAGCCAGGCGTGCACAACT
>NZ_JBYTST010000182.1:0-329 GCF_058111565.1 Telluria sp. AZSoR62
TGAATATACATCCATCGGAGGTTGCCATGGCTATCACCAAGAAAGTCGAAAAACCTCGCAAAAAGGTCATCAGCAATGAGCTGACTTACCTTGACGTGCGTCAGGCTGCGCGTGATGGGCAGAAATCTTTCGATGCATTCGTCCTTACCGGCAAGCTGCCAGTATCTAAGTAGGTCTAAATGCCTGCTGTAAAAATTTCTGCGTTATTCCAAGAAATCAACGATTGGGAAAACTACGCCGCTCACTTTTACAACTATAAGGTCTGCGGCGATCTTCCCAATATTTTCGGTAGAGACGAAAGACTTGATTTGGCAGATATGTGGCACATC
>NZ_JBYTST010000183.1:0-328 GCF_058111565.1 Telluria sp. AZSoR62
GAATTTGTATCATCGGCGCAGGTATCACGGGATTGACAACAGCACGAGAATTGTACAGATGCGGCTTCACAAATATTACTGTACTTGAAAAGTCGGAACGCATCGGAGGTAGACATCTCACCGCACTCGGCAGAAATAATACCAACACTATTGGCAGGCCACCTTTCGAGATGGGTGCAATGAGAATGCCCTTCTTCAATAAATCAAACGAGGCCCCAAAAGATGGCCGTTCACTCATGTCGTATTACGCAAAAAAATTTCAATTGGTCCATTCTGACTTTCCGAATCCTGGTAGTCCTGCAGTCCGATCAACAGGAATATACCTACG
>NZ_JBYTST010000184.1:0-328 GCF_058111565.1 Telluria sp. AZSoR62
GGAAGGTAAGCTCTCGGATAATAGTGTGTTGGCGTTCAAGGATCCTCGCGTTGCTATACTACTACCATTCTGGCAGGCAGTATTCGCTGAGCTTGGTATGAATGCTAGTTACCTTATCGCTGTTCGTAATCCTCTAGAGGTCGCACAATCACTGCGCAAACGTGATAATTTTTCCGAAGTAAAAGGTCTGATGTTATGGGCTAAGCACTTGGTAGGAGTACTTAGAGGAACTCATCAGCAACAGCGTGTATTTGTGTCTTACGAGGCTATGCTTGATGCACCTGAAGAGCAGCTGAAGAGAATTGCTCGAGTACTTGAGTTGCCATCT
>NZ_JBYTST010000185.1:0-327 GCF_058111565.1 Telluria sp. AZSoR62
TATCCAACAACTGCGAGCTAGCGCTGAAGCTGCTGGTCAGCTACTGAAAGCGCTGGCGAACCCTGATCGATTGCTCCTTCTCTGCCAACTGTCGCAGGGTGAGCTAAATGTGACCGATTTAGAGGCCTTGTCAGGCATTCAGCAACCTACATTGTCTCAACAACTCGCGGTGCTACGTAGCAAGAGCATGGTGGAAACGCGACGCGCGGGAAAGCAAGTCTATTACCGAATCAGCAGCTCTGCCGCGCTCGCGGTGATCCATGTCCTTTATCAGCACTTCTGTGCAGGAGATGCAAAATGAGCATTGATTGGATGCACTTTACGCCT
>NZ_JBYTST010000186.1:0-326 GCF_058111565.1 Telluria sp. AZSoR62
ATCCTGAAGAACACCACCTTCGGCGGCACCAAGCTGCTGGTGGGCGGCACCATCGCTTCGTCGATGACCTTCCAGATTGGCGCATCGTCGAGCGAGACCATGGACGTCAACCTGGGCACCGACGTGTCGCAAGTCGTCTCGGACGTGACCGCCGCTACCGCCAACTACAGCGCCGCGACCACCGGCACCGAACTGACCGCAACCGCCAACGCCACCATCGGCACCCTGGAAACCGCGCTGGCTTCGGTCAACAAGGTCCGTTCGGGCCTGGGCGCTGCAGCGAACCGCCTGGAACACGTCTACAACAACCTGTCGAACATCAGCAC
>NZ_JBYTST010000187.1:0-326 GCF_058111565.1 Telluria sp. AZSoR62
TCAAACAAACCGAGTGCCAGGCGTTGATCGATTTCCCGCGCAGCTTCGACCTGGCGGCATTGGCGCAGGTACGCCAGAAGTGAAACCAGATCGCCACCGTGCGCTTGATCGTCGGCAAAGTCATTCCACCGGCCATAGTCGAGGGACACACCAAACGATCCGGCTTGGCGGTCTCCCCGGACATCGTTTCGAGCAACCCATTCACGTCCGTTTGGGCGCCCCTCCGGCAGCCATTCTTTAAGCAGAGTAGGGGCAGCAGGAAGGGCACGAAGTGCCACCAAACGAATCAGGTCTACAGTGTCGTTATCAGTCATGGAACAGGCCCT
>NZ_JBYTST010000188.1:0-326 GCF_058111565.1 Telluria sp. AZSoR62
GCTCTAATGAGCTCGGATTCAGGTCTGCGCGTTTTGGGCACACTTGCCGATCTCAAAGATTGGGACCTGTTGTGGTTGCACCTGTTCATTGACCAGTGCCGGGACCGTTACTTCGACCGCGGCTTGGCAGAGCCACTACTTGCAACTGGCTCAATGGTTCGCCTGCCACACATGTGGGTCGAGAGCAGCCCACAGTTACCAGTTCCGGCCGAGTACGAGCTGAAGCTGGAGACACGCGCCAGCGTTGACCTCAATACCGAGTTCCTGCACACCATTGAGCCTAAATGGGCAGAGACGCATAACCCCAACCGGTGGATGGAGGATCG
>NZ_JBYTST010000189.1:0-325 GCF_058111565.1 Telluria sp. AZSoR62
GTCTCCAACTGCGTCGAACAGGAACACGATGTACCAGCCGATAGTCGCGCTTGGGCTTAGAGCTTTGTCATAAATGCGCACCCACGGGACGACCGCGTTGTTCCCCTTGCCGTTGGAGGCCTCGACGTCCCAACCAAGTTTTGAAAGATCTTTGCGGTGAGCCAGTATCTGCTGGAGCTTTGGCCGTAAGCCTCGAGTGAGCAGTTTCCCGCGTTGAACCATCGCGGGACTGGCGTTGTGGTGGTATTCGGGCTGGAGGTCGAGTATTGCTTCGAGGGTTTCGCGCACCAGTGCACTCTATGGGGACAGGTTTTCTTCGGGAGTC
>NZ_JBYTST010000190.1:0-324 GCF_058111565.1 Telluria sp. AZSoR62
GGTTTTTTTGGGTTTGTCGGGGACGGGTGGGGCGTCGTCGGGGTCGGCGTTGGGTTGGGGTGGGTTGATGGTTTGTTCGAGGAGGGCGAGGTCGTCAGCGTTGTAGCCGGATCCGTCGAGGATGTCGAGGTCGTTGAGGACGGTGAGGAGTAGTTCGGGGTCGACGCCTGGGCCGAGGTCGGCGAGGCGGTTGTCTGCGATGAGGATTTTGCGGGCGGTTTGTTCGTCGCAGTCGATGACTTCGACGCGGATGGTGGTGTGGCCGTTGGCGCGGGCGGCTTGCCAGAGGTGGTGGCCGGCGAGGATGGTGCCGTCGGGGAGGGC
>NZ_JBYTST010000191.1:0-324 GCF_058111565.1 Telluria sp. AZSoR62
GGGGTGCCGTGGACGATGAAGATGTTCTGCAGGCTCGAGATGGCGTCGAGTCCCCACTTCGCGCCGGCCATGATCGCGACCGCGCCGTCCTGCGGCTTGCCGCGGAAGTGCTGCGGGACCAGCGAAGTCTTGCAAATCGACTGCGCGAGCGTGTACGCGTGTCCCATCTGTTGTACCTGCTCCTGCAGCGCTCCGCTGATGGAGATCGACGTCGGCGACGCCACCACACTGCTCGGCTGCCCGCTGATGGCGATTTCGTTACTGGTCATCTTCGTTCTTCTCCTGAGTGAATGCCCACCGGGGCAGGCTGATCGGATAGACGTC
>NZ_JBYTST010000192.1:0-324 GCF_058111565.1 Telluria sp. AZSoR62
GTGATGATTTCTCCGCGCCCTGTTACGACGTCGAAAGACACGACAGAGTCGGCCGCGTACCCGTAGGTGCGGCCAAAAGGTCCGAGGCCACCCCCGAGCACGTATCCCACCGCTCCCACGCCCGCGTCGGAGCCAGAAAGCGGCCCGAGCCCCAAGGGGCCGGAGACCTCCAGAACCTCCTGCCACGTAGTACCGGCGCCAATCCGGGCGGTACATGCGGCCTGGTCAACTTCGACGCCCCGAAGCGTACGCGTCTTCACGACGATGCCGTCGGTGATCCCGAAATGGAATCCGTGGCCCTCGCCAAGGGCTGTCACCGGTACG
>NZ_JBYTST010000193.1:0-322 GCF_058111565.1 Telluria sp. AZSoR62
GTCGACGTCTAATTACTCCCGACATTCCAGCGATTTCGGCAGCCAACTCCGCCCTCTCGATCGGCGAAACAGTACCGAACCGTATGATCTGGCCTCATGTCGAATCCCGCGAGGTTGCTTCACGAATTGCTGATCACTTGGACGGTCCCGCCCTCGCAGGCGCCCGAGACTGTTCGAAGTAACGGCGACGCCGGCAGCCTTGAGTTTTGGCAAGAACAAGCTCAGGCAGTCCGGTTCATCCGCGACATTGAAGTGGCCTTGGATGGAATGGCAGCTGTTGGCGAAGACGTCGAACACTACCGGGATGTAATTCCAGCGCTCT
>NZ_JBYTST010000194.1:0-322 GCF_058111565.1 Telluria sp. AZSoR62
GCTAAACCTTGAACGGACGTTCAAAGCAGAATACTCGTTTTGGGCTGATGGATGGATTAATAAATCCATCAGCAAACCACCCTAGATAGATCAGCTGAAGGCTTACGCCTTGTTTCGTGCTAGCACTGAGACGTTGCCGTCCCTATATAGTCCCGGAATATCTTTTTTGTCCGTGTTACCTTCCAAGGCTGTCGCCTTTATAGTCCCGGAATATCTCTGAGATTCGAATGCAGCTGTATTGTGGGTTCGAATGTCCGTAAGGGCTTTCGATCTTAATGGGATTCCCTTGCTAACTACAGGGATCTTGCAGGCTCATGCGGCG
>NZ_JBYTST010000195.1:0-322 GCF_058111565.1 Telluria sp. AZSoR62
GCGCTTTATACGCCAGAATTAGGAACAAGCCAAGCTGGAGCTCCAGGTGTCGATTTACGACCTTATCTTGTTAACGGTGTAAATACTGTTACAACAAGGACAATTGTTGGTGGGGGTGGGGAAAGCGCCTTGAGCATTCAAGCTCGGATGATGTGCCCTGGAAGTTGTACATTCAGCTGGGACAATAAGTGTGCAAGTCTCGAAGCCCGCGCCCGCTGAGGAATACATCATGCATAAGTTTCTTGCAAGACATTATTTCGGCTATAAACAACTGCGCTCTACATTAAAAGGTCTAGCACTGCTGCTAACACTTTTATTTCCT
>NZ_JBYTST010000196.1:0-322 GCF_058111565.1 Telluria sp. AZSoR62
GAGTCTTTCATACCGGCCAGGTGCTGGATCGCGCCGGAGATACCGACCGCGATGTACAGCTGTGGCGCAACGATTTTGCCGGTCTGGCCGACCTGCATGTCGTTGGGTACGAAACCTGCGTCGACGGCCGCGCGGGAAGCGCCGACCGCAGCGCCCAGCTTGTCGGCCAGGGCGTACAGGTGCTTGAAATTGTCACCGTTCTGCATGCCACGACCGCCGGAAACGACGATTTTGGCAGCGGTCAGTTCAGGACGATCCGACTTGGCCAGCTCTTCGCCGACAAAGCTGGAAGTGCCAGCGTCGTGAGCAGCGGAGACGGCTT
>NZ_JBYTST010000197.1:0-322 GCF_058111565.1 Telluria sp. AZSoR62
ATGAGGCTGGGTCAGCTGTAACCCCGAAAAACATGCGCCTCGGTTTTTACACCCTCCGGGGTACTAACAGCGCCATCGTTTTTCCATCGTGGCTCGCCAGTTTCACCTTTCAGTGGGGGCGTTATTCCCTGACAGCCAATACAGGTGCCCAGGTTGCAGTGACCTTCCCAATACCGTTTGGCGCTCCCCCCCACGCCTGGGCCGGAGTGGATGGGGCTGCGACTAACCATATAGGCACAGCAGGGGTTACCCAAGACGCGATGCTGGTCAGCAAGGGATCGGATGACCCATCACCAAGAACAGGAACATGGTTTGCAATCGG
>NZ_JBYTST010000198.1:0-321 GCF_058111565.1 Telluria sp. AZSoR62
CTTGCCCTCTTGCGGAACAATGAACAGGAACTCGCCTACCTGTAGAGCCCGGGGAGAATGCAGATAGGAATAGGTGGGCTTGGTAGCGAGTGCGTCGGACCAGTCCATCACGTCTCGGGCCGACCTCGGATGGAATCGGGTGTCGCTGTAATCGTTGTAGGTCCCACGCAGAATCAGTGAGGGATCTACTGTCGCCTCATTCATCTCGCTGGTACAAAATGAAAGCTCAGTGTACGGCAGCACAAGCGCGACAAACTGCGCAGGTCTGATTGACGACCAGCCTTGAGTTGGCCTTTGGTAACCGCGGAGCCACAACTTTAG
>NZ_JBYTST010000199.1:0-320 GCF_058111565.1 Telluria sp. AZSoR62
TCTGAGTCGGATCACGTCTATGCGAGCTCCCAGGACGGCGCAGCAGTTTTCAAAGGTCCATTCTCCGAATGATCTTCCGAAAACCCACTGAGCAGCCTTGACGTACGATTCAGGGACCATCTTCTTTGCAAAGAGAGCTTCAACATTGGCTTGGATGATTCGAAAGGCCAACCGAGGCATGCCTTCTTCAAAATCAGTTGCGTCCAACCGCCGAAGTGTATCTTCCTTTACTACTCGTCTTTTCGCTCCAAGGTTCGGTAGATCACGGAGCGCGGCGAGAGCAAGTTCTTCATTATGAGGGCATGACTGCTTAACAATTT
>NZ_JBYTST010000200.1:0-319 GCF_058111565.1 Telluria sp. AZSoR62
GGCAGAGGTCATCCCCGGCATTTTCCGCCCATCAGCGCTGATCATTGTTGGAGTGCCTTGGATGCCCAGGCTTTCAGCCAAAGAGACGTTACGAGCCACTGGGTTATCGCAATTTGCTGCGGCTGGAGCAGTACCTGCCATGAGCTTGTCCCAGGCGGCTGCGCGTTCACCTTCAGGCAAGCACCAGATCGACTCGGCCTTGGCCTTTGCCTGAGGATGCAGCGATTCGATTGGGAACATGAAAGTGTAAATCGTGATGTTGTCGAGCTTGGTGAAGACCTGGGACTCGAGCTCATGGCAGTACGGGCAGTCAGGATCC
>NZ_JBYTST010000201.1:0-319 GCF_058111565.1 Telluria sp. AZSoR62
GAATCTCCGTTAGGGCGTCGGAGATCGTCGGATGGGCGAAGGTCCATTTTGATCCGGACAGCTTCAGGAACGAGCCCTTCAGCTCAGCGAAACAATCCTGAATCTTAGTGAGAGTGTACCCAGTCAGCTCGGCGACCGCCTGTGCGGCCGAAGCGTCATGATCGCTAGGATCGAATCCGCCCTGATGGACATACACGAGGATGAGCGCGGCCTGCAGCTGATCATCTAAGGCGTTGACGGTATCAATCAGATGCTCTGTCGGCTCCTCCATAAAGCGTACGAGTGAGCTTTCGCGAGGTGCTAGGCCCTTGGTGAAGTT
>NZ_JBYTST010000202.1:0-317 GCF_058111565.1 Telluria sp. AZSoR62
AACCCAGACCCCCCTTCCGCTGAGCTATGAGAAGTGGCGGGACGTTTACAACTTCCAGACCCCGACTCCGGCAGCAACCGACTTCGTCAAGTACCCATGGTCTCCTACGGTTTACGCCGTGACATTCTGGCCTGGCGGGGAGAACTACTGGATGTGGACACCGCTGTCCTTCCACCAGTGGCAGACTGCTGGCTACCCGACCCCGCGTAACGCTGGCTGGATCAAGGGCAGCTATTACTACAAGTGGGGCACGAACTCCGGTGAGCTTTTCGTGGAGGGCGCAGATGGTGTGAACCACAAGCTCACGTACCAGGAGT
>NZ_JBYTST010000203.1:0-314 GCF_058111565.1 Telluria sp. AZSoR62
TTCAACCCTCCTTCTTTGAGAAAGACCTGCATAAGGCTAAGATTCCAAAAGTCATCCGCAAATTTTCGTAGCGCATTCAGTGCATGGATGATCTTGCTTCTTTGTCCATCAGCCATGAATCCGGCAGACGCCATATCTTGGGAAATCTCATTGCACATCGGCATAACTTCCGCCCAAAAATCGGAGTCACTGGGTAGTCGCCCTGCTGAGCAGCTCGTTGAGATTTCGCAATCAATTTGATTTCCATCGGGGTCAATGGCGTGCAGTACGTAAAACACGTAGTGCCAGTGCCCTCGTTTCCAAGCTTCGCGCCG
>NZ_JBYTST010000204.1:0-314 GCF_058111565.1 Telluria sp. AZSoR62
CAGGACTCAAACCCTGGCGATCCCTTGACGTCGATCCCTTCCAGGAAGTGCCCTTCGGGAATCTCCGTTTCCAGCACGCCCCGCGAGAGTTCGGCCACGTCCACAGCTGTATCCGGACCGAGCCCGTGCGAGACAGGGTTGCCCCGGAAAGCTTCGACCAGGCCCGTTTTCCGACGCAGTTCAGCCAGCGTCCACCGCAGTGCCCCCATGGGATCGTCGGCGTCAGAAAACAGCTCATCCACGAGAACCTGGCGGGAAACCGGCCCCGATGACCGGACCAGCCTGCCCAGCACAGCCCAGCTCTTGCGGCCCCT
>NZ_JBYTST010000205.1:0-313 GCF_058111565.1 Telluria sp. AZSoR62
GCCGTGCCCGGCACGGGCCTGCAGCACGTTCCGCTCCACCCAGTCCATGGATTCCTCCACAGCCTGCTTGTGGGCCTCATATAGTTCAGCCTGCAGCTTCGGTTCCGCCAACGCCCACAAAACACTCACAGACTTCGGCACACTGAATGTCAGGTCGAAACCCGCGACGGCCTCGCGCTCAGATTTTGCCGTGTTCCCGATCGGCGTTTTCGCACCATCTGGAGACGCGTGGGCTTTGATCGGACGGGCACCGAGTTCCTTGCCCGTTTCCGGGTGCTTGAACTCTTCATAGATGCTCTTCGCCGCCCATTTC
>NZ_JBYTST010000206.1:0-313 GCF_058111565.1 Telluria sp. AZSoR62
TTCCGCTCACACCAATGCTTCCAGGGTGGTGGACTTCTACAACGTCGTCCTGCAGCGCAATGGGATCGACGACAACGGGATGGACCTCGTCTCGCTGGTCAACGTCACGGCAGCGAGCATGCAGGCTCCGCCCAGCCTACTCAATGCGTTCTGGTTCAGGCAACGCATGTGGTATGGGCAAATCAAGCAGAACGGCCGCCTCGTCAGCCTCTCGCGCTTCCTGGACGTCATCGGGCACGAGCTCACCCATGGCGTGATCGAAACGACGTCGAAGCTGGTCTACGCCACTCAGTCCGGCGCGCTCAACGAGTCC
>NZ_JBYTST010000207.1:0-313 GCF_058111565.1 Telluria sp. AZSoR62
TGCAACTGCGGGCGGCCGTGTCTGACCTGATGCCGCGTGTCGATCTGCCGGAAATCCTCTTGGAAATCGCCGCCCGCACTGGCTTTTCCGAGGCCTTCACCCATGTCTCCGACCGCAATGCACGCGCCGACAACCTGGTCACCAGCCTCTGCGCGGTGCTGTTGGGCGGGGCCTGCAACACCGGCCTGGAGCCCTTGATCCGCACCGACAACCCGGCGCTGCGCCGTGACCGGCTGTCCTGGGTCAGCCAGAATTATATCCGCGACGACACCCTGTCAGCGGCTAACGCCATCCTGGTCGGAGCGCAAAGCCA
>NZ_JBYTST010000208.1:0-312 GCF_058111565.1 Telluria sp. AZSoR62
TTCGGATGGCGAGAACAGGGTCCACGGGCCGTCATCGAAGACGCGCTTCATGAACAGGTCCGGGATCCAGTTGGCGGTGTTCATGTCGTGGGTACGACGACGATCATCACCGGTGTTCTTGCGCAGCTCGATGAACTCTTCAATGTCCATGTGCCAGGTTTCCAGGTAGGCACAGACAGCGCCTTTGCGCTTGCCGCCCTGGTTGACCGCTACGGCGGTGTCGTTCACCACTTTCAGGAACGGTACTACGCCCTGGGACTTGCCGTTGGTGCCCTTGATGTACGAACCCAAGGCACGCACCGGGGTCCAGTC
>NZ_JBYTST010000209.1:0-312 GCF_058111565.1 Telluria sp. AZSoR62
GCAGGTCTCCGTTATCGACTCGCTTTTCATTAGCACTGCCGGTGGAGCGTTGCTTCCGACGCATATCCAGAGCATCCAGTCTGTTGTTGCGGCGCACCAGGTAGATCGAATCATTACAGATTCGTTGACTAGACGTGCGAGTGACCTTCGGGCCTTGGCAAAGGCGCTAAATGTTCCAATGGAGAGGGTGAGCATCCACCCCAATGACGATACACTTCCGGGGCGTGTCAGCCATGCGATCTTGTTCTTCGAACAAAATACTGGGCGACAAGAAAGAGTTGCCCGGGCATTTGAAAGCCGCGGCGTCAAATT
>NZ_JBYTST010000210.1:0-311 GCF_058111565.1 Telluria sp. AZSoR62
GGCAGAGGTATTGTCGAGCACTTTCGACTTCATCTTGCCGTTGACGAGTAAAGCAATGTCTACTTTCAACTTGCTCACATCGATACCGACGACTGACTGAACCTCTTCCATTTTGAACCTTCCTCGTATGCAGGCTTACGCGCATGGCGATGGCCCAAGATACCGTCCGGACTTGTAAAATGAAAACGGGTGAAGGCATCTATCTGACCCACGTACTCAAGGCACTCAGTCTGAACGAAGTCACCTCACCCGGCCGTATCGCCACCATTATCAATCGCAGAATCGGTTTGTTCAATATACGAGGTCTGACA
>NZ_JBYTST010000211.1:0-311 GCF_058111565.1 Telluria sp. AZSoR62
TATCTCCCTTGATTGGCTGTTCTAAAGCATCCTTCACAACGGCCAAGGAAATGTCGCTGTACCCACATGCACGCCCTGTGCGGGCTACGTCAGTTAGGCCGACTTCTCCATAAACGTAAATATTTTTCATAAAAATATAATATAAGCAAACGGTTAGTATTGTTTTTTGCGTAATGGGGGATTGTAGTCTAGGGTTTATTATCGTTTACCTTGTGAGTGTGTAAACAATGAACCCTTACAGAATCAAGCTCGTGCGGTTCGACAGTGGTGAGCGTTTCCCCCTGCTCTGCTGTCGGCAAGATGGTATGCCC
>NZ_JBYTST010000212.1:0-309 GCF_058111565.1 Telluria sp. AZSoR62
CGGGTACCAATTGCGTCGTATACAAAGCCATTTTTCCTTCGCAAAGCCCAGGCTGGAATAGATGAAGCCCTAAAATATGTTGCTGGAGTGGGGGGGCTTTGGTTGTTTTACGACTCGAAATGTGAATTTTGCCAGCCGCAGGCGAACACTATCCAGGAGCTGTCCAAGGAATATGGCTTCGTCACAAAGTTCATTTCTATGGATGGAAAGACACTACCGAACGTACCTGAATTTGAGGTTAACGCTGGGCACGCAAGTTTACTTAACTTGCGCTTAACACCAACAACGGTGCTTGTTGTACCACCTAAT
>NZ_JBYTST010000213.1:0-309 GCF_058111565.1 Telluria sp. AZSoR62
GATACCATTCGGGAAGTCGATAATCTGCACCTGTGATCGGGCCATGTACTATGGCGTGGCGTGGACGTCTGGCGATCTTGAACAGCGCATTGGCCGGGTCAACCGCTATTTCAGCAGATAGAACGCCGTCTGATACAGACGGGCAACGGCGCGCAAGCGCCACCGTGGCTGGAAGTCCACTATCCACATTTAAGCAACATGTTGGAGCGCCAGCAGATCGAAATATTCATGGCGCGTAAACGCGAGGCTGATGCCGTTGTTGATCCACTGTTTGCCGTTGACCTGAGGAAGACGGCGAGTGGTGAGATT
>NZ_JBYTST010000214.1:0-309 GCF_058111565.1 Telluria sp. AZSoR62
ACATCATCGCCTGGGCCCACGGAGGATCCACCGGGATTAGCAATCTCGGCCAGCCATGCCACAAACACCACAGACTCAGACACACCACAGCATGGAAACCCACCACCGCCACAACGAACGAACCACCCGGCTGGAACTCACCCACCGGCCGCCACTACCAAAGCGAACACCCAGACTGGGAACCACCGACCTGGCCACGCCAGATCAAAGAACAGCTGCGGCATCAAGAAGTTGGTGAAAGGCGGCCGCCTATATAGGCACGTGTCTTCTGTCAGGGGTTGGGCTGGCCGATGGTCCTTGAGCAGGGAT
>NZ_JBYTST010000215.1:0-307 GCF_058111565.1 Telluria sp. AZSoR62
TTCCCCATCGGTGATTCACGAAACGCTCAAAATCCTGGTAAAGCGGAATGTTTTCCACGGTCCTAAGGGAACAGAGCAACCTCCGGAAATTCTTGCCTCATGGCTTGTTTGTGAACTGCGGTCAGAGTTACTGAAGCAATCATGCCTGGCAGCGTTCGCTGTTCAATACCGTCGAATGGCAGTAGATGTTTTTGGCCAGAGCCTGGTCAACGATATTAAAGCAATCGCGCTGGAGGGCTGTTATTCCGGTCACACCCAGGGTGCCGCTGACGCTAGCGCTAAAATCGTTCAATTACTCAAACTGAAC
>NZ_JBYTST010000216.1:0-307 GCF_058111565.1 Telluria sp. AZSoR62
GTTCAAACCTGCGGTCGAAGCGACTGCTAAGGCGGCTGTGCAGGATTCTGTTGCGCAGGCTGGCCAAAGCGCCTCCGAGGCTGCAACCAATGCATCCGAGGCCTCGGCAGGAGCTGCGGATGCGGGGGTAGCAGCGCAGTCGGCGGGAGAGGCAGCCACGAGTGCAGCAACGTCCGCAGCGAAAGCATCGGAGGCAGCCGGGGACCCTCCTCAGCCGGAAATTATCAGCTCCATCGCGAAACGCCTGGAAGTTCAAGCAGCGGCAGGCGCATCCAGTTCCGCACCTTTCGTTTTCGACAATCCCACC
>NZ_JBYTST010000217.1:0-306 GCF_058111565.1 Telluria sp. AZSoR62
GTACGGTCGATCTAAAGTCCGCAACAAGCGCATCGTGTGCTTTCTCCAATCGCTCACGATCGGGAAGCAACTGGCCGACATCCTCATATCGATCTTGGCTCGGATAGTATGACTTCTCAGCATCTTTGTGCACCGACCAAATCTCTTCCGCTCGGCGCGAAAGTGGCCCATCGAGAAGTAGAAGCTGCTGCGCGACGATCTTCATCTGGCGCGTCAAGTCCCACTGATCCGAGCCATCGGGCGAAGACCTTCCCCCTGCTTCAAGGTAACTGAGATCAGCACGAAGTTCTGAATCACGCTGATGCG
>NZ_JBYTST010000218.1:0-306 GCF_058111565.1 Telluria sp. AZSoR62
AACCAGGGCCTGAAGGCGACCGACGTACCGGTGGTGGCGTTCTCGGTGGGTGAAGAAGAGCTGCGCGGCATCGACACCAAGCCGCTAGTGGGTAACCTCGCGGCCTGGAACTACTTCGAGTCGGTGGAGAACCCGGTGAACAAGAAGTTCGTCGCCGACTGGAAGGCTTACGCCAAGGCGCACAACCTGCCAGGCGCGGATAAAGCCGTGACCAACGACCCGATGGAAGCCACCTACGTAGGCATCCACATGTGGGCGCAGGCGGTTGAGAAAGCCAAGTCCACCGACGTCGACAAGGTGCGCGAA
>NZ_JBYTST010000219.1:0-305 GCF_058111565.1 Telluria sp. AZSoR62
CTGGTCTTTGGCGACCCGGTCACCGGGAGCCACATCCACCTTCCACACGCTCGCGGCGAAAGGCGCGGCAACCAGCGTTCCTCCCTCGGGAACCACCAGCTCTTCGGCGATCGGAATAACGGCGGCTGCTGCGTCGGCGCGGTCAAACTCACCAGCGTCGGCCCACGCTTGGCGTTCGACGGTGAACGCTGCCGCCTGCTTCGCGCGGAACACCTCGATCGAGTCGCTGTTCCGGGCAAGGAAGTCCTCATGGTCCGCCAAGGAGAAGGTGCCCTCCTCGATCTCCACTCCGCGGCCCCGGCCCG
>NZ_JBYTST010000220.1:0-305 GCF_058111565.1 Telluria sp. AZSoR62
CTCGAAGCTTGGCTTAAGAGCGATAGACCTGGTCGAATCCCTTTGCACCAAATACAAAATTCCACCGCCTGAGCGGTCGCAGTACTACGACCCTAAGCAAGGCTTTCTCGACGAACTGGCAAGAATTGAAGATAACATTAGAAAGCGTGCGGAGGCGATGAAGCCCGAAATGATGGCTCCGCCGCTTTGAAGGCTTAGAAGGGTAGGGTGGTGACACACGGGGCTAACTCTTGACTGACCAGGGCGCTTGCTGGAGATCAGTCATTTCGTTATCTGAGAGTGTCCACGTCGAGAGGGGATGTATT
>NZ_JBYTST010000221.1:0-305 GCF_058111565.1 Telluria sp. AZSoR62
GAAAATGCGTAAGTAGCTTGTCGAGCTCCTCCAAAGTGGGGCGTCGGTCGCGCTCACGACTTTTCATGTTGTACCCCAGCTTTTTCAAGACCCGCCGTGCATCCGTCATTGCGTGCGGGTCGACTGCATAGCCCCAGGCAGGCCGAGCGATAGAAAGCACTGCGCCCAGATGCGCCAGATCATTCCCAGCCGTCTGTGGTTGTACAGTCCCTCCCTCCTTGCCCATTCGCCACAGCGCATACTCCACCAGCACCTGACTGTTAATGTCCTGGTCGTTCAATTTGCCCAGGTACGATTCGCTAATT
>NZ_JBYTST010000222.1:0-305 GCF_058111565.1 Telluria sp. AZSoR62
CTTGTCAGCAGCTCTGGATTTCCGGGGGACAAAGGACAGGCGGATGATCTCCATCATAATTAACCTGCTAAGCCACGCGGAGTCTGAATACCTTTCGTGATAATCAGAGATAAAGCTGCCGCTCTGGAGGTCTGCAAACCAGGTGCCGTGAGCCAGGCTCAGTACGTTGCTAAATAGCGACTTCATTGCTTCCATGCCATCAAGCATCCTACCGGTCTGCCTGCACATGGTTTTGGTTGTCATTGCATCGCGACGGTCTATGGCCGCTTGGATTTGTACGGTGACCTCGTGCCCGAGCCCAGTTT
>NZ_JBYTST010000223.1:0-304 GCF_058111565.1 Telluria sp. AZSoR62
GGTCACAGTTCCGATGCAGTGGGGCCCCGGAGCGGCCATGCCGGAGCCGGCAGGCCTGACGTTCGACCCGCGCGGCTGCCTGTACCACGGCGACCCCGGGCGCTCGCAGATCCAGCGCGTGGCCTGGCAGCAGCCGGACCTCCTCGGCGCCGGCGGCGACCGGGCCGACGCGGTGGATCTGCTGGCGGCCCCGGCTGATGCGTCCGGGCAGGGCGTGCCTTCGGGCACGACCGCGGGCGGTTTCCACCCGGCCGGACCCGTGCCGCGTGAGGCCGTACGTTCCGTCGCGCTGGCCGCGGATCCC
>NZ_JBYTST010000224.1:0-304 GCF_058111565.1 Telluria sp. AZSoR62
GTCCTCGCCGCCTGTGATCATCAGCCGTGCCGTGATCTCCAGTTCACCCAGCACGTCGCGCTGCTCGTCCTCCTCCATGACCGAGGAATCGGCTGGCAATTCTTCATCCAGTGCATCGGCATCAAGCGTCTGCACGTTGCTGGGCGTTTCGATCAGCCGGCGAGCGTCGGCGAACGGCGCCAGGCTGATGCCTGAGCCAGGAGCCAGCTTGACCCGGTTTACGGTCAGACCCAGGCGCTTGGCGAAGTCGCTGAACAAGCCGAAGCTGTTGCCGGCTTCCACGATGAACAGCCGCGGCCGGTAG
>NZ_JBYTST010000225.1:0-303 GCF_058111565.1 Telluria sp. AZSoR62
CTTCTTCCCATTTCTCCAACAATTGGGCAATCACTTGGGGCGGGTCTTGCAGATCCGCATCCAACGGGATGATGGCATCACCTCGTGCCTGCTCAATGCCTGCCGATAATGCGGCTTCCTTCCCGAAATTACGTGATAAATCGACAATAACTAACTCAAAGTTTTCCGGATCACTAAAGTTCAGCTTTTCCAATGTTGAATCACTGCTGCCATCGTTAATTGCAACAATTTCCCAGCGATAATGCTGTGTATCAATATGACGGGTTATCTCGGTTAAAGTAGTCTCGATATTAGCTTCCTCAT
>NZ_JBYTST010000226.1:0-303 GCF_058111565.1 Telluria sp. AZSoR62
CGGGGCAGCAGGTCCCGCGCGCAGATGGCCCTGAAAGCACTGGCCTCCAATCCCCAGAAACACAGCATCAGGGGATAGGCCGTGGTCAATTATCAGACCTTCACGGTGAATTTTCTGGACTCTGTTTCGAGGATCAGGTTCCCGCTTTCCAGATACATGGCTTTGCGCTGCTGCGGAAGGGTGACCCGGTATCCGGACATGGTGCGCAGGTCGAAGAACGCCACTTCATTTTTTCACCGACGAGGCCATGAACGGGCCGATCACATCTCCTGTCGGCATGTCTGCCTGGCTTCACGACGAAGT
>NZ_JBYTST010000227.1:0-302 GCF_058111565.1 Telluria sp. AZSoR62
TGACAATGAGTGTGATCACTGAGGATTTCCGCCGGTTGGATGGGGTTGCTCCGTTTCCGGCGGATTTGGCGTTCGTGTACTTCACGGTTCCGCGTCGTCGCGAGAACGCGGCCGGTACATGGGTTGTGGTGCCGGTCGAGGTGAAGTGCCGTCTTGTGGCGGGGAAACTGACATCTCCGAACCTGGATCCGGGTGAGGCGACGGTGCGGATCGGGCCGCACGGTCCGACGTACAAGATCATCATTCCGGCGACTGACGCCCGGTTGTGGGATCTGATCGAAATGTACGAAATTCCGGATCCT
>NZ_JBYTST010000228.1:0-301 GCF_058111565.1 Telluria sp. AZSoR62
AACCCACGACCCCTTGGTTCGTAGCCAAGTACTCTATCCAGCTGAGCTACAGCCGCCCGATGCACGCATTATAGCAGGGGTTCGCCTGTTGGCAAAGCCTCATCGAAGCAAGCTCCGGAAAACCTGCGGCGCCCGGCTTGCACCTGTAGAACGCGTCGCGTGCGCACGAAGGGCAGGCATAACGAAAAAAGGACCAGGTCTCTCGACCTGGTCCTTCATATCTTTTGGTGCGGCTGGCAGGAATCGAACCCACGACCCCTTGGTTCGTAGCCAAGTACTCTATCCAGCTGAGCTACAGCCG
>NZ_JBYTST010000229.1:0-301 GCF_058111565.1 Telluria sp. AZSoR62
CTTCAACTTCTTCCGCCGCAGCGCCTGCGGACTCTCCGCAGAGCGGCAGGACCGATTCGGGCGCCCCCTTAACAAAGAGAGTGGTGCCGACAATGGCCGATTCACGGCGACGGCGGGGATCAAATGCGAAGCGCCGCGCAGGATCGGCATTTTCCGGAGCGGACACGGAAAGCCGGCGCGCCAGGACATCAATGGCAGCCTCCATCGGATCCCCCTCCGGCCTCCACTCAGCTCCGTGGAGAACAGCCCTGCCCTGGGAGGCCTCCCGGGCCGCGAGGGCGGTTCTTGTGGCCGCGGCGAT
>NZ_JBYTST010000230.1:0-301 GCF_058111565.1 Telluria sp. AZSoR62
GTGGGTATGAATTTCGACTGTGGCCAAAATACCTTCATCTCCGCAGGTGACCAGGTACTTGCGTCCTTTCTGTTGCACGCCAACCGGGCTGTATTCCTCGCCAAGGTCCTTGGAGAGCTCCTGATTGACAGTATCCTTCATCTGTTCGGCGATCGCGGAAGCGTTATCCGAAGCGCTTTCTTCTGAAAGGAAAACTCCGCGAACTTTCACGTCCTGACCGCTACCCGTATCTTCCTGGGCCGTTACAACATGAGCGTAAAGCTTTTGACCACCGATCAGCTTTTGCAACACTGAGGCCTGG
>NZ_JBYTST010000231.1:0-300 GCF_058111565.1 Telluria sp. AZSoR62
CCGTGCCTGGACCATGAAGAGTTCGCCGGTGGACCCGTCTTTGGCCCACTCCATGTCCATGGGACACCCGTAGTGGTCCTCCACCGCCACAGCCCAGCGCGCTAGGGTCAAAATCTCGGACTCGGTGAGTACAAAGGAGCGCCGCTCCTGGTCTTTCGTGTCAACTGTCCTGGTTCGCGCGTGCCCGCCCCGGCTGTAAACCATCTTCCGTTCTTTGGCACCGATTGTTTTCTCGATGATCGGTGCAAATTGTGTGGTGGACAGCAGTGGCTTGAATACTTGGTACTTATCGGGGTTGAT
>NZ_JBYTST010000232.1:0-300 GCF_058111565.1 Telluria sp. AZSoR62
GATGTTGGTTGTAGAAACCTGCTCGTGCCCGAGCCAGAGCGCGATGACGGTGACGTCGACGCCAGACAGCAGGAGCCGCATCGCGGCCGTGTGTCGAAGGGTGTGGGTAGTCACGTGTTTGGTTCTGATCGACGGGCAGGACGTGCCAGCGATCGCGACATAATGCGCAATTCGATGTTCGATGGCGTCGCGGCTGAGATTCTTTCCGGTGGCCGTCGGGAACAATGGGTCACTGGGCGATCCGCTTCGCTCGGCGAGCCACACGCGCAGCACTCGGACGGTCGAATGAACGAGGGGTGT
>NZ_JBYTST010000233.1:0-299 GCF_058111565.1 Telluria sp. AZSoR62
TCTGTCCCTGGCCATGGACGAAGCAGCTGCTCTGCGCGGCGAGTTGCTTGAGGCCCGAAAAGTGATTCACACGTTGAAGTCACAGAAGGAAGCCCGAGAAAGCCTATCGGCTCAGGCCTCCGGAAAGTTAGATCTGAGTCCAGACGTACTTCGCAAGGCGGTACAAACCCCGCGTGATCTAACCCCTGGAGAGGTACTTGTGTATCTTTCCGCGATTGCAGGTGAGCGTGTACGGGTTCTTCCAAGCGCTTGGCGTTCAGCAGAAGACTCGAAGCATTTTGAATACAGCGATCGGTTGA
>NZ_JBYTST010000234.1:0-299 GCF_058111565.1 Telluria sp. AZSoR62
CTCACAAGGTAGGCGACGTCGTCGGCGGTGTGCGTGAGCTTGAGGCCGCCAAAAGTGACCAGCTTGCCGCTTCGGCGGCTCTGTCCTCGCGCGCCGAGCATGCCTTTGAGGTCGGCGATAACCAGGAGCAGGGCACCTCCCGGCGCGATGCTCCCTTGCACCCTCGCGAACGGGGCGTTCCCCACGCAGTCCATGACGACGTCGTACGTTGTGCCGTCTGCGGTGAAATCCGCTGCGGTGTAGTCGATGAAGCTGTCCGCGCCGAGTGATTCCACCAGTTCCTTGTTGGCCCCGCTGCT
>NZ_JBYTST010000235.1:0-298 GCF_058111565.1 Telluria sp. AZSoR62
CGGGATGCATGCGGCTCATTTCTCTTATCTCCTAGCACTTCGGTGGTGGCCGCCTTCTGTTTTCGACATTTAATACAAGGCGGCTATTCTGATCTGATCGTGGTGAAGGCACTATTTTATCGTTTTGCTTGGGCGAACCAGAGTCGCACTAAAAACATTAACCATCTGCAGCTTTACTTATTTGGAGCCCTTAAAACCTTCACGTCTGGCTAGACAAGGCAAAAAACGTACCAATCTTCAGCTAGCTACGCAAAAGCAATGCGGGCCTTCAAAACAATCCATTCTATCTGCACTACGG
>NZ_JBYTST010000236.1:0-298 GCF_058111565.1 Telluria sp. AZSoR62
GGCCCTTCTCGCGCATTTCGGTGAGGATGAAGTTGCCGGTGCCGTTGATGATGCCGGCCACCCAGTTGATACGGTTGGCGGACAGGCCTTCACGGATCGCCTTGATCACCGGGATGCCACCGGCCACAGCCGCTTCGAACGCAACAATCACGCCCTTTTCGCGCGCCTTGGCGAAGATCTCGTTACCGTGCACGGCGATCAGCGCCTTGTTGGCGGTGACCACGTGCTTGCCGTTCTCGATGGCCTTGAGCACCAGCTCGCGGGCTACGGTGTAACCGCCAACCAGCTCGATGACGAT
>NZ_JBYTST010000237.1:0-296 GCF_058111565.1 Telluria sp. AZSoR62
TCTGGAAGACTTCCAGGCACCTGGCGATCGGTTCCTGGAACTTTACCCATGCGGGGGCCAATGCACGAGTCGGCGGGCAGGCTGACGGGCGCCACAACAACATCGAAGCGGGCTTTATTATTGCTGACAACAGTCCGATTGATCCGCTGTTGGGTAAGGTGCTGGATGCACATGACGGCCTGTTTGCTACGGATGAACAATTGGCAGCCGAGGCGCTTGTGGCGCCTGAACCCCTGCCGTTTGATATTGCCGTAACGTTTGACTGGGCCAGCCAGACCTACTGTTTTAAAGGTCAG
>NZ_JBYTST010000238.1:0-296 GCF_058111565.1 Telluria sp. AZSoR62
TTTGTGGACCGTCGGCTCTGGATAGATTTTGACGAAGTACTGGTTCAGCTCGATCATTTCAAATCTGAACTGACTGCCATCAAGGCACTCAAGGGGCGAGTTGAGAAACCTAGCCGCTGAAGGTGCGGCGTGTAGAAACGGTGTCATGTCAGTGGCTCCGTTTGCAGTTGATCCAGTAGGTCGGGCTGATCGCCGACATTGCTCATCGCTGCACGGCGTAGTGCAACGTCGGCGATGGGCAACCTGACGGTAGGATTGGCCATACCACTCGGGCTCATTTCATGCGTCATTTCAAA
>NZ_JBYTST010000239.1:0-295 GCF_058111565.1 Telluria sp. AZSoR62
CGAATAGAGAGATAACAGCAAGAATTGCCATCGGCAGAGCTACGCAGTTTTTCATCAGTTGCTTGGCTAGCGCCATGAGAAAGCTGACAACCTGAGTAATATAAGTCCGCTTGTTGCTTCTGGCGCGTTGCTTGAGGCTGTCCCAATCTTTGCAATTGATCTCGCCAACTTTTACATCATTGACCAAGACTTCCATTGGGCTCTGGTTTGTGATCGTCATATTTAGGCATCCGTGGTAAAGGTGGACTCAAGACTGTTGATTTTTCTCAGTATTTCCGCGCATGGATACAGTTCG
>NZ_JBYTST010000240.1:0-295 GCF_058111565.1 Telluria sp. AZSoR62
GGGTTTTTTTTGTATCGTTTGTTGCTTTGTGTGGCGTAGGGGCTGCGGTAATGTGGCCGGTTGTCCTGCCCAAGGGGTGTGGACAGTGTCCACACGTGGCTGCTGAGCAAAAACAGGCTGTGCACAATGTGCACAACCTGGCCCTCGGGCAACTTTAGTCCTCGGCGGGGGCGAGGGGGACGTCGAAGCGGGTGCGGGCCCATTCTTGGTCGCCCAGATCGGGGCCGTCCGGCGCGGGGGTGCCGGCGGGCTGGGCTTCGAAGCGTTTGATGAGGGAGTCCTTGACGCCGAAGAC
>NZ_JBYTST010000241.1:0-294 GCF_058111565.1 Telluria sp. AZSoR62
CTCGCGGCCGCGTAATCCCTCACCCGGCGCTCGCCGTCGAGCGTTCCACGGCGGAGCAGATCCGCGCGTGGGGCGATCGGTTCGCTCCCCTGGTGAAACCGGTCCGTAAGCGGGGCTACATGGCCGACGCCACGGCCCAGACCCTGTCCGAAGCCAAGCACCTGCAGGGGCTCAAGTTCGCTGGCCCCGTGGCCGCGCTCAAGACCCTCGCCTGGATGATCGACGAGGCGCAGCGGGACAGCATGGCGGCCCTGCAAAAAGCTATGACGACGACGGTCCCCACCTACCTGAAGG
>NZ_JBYTST010000242.1:0-294 GCF_058111565.1 Telluria sp. AZSoR62
ATCTAAATCTGACTGCGACGCGACTGCCCCATGGAGCGCGTGATACAGACCATGCCGGACGTAACCTGGATGCGCCCGAAACGTTGGCGTTGGCGCAGTTGGTCAAGCGCCTGGGCTTTAGCGATTGTCGGGCTAATGCTGAAACCGAGGCAGAAGCGTATTTGATGATGGATGCGTTGGCCAAGCTGCAAAGTGTTCTTGATGAAGCCGGTGTGAGCCCGCGTTGAACGGAGCTTCAGCCACGTTAGCGTTGGTGGCATTTTTTTGAAGGCTATGATCGCTGACCCTCCGCTT
>NZ_JBYTST010000243.1:0-294 GCF_058111565.1 Telluria sp. AZSoR62
GTCGTGGCAACGGGCAACCGGTCAAACAGCACCGGGAATTGCGTACCGCGCCACGCCGCCTGACTGCCGAAATACGAGGCCAGAATCCCCGCTGCCCGCTGCTCGCCCTGAGTCGGAGACGCTGCGAACACCATGGTCAGCACCGGCTCGTCATAGCCGCGTGGATCGTAGA
The DNA here is from genome assembly GCF_058111565.1 of Telluria sp. AZSoR62. Lineage (NCBI taxonomy): Bacteria > Pseudomonadati > Pseudomonadota > Betaproteobacteria > Burkholderiales > Oxalobacteraceae > Telluria > Telluria sp. AZSoR62. The sequence continues at coordinate 173 of NZ_JBYTST010000243.1, forward strand.
AAGGCGTGGGGAAATACGCCAGATCGTTCTTGACGATCAGCGCCTGTTCTTTCAACGACACCAGGCTGGTGCGGCTGATATTGACCCACAGCGTGCTGTTGGAAGGGTCTTCGCAAATGTCG
>NZ_JBYTST010000244.1:0-294 GCF_058111565.1 Telluria sp. AZSoR62
GTGGGGTCAGAGCCCCACGGTTCAGCCACTACCTAGCGGCGGTTGCGTCCGGCGAGCTCACGACGCTGCGCTCGGTTCAACTGCGGAGTCCAACGATCGATCAGTGCGAGGACAATCTTCTCCAGGATTGCCTGGTCGAAATCATCTCCCGGCGCCATCAACCGGTCCTCGATGTACATCAACGACGCGTCGTCGAAGACGTGCGTGATGAGACGCCACACCGCGTGAGCCTTGTCAGCTGCGTTGGAGGACTTCGACATTGCACCGATCAGAAGGTTCCACGCTGCTGGTTCG
>NZ_JBYTST010000245.1:0-294 GCF_058111565.1 Telluria sp. AZSoR62
GGCCAACAAAGCGATCGTCACTGCCAATCTGAAGCACGTTGAGCGGTTGAACAACAGCACTGACAACCTGAGCGGTGAGGTCCTGGGTGTGAGTCGCTTCAACTTGAAGCAGGACACCACTGATCGCTGGAATGAAGCCGGGATTGGGTTGCAACTTGCCGGCCCGGTTAAGGCTTCACGTGTTGGTCTGACGTACAGCCATCGGTTTGCGAGTGATAAAGCCGTGGCAAGCGACGTGGCGACAGTCTCATTTTCAGTCGGCTTCTGAGAGCGACCTCAAACTGTTCTGACTAG
>NZ_JBYTST010000246.1:0-293 GCF_058111565.1 Telluria sp. AZSoR62
GTTATCGCTCAAGCGATAGAGGACGGCGTAATCACCGAAGACGAGGCCGAGCTGATCCTCAATGCGCACGTCTTGCACATAGCCGCGCGCACTGCCGAAGTTCATGCCGCCATCGACCTCTACCGCACTAAGTCAGGGAAAGGCCAATGAACACTCAGACAAATGCTTTGGACTATCAACAGTTCATTCAGAACGCTGCACTGGCGTTCCTTAAGCGCCATCAAGCCGAACACCTGGGCGAATTGTCGGCACTGCGCAAACGGGCGGTAATGCATCTGGTGGAGAACCTAGAG
>NZ_JBYTST010000247.1:0-293 GCF_058111565.1 Telluria sp. AZSoR62
TTTTTCTATTCTGATCCTCTTTTTCCGGTGCCCTTGCAAGCCTCGCAGTCCACACCAGGAGTACGCGGCACTGCGTGGTATCCGTCACCGCCGCAGTATTCACAAACAGCGCCCGAACTTGGATGTTCGGCCTGATGGTCGAGCATCCGGCATTCCGATACGTGATAGGCAAAATCGCCGGTCTTTGTTCCTTCTGGTGTCAACTCAACAAGAGTTGGCCACTCATTACACAGAGGGTTTCCGCAGATAACACAATCCTCTGGCTCGCCGCGGCCAACTGCAATTTGATAAAC
>NZ_JBYTST010000248.1:0-292 GCF_058111565.1 Telluria sp. AZSoR62
GACGGCCATCGCCTACAACCCCAACCGATTTCACCGGCTGGAACACCACGAACGCTTGGCTGACTTTGTGGTACCAGTCGGCTTTGCGCAGTTCTTCGATGAAGATGTGGTCGGCGCGACGCAGCAGGTCGGCGTATTCCTTCTTCACTTCACCCAGGATGCGCACACCCAGGCCCGGGCCTGGGAATGGGTGACGGTAGACCATGTCGTACGGCAGGCCGAGTTCCAGGCCCAGACGGCGGACTTCGTCCTTGAACAGTTCGCGCAGCGGCTCTACCAGCTTGAGGTTCAT
>NZ_JBYTST010000249.1:0-291 GCF_058111565.1 Telluria sp. AZSoR62
GGAGGAGAGCAACGAGTACGGCGACTACGGCACCGCCGACGCTGAACCCGTCGCTGACGCTGCAGGTGACAGTGACGAAACTGCGGACGAGCCTGACGACAACGAGGCCGGCGCCGACAAGTCAGACAACGTCCACGACATCGGCGGACCGAAACTCTTCTCCGCCGAATAGCCGTCAGCCGAATATCGGTACCAACAGTTGACTGTGCGTACCGAATAACGTGACATCATCGAAGGCGGGTTCGGTCCAAGCCGCATCACCGGACCGGCCCGCCTTCCACGAACACAACG
>NZ_JBYTST010000250.1:0-291 GCF_058111565.1 Telluria sp. AZSoR62
GGCAAAGCCCGCCACGGCCGCCTCAAGCTCAGAAAGTGGAAGCTGACCATTGAGCACTTGATCAAGGATAACCACCAGTGGGTCCACTGGCAGGTCCTCAAGACGGCTACTCAGTCGACTTAACCCCAGGCAGTAGACTGTAACGAAGCTCAGATACTGAGATTGCTTTTTGTACTGAACGGACGATGGCACCGTTACAAACGACTCGTAGCGACTACCTGGGTACTCACCAGCACTTCTAAGCAAAAGGTAACCCAGGACCGTTTCATCGTAAGCGTCGAGAGCTGGCAT
>NZ_JBYTST010000251.1:0-291 GCF_058111565.1 Telluria sp. AZSoR62
CTCACTGAAGTCACGATCTGTGTCGATGCCACAATTGGCAACTGAAAGCTGCCGCGGTGGCGAAACGAAATTCCGGCGCCCGCGCTCGCCAACTGCATGGCATCGGCCACAAGCGTTATCACCATCTACTAGACCGCATGCCTTGAAGTTGCGCTGCCCGCAACTCTGACAGACGGACAAATGTCCGGTGGTCTTATAGTCACTTTCGTGCAGAACGAGATACCCGCTGGAGCGACCGTTGACGCAAATGGTGTAATTTCCCCCCATTTTTTCGGTGAACGCCTGGATTGG
>NZ_JBYTST010000252.1:0-289 GCF_058111565.1 Telluria sp. AZSoR62
TTTTCAAAACCGCCATAACTATTTCCCTGAAAATCTAATTTTTACGATTGGTTTTTTTATGCCTTCCATACTTAATGACGCTGAAGGCTGCCCGGTGGACGTTGAAGATGGATAAAATCGATATGTTTTATCACCGTTAGTTAGCACAGTGACTGAGCCATCCTTAGAAAACGTTTTCTTGTAGCCACTAGATTCAAGTGTTTTCATAGCACTTCCCTGACTAATATTTGCCTCAATCTGCCCCGCACTATTTCGGGTAGCCTTCGGTAAAAATTCAATCAGTGTAGCT
>NZ_JBYTST010000253.1:0-289 GCF_058111565.1 Telluria sp. AZSoR62
ATTTCCTCGTCGCTGAGGAGCTTGTCTGCCGGGAAGACTTCATCGTCCACGATCGGCGCGGCCGGGCTGGTCAGAATCTGCGGGAACGTCTGGTCGTTGGCGTTCTTCAGTGTGAAAACCACGGTGCTGGCATCAGGTGTGGCAATGGAATCGATGTTGGACAACAACGATGCCGGTCCGTTGGGATCGTTGATGGCAGTCTGGCGATCAAAGGAGAACTTGACGTCTTTGGAATCCAGCACGTGCCCGTTGGCCCACTTGAGGTCGCTCTTGAGTTTGACGGTGAATT
>NZ_JBYTST010000254.1:0-288 GCF_058111565.1 Telluria sp. AZSoR62
GAATAAGGAGTTGAATATGTCATATGGTTTCGACATTGCACCAGGCGCGACGGAGATCGGCCTTACATCGCTGGGGTGCATTGGGTCAGATGGATCCGCTCGCTGCCCGCGCTACAACAAGTCTTGCACAGTCGCCTGCTCGATCAAATGCATGACCACCGCCATGACCGATTTTCCAGAAGCCAAGCCAGAAATACTACTGGCTGGATTAACGGTTGCCTCAATGCACGCTACGTCTTTGACTCAGGTGCAAAAAGCATTGGATCGCTTCCAAAAGGTAATCCAGCT
>NZ_JBYTST010000255.1:0-288 GCF_058111565.1 Telluria sp. AZSoR62
TTCGACTCCCACCAAAAGGCCGTATGGTTTGCTGTCATTGACGTGCTCCTAATGATGCTGGCGATGTCATTGCTGTGTCAGTGGCGTCGACCAGGCTGGACTGAATCAGGTGCAGCCGTTCTACAAGCGCGTCTGTATGTTGCTTACGCTTTGCACCTGAAGCACCTGTCATCTTGAAGCACATCGTGACCAATTCAGCTAATTCTGCTCGAAGGCGGTTCCGCTCTCGATCGTTGTCCGACTCAGTAGCAAAATTCCCGTCAAGCACATGGAGGGCAACATTCCAAG
>NZ_JBYTST010000256.1:0-287 GCF_058111565.1 Telluria sp. AZSoR62
CGGCGCCGCTGAACACGCCCCTTCATCCGCCGCGGATTACTATGATCAAGCCCGGAAAAGTGATTCCGGCCTAGACAAGGACATTGCTGGGGCGATGAGTGGCTTGCTAACGGATGCAAAGCAAGGTGGTGAAGTACTGAGGACCTGGGCTGCGTTGAAGTCTGGCGACAAGACCGCATTGAGGCAGATGTTTCAGCTGGCCAAGGAAGGGAATTCAAGAGCCCAGAACATCGTCGGCTACCTATTGGACAATGGGGAGCAGGTGAAGCGAGATAGTCGGGCCGCAT
>NZ_JBYTST010000257.1:0-286 GCF_058111565.1 Telluria sp. AZSoR62
CGGACCGCGGATGCCCATCCTGTTCTGCCGCATCGGATTCGCCATCCGATGGAACGCGAGCACGACGTCTTCGATCACCGAATCGAAGATTCCCAGCGCGAGGCCGGCGTTGCCGAACATCGCTCCGATGTAGCCGAGGATCGCATTTGCGATGAGCTTCAGACCGGCGTTCACCCAGTCAGGGCTGTGACCACCAGTGACAATGGCACCAGCCAACGCCTTGTGGACAGTCGCCTGCCACTGCCCGATACCCGAGACACCGGTGCGTTGCGCGTTGCGCCAGGTG
>NZ_JBYTST010000258.1:0-285 GCF_058111565.1 Telluria sp. AZSoR62
GACGCACTGTTCGGCGCCATCGTCAACGCGCTCGGCGGTGCGGCATGAGGCAACCGAGTGTCGGCGACGTCGTGCATTACCAGTCGTACGGCACGCCTGGCGGTGAGTACCTGCCGGAGCCGCGCGCAGCGATCATCACCGCGGCAAGTGGACCGACGGACCCACCGTCAGCCGATGAGCCGCCCGAGAACTTCGCGGTTGGGCTGTGCGTCCTCAATCCAACGGGCCTGTTCTTCAAAGAGGAGATTCCGTTCGCCGCCAACCCCACTCCGGGGCACTGGAACT
>NZ_JBYTST010000259.1:0-285 GCF_058111565.1 Telluria sp. AZSoR62
CAGGCAGCTGTGCTCTGCACATCCGGTCCGGTAACGCCGCGGCTCCGAATCCTTGGTAGAGATCAACAGAGGAAGGCGGGCATGAGCGTTCGGCCGGAATCCGCGACGTGGGATCCTGGACCACCTTCCGGCCGCTGCTTTCCGAAGCATCGCCCCACGGTCGTGTCCTTATTGATCTGCCCGGCTGGGGCGAATCCACCAAGGACGCCAGGCTGGAACACTTCGGCATCGAGGCGATGGCACTCGCCGTCACCGAGGTGCTGGCCTTGCTCGGCTACCCGCGAT
>NZ_JBYTST010000260.1:0-285 GCF_058111565.1 Telluria sp. AZSoR62
AAGGCTGGCGCCGATGGGCCTCGTTCACGACGCCGATACGGACGCCGCTGATGCCGTGACCCCGCCGAGGGCAAACCCGTTACTGGCCTTGCGGCTGCGGGGAACGCTGCTGCCGGAAAAGGCAGTCAATACGTTGGCCCTGATCCTGGCCCCGCTGTATTGGAGTCCTGTGGTGGCCGCCGTCCTGGCCGGGCTGGCCACCGTCGACATCCTGGTGCTGGCCAGGGGCGACTTCCTGGCTTCCCTGGAGCAGGTCCTTCTCACGCCGGCGCTGCTCCTTGGCAT
>NZ_JBYTST010000261.1:0-284 GCF_058111565.1 Telluria sp. AZSoR62
GTTACCGTGTGGCTGACGCACCAATAGACCGGCGCCCGCATCAGGGACGATGCTATCCCTGTAACGCGCCATATCCTCTGATATTGAATGGTCCATAAAACCTCCTTATGTTGGCGCCAATGCGGGCCGGCGGGGCAAAACGAATTTCAATTTATGGTTCTGGTTGAGCTATGGGTGAAAGCAACCGCTGCCGATGCAGCCTTCAAATTTACGTGCACTTCCGCGAAAACTGCGGAATGCGAGGTAACCCATTCGTAGAGGTCATCCTTTGGTTTGTCACCAAG
>NZ_JBYTST010000262.1:0-283 GCF_058111565.1 Telluria sp. AZSoR62
GGACCGAGGCCATCGGGCTCGTTGTGCCCGAGACCGCCGCGCAGTTCGCCGAGGCGCAAACTACTGCGGCTGACTTCCTGGCTGACTTCGACGCGCGTGAGGCGACGCTCCAAGGCGAGGAGGAGACCGTTCGGGACGAGCTGTCCCCGCTGACCAGCCGCCAGGTCGATCTCCTGGACGAGAAGCGGTCCCTCCAGGGTCGCACCGGCATGGTCCCGCGCAGGCTGCACGACGCGCGCGTGCGGATGGCCCAGGCTGCGGGTCTCGACCCGATGAACGACCT
>NZ_JBYTST010000263.1:0-283 GCF_058111565.1 Telluria sp. AZSoR62
TGCAATCATGAGCGGCGTACTCCAGTTCACCAACGCCGTGACAGCACCGCGAAGCTCCCTTCCCCAGGCGGTGAGCGTGTAGGCGATGGCGTTGCTGTCGGTGTCGAGTTGGCGCTGAACTACGCCGGACTGTTCGAGTTCCCTCAGACGCTCGGCCAGCAGGTTGGTGGAGATCCCCGGCAGCCCGGCCTGAAGTTTCCCGTATCGGGCAGGGCCGCCGAGCAGCTCACGCACGATGAGCAGGCTCCACCTGTTGCCTACGACGTCGAGTGCCCGCGCCAAC
>NZ_JBYTST010000264.1:0-283 GCF_058111565.1 Telluria sp. AZSoR62
CGGCTGGGCTCCATTGGCAGTCCGTCGAAGGTATTGATGTAGACGTTGGGATCCTTCGTCATCGTCGGGTCGAACACAATGTTCTCCACGTCAACGACTCGCCGCTCCGGGCTGTTCAACCACATACCGTACATATCGCCGAGCGCCATCTTGACGGCGCCTTCCGCGATGCGGCGTTTCTTCTCCCGGTCCCACACGTCTTTGGTGCCGTCGATGTAGACATAGCGCTCAATCGGCTCCAAGTTCAGCGCACCGCCCTTCTTGCCCGCCATCTTGCGGGCTT
>NZ_JBYTST010000265.1:0-283 GCF_058111565.1 Telluria sp. AZSoR62
AAGTTATCCAGGTCATTGCCGGATACAACATCCGAGTTCGAAATGCCGCTTACCGTGCCAGGGTAGAGGCGCTTAGCGACAATATGATGCTTGTCGGTTTTAAGAAAGACAGCCCGCTTAGTGTCCTGGTTGTACCCAACGGAGTGAACGATAAAGGCGAAGAACAATTTGCCATCATGCTCAAACGCGGACACCAGCGTCTCGAGGCTGTTCTCGAAGCGATTGCCTTGGGCAAACCGATTGAAACGGTCCCGTGCATTATCGCTAAAGAGGACATATCAGA
>NZ_JBYTST010000266.1:0-283 GCF_058111565.1 Telluria sp. AZSoR62
GGGGTCCCATTTCAGCCAGGCATGAAACTGTCCAGCGGACGGATTCGTCGCCAGGTATGCATTCAGTGCCTGTTGTGCGGCAGTCAACCGAGCAGTGCCAACTTCAACAGCCCGGCCGACAGATGCCAGCCGTGCATTGCATTCCTGTTGAGCCTGTACCAGCGTTTGTTCCGCCATCGCTTGCGCCTGTCTCGCGAGTTCCAGGCGCTGTTCCATCGCTTGACGATTTTCCGTGGCTAGCTCGAAATCTGCTTTTGCTTGTTCCAGCATGCCTTGAGCCTGC
>NZ_JBYTST010000267.1:0-282 GCF_058111565.1 Telluria sp. AZSoR62
GGGTATCCGCCGACCTGTCCGACATCTCACTCGAAGAAATCCCCCTGCAGTCAGACAAATCGGAGTGGGAGCCAAACGAACTCGCAGCAGCGTACGCAGCATTCGATGAAGGCACCGGTGACGAGCCGGACGTCACCGGCCAACTACTCCGAGTGCACGAATGGAAGCTGATGGGCGTTACCGGCGTCTCTTCACCCGCCTTCGAAACATCCCGAATCGAGCCGGTGTACGGCGAAGAGTTCGGTTACGGAACAAGCAGTGCAGCGGAGGCTCTCGCTACAT
>NZ_JBYTST010000268.1:0-281 GCF_058111565.1 Telluria sp. AZSoR62
TTATTTACGTTTGCCCTGAAATCATTATATGGTTCTATATATAAAAGATTTGCATTAGTTTTATCAACATCAATAATTAAATTGAATGCTCTTATCATCCAATTCAGGAAATCTTTTTGTTTAATATTATCCGGAATTAATAGAAGATATTGATAATTCAATATCTTGTAAAAATGATTTGTTAAATCCCAATATGAAAGAGGGTTAGAATATGGAGATGTTACCGCATCATCAAAACGAATTCTAAAATTTATTTCATGAGTTGTATAGATTGTGTAATT
>NZ_JBYTST010000269.1:0-281 GCF_058111565.1 Telluria sp. AZSoR62
GCAACCCACCGGTCACCGAGGAGGGGCTACCGTCAGGGGCCGTGTAGACGGTGTCTTTCGTGCGTTCGTGGATAGCCCACACTTCGGCAGCAACCTGCGCCGGCCTTCCCCCGTCAGCATCCGCCGGCAGTCCTTTGAGCCGCGGATCCAGCGCAACCATGCGCCCGTCGTTGGTGATCTTTGGCATGTTGTCATCCCGCGGATCAACACCTGAGAGGTTTTTTGCCCGCTGCCCGAGATCTTCCACATACTCCGCCACCGCGAGGGATGGTTCCCGTGAG
>NZ_JBYTST010000270.1:0-281 GCF_058111565.1 Telluria sp. AZSoR62
TCCTTGACCGATCGCCCGAGCCGGTCAAGTTTCCACACGCACAGGGTGTCTCCGGCGCGAAGGTAGTCCAGTGCCTTGAGCAGCCCGGGCCGGTCCTTGGCACGGCTGGAGACCTTCTCTTCGAAGACGCGGATGCAGTCCGCCTGCGCGAGGGCGTCGCGTTGCAGTTGGGTGTGTTGAGGGATCGACGACACGAGGTCCGAGGATGATCCGTACGGAAATTCCCGCTAAGGGGTTCCGCCCTCTAGCTTTGAACGTAACCAGTCCCGTAGGGGGAACCT
>NZ_JBYTST010000271.1:0-281 GCF_058111565.1 Telluria sp. AZSoR62
GTGGCGCTGCGGCAGGCGAAAGCATTGGCCAGCTGGCCAAGCACGACGGCGGTGAAGGCGGCTCCGGACGCCGCCATCACCAGATCGGCGTCCTGGGGGTCTCCGCGCGTCCACCCACCGCCAAACAACACCACCGAAAACACCATCATTTCCATGGCCGCTTCCACGGGACCCAGCACGCAGAACACCCGGAACATCAGCCGGCGGTCCATCAGATGCCGTCTTTCGGGTGGCCGCTTCAGCACACCTTTTCCTGGCGGTTCGCCGCCCAGGGCGAGGGC
>NZ_JBYTST010000272.1:0-280 GCF_058111565.1 Telluria sp. AZSoR62
TTCAGTCCGTCCCAAATGTTTCCGATGCCGTCCACAACTGAGCCGAAGAATTCCTTCAGGGTCGTCAGTGCTGATTTGACGTCCTCGAATCGGTCGGACAGGAAGTCCTTCGCTTTCTGCATCGCGTCTTTAGCTTCGGTGAGCTTGTCGCCCCATGTTTGCGCGAAGTTTCGGATCCCTTCGATCACGAGCGGTAGGACGTGCTCGGCGATCCAGACGATCGCTGTCGTCAACGGAGGAAGAATCGTGTTGACCAACCACACGATGACGTCGATCAACT
>NZ_JBYTST010000273.1:0-280 GCF_058111565.1 Telluria sp. AZSoR62
CTGTTTTCGGCGGCCGGTGATTGGATCGACCCCGGTGTCGACTGTCAGCTGGTATCTGATTGCGTTTTTGCCGCGTTCTTTGTTCGCGAGTTCGATCTTTTTGATCTGCGGAGGCAGTTGTTGTCGTGCCATTTTTTGTCCTTTCTGTGCCAGAGGTCTCGCCACACGTGGATGAGTTCCACGGTCACTTTCAGTTCGTGTGCGATGCCGGCGAAGTGCGCACCGTGCATTCGTTCTGCTCTCCGGTAGGATTCTTCGGAGATGAGAAGTCGTGCCGCGT
>NZ_JBYTST010000274.1:0-279 GCF_058111565.1 Telluria sp. AZSoR62
CTCGTCAATGGACTTGTTCTGCGAATCGCTCCTGATTTCGCTACTGGGAAACCCTTCCCGCAGATAGCTCTCCAGAACCGTTGCCATCAATCCGTTGACTGCCCCACGAACGGCCGCAAGCTGCTGAAGAATTGCAGGACATTCCGCACCTGCATCAAGCGCTTGCTCAAGAGTCGCTACCTGACCTTTGATGCGCCTGATGCGCGTCAGTGCTTGCTTCTTTTCTTCCGGGCTGTGTGGCATCGAACACCTCTCTACTTGGGTACACCGCCGCATTAT
>NZ_JBYTST010000275.1:0-279 GCF_058111565.1 Telluria sp. AZSoR62
GGAATCCTTGAACAAATGAGCCGCGTTCGCCGCTCCTGCAAGGAAATCTACGATCTGGCGAGAGTGACAGGCAGAGCCATTCACAATCCGCTGGAAGGCCTTAGTCGTTTCCTGCAATCCAAGCCAGCCGAGAACTACGCCCACGTCACGGCGAAAGAGCTTCCTGAACTGCTCCGCGCCATCCGCACATATCCTCACGCTTTAGATCTGCGCCTTGGCCTGCACCTATTGACGCTGACCGGCGTGCGGCCAAGCGAGCTACGTGAGGCGCCTTGGTCG
>NZ_JBYTST010000276.1:0-278 GCF_058111565.1 Telluria sp. AZSoR62
GGTATGGCTTGTTTGTTATTGCCATATGAGTCAAACCCCACAACCAAATCTCGCTCCTCCCGGGTGGCTAGCCCCCTTGTTTATTCCGGAGGGTCGGGTGTGATAATTTTTTTGTTAGCGCATTCACTCCATGCTTACCTAAGAACTCATCTAAAGACGAGCAAACACCAATAAAAACTATTTAATTCTCAGTTTATTAGGACAGCACTGCTATTTTATTTATAGATGGGAATACATCACACAAGAGACATTATCGCACTTAATAGTTACGCTTCGCC
>NZ_JBYTST010000277.1:0-278 GCF_058111565.1 Telluria sp. AZSoR62
TTCGTTGCGAACATCGGTTTTAGTAGTGGCGCAGCCGATAAGGGTCAGGCTTACGGCCATCGGCAAGAGTAAACGCATTTGTAACATCCATATTCTGTGATGGTTGATGGCCGCAATCATACTATGACGCGGCTGTACTAGCCGACCGGGCATGTGCGTTCAATTTTGACGAAGAAGCCATGTCGCTTGGCCGATAATGTACGGGTCGGTGTAAGAGCGACCATTTTTGGCTGATTGCCGTGTGTCTTGAGGGGCAGGGTGTCACTGCGTGGAAGTAG
>NZ_JBYTST010000278.1:0-277 GCF_058111565.1 Telluria sp. AZSoR62
GAATTTCATCGATTAGAAATACTTCAGGGTCGGTGTGGACGGCCACTGAAAAAGCTAATCGCAAATACATCCCCGAGGAATAGAACTTCACCTCAGTGTCGATAAACTGTCCAATTTCGGAGAACTCAATGATTGAGTCGAAACGTGCTTTGGTCTCACTCTCGGTCATTCCGAGGATCGCAGCATTCAGAAAAACGTTATCGCGCCCTGTCAGATCAGGATGGAACCCTGCTCCAACCTCGATCAGTCCTGCGACTCGGCCACTCGTACGGACCGT
>NZ_JBYTST010000279.1:0-277 GCF_058111565.1 Telluria sp. AZSoR62
CAAGCTTCTGCATCCCGAGCATGGCCTGCATTGCCCGCTGGGCACCCTCCGGATCCGGACCGCCAATCAGTGAGCCCAGGTCCGACGGCACGATCTGCCAGGACACGCCGTAGCGGTCCTTTAGCCAGCCGCACATGCTCTCCGCCCCGCCGTCTGTCAGCGCCGACCAGTAGCGGTCCACTTCCGCCTGGTCGGAACAGTCGACCACAAACGAGACGGCTTCCGTGAAGTTGGCCGGCGCTCCCCCGTTGAGTGCCATGAACTTTCGGCCTGCGAT
>NZ_JBYTST010000280.1:0-277 GCF_058111565.1 Telluria sp. AZSoR62
GCACTTTCGTAGCGCGCCAGTTCTGAGGCGTTCACATCATCCCCAGGGTTCATGATTTTGTTCAATTCGGTCGGCGCCATTGGTGCCGGTGGTTCCTCACTTTCCGGCTTTGTACCGTACGATACAGAAACCGGTATTTTGGCTGGTGCCTCTGGCACTGCCGCCGCTGACTGCAAACTCGGCTGGCTTGCCGGTGCTTCGACCGTTCCGGCCTTGACCGACTTGCGATACCGATACAGGTAACTTTTCAGCGTCTCCATGGTGATCTCGATCCCCT
>NZ_JBYTST010000281.1:0-277 GCF_058111565.1 Telluria sp. AZSoR62
GTCACGTTTGTGTCGAGTAATGGCTGTGGGATCTGCAACATATTGACTCTCCTGGCTGGTTTAAAAGACCACTCGCGATGGCCCTGTACAGGGTGATGCGCTACAGGCACGCACAAAGCCCAGCCAAAAGATCAAAAGTTCAAATTCAAATATTGCAGTATCTGTGTGCGCATATTACCGTATGCGTACGCGTTATGAATCACAAACCACTTACCGACAATAACTCAGAGCTATTCGCAACCATGAAAAAACCGCATCTCTCATTTTTGGGCGCCGC
>NZ_JBYTST010000282.1:0-276 GCF_058111565.1 Telluria sp. AZSoR62
CACCTGTTCTACCCCGGATGTATCAGTGCCTATGGGCCAGCATCAACTCGCTGAGTTTTCGGGCCTGAACACAGCAACGCCTTGGCAGGACTTTAATATTGCGCTGAACAATTGCCCGGCGTTCAACGGCTACTACCAGGCGAGTGGGCCGACTTGGACCAGCAACGGCGGCGCTGGCAGCGTCGGTAACCTGAACTCCCGCAAAAACAACGTACTGCAAGTACGTATCGACCCGACCCGCACGCCTCTGAATGCTTCGCTGGGTATCCTGAGTCT
>NZ_JBYTST010000283.1:0-276 GCF_058111565.1 Telluria sp. AZSoR62
CTCAAAGAGGCGGATGGTGTCTGCAATAAACACGGACAGTGCCACGAGGTGCCAAACCTGTTCATCTCAGACGGGAGCCAGTTCACTACCAGTGGCGCGGAGAACCCGACGCTGACAATCGTGAGCCTGGCCATTCGCCAAGCCGACTATATTGCCGAAGCTCTCAAGGCCAAGGCAGCATGACGGCGCAAAAAACAGGCGGCATGGAAGTCCTCGAGTTGAGGGCTTTCACCGACAATTACATTTGGCTGCTGCTCAATCCGGATGAGAACCACT
>NZ_JBYTST010000284.1:0-276 GCF_058111565.1 Telluria sp. AZSoR62
GAACGAACGCAGGATTTTGTTGGTGGTGCGCGGGTACACGTAGTCGGTGCCGAGCAGGAAGAAACGCTTGGCGCCGCCTCCTTCTTCGCTCATCAGGTATTCCACTGCCGGGATCGCCTGCTGGTTCGGTGCTGCACCGGTATAGAACACGTTCGGCGACATCTCTTCGCCTTCGTACTGCACCGGGTAGAACAGCAAACCGTTGAGTTCTTCGAACACCGGCAACACCGATTTACGCGACACCGACGTCCAGCAACCGAACACCACGGCGACCTT
>NZ_JBYTST010000285.1:0-276 GCF_058111565.1 Telluria sp. AZSoR62
CTCGGATTGTTCGGAGAAAACCTGGTTGCCATCGACGGAAGTAAATTCAAGGCCGTCAACAATCGTGACCGCAACTTCACTAGCGCCAAACTAAAGCGGCGAATGGAAGAAATTGAATCAAGCATCAGCCACTACCTGACCGCGCTTGATACTGTTGATCAACAAGAATCAACAGCCTCCGAACCCCGCGCCGTGCGGTTGGAAGAGAAGATCGCCAAACTGAAGAAGCAAATGAAAGAGCTTCAAGCGATTGAAACTCAGCTCAACGAATCACCG
>NZ_JBYTST010000286.1:0-276 GCF_058111565.1 Telluria sp. AZSoR62
CTCCCCGGAGCGAAGTTTCTCACCGATCTCAAACCAAATTCCGAAGGCACCGGACTGCGTATCATCGTAGAAATAGAATCGCGGATTGGTTACCAGCGGAATCAGCGCCGCGAGCACAGTGACAAGGGCGGCGCTGACAGCGTAGGAAGCCTCCGTCAGCCAGATGGGGCGATTCTGTTGAGCATCTCCGTCGATGACATCTTTACTTGACGTATCAATGATTGAAGTTGTTGCGGCATTCACGTTACAAGCACCTAACCTTCGCCGCGAAGATGG
>NZ_JBYTST010000287.1:0-275 GCF_058111565.1 Telluria sp. AZSoR62
CAGTACGGCGAATAAATCTTCAGCTGCAAAAACATCCGGCCCTTTGAGTTGTGGATTGGCATCGGCGCCCGTTTTGACAATGCGCAGTGCATCCGGCGGCAGGAACTCCTTCCATTGCTTGAATAACCTCGCATCGGCCCGCGACCAAAACCCATCAGAAAACAGCAAAACCTTGCCGTCGGGCTGTTCCCCAAGCAACTGAATCAAGGCCTTCCAATTTGAAGTTCCTTGGCAATCGAGCAGTTGTGCCGGGTACTCTTGCTTTTCGCTCCAAT
>NZ_JBYTST010000288.1:0-275 GCF_058111565.1 Telluria sp. AZSoR62
CCAACGGCGCCCGCCCGGAGGTTGCCCGCCAGGTAGCCGACGACATGGGCCTCCCCCTGGTCGGTGAAGAGAACATGCCGGTCCTTCGAACCCGTGACAGGTTCTCCTGGGCCGAGCACCTGCGCCTCTCTCTGCTGATGCTCCCATTTGGGCACTCGGTGTTCGAACAGGTGTACCGGATCGACGAGAAGGGCCTCGCGCGGCTCCGGAAGCTCGCCTGGCGCCCGCCCAAGACGATTTCCCGCGTGGATGTAGCGCCAGACGGCGGCTTGGTC
>NZ_JBYTST010000289.1:0-275 GCF_058111565.1 Telluria sp. AZSoR62
ACAACGTCCTGCACCTGCTGCTCGGCGTCGGCATGGTTGCCCTGGCCGTGATCCTCACCAAGGGCCACGTCAAGGCACGCGCCTAGGAACACCCGGGCGGGAAACCCCGCTACACCACTCGAAATGGCCCCGGCCGCAGCTTCACGCTGCTGCCGGGGCCATTGTCGTTCCCGATCGCGGCCGCCCGGGCGTAGCATCCAACCATGGAACCAATTCGGGCCATCCTTCTTCCCGGGAGCGTGCTCCCCGCCCAGCCTGCCTACGGTGCGCTGATT
>NZ_JBYTST010000290.1:0-275 GCF_058111565.1 Telluria sp. AZSoR62
TTCCGACACGGTGTCGGTCATCGATGTGGCGTCGGGCACGGTGACCTCCACGATCCCGCTCGGGTCGAATCCGGTCGGTGTTGCGTTCACCCCGGACGGGTCGACAGCCTACGTCACCAACACCGCTTCCGACACGGTGTCGGTCATCGATGTGGCGTCGGGCACGGTGACCTCCACGATCACGGTTGGGTCGGAACCGGTCGGTGTTGCGTTCACCCCGGACGGGTCGACAGCCTACGTCACCGACAACGGTTTCAGAACGGTGTCGGTCATCG
>NZ_JBYTST010000291.1:0-275 GCF_058111565.1 Telluria sp. AZSoR62
GGGCGAAAGCTCTCTGCTCTCAACTATGGCTTTTGCACAGTTGGGAAATGAGCAGGAGAACGCTTATTTGATTTTTATACACAGAAGATTATCTAGGTTCACCAGTCGGAGTTGAATCTGAATTCCGCGCCTTTAAACGGTGGCTGGTCAACGCCCGATAAATTGCTGGCGGTACCTCTAATAATCAGTGAGCTTCCTGAATCATATGCATCAAGTTCTACATCGCCCGCAGTTATTTCCCCACCCTTATCCACCTTGCCAGTTTTGTTGTCGAG
>NZ_JBYTST010000292.1:0-275 GCF_058111565.1 Telluria sp. AZSoR62
CCCGGTCTTCCGCTGAGTGATATTCCGCCGTCGGCGGCGGCTGCCGGGATCATTGCCCGCTGCGAGCGGCGCTCCGGGGTGCCGAGGGGGCCCGCGAACGAACCGGCGTCCGGCGTCGTCGACGTGACCGACCGCCTCGATGACACCCGCCACGACGAGCTGCACCTGGGCGGCGTCAATGTCTTCCGCCGGGAGCCCGACGCCGTCTGGCTCACCGGCGCCCGGTCGCTTTCCGGCGATCGCCAGCTTCGCCATCTGACCGTCCGCCGCCTCCT
>NZ_JBYTST010000293.1:0-274 GCF_058111565.1 Telluria sp. AZSoR62
GGTCTGCTGGTCCTCGGCCAACCTTGGATCCAGCTGCCATTGGATCCCGGATCGGTCCAGATCCATCAGCTTCTCCCCGTCGATGCCGAGGGCCGTGACGGCGGCCAGGCGCTTGTCCAGCCGCATGAGCACCGAGAAATGGGTGTAAGGCAGCAGGATCGTTTTCGTGTCGGCCAGAATCGGCACAGGAACCTGTACACCCAGGAAGGCGACGTCGTACCCCGACCGGTTCGACAGATCACGTGCAGCGGCAGAACCCGGTACCAGCAGTAGT
>NZ_JBYTST010000294.1:0-274 GCF_058111565.1 Telluria sp. AZSoR62
GTCGCCTTCAAATGCCACTTTCATGAGCTTCCCCGCTGTGGTGCTTCACATACCAGTAGATAACCCTTCGCTGGCCGGCAAACCGACCGCGCCGGAAACTAAAACCATCGGCGAAATCTGATCAGCTAGGAATCATGTAATGCCGTACGGCGTTAGCAAACTCAACCAGCTCATTCTTTTCGATCCAGCCATCAGATAGCGAACGAAGGTTTGGAACCCCTTCGGCCGCAATCAGCAATCCAACTGTCTCAGCCATTTCCTTCTGCCTGTCAGT
>NZ_JBYTST010000295.1:0-274 GCF_058111565.1 Telluria sp. AZSoR62
GGTTTCTACGCCTCGATGAAGTACTTCCAGAGCCTGGACAACCCCAACAACAAAGCCTTCGTCGAAGCCTTCAAGGCCAAGTACGGCAAGGATGCGGTGATCGGCGACGTGACCCAGGCGGCCTACCTCGGCCCATGGTTGTGGAAAGCCGCGGTGGAGAAGGCCGGCAGTTTCGACGTGGATAAAGTCGTGGCCGCCTCGTCGGGCATCGAGCTGAAAACCGCGCCGGAAGGCTACGTGAAGATCCACGAGAACCATCACCTGTGGAGCAAGC
>NZ_JBYTST010000296.1:0-274 GCF_058111565.1 Telluria sp. AZSoR62
GAAGTGATGCGCGACCTGTATGCGCCCTTCAACCGCAACCACGACCGCATCATTTTCATGGACCTGCGCAGCGCCGAACTGACCAAGTACGCCGCCAACTGCATGCTGGCCACCAAGATCAGCTTCATCAACCAGATCGCCGAGCTGGCCGAACACCTGGGTGCGGACATCGAAGCCGTACGCCTGGGCATCGGCGCCGACTCGCGGATCGGCTACCACTTCATCTACCCGGGTTGCGGCTACGGTGGTTCGTGCTTCCCCAAAGACATGCGCG
>NZ_JBYTST010000297.1:0-273 GCF_058111565.1 Telluria sp. AZSoR62
GTCGCACCGGCGCGTCATTTGCGCCTGCCAGATCGAACACATCGCGCAGTCCGCATTTTCGCTGGCGGTGTACCTGGTTGACGCGCTGGCCCACGGCCGCCCGTTCGACTACGCCACGCCTTTCGTGCAGCTGGTCAAACAGTCGGAACGCTACCGCATCGATCCGCTGACGGCGGCGGTGCTGCAGGGTGCACGAAAACGCGGCATCCCGGCGACCCGGATCACCGAACATGACGCCCTGTACCAGCTCGGCACGGGCAGCCGCCAGCGCCG
>NZ_JBYTST010000298.1:0-273 GCF_058111565.1 Telluria sp. AZSoR62
GACGGGGTGAAGACCTGCAGGTTCCGGGAGCCCACGCTGGCGGAGTCCCGGAATGTGTATTGCGTGCCCCAATGGTCTTCGATGGCAATTTCCGGGACGGCTCTCCCGGCAGCGGACTCCACGTGGATGTTGACCACAAGGCAACTGCTCCAGACTTCGACGGAGAGCACCGTGAACTCGGCGCCCCGTGCCAGGTGCAAGCCGTACGTGGGCGGCAGGAGCATCTTCCGGAGGGTGCCTTTCGGTATTAGGTTTCGCATCATCGCCCCCAAT
>NZ_JBYTST010000299.1:0-273 GCF_058111565.1 Telluria sp. AZSoR62
GTCTCACTGCTCGAGTCGCATCGCACCACTTCCCTTGCGCGTCAACGGAAGCAATATCGGAATTTTTTTGTTCAGGTATCTCCGATTCCGCGCTTGCGATGACTATCGGGGGGTGCCGTTCCCAATAAAAGCCACCGGTTTCGGGCAGGCTTCTTTTAATGTCGGGGTCGAACTTGGCAAGAAGTTTGGTGACACACGTTTTGCCGCCTACGGTATCAATGACCACGATGGGGAAACCATCTTTTACTTTTGAGTAATCAACTCGTTCAAAGG
>NZ_JBYTST010000300.1:0-273 GCF_058111565.1 Telluria sp. AZSoR62
GCGGGGGGCGATGGAACGACGAACGAGGATCACGAAAACAATCTTGCGAAATTCAAGAACGCCGACGTGATCGGCCATCCCGGCGTCGAGGTGTTCAACCAGTTTGTTTCGTCCTCGGGCTACTTCTGCGAGGGCGCAGGAACGGCATTCATGCCGTATCTGCTCAGCACCTTGGACACGCTTGCCTGGCGCTACAACGTGCCCGAGATGGCCTACCCGGAGGCATTGATTCCCGGCATGCGCGAGGTCGGCGCACGCACCACGATGAACCTT
>NZ_JBYTST010000301.1:0-273 GCF_058111565.1 Telluria sp. AZSoR62
GTCAGCGTCACGGGCGATGGCGCCGTGCAGCTCCCTGTCCTCGACGAGCCGCCGGAACGTCTCAGCCGTGATCTCGTCCGAGAGCTGGGTGCCGTAGAACGTCAGATATCCACGCCACAGACCCGACCATTCTTCGAAATCGGCCTGCGTGATCGGGGTGATCGTCGTCATGACGTCGAGCCTAACGCGACGCGCCCGGGAGGCCCTCGCCGATTGGTGCTGCGCGCGATCCGTGTAGTACTCTGTTCAAGTTGCTTCGAGCAGTGAGGAAGC
>NZ_JBYTST010000302.1:0-273 GCF_058111565.1 Telluria sp. AZSoR62
GCATGAGTTGGGCATATCAGTTCGCACTCTTGCATCCTGGCGTAGCAGTGGACGCCACAATCTCCCCTACGTGAAAGTAGGCCGCCTGGTGCGCTATCGCGAGCGAGATTTAGGCACCTGGCTCGAGAGCCACCTAACAGGTATCTCCGGAGAGACCAATCGATGACGTCTCTCATTGCTGGCAGTTTCTGGAGCGCGGAATCTACCTGTCGCGGCGCCGCCTACAACTCCTCAAGGTTCCAGGCCAGGGCGGGATTAGGGATGCTTGAGGCG
>NZ_JBYTST010000303.1:0-272 GCF_058111565.1 Telluria sp. AZSoR62
CTTTCAAACGGTGACGATCAGCGTTTGAAATATGCAGCTTTAGAATTGCGGATGACGATTGAGTCTCTTGCCTACGATCGAGCTGCATCCTACAAGGATGAATTCCCGCCATCGGAATATGAAACCTGGCAGCCCAAAAAGGTCATGCAGGTTTTGCTGGATGTCGATCCTCATGCCGCTTCCGACAGTACGCTCAGGATTGGGCTCGAACCCTCTCCTGGAGTTGCTCCTGAGGTTATGCATGATGTTGGCCATGAAACCGCGCTGAGCAT
>NZ_JBYTST010000304.1:0-272 GCF_058111565.1 Telluria sp. AZSoR62
TGAGGATTCGGATTTCTCGAGCGCTGCTGCTTCTAGGGCCGTATCCCCTGGACGGTCTCCTCTCCGAGGAAATAGCCCCTTGGTGCAACCTTCACCCTGCGGTGGGGTTAGTGCCTTGAAAGCCCAATTGGATGCATTAAGCCTGTCTGGAAGTCGTCCGCCGTCGCGGACAACAAGCAAGCTTGGCTCCCAGACGCCGAGCAATGCTAGTGACACTTCCGACAGCGACCAGACGGAGGTGATGACCAGCTATGAAGTTCCTCTGGAAGAAG
>NZ_JBYTST010000305.1:0-272 GCF_058111565.1 Telluria sp. AZSoR62
GACGAGGACGACGCTCAACTCGGGAAAGCCCACGTCCAGCACCGTGGCCAGCCGGAGCGCGTCGTCAACGGGAACCTCAGGGCCAAGGATGAGTACTTCGGGAAATTCCTGATCCAGTTGGGCGAATAGCTCATGCGGATCCGCGGGCAAGACACTCGTGAAGAAGGTCTGGACTCCTCCTTGGAGGCCCCCTGCCACAGCCTGGCGCAGGCGGCCGTCAAAATTGACGTCGGGAGTCACCAGGACAAAGCGGCTCACTTGTACACCTCCGG
>NZ_JBYTST010000306.1:0-272 GCF_058111565.1 Telluria sp. AZSoR62
ATACGCACCGACCGCTACCTGCTGAGCGAAACCAAGGCAGGTCGTATCACGCTGGTGGTGAAGCGGCTGCACTGCTCGGCCCGTGCCAAGCCCGTCGTTTACCTCCACGACCTGGCCGACTATCTCGACGCCCAAGCGACGAAGCAAGCGGCCTGATTCAAACGGTAGCCCCTGCCGACCATGGGCAACACAGCCAATGAGGCACAGCACATGAATACTAAAGCACTTCCCTTTATGGACATCCTGCGCGACATCGAGGCCGGTGGCCTGCT
>NZ_JBYTST010000307.1:0-272 GCF_058111565.1 Telluria sp. AZSoR62
CGTATCTGGTGTTGGCGGTGCTGAACATCGCGGGCCTGGGGTTTGCAGTGTGGCGCTTGTTTTACGGGCCAGCCAATGAGATCGGCACCACGCTGGTCAGCAGCCTGTGGGTGATTTACAACCTGTTGATCATCGGTTCTGCCGTGGCGATTGCCGCTGAAGTGCGCCAGGTGCGCCGCACCCAGCGGGTGCAGGCCAGATTGCCTGCGGCGGTGCGTCTGCAAAACGGACGCTTCTATCCAGGCATGCTGGTGGACTACTCCGATGGCGGT
>NZ_JBYTST010000308.1:0-271 GCF_058111565.1 Telluria sp. AZSoR62
AGAAGAAGAACAGTGTATGTCGGGGCTGTAGCTCAGCTGGTTAGAGCACCGTGTTGATAACGCGGGGGTCGTTGGTTCGAGTCCAACCAGCCCTACCATCAACGTGGTTGCCTGTAAAAATCATCTGGCTTTGCCAGGGATTTTTACCTGAATCCACAAAAAAGTAGGTTTGTACTTTTTTGTGATGTATTTGGGGGATTAGCTCAGCTGGGAGAGCACCTGCTTTGCAAGCAGGGGGTCGTCGGTTCGATCCCGTCATCCTCCACCAAAA
>NZ_JBYTST010000309.1:0-271 GCF_058111565.1 Telluria sp. AZSoR62
GCAAACGGTTACGTGCCCGAAAACGCTGCAGGACTCGACGCGCGGACACGAGATCTCATCAGGCGTAGAGCAGATGTTCTCGGCCCGGCATCGCCGTTGATGTATCGAAATCCGGTGGAAATCGTTCGAGCACAGGGACTTCGGCTCTACGATCGTGACGGTACGTCGTACCTCGACATGTACAACAATGTCGCGAGCGTGGGACACTCGCACCCCAAGGTCGTCGACGCCGTGCGTAGACAGATCGCTGAATTGAACACTCACACAAGAT
>NZ_JBYTST010000310.1:0-271 GCF_058111565.1 Telluria sp. AZSoR62
ATTGTGCAAGTGAGACAAGTGCTCCGGGTGTTATGATACACATCGCATCAGCGTACGCGTTGTGAATCATTTCATCTCACGCAAGCATTTTGGAGTTCGCATGAACATCAGACCTCTTAGTCTTGCGATAGCTATGAGCGCCTTGCCTGTGCATTGCCTTGCATCGAGCCCGGCTGATGGCGGCCTGAAAGCGCTCGGCCTAAACCTCGATTTGATTGGGCGACCTTTGTTTTTGTTCCTGGCGATTGGAGCCGTAGTTTTGGTTTGGTTG
>NZ_JBYTST010000311.1:0-271 GCF_058111565.1 Telluria sp. AZSoR62
TTACAAATATTAATTTTCTAAGTAAACATCGTTTTTATTTGTCAATTTCCTGGTGTTAGCCAGCCTCTCACATTGTAAGTTTCGTGTAGTTTACTAGCTATTTCTGCGGCTTCTGATTTGCTTCTGTAAGGCCCAACGACAATAAAATTGTTTTCCAATCGAATTGTTGGTAAGCGCATTCCCTTAATCGCTGCGGCAGAATTTTTACGGGTCAACGCGCTAGATAACGTAATCTCTATCACCCAAATTTCGGCGTTTTCGACTAAGCGGC
>NZ_JBYTST010000312.1:0-271 GCF_058111565.1 Telluria sp. AZSoR62
TCTCGATGGCCGTTTTGATCCATCCGGGCACGTCGTAATTGTCGCTATTCGTGGGGGCGGTCGCGCCGTTCCATGTTGTCAGTGACATCAGCTATTCCAATCTGCGAGTATCTTGCCCGCTTCGGGGTCTTTGAGTCGGGAGTTGAAGCCGATGTAGCCGCCGCCCGCGATGCTGATCCCGCCGCCAGCTTTGATGTGCGGGCCGAACACTGCCGGGTCAAGATCAACGAACCCGCCAGCGGATCCGGGCTGGATAACAATGGCTTGCGGG
>NZ_JBYTST010000313.1:0-270 GCF_058111565.1 Telluria sp. AZSoR62
GGAAGTCATTGTCGAGGACCGCGTTGCCAGGCTGGCCACCACTGAGGAAGGTGCGCAGCACGTGGCGATTGCCGGGGCGACGAGCCACCTGCTGGAAAACGTGCGCCGCTGCGTTGGGTGGGGGATACCCCTCGCTGACGCCGTGATGGCGGCTTCGTCAACTCCGGCCAGGCTGATGGGACTCGACCGGCAGGGCCTGGACCAGCAGGGCATAGACCGGCAAGGCCCCAACAGGGTTGGCACCATCGCCGAAGGCTGCCGGGCCGATCT
>NZ_JBYTST010000314.1:0-270 GCF_058111565.1 Telluria sp. AZSoR62
GGTCACAACCGTGTCGACACGACCGAACAGCTCTTCGGCGACGTCGCGAAGCCGTCGGATGTCTCCCTCATCGGTGACATCCACTCGAACGCCGACCGTCCGTGTATCTGGTTCTGGCGCAGTGTCTCCGGATGTATGCGACAGGTCGGCAGAGATGACATGCCAACCCAAGTCGGCGAATCGTTTGCACGTTGCCAGGCCGATCCCGGATGCGCCACCAGTGACGATCGCTACCTTCCTACTCACGACTACAGCACCTTCCTCATGTCG
>NZ_JBYTST010000315.1:0-270 GCF_058111565.1 Telluria sp. AZSoR62
GGATTTATCGGGGGAACGCTTGCAAGACTGCTAAGCACTGCTGGCCATACAGTAAGAGTTTCAAATTCACGCGGGCCGCATACAATTGATCCTGATGTGCTCTCCACGGGTGCAATTGCAGTCACGAAAGAAGAGGCTTTGGTGGGTGCTGACGTCGTAATTCTCTCGATACCTTTTGTACGAATTCCAGATCTTAAAGCGCTTCTCGAAGGCCTTCCTGAAGACAGCGTGATCATCGACACATCCAACTATATACCTGCGCGGGACGAT
>NZ_JBYTST010000316.1:0-270 GCF_058111565.1 Telluria sp. AZSoR62
GATGCTTCCATCCGCGCGGCACTCGGCAAGCTCCGGCCATCGGCCGAGACGTTGCCGATGTACTACTCGGCGCTGGCACGCTCTCGGGCGGACTGGCTCGTCGGCATGAACCTCAGCCGCTTGTTCACGGTGCTGGGACGACAGGCTGGCTACGACGGCGTGCTGTCGGTCGGCCGCGTCCAGACCCCCACGCTCAAACTGGTCGTGGACCGCGACCGCGAGATCGCCGCCTTCGTGTCCGTGCCGTACTGGGCCATCGACGTGTCCCTG
>NZ_JBYTST010000317.1:0-270 GCF_058111565.1 Telluria sp. AZSoR62
GCACGAGCCTGGCATCCACGAACCCGAGACCAGTCCGGGGAACCAGTCGGCGCCCGAACCCGATCGGCCGCGGTACGTCGAATAGTCAGTGGGGCTGAAGCACGGCCGCACCGACACCTCGCACAGCCCGAACACCCGACCGGTCAACGACCACAAGATGTTCGTCGCCAACTCCGCGGCAACAGCTTTGTCGTCTGGATCGGCGTCGGTCCATTCCTTCGCCGACGACTGCACCGGCCACTCACAAGGTCCACTCACAATGTCTCCTTC
>NZ_JBYTST010000318.1:0-270 GCF_058111565.1 Telluria sp. AZSoR62
CACGGCAATGTCTCTGAGTGAAGTCATTAAGAAACCGTTCGGCGAGTTCGGCCCACATCTTATTCCTGCCTATGACTCCCTGGACGATATGGATTTGGTCCTACGCAACGCACCAGGGGCAGATTTCCGCTACTCGCTTTTTATTGAAAAAGCGCGAAAGGGTGAGATTCCTCACTGCGACCTTTCTGACTACGATGTAATCATCATGGACAACGCCCCTTCCGGCACCATGCTGTCGCGGAATAGCCTGGCAGCGGCGGATTTCCTACT
>NZ_JBYTST010000319.1:0-270 GCF_058111565.1 Telluria sp. AZSoR62
GAACTGCAACCTGCGTGATTGCAGACACCGCATCCGCGGTGTTCTTCATCCACCCGCCGGGGTTCCTTCCCCATGCGGGGGTGGCCTCGGCTTTCTTCTGGAGGTCTCCATCATGTCCATCATCACTTGCGATACACCCCGTTCCGCGCTGGACGAAACCGCGTGGCGCGCCGTTTGCAAGACGGCCGCCGAGCATGCCCAACGTGGTTGCGGCCTGTCCTGGGATCACTGGGTCACGCTTTTCAGCTCGGAGATCGACGCGCAAGCCAG
>NZ_JBYTST010000320.1:0-269 GCF_058111565.1 Telluria sp. AZSoR62
GCTGTCGGGGCGGCGCGTACGCATCAGTCCACCTCGGCGGGGTCGAGGTTGGATGCGGCGAGGCCGATGAGGTACGACGCCGACAGTGCCATAGCAGGGATGACGAATCCGGGATGCTCACCGTAGAACCAGGCCAGCGTGAAGAGGCCGCCGGCGACCCAGATCGACAGACACCACGCGCACGTCAGCGCATACGGGATGTCGTGATCCGGCCCCAAGCGGCGGATGAAGAACGCCCGGACTCCTCGTGCGAGGTAGTCACTGTTGAT
>NZ_JBYTST010000321.1:0-269 GCF_058111565.1 Telluria sp. AZSoR62
GGCTGCCACTGCGCCGAAGGGAATGAAAAGCGCTACATTTGCGGATGCCTCGACTAATCGGTAATTGATCCACGCGGGAATTCCGTGCAAGTGCAGGAACTTGAGGATGCTGACAAGCTGGCCTTGAACCGGAGCATCAACCGGACTGGGCCAGAATGCGACCAGCGCCAGCGGCAGAAGCATGACCAGCAGGACAGCGCGCCAGAGCCTCGGGTTGTCATGAAACCTCAAGGTGCCCTCAGCTGGTACTCAGCAAAGCCAGAGCGGCC
>NZ_JBYTST010000322.1:0-269 GCF_058111565.1 Telluria sp. AZSoR62
GATTTCGTTGTCTCGAGTTCGGGCAATATTTCAGGCACCACCCTCTCCAATAACTTGCAGACCAGCAACGTCTCCTACACAAACGCTCCAGGCACAGGCAACGGCGATATTCTTGTCCAGGAGGCCGTGACATGGACGGCCCCGACAACGCTGACCCTGAGTGCCAATCGTGATGTGGTCGTGCAGGAAGCCATCACCACGACCGGAGGCAATCTGAAGTTGATTGCCGGCCGTGATGTCAACCAGAACGCCGCAGTGACCGCGACGGG
>NZ_JBYTST010000323.1:0-269 GCF_058111565.1 Telluria sp. AZSoR62
TCTGAATACAGTGGCTAACGGTGGGAAATTTAAAGATAACGTCGTGCAGGCCGCAATCGGGATGGCGGCAGATGGCTTGAGCGGAGCCATTTATAACAAGGTAGGTGATGCACTTCTTGGAACTAACCTCTCCACAAAAGTAGCGGTACACGCCATTGTCGGCGGATTGATTGGCGAGGCGGCGGGTGGAGATTTCCGCACCGCTGCTTTGGCCGCGGGTGCTAACGAAGCGCTGATTAGCTTGGTTGGTGACAAGATTTTCCCTGGAG
>NZ_JBYTST010000324.1:0-269 GCF_058111565.1 Telluria sp. AZSoR62
TGTCTTGAATGTCTTCGATTGAACTATCTGAGATGTTAGTGTTTAGGATGTTGTTGCTATCTTTTAAGAAGGCGGAAGACGTATACATATGAAAAAGTTTTATATCGGTGTTACGATAGATTTCAGATTTTAGCCCTTCGTTAGGACCAATTATTTTTTCTCCGGCTGAGTCTATCTTGTGCCACCAGTCTTTTTTCGTATCATCAGTTATGAAGATAACATTTTCCGTACTGCTGCCCGAAATCTTAGATAACATCTGCTTCCAGAGA
>NZ_JBYTST010000325.1:0-269 GCF_058111565.1 Telluria sp. AZSoR62
CCCCACGCCGGCGAGAGATTCGCCACATGCTGGGCGAACATCAGTTGGGTGAACCAGTTCCGCCGATCCTGCGCAGGGTTGTAGCAGCACGGTAGCCAGCGCAGGTAGCTGTTGAGCGGCGCAACTTCATCGTCCTCGCGCACGGGCTGCAACCCCGCGTTGAGCATCACGTTGGCGAGGTCCAGGCCGCGCCTGTCAAGCTCGGCTTCGTCGCGCCCGCGCAGATAGAAGGCCAGCGTGCCGCGGTAGAGCTTGTGCGCGCTGCCGAT
>NZ_JBYTST010000326.1:0-269 GCF_058111565.1 Telluria sp. AZSoR62
GATTGCCACCATTAGGAGCCAGGCGCCTAAGGGAGGGCGTCCTGTCCCGGTTGCAGAACTACTCAGCAATACTCAAGAAAAGATCCAAACCTTAGCCCAGTCAGGCCTCGATATATCAGGCCTTTCAACAGGGTTTGAAGACTTGGACATGAAGACCAACGGTCTGCAACCTGCCGATTTAGTCATCGTCGCCGGCAGACCTTCAATGGGCAAAACTTCGTTCGCAATGAATTTGGTCGAAAATGCCGTTTTAAGTACTGATAAAGCAG
>NZ_JBYTST010000327.1:0-269 GCF_058111565.1 Telluria sp. AZSoR62
GAACCTGTCAGGCGGCGATCTCCTCATCGTCGGCTCCCCCATCAACGGCTGGCGGCCCACCCCCCAAAATCACGGAACTGCTGACGCAGTTGGGCAACGGCCGGCTCAGGGCATCAAGGCGGCAGCGTTCGACACCCGCGTCCGCTTCTTCATCCATGGCGACGCCGCCAAGAAGATGACCAAACTGCTCACGGAAGGCGGCGCCTACATCATCGCCCGCCCCGTTCTACGTCCGGGGCACCGAAGGGCCCCTGCGCGGTGGAGAACTT
>NZ_JBYTST010000328.1:0-268 GCF_058111565.1 Telluria sp. AZSoR62
CATGCCGGTAAGGGCGCTCGGCCTGGCACGAGGGGCAACAAGGCCTAGGTTTGGCCTGCGCAATTGCTGCGCAGACGCGTTCGAATCCGATTGCAGGGCGCAAGGCGTCCAGCAACTGCCCTCGCTGGCGTCGCGTCAACGAGGGTAATTTCTTGAGCCACCTGCTGAAACCTGCTCCGTTCATGCCGCCCTCGACAATCGATCAGATCATCGTTTGACCGCTCCAGAACTCGGCAGTTCAATTTCTACAGCTTGCAGTGACAGCGCC
>NZ_JBYTST010000329.1:0-268 GCF_058111565.1 Telluria sp. AZSoR62
AGGTCGAAATAGTCGGCTCACTATTCCAACCCCCAGCGCGTTTTCAATTGCGTGATGCAACTCCACAAACGCCGCACTGACCTCAAACTCTTCAGGCGGCAGCATCCCGGGGAGCACGTACCTGCCAGGGATATCGATGTACGACTCCGCCAGCGGATCGGTGATAAACCGAACAGGGCCCCCCTTCGCATCCAAAGCGAAAATGCGGTTGTCGAAAGCCGTCCACCCGTGCGGGATGTGTTTCGCTACGCCGGCACCAGGAGAGTTT
>NZ_JBYTST010000330.1:0-268 GCF_058111565.1 Telluria sp. AZSoR62
TGTGGGTCTAGATGCAGGCCGAAGTGCTGTAAAAGCGGTCGCTTATAGCGAAGGAAAGCGTCACGAAGTGATGTTTCCTTCAATCGTCGTGCCGGCTGTAGAATTGAGCGACCCAACAACGGCAGAGCGAGCTCGGTTGGAGACGGAGGAGTACGCCGGAAAACGCTATTTCACAGGTGACACCGCCAGGCTCCAAGGCAATCTGACGACATCCGTAGGGTTATCAGATAATTGGACCAACACACCTGAGTATCTGGTCCTGATTAAG
>NZ_JBYTST010000331.1:0-267 GCF_058111565.1 Telluria sp. AZSoR62
GTCGCACAGGAGAAGTTGCAACGCGACCTAATTGAGCAGGCCGAGAGCTTCCAGGCTACCTGCAACCACTTGATGAAACAAACGAGTCAGCAGCGCGATGACGCAAAGCTTGTTAGCGATCGATTGTCGAGAGATCTTGATCAGGCACGTGATCTGATTGAAACGCTAAGGGTCCAACGATCGACAGCAAGGGAGGAAGCCTCAGCTCTGTCTGCAAGACTTGAACTGGCTGAAAAAGCGCTGATTAGTAGTGAACAACGGTTAACT
>NZ_JBYTST010000332.1:0-267 GCF_058111565.1 Telluria sp. AZSoR62
GTATACGGATGGAAAGTAGCTGCTTGCTTCTCGGGGGACACTACCAGGAACAAACACTCAACCGTCCGTATCGAGGCCGCTGAATGTATTGAGAGTCGAAAATTCAACTGGGGCGACAAGATAGCCATTCAGGTATCCATGCGGGAACTGCCCCAGCTCCTTGCCACCCTTATGAGATACCAGCAGAGCTTTACTGGAAAAGGGCATGGGGAGAACAATGAAAAGTGGTTTACTGTAGAGAATCAGCCTGGAAAGGTGTTCCTCTCG
>NZ_JBYTST010000333.1:0-267 GCF_058111565.1 Telluria sp. AZSoR62
TGCGGGAGGAAGCTGCCCTCGCGGCCCGCGGACTACTCGTTGACCGGGAGGTTCAATTTGTTGTGGTGAAGTCTGCCCAGCGCAACGCACACAGCTTCCTGGACGATGGCAAGTACTGCGCCCGTCAAGTTTCTGAGACAGCTTGATTGATTTTCTTCTTACGCCGCGACCTGGTTGATCGAGTTTTGGTATTGGGCCAGGGCGCGTGCCGGGGGCAGGCCCCGGTTGTTGGCATGGGGCCGGCGCCGGTAGTACCAGGATTCGATG
>NZ_JBYTST010000334.1:0-267 GCF_058111565.1 Telluria sp. AZSoR62
TAGACGTACAACCCCCATGCCGGAGGTTCTTCGCTCTCCAACACTCGCACGAGCTTCCCGCTGGCAATGTAGGGGGCGGCCATGTAGTCCGCCAGTTGCGCGAACGCGATCCCGGCCAGCGCCGCTCCCATTTCCATGTCGGCATTGTCGGCGACGAGAGTGGGTGCGGCAGGTGTCCACTGGCGTCCCGCCTTGAAGTGCCAAGGCCAGGGACGGCCGGTATTGATATCCAAGGCCACGGTAGCTGGCAGGCTGCTTAGCGCATCG
>NZ_JBYTST010000335.1:0-267 GCF_058111565.1 Telluria sp. AZSoR62
ATCGACCATGGGCACTGACGCACTGTTGCGTGGTGCTGACTACGGATGCAACGGGCTGTCGTTGACCTACCAGCCAGAACAATGGCTCGCGCAAGACTTTTTGGCCGGATTCATCTCCACGGTTGCCGAGCATTACGCCGCGACGGCACGCTTGCGCAAATCAATGCCTGACCTCTGGACGAATTTCGGGAAAGGCGCGACCACCCGCAGCGGCTTCAGTATTCCAATCGGATGGACGTCCGTCGGTGAGCAGGTGCCACTGATCCT
>NZ_JBYTST010000336.1:0-267 GCF_058111565.1 Telluria sp. AZSoR62
GACTTCACCTGCGGGCTCGCGCTCGGCGGACTCGATAGGCTGGTCGGCAGCGGTGTCGGCGGCATCCTCGGCTTCGGGCGCGGGTGCGTCCTCGGCCTGCGGCGCCTCGGCTTGCGCCTGGCTCGTCGGATAGACCTGGGTGCCGTCGATCTTGATCAGACCGATGTGGATCAGCGTCGATTCCAGGCTCGCTCCCGGCTCCCCGGCGCGCTCACCCTTGGTGCGGATGTACGGATCGATCTTCATGTCGTTCAACTTGAAGGCGAT
>NZ_JBYTST010000337.1:0-267 GCF_058111565.1 Telluria sp. AZSoR62
TTTCAGATTGATCCCCATGCCGTAATTCCTTTGCGATGCGGACGCAAAAATTGGCGTCCTTTACTGCCAGGGCCCCGCGGGTGCGAGGCTGAATGGTTGGCTGCATTCCGTAATGCTTTTCTATTTCACTTCGTCGTAGTGCCACTGGATGCAGTCGAAGGCCGCAATCTTTGCCTCTTCCTCGATGTGCTTTTGCGTAGCGTTGTCCTCGACCTCGAATTCAAATTCGACTTCAGAGCCCTGCACGTCAGTTTTTATGGATCCTTT
>NZ_JBYTST010000338.1:0-267 GCF_058111565.1 Telluria sp. AZSoR62
TACATGTCGATTTGAGCTTCAGTTAGAACCACTCCCGCATCGGCCAACATTCTTCTGTAATCGACCGTGCCTCTACGGCCACTCATCAGAACGGATACGCCACCTCCCTCTTGACGAGGGATTCCCTTTGGCACTAAAGCCACTAATAGATCCCGGGCGTGTTCTTCTCTGGCCTTTGCGATCTGAAGATTTGCGTTTGCTTGTCTCCAGGCCGCCGCAGCAGCATCCCATTCATTTGACGACCATACTTTCAGTTGCAGCCTATGC
>NZ_JBYTST010000339.1:0-267 GCF_058111565.1 Telluria sp. AZSoR62
CGGTGCTCACGGCTATGGCGGAAAGCGATAAGCCGTTTGGGCGGTTCTCGCCTCGCGGCATGTACGACGATGATTCAGATACGGTCGAGCGCATAACTGAATTGCTTGGGGAGAAGGTGCCGAATGGTGTTTCCTAGAGTTACCAGCATCGTCGACTAATGCGGGTCTGCAACCACCTTGTTGACTACGGTGCGATCGCGGGGCGCGTCTTCACAAATCCAGACCGTCAGTACATCGGCGAAGAGATACGGCAGAAGGAATTTTTCT
>NZ_JBYTST010000340.1:0-267 GCF_058111565.1 Telluria sp. AZSoR62
CGTGGATCGCGTAGGTGAGGAAGAAGACGGCGAGAAACAGTCTCAGTGGGAACACGACATTGCCTCGCCCGTCGGTCAATACAGCCAGGTCGCGGGGCATGGCGGAGTACCCGGAATGCACCAGCAGGGTTCGGATGCACATTGCGAGGATCGACAGCCCGGCGAACGTGATCAGGAAACTGTTCGTTCCGCTCGCGGGGCGATCGACCGCGTAGTCGACCGGTGCGCTGTCGACCGAGCGGAAGTGGTCGACGACCGCTGGGTCTT
>NZ_JBYTST010000341.1:0-266 GCF_058111565.1 Telluria sp. AZSoR62
GTGCTGTGCTGGGGCTATGGCGGGATTCTCAGCCTGGGGCAGGGCGTGTTCTTCGGAGTGGGTGGCTACTGCATGGCGATGTTCCTCAAGCTGGAAGCCTCGGACCCCGAAAGCACCAAGATCCAATCCACGCCGGGCATTCCGGACTTCATGGACTGGAACCAGATCACCGAGTTGCCTTGGCTGTGGCAGCCGTTCCACAGTTTCAGCTTTACCCTGGTGGCGGTGATTGCGGTGCCGGTGCTGCTGGCCTTCATTATCGGCAT
>NZ_JBYTST010000342.1:0-266 GCF_058111565.1 Telluria sp. AZSoR62
TCGACTTCGGGCACGCCGCACACAGCCTGGTTCTCGGCGTCGGTTCGGAGCTCCGCGAGATCCCGTCGAAGATCCTCGCGTCGAACGGCGCCGCCAGCACTGCCGACGCGAAAGCGTTCATCGCGAAGGCCAGAGACGAGAACGCCGTCGCGCTCAAGTCCGACGACTACCGGCAGGTGCACGAGATGGCCGACAAGCTACTCGAGCACCCGATCGCCGGACCGCTGTTCAAAGGTGAAGGGCAACCGGAACAGTCGCTGTACTAC
>NZ_JBYTST010000343.1:0-266 GCF_058111565.1 Telluria sp. AZSoR62
GGCTGTTTCTGCATCGGCACCAACCAGGTCGACCTCAACGCAGCGCGCGAGCGCGGCATCGCGGTGTTCAACGCACCGTACTCCAACACCCGTTCCGTGGCGGAACTGGTGCTGGCCGAGGCCATCCTGCTGCTGCGCGGCATCCCAGAGAAGAACGCTTCCTGCCACCGTGGCGGCTGGATCAAAAGCGCGGCCAACTCCTTCGAAATCCGCGGCAAAAAGCTGGGTATCGTCGGTTACGGCTCGATCGGTACGCAGTTGTCGGT
>NZ_JBYTST010000344.1:0-266 GCF_058111565.1 Telluria sp. AZSoR62
GAGCAACACATCCGGGGCGCCCTTAAGGAAAATCCTCAGTTGCCCCTCGCGGGTTCGGTTCAGCGTGGCCATGAACTTGCTGTCGGACTCGAACGGCACGACAGCGACCCGCTCGTGTGCGGCGGAATCAAATCCGGCCTTCACGGCGAGCGTGCGCAGTGCGCCCTCGGTCGGTTCGCCGACGACCCGCCATTGGCCGCCCTCCTCCATGACGCGGGCGTCATTGCACA
This sequence comes from Telluria sp. AZSoR62, assembly GCF_058111565.1. Taxonomy (NCBI): domain Bacteria; kingdom Pseudomonadati; phylum Pseudomonadota; class Betaproteobacteria; order Burkholderiales; family Oxalobacteraceae; genus Telluria; species Telluria sp. AZSoR62. The sequence continues at coordinate 231 of NZ_JBYTST010000344.1, forward strand.
CCGCCATGGCCGTGACGAGTTCGTTCAGATCGGGGT
>NZ_JBYTST010000345.1:0-266 GCF_058111565.1 Telluria sp. AZSoR62
GGTTTTCATGTTCCCGATCCAGATTCCGACGATCATGGCGGCGCCGACGATGTGCAGGAAGACCACGATGTTGTACACGATAATCATGCGACCAGTCTACGCAGGGGTTCTACATCATGTAGTAAGGCCGGCCGCAGAGTTTCTGTGTCGGCAGAGACAGCGCTGCGCCTTAAACCGCGACGGCGGTGCACGGCTTCCGGTGGTTTCCACCGGCGCGTGCACCGCCGTCGTGCGGTTCTGGCCTGGGGCTAGAGTCCCAGGTCGGC
>NZ_JBYTST010000346.1:0-266 GCF_058111565.1 Telluria sp. AZSoR62
GCGGATCCGGCAGGCCCAGGAAGCGCGTGGCCTGGTGATCAGGCCTGGAATTGTCGGGCGCGCAGGCGCGTTCCGGTGGCAGGCGGTGCCCATGGTGCTCTCCCTCGTGGAGGAAGCCGGCACCCGCGCGGCAGCCTTGCAGGCCCGCGGGTTCGGCAGTGCCGGGCAACACACCAGTTACCGGGCGGTCCAGGATTCTCCGGTCCAACGGTGGGTTCGCCTCGTGCTGGTGTTGGCGGCGGTGGCGGCCATCGCCGCCCGCCTCT
>NZ_JBYTST010000347.1:0-266 GCF_058111565.1 Telluria sp. AZSoR62
GGTTGGTCGGGCCAGGGCCATTCCTCGGGACCGACATACACTTGCTGCGTCCACTCCACCAGCCACACCGTGTAGCCATCCAATGCCGGCTGGGTCCAATCCTGCAACGCCTAAACGAACTCTGCTGGCTCGACCGCCAGCCCCCAGGTCTGTGCCCGCAGTTGAACGGCGAGCTGAGTAGCCAACTGCACCGCCTGTTGCTGATGCCGGGGATGAATCGGGTCAACAATGATGCGTGCCTCAAACTTGCACACCAACACGGTTTC
>NZ_JBYTST010000348.1:0-265 GCF_058111565.1 Telluria sp. AZSoR62
AGCAGGATCTCAGGTCACCCCCCACCTGCATGTTGGGAACACTTCCGAGTTGCACAAATGAGTCTGCTAACGGTACTGCATCCGGTAGATCTCGCTGCCGGCATAGCAGCACTGACCACACGCTAATGCCTATCTGTCGAACCCAGAGGTACAAAGTTTTGAACCAGTCAGACCAAGCTTTTGTTAACGCTTACCACCATAACCGCGGGCTCCCGCAGGTTAAGGGCGTTCTAACGCTGAGCCAGCAAGGACGTGCATTCGGATT
>NZ_JBYTST010000349.1:0-265 GCF_058111565.1 Telluria sp. AZSoR62
TGGTAGTTCTTGGCTGGCTGGTATCCCTTGATGGGGCGAAGGCCCAGCCTCATCATGACGGCCGAGATGTTCTGGTGCTTATACTCGACGGCGGTGCTGGTCCGGTTGTTCAGCAGGGCCAGCAGCCGATCCCGGAACATCGTTTTACTGTAGGGCTGCCCTAGCACTTCCAATCGCAGCATCTCAAGGTAGCTGGCTACGGTTGCCGCGATTTCAGCTGCTGACCAGTCTCTGGCCGTCAAGGTGTTTCGCTCCCGGTGCGCAT
>NZ_JBYTST010000350.1:0-265 GCF_058111565.1 Telluria sp. AZSoR62
GATCGGCACCGACGTCGAGGTGCTCGATCCGGCTACCGATCGCGAAGTGTTCGAGCCGTTGCTGGCGGGCTATAGCGCGCTGGTCGGCCGTCGTGGCACGCCGCCCGACAGCGCCGAGCGGGCGCTGCGGACCCGGCCCAGCGTGGCGGCGGCGATGCTGTTGCGCGAGGGACGCGTCGATGCGGCCTTGTGTGGCGGGATCGGCGACTGGTGGACGCAGATGACCTACGTCATGCCGCTGTTGCCGCGGATGCCGGGCGTGTCG
>NZ_JBYTST010000351.1:0-265 GCF_058111565.1 Telluria sp. AZSoR62
GAGAACCGGCCCCTGCCTCTGTGAAAACGCCGGGCTGCCCTCTCTGAGCTGGCCGCAGCCCTTGAGCCGCGTGAGCCTACCGAGCCCCCGCAGCAGTGATTTCCGACACCGGCGCTTCCGCCGACCGTTCCTGTTCGGGTAGTTCGCCACGGAACGCGCGGAGCATGGCTTCACGGTCGAACTGGCCCTCCCACTTGGCCACCACAAACGTGGCAACACAGTTCCCCAGCAGGTTCACCGAGACACGCATGGAGTCCATAAGCCG
>NZ_JBYTST010000352.1:0-265 GCF_058111565.1 Telluria sp. AZSoR62
GGCAGGGCACGAAACCGCTCGGGTGCGAGGAGACCGAAATTTGCATCCGCTCCAAGATGGGCTCACCCGGGTCACGGATCGTCTACGAGCCGGCCGCTCTGGTTCGTCACCACGTCCCTGCCGACAGGGGAACCATCCCCTACATGTTGTCGCGTTCTTGGTCCGAGGGTATCTCCAAAGCCCAGGTCAGCCAGATCGTTGGCCACAAGCGGGCACTCGGCCCGGAACGGCGCTACGTCCGGAGCGTACTGCCACGGGCCGTTTT
>NZ_JBYTST010000353.1:0-265 GCF_058111565.1 Telluria sp. AZSoR62
GTCAACCCGGCCGTATGGCGCAACCAGGAACACCGTACGGCAGCGAGGACGGCAATCTCGGCATGCCCGAAACCAAAAACCGCGGCCGGCCCCGAAATAAATCGGGACCAACCGCGGATCGCTGGATCAAGGTTCAGCCATAACCTTCAGTTCCGGGCAGGTCGCGCCAGAGGCCGTTCAATGACGTTCCCTCACGTCCTCAGTGACCGCAGGTGCATGCGTCCGGCGGGCAGTGTGAACAACCGCCGGTGGCGCAGTCGTCTTT
>NZ_JBYTST010000354.1:0-265 GCF_058111565.1 Telluria sp. AZSoR62
GGCATGAGCTTCCCGACGAGCTTCGGCCCCGCGCAGAGCACGTTGGAAACCACGGCGGAAACCGTGGCGAACGCGGGCGCACGCGCAGCAGGCGTCAAGAGCGCCAAGGCGGTCTATACCGTACCGACCAATTCGACGCTGATGGGGTCGGTGGCGATGACGGCGCTGATCGGCCGCGTGCCGATCGACGGAACCGTTAACGATCCATACCCCTTCAAGGTGTTGGTCGGACCGGACAACCTGACCGCCAATGGCATCGACATTC
>NZ_JBYTST010000355.1:0-264 GCF_058111565.1 Telluria sp. AZSoR62
TCCGCGAACGTGTCTGGGAGTGGTACAGCTCCGCGTACACCACACGAAAAGCGCCCGGCGCACGCGAAGTCATCGTCATGACCCGCTGGCATCCACTGGACCTGTGCGGCCGGCTACTTGAGCGTGACGGCCGCACCGAAGAAGGCGGCGAATGGACCGTGCTCCACCTACCCGCCCTCGCCGTCGCACCCGACCCAGCGAAAGGCATCTACGCCGACCCCCTCGGCCGCGAACCAGGCGACCCACTCACGCATCCCGTCATCG
>NZ_JBYTST010000356.1:0-264 GCF_058111565.1 Telluria sp. AZSoR62
CGCCAGGGTGGTGGCGGGCGGGGCTTTGGCCTTGGCTGCTACGTTCTCCATCGGCAACCTGCTTGGCGCAAGCGGCGTCTTGTGAGTGTCCAAATTGGCGTACCGATCCCGCCAGCCCTCAGCGGGCGTTACAGCCACAGCAGCGCGGGACGGGCCTGGCTTTCTTCCCTCCCGGGACTGGTGCAGGGGCGGCTGGAGCATTGGGAACTGGCTGTTGATCTGGAAGACGGTGCCCTCCCGTGGCATGGCCACGGCGGCGTGGTG
>NZ_JBYTST010000357.1:0-264 GCF_058111565.1 Telluria sp. AZSoR62
GAGAACCTTGCCCGCTGGAAAAATGCCAATGCCAGTAGCACTGGGGATATCTGGGACGACACTCTTGGAATGGACCAATCAACCATGCCAGGCTTCTTACCACAGTTTGAATTCAACGTAGATGCACTTACGGAACGCTTTGGATCACTTGAACGCCAACAAGCAGCAGCGGAGCGAGGGGCTACGGGTTCGTGGGGTGGGGCTGGAGCATCAGGCTCTTGGAACGAGCCAGTTACAAACAACATTGCACCGGTAGTAAATATT
>NZ_JBYTST010000358.1:0-264 GCF_058111565.1 Telluria sp. AZSoR62
CTCGGCAGCGAATACAGCATGCCGTCATGGCCCATGGCGATGCCGTCATCCACGGCGATGGTGTTGAATTCTTTGGCGACACCGCCGGCGCGTTCGATCTCGCGGGCGACCAGCTGGCCCAGGTCCTTGAGGTGGACGTGGCCGGGTACGAATTGGGTGAACGAGTTGGCAATCGCGATGATCGGCTTTTTGAAGTCGTCATCTTTCATCCCCGTGGCACGCCACAGTGCGCGGGCGCCGGCCATGTTGCGGCCGTGGGTGGAT
>NZ_JBYTST010000359.1:0-264 GCF_058111565.1 Telluria sp. AZSoR62
GGAACCGTTGAGGCAGCCTTCAGCGCGCTGCGTGGCACCGAGAATCCGGCCAATGTCTTTGCCCTGGGAGGGCTTCTCGCACAAGAACAGCCGCATGTCCGTCCATCCCGATTCCCGTTGTTCATGGAGTTGCTGGAATCGAGGATGCCGAGCGCCACCTGGGGCAGCAGCAAACAAGCCGCATGCGGCGGTGACCGCTTTCACGGGATGGAATGGCTTGTGCGGGGGTGGCGCGTGGCCGCAGGTGTGCGGACCGGGAGCCGC
>NZ_JBYTST010000360.1:0-264 GCF_058111565.1 Telluria sp. AZSoR62
GACTGCCGCAGTTTCAGGCTGTAGGCCACGATCTCCAGGCCGTGGTCGAGCATGCCGCCCGGATAGGCATGGTGATGCGCTTCGGAGGCCGGAAAGGCTTGGACCAGTTCGGCGTAGCGTTCCAGGGGCGTGCGGTACAGGGTGACGAATTGCCGGTGTGAGAGCGACGTGCGCTGCCAGATGTGCTCCAGCAGCTTCTGCCGGCGTGGGGTGGCCAGCAGCGATGCGGCCGACTCAGGACGCAGCAGCCCTTTCGGGAGGTCG
>NZ_JBYTST010000361.1:0-264 GCF_058111565.1 Telluria sp. AZSoR62
TGGCGGACCCGCAGATTATGGACCAACCTGCTGTGCTTCAAACTGCGGGGGCTCAACCCGGCGTCGAGATCTCCCCGGTCCCCAGCGCTGAGTGGCTTGAGCTGTGGTGGAGGGTGGATGGCCGCGGCGGCCCGGCCGAGCGCGAGACAGCACGCAGCATTCTGGCAGGCTGCCCGTCGCTCTATGCCCTGGTGAGGTCCCACGACGGCGTTCCCGCCGCCGTCGGCCGGCTCGCTCTCCCTCCCACCGGGGAGGCAGGAGGCA
>NZ_JBYTST010000362.1:0-264 GCF_058111565.1 Telluria sp. AZSoR62
GCAATGCTCGCTGCCAGCCGTTGCCTGGACGTCGTCCGCGACCAACTCGGGTCGTTGGACGCGGTCAAGGGTATCGTCCGGATCGGAGGTTACGTCTCAGCGGGGGAAGGATTCGTGGATGCGCCCGCCGTGGTCGATGGTGCGTCCCGGCTCGCCCTCGATGTCTTTGTAGAGAAAGGGCACCATGCGCGGTTGGCAGTGGGAGTAGCCTCGCTGCCGTTGGGTGCATGCGTCGAGATTGAAATGACTGTCCAGTGCTAAGGG
>NZ_JBYTST010000363.1:0-264 GCF_058111565.1 Telluria sp. AZSoR62
TTATGCCCTCACGATACCCATAGATTTATTACAGCGCAAGCTAAATTATAGGTACGTGTTACAAGCTACGACACAACCATTTATGACAGGGCAAAGCCTAAAAGCCATCGCACCGCACAACCATTTATGACCGAGGGAAAGCATAAAGCAACAGCTGCGACCAACCATTTATGCCCGAGCAAAGCACTGTGCCCGTCCTAACGGCCGGGCTAAGGCTTCAAGCCAGCCCCAACCACAGCGAAGCGAACGCGTCGGCTCTGGTAA
>NZ_JBYTST010000364.1:0-264 GCF_058111565.1 Telluria sp. AZSoR62
GGCGAAGCCGCGCTCAAGGGCAACTTCGACCGCCTTCAGCCCGGCGGCCGACTTCTTGGGTTTGCCGACCAGCAGGTCATCTTCGTTGATGTCATCGACAGGAGCTCCACGTTTCATGGCTTCATACTTGCCGGTAATGGGGGTGAAAACGAAATGGGCGGTATGGTGGCGCGCCCGGTGTGCCGCGCTGGAACCGCTTACCGCGGCAATCCCACCGTTGGGCGCAAAGCGTGGTGATGCTGGTGTGACGTGCACCATAATTTG
>NZ_JBYTST010000365.1:0-264 GCF_058111565.1 Telluria sp. AZSoR62
CGCGGCCGGTCCGGCACTGCGTCAAGAACTACTGCCTCGGCCGGCTCCGCACCTCGTAGGAAACCACAGCGCGGGGAAAACGGACGACGGCGGGAGGTCCCGCCGTCGTCCGCTGCTCCTGTTTCTCAGGCGTCCAGGAGGCCGCCGCTGGCCCAGCGCCGGACGGCGAGCTTCTCGGCGGCGTCGAACTCCAGCAGAGCCACGCGGCAGAGTTCTTCGACGTTTGCGGTCCAGGCTGCCGCGAGGCCTTCGGCCGTCGCCTCG
>NZ_JBYTST010000366.1:0-263 GCF_058111565.1 Telluria sp. AZSoR62
GTCCTTGTCCATGGCCCACATATGGGCTTCGGCCATGGTGTCGGCGAGGATTTGCGCGGTACGGGTGTAGTTTTCGAACGCGAATAGCGGATCGTCGCTACAGGTGCGACTACCCCAGAAGCGGAAGCCATTTTCATTGATGAGGGTGGTGACTTCGTTGCTGTTGAGATAGTTGGCGTCGGTGGCCGGGTTTTGCAGATCCCAGAACACGTCGGCACTGATGCCGGTCACACCGTTGACCGCCACGTTGGACAGCGTTTTCT
>NZ_JBYTST010000367.1:0-263 GCF_058111565.1 Telluria sp. AZSoR62
TCCTGGTGGGCGGCGGCCAGCACCCCCGCGTCTCCGACAAGCTGGACAACACCCCGCCGGCCGGCGACCTCCTGTTCAACGGCTTCGAGGTTCCGGACGGAACGTCAATGGCCGACGCCGGCTGGACCGGAACCGCCGACCTCGCACCTTCGTTCCAGCCCGCCACGTCCGGCGGTGACTTCTATATCGGCGCCAAGCGGATCAACACGTTTGATACCGGCGGCGCACCGGGCGACGACAGGCAGGGAACCATGACGTCGCCG
>NZ_JBYTST010000368.1:0-263 GCF_058111565.1 Telluria sp. AZSoR62
CTCGATCTGTGCCAACGTGGTGAATTTACAGATGATCTATTTGCTACGTCCCAGCCAGAGGCCGCTGAAAGAGTGATGAGGGTACTGGATGAAATTAACGGACGCTGGGGCAGAGGGACGCTGCGAACAGCAAGCGTTCCGATTCAGCCCGATTGGGGGATGCGTCGGGAAATGATGAGTCAGAGCTATACCACACGGGTTGATCAGCTTTGGCGTGTGTCGTAACGAACCTGGGGTTTGGGAAGCGATGGAACCGAAACTCT
>NZ_JBYTST010000369.1:0-263 GCF_058111565.1 Telluria sp. AZSoR62
TGCTCTGATGGCAAAATCAGGTGCTTGATCTTGGTTGAGATCTGAGTGGGAATTCCGTACTCGTCCAGTGCGGTGAGTAGGGGGTCAAGGAACATGTTTTCCAGTTGCTCAGCGAAGAAGCTGAAGTCTCCAGGCTCGTACCCGTGTTGCTCCAGCACGTCGACCTGAATTTTGTGAATCGCCATGATGTCCCGAGGTAATCTGAAGCACACCATGTTCCTGATGAATTTCAGGCGCAGGTTAATGGCTCCACTCGCCGAGAC
>NZ_JBYTST010000370.1:0-263 GCF_058111565.1 Telluria sp. AZSoR62
TGTGAAGGACTGGGCCATCTCCCTTTTCGGCACCGCCGACAAGGCGGTGTTCGTGGGCGGGATGCTGCTGGTTATCATGGCCGTCGGGTCGTTGGCCGGGATCCTGGAGCAGCGCAGACGGTTTGCGGGTGCGTCGGTGATTAGTGTTTTTGGGCTCGTCGGGCTTACCGCGGTCCTCACGCGTGCCCAGATGACCCCGGCCGCGGCTGTAGTGGCACTGGCCGCAGCCCTGGCCGGTGCGCTCCTGCTGGGATGGCTGATCC
>NZ_JBYTST010000371.1:0-262 GCF_058111565.1 Telluria sp. AZSoR62
GAAGTCCTTGGTAAAAGGAACAAGTTGAGAAGCGTCCCAGTTTCAGATCAGCTGTACAGTGACTTGCTTGCCTACAGGTCGGCATTTGGTCTGCCCAACCCGATTCCGGTCGGAGATAAGACCCCCCTCCTCCTCGCAGCTAATTCTCATCTTAAGCGTGCCACAAATGACACTGTACTAAAGGCCGTTATTCAAATAATGCAACGCGCAGCCGGTCTGGCAAGGGAAACAGATCGGTTCGAACTTGCCGAAAGACTGTCTG
>NZ_JBYTST010000372.1:0-262 GCF_058111565.1 Telluria sp. AZSoR62
GTGCAGTGGCATCGGCACTTTGCCGACCATGATCGGTTCGATGTTTTCCAGCCCACTTTTGCGGCGTTCACGGTTGGTTTGGGCGTTACGTCTACGGACTTTGCTGTCCACGTAGTGCCAATTTCGCATGCGAGAACCGCGCAAATGCTCAATGAACCGTTCGCCACGGAACCCATCGTCGCAATACTCATTGAGGTAGTAGACCAGGGCACCGGCCACCACGGAGGTGGCCACCGTGCATCCGGCCATGATTGGGTTCTGT
>NZ_JBYTST010000373.1:0-262 GCF_058111565.1 Telluria sp. AZSoR62
GCAGTAGGTCTGGATGCTGCAAAGCACCTCAACGCGCACTAATGGAAATCACCATTTTCTCGTAGGAATTAATCCACCAGATGAACACGCCAATCTCCTTTTCCGAACTGTCTGAAATGTTGCCGGGACAGCTGGTTGATCTCAACAGTGGTCGTGCTTGTGTTTTCAACGTTGTAGCGAATTTTGCGCAGGATTCGGGTGCCCTGTTGGAGCTTTTCCAAACGGTCACCGGTATCTCGCTCACTGACAGGCAGAAGGAAAT
>NZ_JBYTST010000374.1:0-262 GCF_058111565.1 Telluria sp. AZSoR62
TTACCGCCACACCGTCACTGCGTCTGCTTGATCGCGAGACGGGCCAGGCCATCCTGCTGCAGGGACCAATCGAGGGCGACGCCTTGTTGTCTGCCATGGACATGCTGACGGCTGACGGTCCGACCGGCACACCCACATCCGAAATGCCTGCCGACGTCGTCGGCGACATGCCCAGGTAGCCCCGGTCTTCAAGGCTACGGCGCAGTCCGCTGCGCTGACCGCAACCCGTTCGCCTCGCATCCTGGTCGCGAACGATCGCCGC
>NZ_JBYTST010000375.1:0-262 GCF_058111565.1 Telluria sp. AZSoR62
TGTTCTGAAACACCTTGGAAGTGACCGCATTTGTGGAAACGATCGGTGCCCAACTGGAGGAGACCAAGCCAGCGTTTCCGAAGAAATCCAGCCGAACCACCCAACCGCCAGACGTGTTCATATTCGGAACAGTCGCGGAAATCGTCGTCTCATCCCCCACTAGCCGCTTCCACCACATCGCAGCTTGGTTGGAGTTGCCCTGACCACCAGCATTCAACTGGGTCCACCCTGAGGAGTTCAGGACAATGTTTCCACTGTTCTG
>NZ_JBYTST010000376.1:0-262 GCF_058111565.1 Telluria sp. AZSoR62
CATCGGCCTATCCCTCAAATCTACTCAAGTAGCTACTTGACAATGTATCTCCTTCCGGAGGCGTATTCAAGCATTCCCTTGAATATGGTTTGGACTCCTGGTCCTGACCCCACGCTGAGTTGAGGTGAACAACGATGGAGGGCGCACCGAACCATGAGCGTCCAAAATGATGGAGTCCTTCTGTCGCCGCCATGGCACAGGCCCGGGTGTAGTCTGTTGCGCAAAACCATCGTTGTCATGAACGAAGGCGGAGGAAGCTATG
>NZ_JBYTST010000377.1:0-262 GCF_058111565.1 Telluria sp. AZSoR62
CCTTCCGAAGTCGGCTTGCAGGAGCGGACTTCAAACCACCCGGTGCTGCTGCATCCAAAAGGTGTGGTGGTGAGCGACCGAGGAAAAGTCATCCCTGAGGATGGCAGGTGAGTATGGAGAAGATGAGCGAAAGCAAACCGTCCGATGACGCATCGTTATGCCCAAGGTGCTGCCGAAACTGAGGTGGAGTACTGGCTTCAGGACAAGTCGGGGCGTTACCTGCTTACGGACCCGATGGCAGCCGGTGTATAGGCGGCATGAT
>NZ_JBYTST010000378.1:0-262 GCF_058111565.1 Telluria sp. AZSoR62
GTAGCGGCTCTCGTCGTAGGCATCGTCGCTGCAGTGTTCAGCATGATCCCGATTGTGGGAATGGTCGCTTTCTTCCTCGGCCCTGTTGCCATCATCCTTGGCGTCATCGCTTTCTTCCTGAAGAATCGGAAAAAGGGCATGGCAATAACTGGAGTCATCCTCGGCATCGTCAGCCTTGTGGTCGCCGGAATGGTGACGGCCGGAGTGAGCGCGGCCGCAAAAGCAATTGATGACAGCATCAATGCCGAGCACACAGTGGAGT
>NZ_JBYTST010000379.1:0-261 GCF_058111565.1 Telluria sp. AZSoR62
GCGACGGCGAGTGCAACCCAAAGTTATGATTGATTCAGAAGAGCCGCGGTTACCCTTGATAGCGACCACTACCCAAAGGGGGGGTATGGCTTATCAGTAGCCCAGCCAATTCAAGACATCACGCGCCTTATACTCCTGCTTATCACCCAACACCGCGATCATCTCGGACACATCACAGCAGTGCAATTTGCATTCGCGCTCAGCATCTGTTCGCGTGACAGTACAGCTTTCATCCATGGCATCTTCATAGGAGAGCATTTT
>NZ_JBYTST010000380.1:0-261 GCF_058111565.1 Telluria sp. AZSoR62
TTTGCTTTTCCTATTCTCGGGTCTTTTCTCGACCCTGAAGCTCCCAGTCACGCAGTGTCGAACGTTCTGAGATCTCAACACCCAACTGGATGTTTTCTTCCTCCGTCACAAGGTCACTGTCAAGCAAAGCCAAGGCATAGCCTTCGGCGCGGGCCAGGCACGTACCTAATTCCCCACGCACCTCGACAGCCATAATTTCGGCCATCAATTCGCGCCACGCGGTCCAATGTTTTGCGGTGGTGCGACTGAAGGTTTCGATCG
>NZ_JBYTST010000381.1:0-261 GCF_058111565.1 Telluria sp. AZSoR62
GTAGGCTGCGATGTTCCGGCGGAGGTCGTTGTGCAGGGAAATCCGGCGCCCCAGGGCTTGCGAATCTGCCAGGAGCTGAGCCAGGTCCGCTGGTTGGAGGTGGTGGATGACGTGGTTCGAGATGACGACGTCGAACCGGCGGCCTTCGCGGACCAGGTCGGCACTGTCCGCCTGGCGGAACCGGACTGAGACGTGGTGGTGGCGGCGTGACGAGTAGCTGTATGCCCTGGCGTCCGGGTCAATGCCGGTGACCTCGAGGAG
>NZ_JBYTST010000382.1:0-261 GCF_058111565.1 Telluria sp. AZSoR62
CTGGGCTCATCGCGTCGGAGCAGAACGGATGGACCGTCTTGCCCGCCCGCGAGACGGTTCGTCCGTTCGAGGAAGGTTCGCATGATCATCGGTGCTCGGGTATCTCAGATCGGGCTGCCCAGCAGCCCGGTGCTGTGCGTGCCCAGATTGAGCAGTTCGCCGGCGATCTGCGGGCGTGCGTCCTGGTTCTGTTCGTTCACGTTTCGCTCGACGGTCGGCGCGTAGGCCGGGGGATAGGGGTCTGCTGCGCGGATCTCGTAG
>NZ_JBYTST010000383.1:0-261 GCF_058111565.1 Telluria sp. AZSoR62
CCTAACGGCATCGGCCTCGACGTTGCTTTTCGCGAAGGGCTAGGCCATGCTGATCAAGCCCGTGTTGCTCCCCCGGGACCTGCATCTATTGGACACCCCTGTGGCCTACGTCCGCAGATCAGACGTCCATCTGCTCACCGCCAGACGGAACGCCTGGCAAGGCACGACGCTTAAGCAATACACGACCGACGCACCGGCTTTCACGGGTGCGGCATCGGCACGCCAGGCAGCCGAGCGGCGAAGGAAGCCTGGGACCTATTT
>NZ_JBYTST010000384.1:0-261 GCF_058111565.1 Telluria sp. AZSoR62
GAACTTCAGCAATGACAAAACGGTGGCCCGCCGGCGAAATCCTCGGCTCCGCCAGGCCCATCAGCTCCGCGACTACCTCGGGCAGAGTGTATTCACCTTGGTAAACAGGGACGACGACAGAAATACGATGGGTGCTGGCCGAAGAGCCTGTCACTGCATTGGTCATGTGTACAGAGTCTACCGCTTTGGCGACGATGCAGAGTGACAGCTGTTAGGCCCGGGGGCTGTCCAGGATGCCGGAGGCCTTAGAATCTTTACTTG
>NZ_JBYTST010000385.1:0-261 GCF_058111565.1 Telluria sp. AZSoR62
TTTCTCTCATCCAACCTGTCAATTCCCACGTCGCGACTGACAACTACATTGAGAACGGACAGGCGGTCGCGTCTTTCCCGGTAGCCGGCACTGACTCGGCGCAGTAGGCGCGGGAACACCGGCTACTTCTCCAGGGAATTGAACGTCTTGAGCGCCTCAGCTGCTGCCTTGGGGTCCGGGGCAAGCAGCGAGAAGAACGCCGTCACAAAGGCGGTCGCCCTGAGCTTTGAGTTTGGGGGTTCCCGGGCCGGTGACGGGTGG
>NZ_JBYTST010000386.1:0-261 GCF_058111565.1 Telluria sp. AZSoR62
TTTGACGCTGTCGCCGCACCTTGGCGACACAGCCGGAATACTGAGCGCGAGACTTGGTTACTTGTCATGGTTATGGCCAAGATCGACAACCCTGATAAGGTAAAAAATGCTATCAATTCAGCTAAACGCGAGCAGGCCCGTTTAGCTAAAATATGCAATGACCAGGCTGAAGAAATCAGGACATTGAAGATGCCCAAGCCTACACCAGGTTGGGGTAGTGCAAGCGCTGGTGAAATGCTCACTGCTATACGTCGTAAAGTG
>NZ_JBYTST010000387.1:0-260 GCF_058111565.1 Telluria sp. AZSoR62
TTGAGCTACATAGGCGATAAAAGCCAGATCGTCTTCAGGTGAGTGTTTTTGATCAATCAAAATCTCGCTGTCCAAGCCGTCCCAGCGTCGACTCCAGTTCTCATTTGCCCAGCACAAACAAAATGGCAGGTCCAAGCTGGTGTCTTTAAGATAGTTTTCAATCGGTGTTTCTAGCAGGCGCTTACCACCGAACCAATAGAAGTAGAAGCAGAAACCTTCAATCCCATAAAGTTTGGCAAGTTCAATTTGACGCCGCTGAA
>NZ_JBYTST010000388.1:0-260 GCF_058111565.1 Telluria sp. AZSoR62
TGGAGGAGGCGTTGCTCCGAACATTTCCGAAGATGACGCCTGATAAAACCGGGTTTCGATACCGGACATGCGAACTGCCTCAAGAAGCCGAATTGTGCCAACGCCCGTAGTGTCGGCCGTGTGCTCCGGTTCGTCAAAAGAAACACGCACGTGCGACTGTGCAGCGAGATTATAGACCTCGTCTGGCTTGATCTCCATCAGAAGTGTTACGAGTCGTGCACCATCACTCAAGTCGCCGTAGTGAAGGAAGAGCTTCGCCT
>NZ_JBYTST010000389.1:0-260 GCF_058111565.1 Telluria sp. AZSoR62
GCCGCCGCGGATAGACCCCTCATCCGAGGGGAGTTGGATGCACGTTTGTCATCTGGCGGGTTGGCACTGTTACTCGATTCTCTTGACGAAACCTACGACAGACGCGCTGCCGTAGCCAGTGAGATCGACGAGTTCATGAAGACCGTCTCTACCGACGTGGACATCTTGCTGTCCACGCGGGACGTCGCCTTCGGGCACGCTGCAACTCTGGGATGGGAGGATCTTTCGCTTCTTCCGCCAAAGAAATGCGAGAGGGTGAT
>NZ_JBYTST010000390.1:0-260 GCF_058111565.1 Telluria sp. AZSoR62
CCTGGACGGGCTTGAGGCGCCCACCGGCGCCGTCTCAGGTTCTGCCCGGACCACCATCTCCCGGGTCAGCCGGCTGCTGTCCCCTGAGCCGCAGCTGCCTGCCGCCGCCCGCGGGCTGGTGCTTGCCGGCTCCGCCCTGCTCCTGGCCGTGCCCACCGCCCTGCTGATCGTGCCGGGCCTGCTGGGCTGAACCGACGCCGCGGATGGAACCGCCGTCTGGACTGAACCCCGGCACCCAGCCATCAGAGGACATCAGGCGT
>NZ_JBYTST010000391.1:0-260 GCF_058111565.1 Telluria sp. AZSoR62
TTCCTTGTAACCTGCCATGCGTTTTTTCACGTCGCCGGTGAACGCATCGCGGACGGTCTTCTCACCGTCGGTAAACTCCTTGGAAACAGCCCCGTCAAGGGACGCCAGAATGGCGTCGACGTCTTTCTTGGTCGCATCGAATAAGGCCTTGACCTCGCTGGCCACCTTCGCGCGTTCTGCCTCGTCTTTCGCCTTCGCCGACCCCTTAACCGTGCCGGCTTTGCCCAGTGCGCCCTTCTTAGCCGCGAGCATACCGCCCA
>NZ_JBYTST010000392.1:0-260 GCF_058111565.1 Telluria sp. AZSoR62
TTCGATGCTCATGGCATGGGAGACCTTGCTTGGAGCTTGTTGAGATTAACCGCCCCATCTAAATCGATTGAATCACTCACTGCCCACGAAGAATCGCCTAGCGCGCGGGTCACGACATAACCACAACCATTAGGAACGTGATTATCGATCTCATACCTGCGCCACTCGATCATCGCTTGGGCATCAACCTGGAGTGGCCTACGCTTGATGAGCCAAGCTACCGCGTTGAGAAATTGCCCGTGCGAAAAGACTAGGATGTC
>NZ_JBYTST010000393.1:0-260 GCF_058111565.1 Telluria sp. AZSoR62
ATTTGTGCCGCGAGCTGGTTGAGCTGGACGATCGGCTCGGCCGAGCTCTTCTGGATCGCGGACTTCGCGTCGAGCGTGAAGGACTGGCCCTTGCTGTCCTCGCCGCGATAGCGTGCCGCCTGGATCTTCATCCGCTCCTGCGCGACGTCGACCTTGTTCTTGTCGAGCAGGAACGACACGTCGCCGCCCGCGGTCAGCGGCGCCATTACCAGGAACGCCGCCAGCACGCCGATCGCGGTCGGCAGCGCGACGCGGGCGAT
>NZ_JBYTST010000394.1:0-259 GCF_058111565.1 Telluria sp. AZSoR62
GTCGTACCACCGTGGTCGCCTTGGGCGGCGGTGTGATCGGCGACATGGCCGGTTTTGCGGCAGCCTGCTACCAGCGCGGTGTGGACTTTATCCAGGTGCCGACCACCTTGCTTTCCCAGGTCGATTCGTCGGTGGGCGGCAAGACGGGCATCAACCACCCGCTGGGCAAGAACATGGTCGGCGCGTTCTATCAGCCCAATGTCGTGCTGATCGACACCGCCACCCTCAACACGCTGCCGCCGCGCGAGTTGTCGGCGGG
>NZ_JBYTST010000395.1:0-259 GCF_058111565.1 Telluria sp. AZSoR62
GTGCAGCACGTAATTATCGTGATGACATGGCACTCCAGCATGGGATTCGCTTGAGGGTGCGACGTGACAGTGCGTTAGCGGTGCTCCGATCTAACGCTGGTATATCTCAGACAACACTTGCAGCCTGGCTAAATGTGTCACCAGGGCAAATCGTAAATTGGGAGCAAGGGTCGGCTCCCGGGACGGTGCTGACGCTTATAAAAGGGCTGCTGAATGGTTCAGTAAGGCCTTACTCACCAAGCTTCCGCGAGCTGAATCT
>NZ_JBYTST010000396.1:0-259 GCF_058111565.1 Telluria sp. AZSoR62
GTCAGGTCATTCTCAACAATGGATTGCGGCAAACCTACGACACGCTCGTGCTCGCGACAGGCGCTACCCATGCCTACTTCGGACACGACGAATGGGGGGCTTTCGCGCCGGGGTTGAAGACGCTGGAAGATGCCACGACCATTCGGGGCCGAATCCTCGCGGCTTTCGAGGAGGCTGAGCGCACGAGCGATCCTCAGCAGCGTGCCGCGCTGCAGACGTTCGTCATCATCGGTGGTGGTCCCACCGGGGTTGAATTGGC
>NZ_JBYTST010000397.1:0-259 GCF_058111565.1 Telluria sp. AZSoR62
CTGGAGCCGGTACCGCCGGCAAGGATAATTCCGCGCATGCAACCTATCTTTCCCTCTGATTCGAAGTCCAGCCAAATCCGGTAACCTATGAAACTATGCAGCGACTTCTCGTAACCGGCGGCGCCGGATTCATCGGATGCGACGTGCTGGACCAGGCGGGCCTTGACCGCATCGCGGGCCTTGACCCACTGGTACCGGCGCTCAGCACTCCAGCGAACACCGTCATCGCGGCGTCGGCATCCAGGAACTGCCCGCTACT
>NZ_JBYTST010000398.1:0-259 GCF_058111565.1 Telluria sp. AZSoR62
ATCGACATAACGGGTGACCGCATTGCGTAGGTGTCCGGTCTCTATGTTCTGCCGCTCTTGTTGAGGCTCGTACACCCCGGCTTCTCGACAACAATCGAGAGCAAGCCGATGGCAAACGCTGCCTAGGCCACTGGAAAAGCGCACGATGTCCGTTTGGACAAGCGACATGTCAATGTTGAGGAGACGCGAACCGTTCGAAATTATGGCTGATAATTCAGCTTCACTGAGGACCGGGACTTCAATCTCGGCCACTCTGTTT
>NZ_JBYTST010000399.1:0-259 GCF_058111565.1 Telluria sp. AZSoR62
GATCAAATCGAGGGCCTGATCCTCAAAGAGCTCCAATCCCGCGACGCTGAAATCAAGAATTTCAGCGAGAACGCTGTCAAAGAAATCACCGCCTTGAAAGACCGCCTGCAAGACTTGGAACAGAAGGGTCAGCGCCGTGGTAGCAATGTTACGGCGGGTGGCGATGACGCGGTTGGCAAGATGGCCGAGGAGTTCACGAAGTCGGGCCAGTTCGCTGCTATGAAGTCTGGCGGCCCAACTACCGGTCGGGTCACTGTCG
>NZ_JBYTST010000400.1:0-259 GCF_058111565.1 Telluria sp. AZSoR62
TGGATGATCGTGGTGGGAGTAGTGGCGTGGTTCTTCCTGCACCGCCACAAGCTCGGCAACCACATCTTCGCCGTCGGCGGCAACGCATCGGCCGCAAGGGCGATCTCCATCAATCCGCTCAAGGTCAAGCTCCTCTCCTATGCCCTGTTCGGAGCGATGGTGGGCTTGGCCAGCATCCTGATCTCGGTCCGGACCTCCTCCATGCAGCCTGGTTCCACGGAGGATTACACCCTGATGGCGATTGCCGCTGCCGTGGTAG
>NZ_JBYTST010000401.1:0-259 GCF_058111565.1 Telluria sp. AZSoR62
GTGCCCTGCGATCCATAGCTCGACCCGTCCTGGGTAGGCTGCATCGCGTTCGACACGAAGGCGATCTTGCCCTTCAGGCTGCCGTCCGGAGCGAGCGCCAGATCGTTGTACGTCGGGAAGTACACGATCGGCAGGGTCAGCCCGCCCGGCGGCGTCGCGCCCGAATTGCCGAGGCCGACCAGATGCAGCTTCTGTGCATAGGGTGCGACCAGTTCCCCGCTCTCCGTACCGCGCGACCAGACCGGTAGCTGGTATGGCT
>NZ_JBYTST010000402.1:0-259 GCF_058111565.1 Telluria sp. AZSoR62
GGGTGCGGCTTGTGGCTGCGGCGGCGGTGATGGCCTGCGTGCGGGTGCGGTCCACGGCGCCGGCGGCGAGGATTTGGAGGTAGTCCACGGTGCGGGAGAGCTCCTCCACCCGGCCGGCGAAATCGGAAGCCTCCGCGTAGCCGGCCATCGCCAGCGTCCCGGGAGCAGAAGCGGCGGCAGCGTTCACCGCGGCGATCACCGAAGCCAGTCCGGCGTCGGCCGTCAGAACGGCTGTGCCGCCGCCAGCCTCTGCGAGCTG
>NZ_JBYTST010000403.1:0-259 GCF_058111565.1 Telluria sp. AZSoR62
TATCCAACGCTGGTAGGTAAGCACCGCAAAAAACAAGCATGCGCCGCCTAGTGAAATCCAGACTGTGCCCTGCCCATTTCCTGGATGAATCCCACCTTCAGATTGCATACGGCTGGCGTCATAAAAAAGCGCAAGAACTGGGGCTGAAGCTAAAAGCGCAAGCGGTGCATAAATCCATGCCTCGAACAGCCCACGAACATCAAGCTCAGCAGGGCTCATTAGCATTTTGCCGAATGGCCTGCTCACCTGAACAGCAGTG
>NZ_JBYTST010000404.1:0-259 GCF_058111565.1 Telluria sp. AZSoR62
TAATAGCTTTACATCGATACGGACATTGGGCAACCACAAACAAACTCGCGGAATTTATCAAGCAAAGCGGGAAAACTATCGAAATCCAGTGGTTGCGAGGCATAGAGCCTGAAGACCGAAAAAGATACACTGACAAATCTGACGTCCTACGCCCAACCTCACCTCCACAAGATATGCTGGTACAGAGTTATATTGCGAACATGAAGTATCAGCCTACTTATAGAACCCCCGGAAGCCTGGGAGAACTTAGTATATTTTC
>NZ_JBYTST010000405.1:0-258 GCF_058111565.1 Telluria sp. AZSoR62
GGGGCTGTAGCTCAGCTGGTTAGAGCACCGTGTTGATAACGCGGGGGTCGTTGGTTCGAGTCCAACCAGCCCTACCAGTGAAGCCTCAAACGAAAGTAAAAACCTACTTTCGTTTGGACTGATCAGATAAAAATCCCTGGCAAAGCCAGATGATTTTTAGAGGAACAGCGACGCAAAACCCCGGGGGATTAGCTCAGCTGGGAGAGCACCTGCTTTGCAAGCAGGGGGTCGTCGGTTCGATCCCGTCATCCTCCACCA
>NZ_JBYTST010000406.1:0-258 GCF_058111565.1 Telluria sp. AZSoR62
CCGGCTTACAGATCATTGTCACTGTGACCGATCGTGCCAGTCTGGAACGCCAGCTCGACGAAGCTGTGACTGTGGCCAAGGCACGCGCAATGGGCGAGCGACGTCAGGGAATTCTGGTCACTCGTCATAGCTACGCCACGTTCTCCGTTACCCTGAGTGATGCGGTTCCCTTTGGATTGACCCGTGAACAGGACCAATGACCACACAGCTAAGCCTTACGCTCCCGGGAAACCTACGCAGCGCGCATTCCCAAAGGCT
>NZ_JBYTST010000407.1:0-258 GCF_058111565.1 Telluria sp. AZSoR62
TGGCTTACCTTACCTTGGTAATGCGGTACCACCCTCCCCCGTTGGTCCTCGGAGATTATTGACGGGTTAGCCATTTGGAGACGACCGTCGTACGTCGTGACTTCGCCGGCCAGGTGCACCTCTTTCCCTAGGCCAAGGTCTACCCATTCACTAACGCCCGGGCGGCCAATAACATTGACTGAGATCTTGTTGCCCCAGGAGGCCACCGAGATGACGATGCAACGGAAAGAGTCTTCAACCGTTTCGACTTTTACACCC
>NZ_JBYTST010000408.1:0-257 GCF_058111565.1 Telluria sp. AZSoR62
CTGATGGTCGCTCCTTTGGAGCGGTTCACAATCAGCCCGAGAATACCGTTGAGGCCCCTCAAAAGGGCAAGCAGCTCCTGGGAGTGGAGGCCGCCATCTCCGGTGTTCCGGTG
Organism: Telluria sp. AZSoR62; assembly: GCF_058111565.1. NCBI lineage: Bacteria > Pseudomonadati > Pseudomonadota > Betaproteobacteria > Burkholderiales > Oxalobacteraceae > Telluria > Telluria sp. AZSoR62. The sequence goes on from NZ_JBYTST010000408.1 coordinate 114, forward strand.
CCCGGAGCGTAAGACGGGTCCAGGACATCAGTGTCATGGAAACGTAGACCGGCGTATCGCCCAGACGCTCCTTAACCCTCTGGATTGCAGCGGGGTCACCAATCGCGTCCAAGTCCGAACACCTGATGATCTGGAACCCGAACT
>NZ_JBYTST010000409.1:0-257 GCF_058111565.1 Telluria sp. AZSoR62
TGGACAGCGACGGCGTGCGCGCGCCGATTGTTGCCAGTTGGCTGCGCCAGTTGGGGCATGAGGCTTACGTGCTGAGCGGGGGTATCGACAGTGGCCTGGTGCTGCCGCTTGTGCAGCCGGTGGCGTACCAGCCGTTGCCGTTGATCAGCGCCCAGGCGCTGGCGTTGGCGTTAAACAATGTGAACCTGATCGATCTGCGGCCGAGCATGGTGTACCGCAAAGGGCATATTGCGGGTTCGCAATGGTCGATTCGTTCA
>NZ_JBYTST010000410.1:0-257 GCF_058111565.1 Telluria sp. AZSoR62
GTGGCGGGAGCCGAGATTCAGCGGGTCTTGCACGCGGCGTTCACCAAGTGTTCCGGAACCCGATACCTGTCTTGCGTACTGTCGCAGGATCGACGGCCGGAGGTACGGCCGCATCAGTGAAAGAGGCATCGATGACCACCGGAATCCAACAGCCCACCCTCAGCCGGCGGGCCGCGCTGGCCGCCGCCGGAACCCTTGGCGCACTGGGACTGACAGTGGCCGCAGCAGCCGGAAGCTACGCGGCACCTGGGGCGAAG
>NZ_JBYTST010000411.1:0-257 GCF_058111565.1 Telluria sp. AZSoR62
TCACCGCCCATTCGAAAAGATATGATTGGTTCAGGTAATTCTGCCGCAGGTCTATGCGCCATCGCAGGTCAAGGTTGCCAGCTGCCTGCTGGCGGTTAACGATCAATTTCTGAATAGACATTTGGCCCCCACTGAAAATCGTTTTGACAAAAACTGTCATCATTAGTATAGATACGTGTTATGTATCTTAAATGATTTTTCGGGTGGTGGCTGCATGGATCTACGCAATCTGTCGGATGCAGATTTTGCATCTTTGA
>NZ_JBYTST010000412.1:0-257 GCF_058111565.1 Telluria sp. AZSoR62
CGAGAGCCAGGCTGGTGGGTTAAATTGTTAAGCCGAGTTTTGCTTTCAGCTCATCGTTCAGGTCTCCGACCCTGTTTGGTGGGGAATACACCCCGACGTTACACTTAAAAGCTTCAAGCACAGGCTTCAAATTGTCGATCGCGGCGTAACCTGGTTTGTCCGGATCTAGCGCCAAAAGAACGTTTTGGCCTTCCATGATGCTGAACCATTCAGGGTCCCAGTTTTCGCAGCCGGGCAGTCCAAAGATGGTTCGCTTT
>NZ_JBYTST010000413.1:0-257 GCF_058111565.1 Telluria sp. AZSoR62
GCCACCGGTCGAGGACGGGCACTGCAGCCCGACACAGCAGTGAGTCTGTGTCGACGTCCTGATAACGCTGAGACGTGACGGAGCTATTTACTGCGCTGCTGATCGATCGGCGCCAGCTTCGGACAATCACATCCGGGACGGCGTCGCTGGACCCGTACTTTCCACTTAGGCCAACGCGAATCAACTGCTCGCGCGCTTCGCGCACCGGGTCGGACATACTGCCCCTTTGCCATGTCGTATGCCGTCCGAAGGCCGTC
>NZ_JBYTST010000414.1:0-256 GCF_058111565.1 Telluria sp. AZSoR62
CGCACTGCCCGCTCACGCAGTTCGGGCGGGTACCTCTTGTTCGTTGCTGACGACATGACTCCATCTTTCCCAAAGGATGAAGTCTCCGGAAACTCCGGTTCGATTCACTGATCCAACATTGGCCTTGAACCTCCACACCGTCCCCAGTAGTAACTCAACACAAGAATTATTAGTCATAAATAACTAATTCAAAAGTACTAATACCTGAAAATCGTCACAGGCCAATGTTAGATAGATGTTTCACATAGACGACAGG
>NZ_JBYTST010000415.1:0-256 GCF_058111565.1 Telluria sp. AZSoR62
GGTAAAAGTTCATCTCCCCCCATTGCAGCCCCATGTCGGAGGTGTCGACCTGAACGCGCATACCACGGCCTTGCCCATCCCAGCCGTATTTAATCTTGTTAGAGGCTTGGCCGGCGCCGCCGCCCTGTTCGACAGGGGTAAATCCAAGCTGTGTCTGTAAGTAGTAAACCTGCCCATTCTCTTTATGACGCAAGTAAGGATAAATAGGATTACCACTGGCAAATCCGACCGTGGACACTGAGTCGCCTACTGTTCT
>NZ_JBYTST010000416.1:0-256 GCF_058111565.1 Telluria sp. AZSoR62
CTGTTCTTGAGGCAACTTTATAATCACCAGGCCCGGCAAGAAAAGTAGCTAAGTCAATTCTGTCCATGCCCCGCAATTGCGGGGTTGAGTACGAAGGAGGGCGAGCATCCCTCCGTATATTTGAGGGTTTCAATGTGGCTTCAACACGCAAAACCAGCAAGGCTGTGGTGTTCATGGAGGACATGATCCGATGCCGTGGTATTGAGTTCGCTCGCCTTGGCATGATGGTAGAAATTGATGGTGACATGGGCACCAT
>NZ_JBYTST010000417.1:0-256 GCF_058111565.1 Telluria sp. AZSoR62
GCAGCGGCTGCACCCTGGCAAGGAGATCCCGGTCGGGGAAAGTGACTGTACGGACTGTCTGCATCGCTAAGCCTGTTCGGTAGTAGTGGGTCTCAGCTGTGTGTCGGGAGTCCGGAATCCGGGAAAACCGTTGACGGTCCAACATCTAATCTGAGAAACTTTTCTCATGTGTGATAATCATCGCACTTCAGAAAGCGTCAGGCAAGAGCTTCGCGGAGGCAATTCAAGTAAGTAGCAACGGACTTCCGCCCATGGT
>NZ_JBYTST010000418.1:0-256 GCF_058111565.1 Telluria sp. AZSoR62
TGTTTTCATATACAGTGATTGGAAAGCCCAGGGCTTTCCTCTAGGTCAACGATGTGACGCGATGGCAGCCAGCATCTGCACCCGGTAAGCTCGTTCCCAAGTAAATGCACGGAGCAGCGAGATGCCTGACAACTTCCTGATAGAAGAGCTTGCAATATTCACAACCAAGATCAGCAAGCTTATGCAATACAAGCACAACGCGAACCGAATATTCACCGAGCAACACCAGAAAATTCAAGACACTCACGCACGACTT
>NZ_JBYTST010000419.1:0-256 GCF_058111565.1 Telluria sp. AZSoR62
CAGCAGGTTGGTCAGCAGGAAGTAGGCCATCACATTAGTGGCGAAGGTCAGTTCTATTCCATCGCGGGTTACCTGACGCTCCTCGCGGAACACACCCGCTGTGTTGACCAGCACGTCGAGCCGGTCGTGCCGGGACAGGAAGTCGGCCGCCGCCGCATGGATCGAGGACTGGTCTGAGAGGTCACAGACCAGTGGCTCAAGTTTGGCGCCCGGAACGTGCCGGCGGATGCCCGCCATCGCCTCGCTCGCCCGGGTT
>NZ_JBYTST010000420.1:0-255 GCF_058111565.1 Telluria sp. AZSoR62
GATTCCGCCGGCCCCATGGGGCGCCGGCTTTGGTGTCCTGATGTCAACGTAACCGCCGGCTGCCAGGCCGGCCTGCCGCTCGAAGAAATTTGCCGACGCCGGATTGCCCGTACGGAGCTGCGACCAGCCGGCGGCCAGGAAATACAGCGGAAGGAAGGGCAACCCCAGGCAGTAGGCGTACTGGCTGCAGTGCCTTTCCTCATGCCCCAGGAGCGCCGGATTGGCCGTCAGTTCTTCAGTCCGGATCCGGCAGAT
>NZ_JBYTST010000421.1:0-255 GCF_058111565.1 Telluria sp. AZSoR62
CTATACGTCGTTCGCATGTGTGAAGAAATTCACCAGTCGGTTCAAGCTTCGGGCGTCCACGATATCGATCTGCGGGCTCTCCTGGCGCTTGAGAGTACCTGCACTGGTGCGGATTACCAGCACAAGCTTGCGTTGCGCTGCCACAGCCTCAGACGGCGTTGAGATACATGAAGCCGGCTAGTCGATTGCGCTGAATTTGTGTGTCTAGTAAGGATTGTGAATGGCTTTGACAGGTGCGTTTAATGCACCTATAAT
>NZ_JBYTST010000422.1:0-255 GCF_058111565.1 Telluria sp. AZSoR62
GCTAAGGATATTCTCCGGGCTGGAGCAAAAGGTTAACAGGGTACTAACCTGGAGAAACTCCAGACCCTCAATGCTTTGACCAGGCTGAATCGCATCAAGAACCCGCTTACACATTTTGGCCAGGTTCTCGAATTTACTGGAAATAATCCCCATCGCTTCTGCCTTCTCTTGAACGCGACGTACGACGCCGAGTACCCGAGAGGTAGTTTTTCCAGAGGTAGCTCCAGTCCAGGATCGCTTAACGTCCTCTGCTAT
>NZ_JBYTST010000423.1:0-255 GCF_058111565.1 Telluria sp. AZSoR62
GTTCCCGGTGTTCGTCATTGTGATCCTGCACTACAAGCTCAACCCGGACATCTGGCTGAGCCCGCTGATCGTACTGGGCACCCAGTGGTACATCCTGTTCAACGTGATCGCCGGTGCCACCGCGTTCCCCAACGATTTCAAGGAAGTCGCCGCCAACTTCCGCATTCGCGGCTGGCTGTGGTGGCGCAAGGTGATGTTGCCGGGGATCTTTCCGTACTACGTCACCGGCGCGATTACCGCGTCCGGCGGTGCATG
>NZ_JBYTST010000424.1:0-255 GCF_058111565.1 Telluria sp. AZSoR62
GTCAGGCGTCGAGACGGCTATGTCGGAAAACAAGATTTCCGGAAGCAGTGCGTGGACCAATTCGCGCATGAAAGGGGCATCCGACAACTCCACGTCCGGTGCGTCAACGCTGCCTTTTCCATGTCCCTTCTCATCGCGCGTTTTCTTGATACGAAATAAATGGCTGATGAGCGTCGGGTGCAAAACCGCGATGCGTTGCAAGGGATGGGATGCATCGGTTTGTGCTTGCAAAATTGCAATGGACAGAAGCGTCTC
>NZ_JBYTST010000425.1:0-255 GCF_058111565.1 Telluria sp. AZSoR62
CAGATAGATCGTCGTCCACGCCACCGGAAACACCCAGTTGGGCGGGGTGAACTTCGGTTTGTTGAGCTGCGCGTACCACTGGCCGGGCTTGAAAACCATGCCGGTGGTTGCGGCTGCACCGCAGGCGATCAGGAAAATCAGGAAAGTCACCATTTATCACTCCTTGGCCGCAGCCAGTCTGCTTGGGTTGCTATTTGGCTCTCGACGACATCAGGTCAATCACCCGCGCCACCAGCGTGTCGACCGCGAAGGGCT
>NZ_JBYTST010000426.1:0-255 GCF_058111565.1 Telluria sp. AZSoR62
GGGCATCCGACGAACTTTGGATATTTCGTCACCCGCCGGATTTCGATTCAACAATTAGCATTTCAAAATAATGAAGGGTTTTTAGTAGATGACCGCTATCCGAATTCTCTACGTACCAAATGAGTCCGGTGATTTTCGGCAGCTCGGATTTCGGCGTCCATTGGCAAACCTTGTAACGGCTGGACTTATTGCTGACGTTGATGTCTTCAGTCTCCAATGGCGTATCCACAATGGCGGTGATCCGGAAGAACATCG
>NZ_JBYTST010000427.1:0-255 GCF_058111565.1 Telluria sp. AZSoR62
CGAGCACATAAAAGTCCTCACCGGCCTTGCCCGTCCTTAACCACTCGGTCATCGTTGCGGGCGGGGCAATTTTCAGTGTCACTGGCCGCACCGGTAACGTGCCCAATACCTCACGCATTGTTGAGAGCAAATCCTCGGCGTTCTTTGCGCTAGCAGAATTGACAATGATCAGACCCTGCTTGGGTGCAATCGCAGCGAAGTACTGCGACCGGCGCAAGAACGCCCGGGGTAGAAATGCCTGAATGACCTCATCTT
>NZ_JBYTST010000428.1:0-255 GCF_058111565.1 Telluria sp. AZSoR62
CTGTCTCCGGCATCTGAAACAACGAATCGGGTTCTAACGTATTGGCGGCAAAAAAAAACCCTACAGTCGATGACTGTAGGGCTGGCCTGTCGGCACGGTTAGGTCTCGGAAGTATTGGGGTCCAGTTCAGGCTCGTCAATGTTGAGCTTTGCCTCTTCCTCTTGCGCTTTTTCGAAGAGAGCAATCAGTTGGTTGAGCGTTTCCTGGGTTTTGGGATTTAGCAATGTGAACGCCTGGTCCTTTTTGAGCTCCACG
>NZ_JBYTST010000429.1:0-254 GCF_058111565.1 Telluria sp. AZSoR62
GCGGGACCGCCGGTATAAGCGGCGGGGGACAGAGCTGCCGCGAGGTGTTCCCTTAGCGGGGGTACCTGGTCTCCAGCGAGGGTGGAGGCGGGCAGGATGCTGTGGGCGAGATGGATGCGTCGCTGGGCTTCGCTGCGTCCAATCCGGAGCCGGAGGCGCAGGAATTCCGCGGTGTTCTTGCAGCCGTCATCGGCCGGTGACCGCGGAATATCTCGGGTGCTCCCGGTAACCGTTCCCGGGGTTCCAGCGGTGGT
>NZ_JBYTST010000430.1:0-254 GCF_058111565.1 Telluria sp. AZSoR62
GTCATCCTCAAACTGCTCGATGCATCAGGCGCGATGGAAGCTCAGGCGCTGGCAGATGAAACCTGCATTCCGATCGACTTGGTCGAAAGTATTCTCTTGCGTTTGCAGGACAAGGCTCTCATTGACGAGTCCAAAGCCATCATTGAGCAAGAACGCGACAACGGCGGCAGTGATGTTGAAAAAACGCCTGTGTATGTCACCGCGCTTTTGTTTCGTGGACTCGTCACCGGCAAAATCCTCCCTTTCATGCATTG
>NZ_JBYTST010000431.1:0-254 GCF_058111565.1 Telluria sp. AZSoR62
CTGTTCGATGTTTGCTATCTTCATCAACGCGGGGTCGGGAGGGTAAGGGAAGACCAACTCGGCCCCGCGAACCTCATCTCGTATCCGTGACAAACGGTCCGTCTGGTTTGATGCCGGAATGAAGCGAACACTGATTGCACTGGTGGCCCCTACTGCCCTGTTGCTGGCTGCCTGCTCTTCCGACAACAACCCTCCGAAGGAATCGGCTAACACCTCGACGCAAGCTGAGGTAGTTGTCGACAGCTGCGCCGAGG
>NZ_JBYTST010000432.1:0-254 GCF_058111565.1 Telluria sp. AZSoR62
TGATGAACCACCTCGTTCTGCCGGCGGTTGCGGCGGCGCTGGTGCCCCTCGCGGTCGTGGCACGTATGACGCGCAGTGTGATGGTGGATGTCCTGAGCCAGGATTACATCAAAACTTTGCGCGCCTCCGGAGTCTCGGAAGGTTCAATCCTTTGGCGGCACGGGCTGCGCAACGCGCTTCCGCCCATCGTCACTGTCATCGGGCTTCAGGTCGGCTACCTCCTCGGCGGCGTGATCTTCGTCGAAGTTGTATTT
>NZ_JBYTST010000433.1:0-254 GCF_058111565.1 Telluria sp. AZSoR62
AACAAGGTGCTGTTCATCAAGGACCGCAAACTGCTGTTCATCAAGGGCATCAAGCTCAAGGCCATCGCCGACCGCAAGTCGTACTTCGCTTCGCTGCGCGCCCGGCAGGCCCAGCCCATCGTCATCCTCGCCGAGCTGCCGCCCGAGCAGGCATTCGACCTGTGGAAGCAGCATGTCCTGGGCGACAAGCCCGACTGACCCAGCACCACCGCACCCTCCTGACAGCCCCGCACTCGACGCGGGGCTTTTCTTTT
>NZ_JBYTST010000434.1:0-254 GCF_058111565.1 Telluria sp. AZSoR62
TAAGTTCAGTGCCCATTTTCAATACGCCGTCTTAATTTTTGGCCGCTTGGGGGGGGGTGCATACCCCTCCTAGTAGACATTACCACCAACTGCGCCCTGCGACTCAAAAAAGGGGGTCCCGGCCTACAGACTGCCTGAAACGAAGGGGGCGTTCAGTCTGGCAATACTTTTTTCTCTATGTCAGCCCGACCGATTCGTTAGACTTGTGTCACGGACCCCCCATGGCGAGGCGTTTATATAGAGGCAAATTGGGG
>NZ_JBYTST010000435.1:0-254 GCF_058111565.1 Telluria sp. AZSoR62
TTTTCGGAGGCTGGCGGCTTTGGTGAAGCTGTAGACGGAGGCGGTGAGGGCGATGATTCCGGCGGTGATCATGTGTTTGGTGCCGATGGTGAAGTCCAGGGCTGCGACGGCGAGCGCGAGGACTCCGAAGATGCTGTGTTTCAACACTCTCGGTTTGTTAGTCATGGGCGGCCTTCGCGGATGGCTGCGAGGCGTTGGGAGGCTGCGCGGCGTTCGCGGCCGATGCTGAGCAGGTGTTCGAACAGTTGGTCTTC
>NZ_JBYTST010000436.1:0-254 GCF_058111565.1 Telluria sp. AZSoR62
CCCTGTGGCCGGGTGCAGCACCACGGGATTGTCCCCCACCGCGGCGATCCGGGCGTTGTCGATGTTGCGGGGGCCGCCGTCCAGGAGCTTGGACTGGTAGTTCAGTCCCACCAAGTTCTTGCTGGCGTTGGTGACCCACACGTCGCCGTCATTGAGGTCAACCTGGGTAACGGTAAACCCTGGGTAAATAACCGCCGCCGCTACAAGCAGAGACACTGTTGAAAGTGTTGTTGCAGAGGCAACAACTTTCTTAT
>NZ_JBYTST010000437.1:0-254 GCF_058111565.1 Telluria sp. AZSoR62
CTATGCTTGCGGCTTTCCGAACGGAGTCGAAGCAATGACTAGCGAATATTCCCTCCCCATAGTCCTCGAAAAGATCTATGAAAATCAGTTAGCCCTGGAAGCAGCAATTATGGAACTGACGCTCCAGGCAGAGCGACAAGGATTCGCCGATACTGGCGATAATGCCCGTGGCGCTCTATCTCGGATTGGCGAAAATGCCGGCTTTATTAAGCAGGGCTTGGCGCGCCTTAAAGCGGCGGAAAAGGACTGAAGGT
>NZ_JBYTST010000438.1:0-253 GCF_058111565.1 Telluria sp. AZSoR62
CGAACTCCTTGGTGGCGTCGTTTGCAGTGATCGTCAGTGGGGCCTGCGTAATGCTCGCCAACGTGATTCCAGTCCCTGGGGTACCTGCTGCTGCCGTCAGGCTATCGAACGGCGCAAACAAGGCAAACAGGTTTGCATCGGCACCGCCAAGCGAATAACCACTGTAATTCACCGTTTTGCCAGTGCCCACGTTTGGAGAATCAAACGTCGCCGTGCCGGCCTGCAGCGCAACATCACCTGCCAACGTCGGGTT
>NZ_JBYTST010000439.1:0-253 GCF_058111565.1 Telluria sp. AZSoR62
ATGCCGATTGATTGCTGTCGCGCGCGCGAGGCCCGGCCATGCTGACCCCATGCCTGCTGACGTTGTCAGCGACATGCCAGGCAACCATCGGTCTTCGAGGTTGCGTCGCAGTTCCCACTGCGTGACCGAGCCAGCTCGCACCGCATCCATCCGCGAGCGGCCACCAGTCTCTGGTGGCGGATGCTTTCGCCTTATCGACCCACCGCGGGGTTACGCACCTTTCCCCGCATGCGTGGGGCTGGTGTGTCTCCGC
>NZ_JBYTST010000440.1:0-253 GCF_058111565.1 Telluria sp. AZSoR62
CCGCGTTTGTAAAACCCTACACGCTGGAGCGTACCGCCAAGGAAACCGGGGTGCCGGCCGAGCGCCTCAAGGCATTGGCCGAACTGTATGCCGACCCCAAACGCAAGGTGGTGTCCTTCTGGACCATGGGCTTTAACCAACACACGCGGGGCGTCTGGGCCAACAACCTGATTTACAACATCCACCTGCTGACCGGGAAAATCAGCGAGCCGGGCAACAGTCCTTTCTCGCTGACGGGCCAGCCTTCGGCATG
>NZ_JBYTST010000441.1:0-253 GCF_058111565.1 Telluria sp. AZSoR62
TAGGATTTGTTATGGATAAGTTGTTGGTCTCGTTTTGGTTTGCTGTTTTGGTCGTCAACGTGTTGTGCTCGGTAGTCGATGTTCACCCATTTGGGCGAGGAGCAACGCTCATCGCCGCGGCGGTTGCCTCTGGGATTTTCATGAGGGGGCTTTTGGATATTTTGCGACCGCCTATCTCAGTAGAGTCTTCATCCACGGGGAAAAAAAGTGAGAGTTCTACGCCAACTTGATTGGTGAAAGTCGAGCGCCAGCT
>NZ_JBYTST010000442.1:0-253 GCF_058111565.1 Telluria sp. AZSoR62
GATGTTAATAGGATTACAATAGGTTTTTTGTTGCGCTGAAAATAATGATACAATAGATAATGAAACTATTGTGAGTAATTTTTTCATTTAATTTTTATTTTAATGTCGAATATATTGAAAATTTGAAGAAGGACAATTTATTCCTGCCAATTTTCCTTAATAAGTTCTAATAAAAAACCCGGACATCTTACAATTTTATTCGTTTCGGCATCCAGGAAAAAAAGGGTAGTGGAAGCTTCTGTAATTTTTACTT
>NZ_JBYTST010000443.1:0-253 GCF_058111565.1 Telluria sp. AZSoR62
GTTCAGGTATTGGAGCAACACGTCGACATCAAAACAGGCGGAGCCTCCCGCAGTTGCTGCGACCTCGAACTGCCGATAAGGCTGGTTCATGAATGATCCTCGTATCCCCATCATCGCTTCTAGGAACCGCGTTTAGATCAAGATCGCGCCAGTGCTTACTGAACCTATGAAAGCTCATTCTTCCGTATCCCGAACGTTCGAGCGATTGGCTGCTGACATGAGTACGTACCCGGAGCGAATGCTGCCTCTGGAT
>NZ_JBYTST010000444.1:0-253 GCF_058111565.1 Telluria sp. AZSoR62
TGTTGCAAGAGTGACATGTGCCGCATAAAATATAGCGACGTGTTAAGTATTGCAAACGAATTCTAGGCGCTGACTACCTTATCTGCGGTTGTGGTTCATCCCCCTGTACTAGGTATTCCCTCTTTGCAGAGTCGTAGGAGTCAGAAATGAGCAATCCATCAGCAACACAATCAGCAGAAACGCCTGGCCAGAGCGCGGCTCCGGCTAACGCTGGTGTCGATCTCAGTTCGTCAACCCTCAAGTTGTGGTCGTC
>NZ_JBYTST010000445.1:0-253 GCF_058111565.1 Telluria sp. AZSoR62
CGACGGCGTTCGTCCCATCCGGCGCTACGATGGCACCGTTGACCTGCTCGGTGCGCCCTGGCCCGGTCAGCTGGAACCGGCAGTACTTGCGCGGTGGACCTTCAGCCGAGGATTGCCGGCCCGGATCGTCGGCCCCCAGCTCAATGCCCGGACCGGAGGGATCGCCGTCGAGGAGCTCCAGATCGCCCATGAGGGCCTCCGGCTGGAGGTAGTTTGATGAAATTCCAGCAGGCTACCCTTGAAGAGGTGGAGG
>NZ_JBYTST010000446.1:0-252 GCF_058111565.1 Telluria sp. AZSoR62
GTAACCGATGCGACGCTGCAGGCGCAGCGGGCTGAGGACGCCGCTGACGGCATCGTTGCCGGTTCTGTGCTCGACAACGCGGTCACGACACCGAAGCTCGCCGACGAGGCCGTCACTAAGGCGAAGACATCTCCCTCCGTGCAGGCCTCGCTCGATAAGGCCGACGGGTCGGTGCAAGGGGATGACCCACGCCTGACCAACCCCCGCACGCCGACAACACACACGCACACCGAAGCCCAAGTCACCGGGTTG
>NZ_JBYTST010000447.1:0-252 GCF_058111565.1 Telluria sp. AZSoR62
CTATGTCTCTCATTTCGCAGCGTGCCCGATGGCGGATGAGTTCCGCCGCAAGGCCCGCCACAAATCAACTGTTGACACCTACCGCCGTAACGCGGCGGCCCGATCGAGAGCGAGAAGAGCATGACCCCTCGATACCCCCAAGGCGCGCAACTGAGCTTCGCGCGCTTCATCATTCTGTCCTGCGCCATCGTCATAGGCGCCGTACTCGTGGGAGTGATCCTGTGACCAGCTGGACTGAACTACCCTTGGCCG
>NZ_JBYTST010000448.1:0-252 GCF_058111565.1 Telluria sp. AZSoR62
GGTGCCGTCCTGCCGCGCGAATATGGCTTCCCAATGAAGCTGCGCATGCCTACCAAGCTTGGCTACAAGAACCCAAAACACATTCAAGCGATTTTCGTCACTAATACCTACCCGGGTGGTTACTGGGAAGACCAAGGCTACAACTGGTTCGGTGGCAGCTGACGCCCGTGGCAACTCCATTGCGCAGCCCGGGCTGCGCTTATTCGCAACCTGAGTATCAAGGAGCTTCACTATGAAAAGGTTTACTACTGC
>NZ_JBYTST010000449.1:0-252 GCF_058111565.1 Telluria sp. AZSoR62
GTCGTCGTTCTTCGGCACACCGCTCCCCACCGGGGATCCGGACAACTACTTCTACTGGGGTGGGGCCTCAGCGGTGGCCACGCTAGCGGTCCTGTTCCTTGGCGCAGTCTGGCCGGCGGGCAGGCGGTTGGGGACTGCCAAACGGAGGCCCTCGCCAGCCAAGTGGCGGCCCGCTTCCGGCACTGGCCGCCCTGCTGCGCGGCGCCCGGCAACCGGAGCCACCGCGGCCCGAAGCGCGGCACCCCGGGGTGC
>NZ_JBYTST010000450.1:0-252 GCF_058111565.1 Telluria sp. AZSoR62
CGGTAACCATCGACGGGCCTTACTTCACTGAGTCCGAGGCCCGCGTCTCCGCCGATCTAATGCGCGGGACATTCCACGGAGCCAGGGCCAGCGAAGTAATCCACAGCCGGGTATGGAACTACGACCCGCGCCAAGAACAGTTGACCATCGATCAAGCGCTTATGTCCCGCTCGCTGCTCGCTATCCGCCTCGGCCTGCCGGCCCCGGCCACCAACACGTAGGAGGTCTGCCATGACCGCCACACTTTTTGAT
>NZ_JBYTST010000451.1:0-252 GCF_058111565.1 Telluria sp. AZSoR62
CTGCACCAGGCCCCACGTCGATCACCCAATCGGCCTGAGCCACCGCGCGCATATCGTGCTCGATCATCACCATGGTGTTGCCGGCATCGACCAGGCGCTGCAACTGCACCAGCAGCCGGTCGGCATCGGACGCATGCAGCCCGGTGGTTGGCTCGTCGAGCACGTACAGGCTTCGGCCGCGCTGGCTGCGCTGAAGCTCGGTCGCCAGCTTGATGCGCTGCGCCTCGCCACCGGAAAGTTCCGTGGCCGGTT
>NZ_JBYTST010000452.1:0-252 GCF_058111565.1 Telluria sp. AZSoR62
GGAGGATTTGAAGGCACACCTGGTGTACAAGGCGGGGGAGGGGGGCTATGCCGCTGTATTCAGCGGCATTAGATGCGGAGCATGATGGTAGTGTGATGGCTGGGGGGCAAATGTCCTTTCTAGCGTAATCACTCGTCAAGAGATTGGAGCATCTTCTCAAGATATGTGAGCACTTCTTCAGGGGTCACGCCCTTTGGTGGAGTCAGTACGAGCTTCCGTCCATCAATTTTTGCATCGAGTTGCGATCGGTCT
>NZ_JBYTST010000453.1:0-252 GCF_058111565.1 Telluria sp. AZSoR62
TGCTGAGCGCCGGCCGTGTCATCACCGCACAAGCGGTCGGCGGCACCGGCGCGCTGAAAATCGGCGCCGACTTCCTCAAGCAACTGCTGCCCAACGCCGTCGTCGCCATCAGCGACCCGAGCTGGGAAAACCACCAGGCGCTGTTCGAAAAAGCCGGCTTCCCGGTGCAAACCTATCGCTACTACGACGCCGCCACCCACGACGTGAACCGTGCCGGTCTGCTCGAAGACCTCAACGCCCTGCCGCCACAGT
>NZ_JBYTST010000454.1:0-252 GCF_058111565.1 Telluria sp. AZSoR62
GTTGTCAGGTTCAAGATCACGGAGCCAATCAAGCATTTTCGAATCGCGACGCGACTCTTCTAATTCATCTGCCGCAACCTCTAGGCCAGCACGAGTGAGGATGTCTCGTAGAGCAGTTTGAAGCCCAGGGGACGCATGCTTCGCGCGTTCCACAACTAGTTCTGTCGCTTCGGGAACTGACCCAGTCAGGATTTGCGCTGCCCTAATCTGGGCGGAATGAAGCTGATTTTCCACTAGAAGGGCCTTGAGATT
>NZ_JBYTST010000455.1:0-252 GCF_058111565.1 Telluria sp. AZSoR62
TGCTCTAAAATGGTATCGCGCTCATCGCAACCAATTAGAGTCATTGGATCGCGATCGTTGTAGTCGTGCAGGTTTGACAAGTGAATAAAAGCGCAGCCGAACTTATAGACTGACCGTACCCATCCCTGTAGCTGCTCTGCAAGTTCAACCATCTCACGATCGGTAATTCGCCCACGCCCATCCGGGCGTCTCCACTGTTGCCCGCTCACGGACGCTTCCATTAGCTCCAAAAGGCGAGCTGGTTCCTGGCTG
>NZ_JBYTST010000456.1:0-252 GCF_058111565.1 Telluria sp. AZSoR62
TTCTGCTGGGATGGGCAAGAGATACCTAATCCCGGCAGAAACGCGACAACCGACCACACGAGAGTGAAGTGAGCTAAGCAATTGCCAGGTTGTCCAGTGCGGCTTCAGCTCTGTCCTGGTAGACGCGCAGTATCGCTTGTAGCAGGTGAAGTGACGCCAGTGCCGGTAACAGCACAGTGCCCAAACTGGAAGTCATCTTGACTTCCTTGATGTTTGGATCGGCCGTTGCCCGTTCTTCGAGTCCGGAAGCGC
>NZ_JBYTST010000457.1:0-252 GCF_058111565.1 Telluria sp. AZSoR62
GAACTCCGAGGAGTACCGGGTTGGGGCTTTGCCGTGCGGGCCCCCGTAGCGGAGCGGGCCAAAATCAATTTGTGAGGATCCGACAACGGCCGCGCCGCCTTCAGGGGTTTTGCCTTCAACGATCCACCGGTTGAACAGGCCGTCGATGGACTGCTGGCGCTTGACCTCGATCAGTCCGGCGCGTGGCTCCACTCGCCACACCGGAGCCGCGTTCGGGGAATAGACTTCCATCTCCCCGTCTCCGCCCATCCG
>NZ_JBYTST010000458.1:0-252 GCF_058111565.1 Telluria sp. AZSoR62
CCAGGTACGATTCGCTAATTGCTTTGAGCGTAGCGAGCTTGGTCTTACCTAAAGGCCGGACCTTCTCCATCTCACTCAAATAACGGTCAATCATTTCCTTGACCGCCGCGGCTTTGCGGTTTGCGCGCTCAATCGCGCCGGGCTCAGCAAGCTCCGTTTCGCGTTTGCGAGCCCACGCTTGGGCAGCCTGTTTCCGGGCGAAGGTCTGGCACTCTTGGTAGACTAAGACCCCTTTGTTTTTAAGGCGGATCT
>NZ_JBYTST010000459.1:0-251 GCF_058111565.1 Telluria sp. AZSoR62
GCCGTGCTGGGCGCAGGCGAGAACCAGAACTTCTCCGTGACCAACCGGAAGCTGGTGATCCGCATTCTGGGGCTGTGGGTCATGACCCCCGCGGCATCCGCGGCCGGGGCCTTCGTGCTGGCCCTGGCGATGTCACCTTTGGCGGGCTGAGCGCAAGCCTTAAACGCCGCATCGACTGTCCCAAAAGCGCCCTTCTGAGCTGTCAAAAGGGCGGGGTGGGCCCACTCCGGCAGGGTGCCCTGGCCGAGCTT
>NZ_JBYTST010000460.1:0-251 GCF_058111565.1 Telluria sp. AZSoR62
ACGTCCATTTGCAGCAGCTCGGACAGGCTTACACCGCGTAGCTCGCCCGAGTTCGGTTTGCGCAGGGTGATGCTGTCAATGGTGGTGTTACCACGGCGGATAGGTGTGTCGAGAATGACGATGTTGTCGTCGGCCAGTGATTGCACGTCGGGTTGTTCGGTAGCGGCGGCTTTCATGGGATAGCTCCTGGTGATAAAGGTTTACGGTTAACGATCGAGTGATTATCAGAGGCCGATGGCGGAGCGCTGTTT
>NZ_JBYTST010000461.1:0-251 GCF_058111565.1 Telluria sp. AZSoR62
AGTTGGGGTTACCTGCGCCCGTCCTGACTTCCGAGAGCGCCGCACGGGATTCGTCACTCATGGCGTGTCCATAGCTCGGGTGCTCAGGTCCGAACTTGCCGAAGTTGGGATTCTCCGGACCCGAATATGTACCCTTGCGATCCTCGGACCACTTCTGGCGCTGCTCCAGGCTGTGGTTCTTCCCGTAGAAGGAAGCTCCCGGCCCGGACCGGCGAGCAATCTTCCGGCCGGTTGAACGAATGCGAGCAGCT
>NZ_JBYTST010000462.1:0-251 GCF_058111565.1 Telluria sp. AZSoR62
GTGCCGTCGCTGATGCTGATGGGTTCGGTGAGCAGGTCATCGGACATGTCCAAAAAGTTGGAGAGCTCTCCGGCACGGCGGGAGGTCGCTTCGTGGGCGGCGCCGAACGCCACTGTCGCCAGGGTGCCAATTTGGGAATCGATCTGGTTACCCATAACGACATCCACGTCCAGTCCGGTGCACAACCCTAGAATCTGCTGCGCTTCGGTGAATCCGCTGCGTGCCGTCTTGATGCTGATGGCGTTGCAGCC
>NZ_JBYTST010000463.1:0-251 GCF_058111565.1 Telluria sp. AZSoR62
TAGGCAGGAGATATGAAACGTAAACAATTTCATTTCGATCCGAACTCACGCGAATGACGTTGGTTTTTTGCTCTTCGCGTATGCCAGGCAACACACCTAGTCCAGGAAGCGGCTGGGCTTCAACTGGTTTCGAACGCTTATCTGCCGTTGGCTTTGGCGTTGGAACGGGCGGTAAATTGACGGCGAACGACGGCGTTGCGATCAGTGCAATCAAAATAAGAGCAAGCCGTTTCATTAGTTCGCCGCCTTAG
>NZ_JBYTST010000464.1:0-250 GCF_058111565.1 Telluria sp. AZSoR62
TGATTGACATGTACTTCCCCTGGGTGAGTTGTCCTAACCCTCGGTGATGAACAACGTGACTCAATACGATCCCATAGAAACGCCCCGACAGCGATTGCTGTACGGGGCGTGGTGGTCTTTGGAGGTCCGGAGGCACCATAATCACAGCCTAGTGCTGCGTTCTCTTCTCCAAGAGCCTCAGAGGCGCCGGAGTGGTCTTAACTGATGCTGACTTCGCAGCAGATTTCATTTTGTAATCCGCGATCCGCGT
>NZ_JBYTST010000465.1:0-250 GCF_058111565.1 Telluria sp. AZSoR62
TGTGTTCAAATGCACCTGCATGCCGCCGAGAGTAGCTGCCGCATAACCAGTCTCCTCGATCACTATGGCGTTGAAGAGGAAGCTGTCGATCCCTCCGCCGCCGAAGACTTCGGGGATTTGGAGACCGTTGATTCCGATGTCAGCGGTCTTGTGAAACAGCTCGCGAGGTACAACACCGGCGGCCTCCCACTCGGGAAGATTCGGCACCACCTCTTTGCCGATGAACTGGCGGACGACGTCCCGGAAGGCG
>NZ_JBYTST010000466.1:0-250 GCF_058111565.1 Telluria sp. AZSoR62
CCAAATCCGACCAAGCCAGGGCGCAGGAAATTTGGATGTTAAGGGAATACTGCAAATCTCCGATACGATTGATGACTATCACTATAGAGATCTGGTCGCTCGGTCGTTCTACATCGACGACAAGCTTGCCAAAGTAGCTGGGGACCTTGTTCACGCTTGCTTTTCCTCAGAAGAACTGACGCCTGAGTCGATTGGGCATGTTGCGTGGCACCCTAGATATTTAGACATTCTATTCGATACAAATCAGACT
>NZ_JBYTST010000467.1:0-250 GCF_058111565.1 Telluria sp. AZSoR62
GGCTGCAAGTCAGGCGCTTGCGGGGCAGAGATCATTGATGAGGCCGGTTCCGGCGCATTCACGAACATCATTGATGCCGGCTGCGGCCTCACGCTTATCCGGGTACGGCCCGGAAACGGCGAGGACCGTCCCGTCCGGTGCCACAAGGGTGAACCGGACGTGTGATTCGGCATCCGTGAACAATTCGAATGATCCTGCCATGCGCTTGCTCCTTCCAAACTTCATCGTTCGCGTGCGTGCGGCGGTAGTT
>NZ_JBYTST010000468.1:0-250 GCF_058111565.1 Telluria sp. AZSoR62
TTCCGTTCCCGTCCCGAGAGCCGTGACGATCTGGACCATATCGGGGTTACTCGACACTCTCTCGCTCCAGGTAGACACACGGGCGCCACTGACCGTATACCCGCCCGCGTCGTCGTCCCCCACCACACCGACCTCCAAGGGGCCCCGCACCGCTATGCCGGCTTCGGTGCCGGTAAAGCTCACAACAGCAAAGCTGGGAAGGGCCGAGAGGCTCGTCCCGAAAGCGCCCGTGAGAACATCCAGCACGCCT
>NZ_JBYTST010000469.1:0-250 GCF_058111565.1 Telluria sp. AZSoR62
ATGTTGTACAAGGTCTGCGACATCTGCTCGAAGAGCATGCCCGCCCGCTCGACGGCGCGAAAGAGCTCTTCGCCCAGCGCCATGGCATCCCCCACTCCGCGAACACCCACGAATACGTCCCAGAATTGCTGGCCAGGCTGTCGTCGTGCGCTGGGATGTTCTTGGTGCAAACGGACTGAGCTCTCCGGTACGAGTGCGGGATCGAGAATCTGCCACCGCCCGATCTCGCCGAGAACGGGTGTGACCACTT
>NZ_JBYTST010000470.1:0-250 GCF_058111565.1 Telluria sp. AZSoR62
TCGGGTGACCGTTTCGACAACGCGCCCAATACCAGCCGCCTGGGTGGCTACGGCTTGCTGAACCTGTACACCACGTACCAGTTCACGCCCGACTGGTCCTTGCTGCTGCGCGTGAACAACGTCGCGGACAAGAACTACGAAGTGGCGCGCAACTACGGCACCAGCGGTCGCACCTGGTTCGCGTCGCTGCGCTACGGCATCCGTTAAGCTGGCATTTTCCGCCCGCGGCGCACGCGCCGCGGGCATCGAT
>NZ_JBYTST010000471.1:0-250 GCF_058111565.1 Telluria sp. AZSoR62
GCAGTCGGTTGGCACTCTTGGGGCGGCGGCAACCGTGTGGAGATTGACCACGGCAATGGGATCATCTCAACCTACAACCACCTGGAATCAACTGCGGTGGAGCAAGGCGAATCCGTAAAAGTTGGTGAGGTCATCGCGCATGTTGGCACCACCGGATCTTCTACAGGGTGCCACCTGCATTTCGAAACGCTGGTTAAGGGCATTCATACAGATCCATCGAACTGGGAACTTCTGCCCGTGTCCCAGCTGG
>NZ_JBYTST010000472.1:0-250 GCF_058111565.1 Telluria sp. AZSoR62
ATCGCTTGTCGCACTCGAAAGTGTCGACTCCGCGGCCAGAGACGACCTACGCGGTGCGTTGGGGGAAGCTACCCGAAGGGTCGTAGAAAGTGGAGTACTGGACCAATCGGAAGTGGTTGCGATCCTGCGGCCCACTCTTGTCGATTGGTTCGGTAAGCACCAACGTGAATTGGATCGATTGCGTCAGGATGTAGGGAAATCGGCGGAGCGCCAGCGAAATCAGCCGTCTTGGGGAAAGCTTGAAGGGCTT
>NZ_JBYTST010000473.1:0-250 GCF_058111565.1 Telluria sp. AZSoR62
GTCAATTTGAGCATCGAGCTCTGGCCCAGATACCGGATCACCCATTCCCATTCGAACCATTGGACCGTTACCCAGGCCCGTGATCAAAGATTTGTCGCGCAACCATTGATACCGCAAGGCTGCCTGCTGTTCAGCCGAGGTCGATCGGTCGTTGCAGGTCATCGTAACGCTGGGGGATGGTCGCTTCATCTTGCTTCCCTGACTACGTATTCGCGGCCAGCTTCAGTGGTTTAGGTAGGGCTGCCTCAAG
>NZ_JBYTST010000474.1:0-250 GCF_058111565.1 Telluria sp. AZSoR62
TTGGACAGGGCCGGGCGGCTGTACGGGTCGTGGCGCTCGGCGCCCACCACCGTCAGCTCACCGTCGAAGCCGGCGGAGCGCAGTGAGTCGCACGCCGTGAGCCCTGCGATGCCGTTGCCGACCACAACAATCCGGCGCATCGTCATGCCTGCTCCAGCCGGAGCGCAGCGACCGGGCATACCCGTACCGCCGCCTTCGCGGCCTCAAGCCCGGCGCCGTCCACCTCCGGGACATCGATCACCAGTTCGCC
>NZ_JBYTST010000475.1:0-249 GCF_058111565.1 Telluria sp. AZSoR62
ACCCCGCGAAAGAGCCAGTGCACAGCCAAACCCACTGGTCCCGGCCTGGCGGCTCCAACGCACGACATTGATCAGGACGCCGACGACGATCCTAGGCCGCCCCAGGCTGGCGCTTCCGGCCACGATCGGCACCGGGTTGCCTCCGCCGCCTGCCGCGAGGATGCTGGCCGCCAGCTCAGCGGCCGGTGCGCATCCGATCGCGTGCGCAACTCACAACGGCGGACAGGTCGAGCCCGTAGGTCGGCCCTT
>NZ_JBYTST010000476.1:0-249 GCF_058111565.1 Telluria sp. AZSoR62
TCTGCATTTTCTGACGCTGTCCACCTCTACGACCTCAACCTGACAGACAGAGCGCTTAGCGTACGATTTTTTCCGTTTTCTCTATTCGCCCCGGCCTGAATCGGGAAACAAATTTCCACAGCTCACTCAGGTGACCGCTCGAGACCAAGGTGAGGCCAGTGCATAGCTCAAGCGTGACCCCAGTGATATTCAATGAGCGACCCAGAATGGGAATAGACACGCAGTGGTTTGAGCGTTTGTACAAAGAAG
>NZ_JBYTST010000477.1:0-249 GCF_058111565.1 Telluria sp. AZSoR62
CGCTCAAGGCCAGTCGCGAGATCGACTTCGGCGAAACCTACGTCAACCGCGAAAACTTCGAGGCCATGCAGGGCTTCCACGCCGGCACGCGCAAATCTGGCATCGGCGGCGCGGATGGCAAGCACGGGTTGTACGAGTTTACTCATACTCATGTGGTGTACATGCAGGCGTGAAGGGAAGGGCCGTGCCTGCGCCGGCCCTAAGTGGAGGTGGGGCAGGAAGCCGAGATGCACGGATACATCGCGGTCT
>NZ_JBYTST010000478.1:0-249 GCF_058111565.1 Telluria sp. AZSoR62
TTTAGACTACCTTTTCTGCTATCTCCCAATGTGGTTCGAAGCAAACCCACACACCGTTGTACGCTTCCCTGAACGCCCATCCGATTTTGAGCGCGTTCTTTTTTGGAACAACACCCTCTCTCAAGCTGATTTAGATGACAACATATTTGGCTTGGAATACTCGCTTAGCGGGATAAAACTCCCCGGCACGCTTATTCAGCACTATGATATGACCTATACTGCCAAGACCAAAGCAGCTTACGTGGCTAA
>NZ_JBYTST010000479.1:0-249 GCF_058111565.1 Telluria sp. AZSoR62
CGAGGCATCCCGTTCGATAGCGGCCTGGGTATTGAGGATCGGGTACGAGCCTCCCAAGCTTGGATCACTCACGACCGCTTTGCTGCAACCAGTGCACTCATGAATGCAGTAACCCAGCTTGCCGTCAGGGTGGCCATGAGCGATTTTGAAGTCGTGTCGGCCTAACAGGCACAGAACTTTCGTTCCAGGGCGACGGCTGAAGAGCAGCCACAGAACCATCACCGGGGTGCCCAGCACAATTGCGAGATT
>NZ_JBYTST010000480.1:0-249 GCF_058111565.1 Telluria sp. AZSoR62
GCGCGTGAGTGGAACCTGTCCGCTGGGCAGTACAAGCCTTTTGATTTCACCCAACTTAAGAGCGACAAAAGTGTGGCTGAGTTAATCGGCACACTCAAAACCACCGAGCAAGACATCATCAATGGCTTGGACAAGTTGCTAGCGATGGTGGAGGGGCGGGAATGAGTTTGCCTGAAACGTGGGAGCAAGCTCGACTAACAGATATTTGCGAGCTCAACCCTCGGCTACTTGCCGAAGATCGACCCAATG
>NZ_JBYTST010000481.1:0-249 GCF_058111565.1 Telluria sp. AZSoR62
GTTGGGGTTGTTTTGGGTTGTGTGGTGGGTGGTTTTGGTGGGTTGGTTTTTGTGGGTTGGTTTGGTGTTGTGTGGGGTGTGGGTGGGGTGTGTTGGGTTGGGGTGTGGGTTGTGTGGTGTTTGGTTGTTTGTTGGTGTGGTATGTGTGGGGGTTGTTGGATGGTGTCCTGTGGTCGGAAGTGGTTGGTTACTGTTTGCTCTGTGGTGAGTTGGGTATCGGCCTGAGTGGCTGGATGTAGGGTCTGTCAC
>NZ_JBYTST010000482.1:0-248 GCF_058111565.1 Telluria sp. AZSoR62
CTAAAGAGGGCCTTCCGCCAACTCCACCTCGGGCAGAGGCCCATCCCAAAAACCCCTAAAAGTTTGTTGCTCCTGCAGAGTTCCGGAGGTGGACAGTGCCCACTTGACTGCCCTTTTGGGCGCCTTTTCGCCGCCTGTCGGCTTTAGAAAAGAAGCCAAAGGATTACAGGATCTGGGGTGAGGAACATCGTGGCCAAAAAAGACGAATGTGGCCGGCGGAGGCTCTTACTGAGGCCGTCGAGGTCTTG
>NZ_JBYTST010000483.1:0-248 GCF_058111565.1 Telluria sp. AZSoR62
GTCGATTGCGTATGCGCGCTCAGGATCAGCCGGATGGCACTACCCCAGCAATTTGTCACTGGTGGATAACACTGGGGAGCGATGTGGCAGTTGATTACAGGGCCAGGATGTGGATGGGCCCGGCAGCTCCCCACGGTGTTTTCCGGCTGCCTGAATACCCCGTGGAATATCTGGACGCGGCGGAGAGCATCCTCAGCCCACTACCAATACCTATCCTCGAAATTATGAGTGGTGTTTCCCTTTCTCAG
>NZ_JBYTST010000484.1:0-248 GCF_058111565.1 Telluria sp. AZSoR62
TTGCGCAGGCGGTTGATACGGTTCTCGCTCCACTGCTTGAGCAGCAGGATGAAGAGCGCCAGGATCAGCAACAGGCTCGCGACGGCAAACGCGGCGACATGGTTGTATTCGTTGTAGAGGATCTCGACGTGCAGCGGCAGGGTGTTGGTGACGCCGCGAATGTGGCCGGACACCACCGACACCGCGCCGAACTCACCCATCGCCCGTGCGGTACACAGCACCACGCCGTAGATCAGGCCCCATTTGAT
>NZ_JBYTST010000485.1:0-248 GCF_058111565.1 Telluria sp. AZSoR62
GTGGCCAAGGAACAGACATGGCTGCCGCGCCTTGCACCGCACCTTCCGCTCAGCATTCCCGAGCCTGTGGCAATCGGCAGGCCGGATGAAAGCTACCCGTTCCCCTGGTCGGTGTACCGGTGGGTCGACGGTACAGAGCTGAACCCGGAAAGTGAGCAGGATCTGTCCCGGCTCGGCCGGGACCTGGTGGCTTTGTCCGCGCCCTCCACAGCATCGACCTCATGGGCGCACGGCGGGAAGAGCCACTG
>NZ_JBYTST010000486.1:0-248 GCF_058111565.1 Telluria sp. AZSoR62
TGGTGCACTTTTTCGAGCCGGATGCGCTGCCTCACGGCGGGCGCCATGAAACGGGCGTATTGGGCCGCGGTAAAAATTCTCTTGTGGCACCGCCAAGGACAAAGGCGTTCGGGGTGGCTGTCGCTGTCGTCGAGGGGCCGCCTGGTTCCGGGAGACTCACGGCGGCCGCGGACCTGCGTGCAAGCTGGGGCAGTACTGGAACGCCGGAAATGTTTGTGATCGCATCCGAGTCCCGAGTTCCGTGGAAC
>NZ_JBYTST010000487.1:0-248 GCF_058111565.1 Telluria sp. AZSoR62
GGACCACAATGATCGTGAACGGGGCGGCCGAGAGGATGACCGCCTGCTGGAGAGCTGCAAGCCCGCCGGCCAGCAGGAGCACGATCGCGGTGATCCCGGTGACGGCGCCCCAGACGACGAGCACCGGGCGCTTCGGTGTGAGAACGCCCTTGGTTGAGAGCATGCTCAGGACATAGGTGTTGGCGTCGGCGCCGGAGACGAAGAACAGCACGACCAGGATGATGGTGATGGCGGAGGTGATGCCAGTC
>NZ_JBYTST010000488.1:0-248 GCF_058111565.1 Telluria sp. AZSoR62
GACTGGGCGATTGGCCGACTCGGTGGCTGAGCGTGTCGAAACCGAGCGTGTCGAAAAGGGGAGCTTATGTCTTCGGCCTCGCCCGCCGCTTCTGGAACGGGGGAACGTCCAAGTCCGGCACAGCCCGAAAAAGAAAACGAGCAAAGTGAGGCACCGTAAATCCCGCGTAGCCGTGCGATGGAGTGTAGAGCAGACCCATGTTGATGAGCTCCGAGCGCGTGGGAGCCAGTTGAGTGGATTCACGACCC
>NZ_JBYTST010000489.1:0-247 GCF_058111565.1 Telluria sp. AZSoR62
CGATCGGGGTAGACATCAGGTTCGACTACGAGAATCTATCTGACCAGCAAAAAAAAATGATCGAAGAGTACTTCGAAATCGGCATGCCTTTATCGGCAATAGCTGACCAGCTCTGTGTCGACGCAAGACTCTGAGCTTTGTCCTCCTCCAGCGGCACGTCGCCTCAGGTACACACCTCCATTAATGGCTTTATCGTGGGAGCAAGACCAATGTCAGGAGCACAGAGAAAGGTAGGAGTTCCGATGCT
>NZ_JBYTST010000490.1:0-247 GCF_058111565.1 Telluria sp. AZSoR62
GAAGGCATCCGCCACGGATTCGACCTCCTGCCGGCGATCACCATGCCCGACCGCTCTGGACGGCGCCGCGTCGCACCCCTGGACGGCGAGCGCCTGGCAGCCTGACCGCCGTCGGCCTGTCATAGTCCGGGACGTTGCGTCATGTTCTAGGTCTAGCAGTTCTGTCAATAGATAAAATGTCACTTTCAAAAACACGACGGTTCGACGGCGCATCCCCGCCAGCCACTTTGATGGGTACTTGACGGGT
>NZ_JBYTST010000491.1:0-247 GCF_058111565.1 Telluria sp. AZSoR62
CGAGCGCCCAGCAAGCAGAAGCGCTCAAAGCTGCCCGCACCAAGGCGGAAGAAAACCGGCGCCGGTCCGATGCGGTACAGCAGGAAAAGCAGCAAGCAGCGACTCGGCAGGCAGTGCAGTTGTGGCAGCGCTCAAAGCCTGCTGATCGACTGCATCCGTATCTGGTGGCCAAGGGCGTGAGCCCACTCAAACTGCGTCAAATGTCTCAGGGGAAATTACTGGTCCCTCTATGCCTTGATGGTCGCTT
>NZ_JBYTST010000492.1:0-247 GCF_058111565.1 Telluria sp. AZSoR62
GTTAGACACCGGTCCTTCAGCAGTCATTGCAGAATTGATCGGCGCTCTTGAACGATCTGTTTTTGACAGTAACGAACGGCGTAATCAGTTAGTGGATGCCGGGAACACGTCGGACACGGCCGTCGAACAGTCCAAGCTGTTTTTTGCGTCATTTCTGGCAGGGCAGATTAAGGGGTTGTCTGCAAAAGGGTTGATCAACCCTGACGTAGCTGTCCAGTACGCGAGCCTCATTACTGGAGTTAATCTT
>NZ_JBYTST010000493.1:0-247 GCF_058111565.1 Telluria sp. AZSoR62
CTGCGATCCGAGGGTTCCAGGCGGTGGACGGGACAAAAAGGTCGGCATAATCGTGCTCTGGTGATCGGCTTGTCTTCTCAACTATTGAGGAGACGAGGAGAACACGATGGCATCAACAAGGCGAGTGGACCAAATGCAGATCCACGGCCCACTGAAAGAACATGCAGCGGGTTTCGAGGCCGAACTGTCAAGGCTGGGATTCACCCCGGCATCGAGAGTGAACCAGTTCCATCTGCTGGCACATCTG
>NZ_JBYTST010000494.1:0-247 GCF_058111565.1 Telluria sp. AZSoR62
GTCTGCCGCGATGGCCACTAAGTTCCGTAGTGAACAACAGCAATCGCCATAAGCAACAGAGTGCTGTAGCTCACAGCGCTTGTCAAGGGTTTTCCCTTCTGTTGCGGCCTCCCGACTTCCTGGCTTTCCACCCTTGACAGTGACCGTGGTATGGATCACGCTGTTGCATATAGCGATTGTTGTTGCGTAAGAAGCAATTGAAAGAGGCCGTATTGATGCAGACGCTTGCGATTATCGGAGCCTCCCT
>NZ_JBYTST010000495.1:0-247 GCF_058111565.1 Telluria sp. AZSoR62
GTGGTCGGCGACTTTAATCGCGGCAGGTTCGACGGCGTGGAAATATTCCGACGATTCGCTTTGAATAAAGCGGCCATTCGGCTGGACGTTCGCGATCGCTTCGGTGGCCAGGATGTTCGCCTTGACCAGGTGCTTGGTCGCGGTGACGAAGGCGGCGTCGGACGACAGGCACTCGTTCCACATGCCGTAGCGCGCTGAAAAATTCGCCGCGACATAGATCTCATTCACCGGTGTGTACAAGCTTATC
>NZ_JBYTST010000496.1:0-247 GCF_058111565.1 Telluria sp. AZSoR62
TGCGGCGTCGGGCGGGTCGAACGGCACGATGAAGTCGAGGCGCCGGGCAAAGGCCGCATCGAGGTTCTGCCGCAGATTCGTGGCCAGGATCGCCACTCCGGCAAACCGCTCGAGCCGGGAGAGGAGGTAGGCCGTTTCGAGGTTCGCGTACCGGTCCCGGGCGTCGCCGACCTCTGTGCGCTTGCCGAAAAGGGCATCCGCCTCGTCGAAGAACAAGGCGCATCCGCCACGTTCGGCAGCCTCGAAG
>NZ_JBYTST010000497.1:0-247 GCF_058111565.1 Telluria sp. AZSoR62
GATGGGTCCAGGCGGCTTGATGATGTTCTCGAAGTCCGGCAGGTACTTCTGGATAGGGTCATCCAGCTGGACTTTTCCTTCCTCCACCAGCTTCATGACGGACACCGCCACCATGGTGGTGGTGATGTCGCCGATATGGGTCTGGTCGCTCAACTGCACGGGTTCCTGGGTTTCAAGGCTGCGGACGCCTTCGGCCGAGGACCATTCGCCCAGCCTTGACTTCAGCTGGATGATGACGGCCGTCGCT
>NZ_JBYTST010000498.1:0-246 GCF_058111565.1 Telluria sp. AZSoR62
GTAGCCAACGACCGATGCGACATTGTCTTGTCCAAACTCGAAAAGGAAGCCGTTGCATTCAACGGAGAACGGCGTGAGTTCTGCTCCTCTTTTGCGCAGCTTTTCGTGGTTGTTATTGAGTTCGCATAGTTTTTTGTAGCAACTTGCGATCTTGCTTCGATACTTCCAGAGCGTTTCGGTCAGACGGCGGCGATTTGACGATATCCCTTCCATCGCGCCAGTCGTCGATAACTTCAGCCCATCCCC
>NZ_JBYTST010000499.1:0-246 GCF_058111565.1 Telluria sp. AZSoR62
TCTCTCGGGTGGGCTGACCGGATGCCTGCGGTGTGGGAGCGGGCCGCCCGCCTGTGGACTCGTCAACCGGCCAGTCGTTGGTGCTGACCCTGGGCGGCGTCAGCGACGGCCTGGTCTGTTCGGCTCCGGATACCTGTGGCCGGGCCGACCCGGGACCGGCAGCCGCTGGCCCTAAAGGCAGCTGCGCAGCAACCGGCGCCGCAGCGGGCGCCTCAGAAACTGGTTGTACGGAAACAGGTGCAGCAG
>NZ_JBYTST010000500.1:0-246 GCF_058111565.1 Telluria sp. AZSoR62
CGTGTCTAAAGCGATACTGGTGTTGCCACGGCATCTAGACGCCGGCGGCTTTGTCTTCATTGACTCTGGCGCATTTACAGCATTCCAAAAGAGCGAGCCGCTTGACTGGAACAAAGTCTTTGCTGCTTATGAAACCGTCCTCCTCCACACTGAGAGGCCTTCAGGGTTGAGCATCGTCGCCCCTGACGTTGTGGGTGACCAGGCAGCAACGATAGAGCTATGGGCTAGGCACGCTTTCAGGGTTCG
>NZ_JBYTST010000501.1:0-246 GCF_058111565.1 Telluria sp. AZSoR62
AGATATGAAGAGCCATATATTTTGCCCCGAATGCTGTGTTGGATTATTTCGATCCCCTGAAGACGATGATAAGGATGCAAAAGGTCGTGCAGCTTACTTTGCTCATAGCAGAGTGCATCAGCCTCCCTGCGGGCTGCGCGTCAAGAAAAAAGACGGGCAACGGTTTACAAGTGAAGAGGAAGCAAAACAGGCTGTTGATGATGGGCTGTTGGTTGTAGTTAAAGGGTTTATGAAGGGGAAGCCAGT
>NZ_JBYTST010000502.1:0-246 GCF_058111565.1 Telluria sp. AZSoR62
TTATGGAAAGGGTTAAAACGGTACTGGAGAAAGCCAAATGAGAGATAGCAGCCGCCCCCTTGGTAGACCAGATGGTCACCATAAAGAGCAGCCTAATATCCAGGGCGTTGCCGTTCCGGCGGATATGCCCACCACAAATTTGCGACCTTTTTCCGAGATCCTGAGCGAAGTGGGTTTAGGGGATGACCGCCTAGCAGAAGCGCATGGCCCCAAAGAACCTGAAGCACCCGCGGTAATTTCAAAAAC
>NZ_JBYTST010000503.1:0-246 GCF_058111565.1 Telluria sp. AZSoR62
GAGAATTTCCCCCATTTTCTAGTTTTGACGGACCCTAGCGGATCGATATTCTGCATTGCCCCGACGCTCGCGGGCAGCAGGACACCAGCAGCTGCACGCGGACGCAAGTGACTTCCTCAGCAACATGCGCCTTCGGATGCGGCTAGAACAGCTTCATCGTTCCGTGGTCCATGCATGAGCATATATGGCAGCATCGACAAAACTTCAAGGCCGAGGTGCCATCTCGAGGGCTTTCCGTAACCAGTT
>NZ_JBYTST010000504.1:0-246 GCF_058111565.1 Telluria sp. AZSoR62
TGTCTAGTCAGGCCGATGGGTCTTGAGCCTGAAGTCCGATTCCGAGTTTCGCCAGCGTAGCTAGAGGATGCTGGCGAGTTCCTCCGGGACGAACAGGTGGACGCTTTCACCGTCGTGACCGGAAATGAGCTGCACGGTAGTGCCGTCCCACCAGTACAGCAGCGGGCTGAGCGCGGACGGGTGCTGGGACTGAATGATTCCCGTGACCTTTATCATCGCGGAAATGTCCGTGATGCTCGTGGCCTC
>NZ_JBYTST010000505.1:0-245 GCF_058111565.1 Telluria sp. AZSoR62
GTTTGTGGTGAACGAGATGGAAGCTGCGAACGGCCGGCTGCAGGCCGAGTACGGCAGCGTGGCGGAGCTGGCCGCCGCCCTCGAGACGCATGAGCAGATCGGACACCGGTTGCTGGCGGCGGCACCCGTGAACCGGGAGGCGTTTGTCCTGGAGCAGAGGGATATTGAGGAGCTCTTCCGGGCGGCCGCCGCAGCCGAGGCTGCGGACGAAGGCCGGCGCGGGGGCCTGTCCGTGGCGCAGCAGG
>NZ_JBYTST010000506.1:0-245 GCF_058111565.1 Telluria sp. AZSoR62
TATCGCGACCAGCAGGAAGGCCTCGCCCGCTACTTCGAGCGAACCGGAAAAGACTTCTCGGACGTCAACACCGAATGGCCCATCCGAGGTGCAGCATGACTCATGAGTTTCCAGCTCACATGCCGTATTTCGGCGCGATCGTTGGACCGCTCGTACGTTTCCGCAGTCAACAGGTTCCGGTATCTGCCGCGCCGCCGCGGGACACGCACGATCCTCGGTGGAACAACTGCACCGATCATCACCTT
>NZ_JBYTST010000507.1:0-245 GCF_058111565.1 Telluria sp. AZSoR62
GGAGCGACTATCGCAACGCCTCAATGAAATCATGGCCTACGGCGTCAAATCTGGGTTGATCTTTGCGAACCCACTGAGTGGACCGGCACCGGCAGATCGAGCAAGGTGAACCCGGCATCACTACCGCGTAGAGCGGCCTACGCCTGCGAGCGTTACGAACAACTCACGGGGCACGCCGCACCCGTCAGTGGCGGTCACTGCCATCGCATTGACCGTGACCTTGATCAAAGACGCCGCAACAGATC
>NZ_JBYTST010000508.1:0-245 GCF_058111565.1 Telluria sp. AZSoR62
CCCGAGGACGCGGAAGCCCTCGCCGAACAGTTCGACCAAGACTTCGCCGAACCGATCAACCAACTCAGCGACGAGGAACGCGCGGCAGTGCGCCGCTGGCAAGGAATGGACCGGTTCTATCGCCGAATGCAAGACGTTGTGCGGAACGAAGCCGAGGACGAGGAAGCTCAGGACGTCATCGACGCGCTGCTGCCCCTGATCTCCGGCAACGCAGTGCAATCGGACGTCGTCCTCTACCGCGGAAT
>NZ_JBYTST010000509.1:0-245 GCF_058111565.1 Telluria sp. AZSoR62
GTTCCCGGGGTTTCGGTTGATGTGGTCGTGGAGTCTACGGCCGATATTGCCTCTCTGCTGTTGGAGCGCGCCTACGACATCGCCCTTGGAGCCCGGCCAGCGGAGACCGTCGCCACTGCAGCCGGCCGGGAGCTGGAGATGATCCCCTTCCTCCGCTACCAGCGGGTCTTCGTAGTGGCGGCAACGAATCCCCTCGCGGGGCTGCACGGCCCGGTGGCGCTCGCGCAGTTGCTGCACCGTCCGTG
>NZ_JBYTST010000510.1:0-245 GCF_058111565.1 Telluria sp. AZSoR62
GATCTCCTCCTTGAGGATCGGGATCAGCTGGGTGGCCGTAGTCAGTTCGGAGCTTATCTCGGACGCTTTGCTTCCCAGCCAGGCTGCACTGGCTATGGCAATGATAGAAATACCGCCCAGAGAAGCCAGCGTGAACACGAGCCGCCGGCGAAATTCTGTCCGCGTGGAAGTCGATGATCGCCTTGTCTTGAAAGAGGTATTCGCCGAGGTGTCCGGAGTTTCAGCCATCTTCAGGGCCGTCCAAG
>NZ_JBYTST010000511.1:0-245 GCF_058111565.1 Telluria sp. AZSoR62
TGATCCCCTCCCGTGCCTGGTTCAGCTGCTCCCGGTCGATCGGAATTGGACCGGTGAGCAGGAACTGCTCCAGCTCGTCCAGTCCCGAGGAGGC
Organism: Telluria sp. AZSoR62; assembly: GCF_058111565.1. NCBI lineage: Bacteria > Pseudomonadati > Pseudomonadota > Betaproteobacteria > Burkholderiales > Oxalobacteraceae > Telluria > Telluria sp. AZSoR62. The sequence continues at coordinate 95 of NZ_JBYTST010000511.1, forward strand.
CTGCTGCGCCAGCTCGGCCCACTGGCTCCGGACGGAGAAGTAGATGACCGTCCCAACGCCGGCCAGCAGGAGCAGGAGCGCCACAAACGCCAGTCCCGTGGCCGCGGCGCCCGGCAGACCGCGGCGGCGGAGCACGTTGACGAACGGGCCG
>NZ_JBYTST010000512.1:0-245 GCF_058111565.1 Telluria sp. AZSoR62
TCTGATTGTGACGGCTGTGCAGCTTTACCGGCACCGCAACGCCGACCCGGATGTCCATGACAACGTGCTGGTCCGGGGGGCCCGCCGCGCGCTGACCGTCACGAAGGACTACGAGGGCGGCCGGATGTTCACGCGCAGTGCCGGACGCCGGGCGGTGACGCCCCTGTTCATTGTGCTGCTCGCAATTGGCAGCAGCGACCTGCTGTTCGCGCTCGACTCGATCCCGGCCATTTTCGGCATCACCG
>NZ_JBYTST010000513.1:0-244 GCF_058111565.1 Telluria sp. AZSoR62
CCACGCCTTCTTCAACGGCTGCACGGGTTGCGTGCAGGGCGTCTTCAACGCGGGCTTTCTTCTCTTTCATTTCAACTTCGGAACCGGCGCCAACCTTGATCACTGCAACGCCGCCGGACAGCTTGGCCAGACGCTCTTGCAGTTTTTCACGGTCGTAGTCCGAGGAAGTTTCGACAACCTGGGCACGGATCTGAGTGATGCGCGCCTGGATGTCCTGCTCTACGCCAGCACCGTCAACGATGAT
>NZ_JBYTST010000514.1:0-244 GCF_058111565.1 Telluria sp. AZSoR62
CTTCCCATCCCCAGCAATTCCGCGGCCTCAGATTTATTCCCGCCAGCAGCGTCTAACGCCCTGATGATGGCATCCCGCTCAGCGGATTCGAGGAGTGACAAGTGACGCCGCGGAGGAGCCTGCTGTAGGTGCTTAGGCAGATGCCGTCTCTCAATCACGGAAGCGTTTACCGTACGCACGAGCTGGGAAATAGTCTCCGCCAACTCGGCAATGTTACCGGGCCAGTTCCATTGGACCAGTGACT
>NZ_JBYTST010000515.1:0-244 GCF_058111565.1 Telluria sp. AZSoR62
GGACGATGCCGCCGACGGGGCAGGAGTTGTTGAGGTGGGCGGCGATCAGGTCGACGGGCTTCATGGTGGGGTGGTCGCTGTTGGCGGTGGGTTTGTCGATGGTGAAGACGGTGCTGGCGCTGTTGTTTCCGTGCCAGTGTTTGCTGCCGCGGCCGAGGCGGCCGACGCCGGGCGCGGTTGGTGTGAAGCCGTAGAGGATCGGTTCGTGTTGCCAGTGATAATCGCTGCGTCCCATGACGAGTTG
>NZ_JBYTST010000516.1:0-244 GCF_058111565.1 Telluria sp. AZSoR62
GATCGCAGCGGATGTAGCGCAGGGACTGGCCCGGTGCGAGATCACGATGCACGCCTTCGGCCCTGGCCGTCACTTCCGCGACGGACCAGAGGACGTTGCCGCGCAGCGTGTGGGCGATGACCTTCACGCTGGCGCGCTCGGTCTCCTGCGGTGCGATCAGTTCCGCGATCAGTTCAGACCGCGATTGGGGAGAGAAATACCAGCCCATGAGAGGCCTCCTGAAGAATGTAGAGCCAGAGGCCTC
>NZ_JBYTST010000517.1:0-244 GCF_058111565.1 Telluria sp. AZSoR62
GGAGAATCTCCAACAGCTCCTCGAAGACCTCCCGCCGGCCAACGAGCGGAAGGTCCTCCGCCATTTCACCGCTTATGGAGCCCGTCGTCATGACCGCAATCCTACTGGAGCGGACCGTACGGCCCTGGCGGCGGGAATTCATCACGGCGGTCTTAGCCCAGTCTTAGCCCAGGTCCCCGCCAGCAACTGGAAGGATGGTTCCGGTGAGGTAAGACGCTTCATCTGATCCAAGGAATACGATCGG
>NZ_JBYTST010000518.1:0-244 GCF_058111565.1 Telluria sp. AZSoR62
ATTGAAAGGCTGTATTGGTCTTATCAAATATGCTGTACGCTGCGGTTGTAAATAGACCTGCTGGCGCAGCTATGATTAACGGAATGTGATCAACTTTAGCGATATTGTTTGTGTAAATATCCTGCACAGTCACTGAGGCAGATATCGAACAGCAAGCGACGACCATGCCAAAGCCGAAGAGCCCCCCGACAGGTCCGTTAGCAGGTACGAAGTTTTCACCCGAACCTTTCTGGATCATGTACAT
>NZ_JBYTST010000519.1:0-244 GCF_058111565.1 Telluria sp. AZSoR62
GCCGGTTCGGTCTCTACAGCTTTTTCATCGACGCCCCGGAGCCGGCCATCGTCGACACGGGCATCGCGTCCTCGCCGGCCGAGGGCATGGTGCCGGCGCTGGAAGCGATCGGCCGCCGAATCGAGGACGTCCGCTGGGTCCTGCTGACCCACGGACATATCGACCACATCGGCGGCGCGCACGCGCTGTGGGAACTCACCGGACGGCGCGCCCAGGTGGTGATCCACGAGGCCGATGCACCGAT
>NZ_JBYTST010000520.1:0-244 GCF_058111565.1 Telluria sp. AZSoR62
CGATCACCGCCCCTGCGGAGGCGAAACCGGGCGCAGCTCCCGCCATTCCGCTCAACGCCGGCCAGGAAGCCGAACCTGTCCACACCGGGGCCGGCGGTTCCTTCAGTTACACCATCGACGATGACGAGCTCTGCTATACGCTGACGGTCCGTGATCTGTCCGCTCCTGCCACGGCGGCCCACATCCACGTCGCGGCACGCAACGCGGCCGGCCCGGTTGTTATTCCGCTTGATGTGGTCAGTGG
>NZ_JBYTST010000521.1:0-244 GCF_058111565.1 Telluria sp. AZSoR62
GGTCTTGAGGTTGCGGATCTCGCGATCGAGCGTGTCGCTCTCGTGGTTCACAGCTTCCACGGCGAGCTGGTTGGCCGCCACGTTGGGCTCTTTCTTGCCGGTCAGCAGCGTGCGTTGCAGCAGTAGCGCTTTCTCCAGCACCGACGCCAGCGCAACCTCGGACGCCAGGCGCTGCGACAGCAGGTGCTGGTCCGGCTCGTCGCGCAGTGCCTCGATCACTCCGCGTGTGATGGGCAGCGACGCG
>NZ_JBYTST010000522.1:0-244 GCF_058111565.1 Telluria sp. AZSoR62
CTGTCACGGGTGATGGGGCGCCTGGCCTGCCCGGCCGTCATGCCCCACCCTAAACCCGTAATCGACAGGCCCTCAGCCCCCTCAAAACAGGAACCAGGCGCCTGCTAGCGAAGCCTGGCCAGCACGATGATTAGACCCGGAAGTCAGAACAGCGGTCAGGAGGCGTCGGCGGGCCGGAACGTGACTCCGCCGTCGGTGGAGACGACAAGCCCGTCGGCAGTGGCGGCCCAGATCGAGGGGTGTT
>NZ_JBYTST010000523.1:0-243 GCF_058111565.1 Telluria sp. AZSoR62
ACAGCTGCTGGCCTTCCGCGGCCGACTGGCGACTTGCGATACGATCCTGGCCGCTTGCATTAGCGCTGATATTTTTTCTGGCCTGGAGTAGTTAAGCTACTGCCGATTGCCCACCTGAAGGATCGTCACACTGTAGTCCGGCCGTTTCATATTTTTGTGGGTGGCTAGCCAGTTGCTTGCGAAATTCGTTGCATCTAGCTCTTCCTGGCTGCTGAGGCGAAAGGATCCAATACTGGTCGCATT
>NZ_JBYTST010000524.1:0-243 GCF_058111565.1 Telluria sp. AZSoR62
AGGCCCGTCGCGCCGAACGGGCGGGCGACCGCTTCGCCAAGCTGGACGCGAACGGCGACGGCTCCATCAGCCGGGCCGAGTTCGACGCCGGCCATGCCGCACGCCCGGATCGCGGTCCGCGCGCGGAGCGTGCCGGTCATCGTGAGGGGCGTCGCGGCGGCGCACGTCACGCCATGCGCGGACAAGGCCGCGAACGCGGGCCGGTGGTGATCGCCGAAGCCTCCGCCAAGCTCGGCGAGCGTT
>NZ_JBYTST010000525.1:0-243 GCF_058111565.1 Telluria sp. AZSoR62
CAAGAGCATCTTATGCAACAGCCCCCCCAAACACCTTTGCAGCGACGATATTACTGGGCCGTCGTACGGCATATAGCTTTGACAGCTCTCCCTGACCAGATATTAAGTCAGGCAGAGCAGGATCTGCACCGCGAGCTAAAGGGGATCATCTTGGGATATGAGGACGTCCCCTCAAAATCAGGGGCGAGCGAAACCCAACCCATCAGTACATCAGGTCTTACCAGGGAGGAATTTACCGGCTTT
>NZ_JBYTST010000526.1:0-243 GCF_058111565.1 Telluria sp. AZSoR62
GATACGCTCTCGTATCCCTACTCTGACCTGCTCCGGCTGCTGTCGTCATCGCTGCAACTCCCCGATACGGCGGTTCTCAGCGTGGGGTATGGGTTCTGGGACGCGCATATTAACCGCATCGTTTTGGGCGCTTTGAGCATGAACTCCAGTATGAACCTGCTCATCGCTGATCCAGGTGGAGTCTTCGATCCTAAAACTCAAGTAACCGAGGCTCAGCTGGCGGACGCGAAAAACCGGCCCCTC
>NZ_JBYTST010000527.1:0-243 GCF_058111565.1 Telluria sp. AZSoR62
ACTACGGAAGCGATAATCGACTACAGAAACGGAGGCATTGACGACGAGTTTTACGGTTTCGCTACACTGTTGAATTGGATTGCCGATGTACTGCCGCATGTTGACTGGGCAACAACCTTTCCCTCGACTGGTGACGCTTTCGTCGTTGAGGAGCCCTCAGGTCGCCTGTGGGAAAACGCACAACCTTGGGCATATTGCCGAAGCTAAGTTAGAGCTATCTTTGAATTGAATTTGCTGACATTT
>NZ_JBYTST010000528.1:0-243 GCF_058111565.1 Telluria sp. AZSoR62
CTTTGCACTGCTCCTGGCGACTGCTGAACCTGTCTGATCATCGCCAGCAGAGGAACACTGATAGCTTCAATGAAGCTTTGTTGTGCGACGGTGAAACCGCATTTGCCAGCGGTGCAATACGAAAGCTTTCCTACTATGGAAGACGGATCAACGCCTGCTGAAGGGCCGATACTACTGCCGAATAGCATGCGGTTTGTATAGCCCAAGGTCCCTTCAAAGGACATGCTGTCATTCGCATTGATT
>NZ_JBYTST010000529.1:0-243 GCF_058111565.1 Telluria sp. AZSoR62
GTCGAGGACGAAGAACCCCACATCATCCAGGTCAGTGCGCTGGATGACCCGCTCCTGCGTCAGGAGGTAAACGTTGGTGGCGTCGGGCACAGATTCCTGGCTGGGATGCGTAATCAGGTTGAAGTCTCTGAAACGCTTGACCAGGCGGCGCCGGGTTTCGTCGATTAGCGCAATGGTGGGAACGATCACCACCACCTTCTTGAACCGGCGCTGGGCAAGTACTGCGTCGATGACCAGGCTTTT
>NZ_JBYTST010000530.1:0-243 GCF_058111565.1 Telluria sp. AZSoR62
GCGGCGATCTTGTAGGTGATGATGCCGGTCTTCACGTCATCCTTGTTCGGCAAGCCCAGGTGTTCCTTGGGCGTGACGTAGCAGAGCATGGCGCAACCAAACCAGCCGATCATCGCGGCGCCGATGCCCGAGGTGATGTGGTCGTAGCCTGGTGCAATGTCGGTGGTCAGCGGGCCGAGGGTGTAGAACGGCGCCTCGTCGCAGCACTCCAACTGCTTGTCCATGTTCTCTTTGATCAACTGC
>NZ_JBYTST010000531.1:0-243 GCF_058111565.1 Telluria sp. AZSoR62
GTCAAGGCCAGTGAGGGCAACTACTACACCAACCCGTCGTACAGTTCGCAGTATCAGGGGTCACGGAACGTTGGCATGATTCGTGGGGCATACCATTTCGCTATCCCCAATTGGTCTTCGGGCGCCGACCAGGCACGTTACTTTGTTCAGAACGGGGGTGGCTGGACCGCCGACGGATACACGATGCCGCCGGTCCTGGACTTTGAGTTCAACCCGTACGAGAACCGCACCATCAACGGATTC
>NZ_JBYTST010000532.1:0-243 GCF_058111565.1 Telluria sp. AZSoR62
GCCCGACGTACGGCATCCGGTTTGCCATGATCGTCAGAGTCGGGACATTCACGTCGAGTGGTAGATCTATCAGTTGCACAACGGTGTTCGCGACATGACGAGGATCGAATGTCGGCTCGGGCCTGGTGGTGCCGTCAGCTTGTCTTGCCGAGTGGCCGATTCCGGCCGTCATGTCAGTTGCCGCATTGCCGATGTCGATTTGACTGCAACAGATGTCGAACTCTCGGCCGTCGAGAGAGATCG
>NZ_JBYTST010000533.1:0-243 GCF_058111565.1 Telluria sp. AZSoR62
CTTTCCCTCGGTCAGCAGCATCGACTGCCCCGCGGCATCGACAGTGATCGGTTCCACTTGCATCCGCGCAGCTACTGTCCGCAAGTCTTCGACTGTGGTCTCGCCGTCGCACGCCTGGCTGCGGTCACAGATACGGTGCAGTGTCAGCGACACAGCCTGCGCGGTGGGACGTTGCAACCGGTCGAAGTCGAGCGGGAAGGCACCAGTTAGCACCATCGATTGCACATGCTCGGGGTGCCGTTG
>NZ_JBYTST010000534.1:0-242 GCF_058111565.1 Telluria sp. AZSoR62
CCAAGAAAAATACCGCGAGATACACAGCATGGGAATGCACCGTGAGGAACTCAATGAGCGTTGAGACCAGGGACGCCATGATTCGTGGGCTGCCTATAGAGTACCGGTGATGAGACAATCGTGCCCGATAGGTCACACGACCATTCTGAAGCGCTCAACGGTAGCGGAAAATTCCTCGATGCGTTTTTCAAAGCGCCTAATTGGCGTAAGAGCAAATGTCGTATCGAGCATTTTCGATTTTT
>NZ_JBYTST010000535.1:0-242 GCF_058111565.1 Telluria sp. AZSoR62
TTGGAGGAGACTCCAAACAGGAATAACGTCATAACCATTTGATCGAGTGTAGACGCTGACTAAAAACACGACGCACCTTCGAGACGGGCGAAGCGTTCCGTACGTCCAATAGGCCTCTCAGGCAGGTGGCCTTGATCCGAAAGCTTTAATTGACCCCGACAAATTGACGGGTTGATGACAAAGCCGAACACGTTGAAGGGGGGTTCACGCTCGAAGCGGCATTCAGGGGTTTACGGCGAGTC
>NZ_JBYTST010000536.1:0-242 GCF_058111565.1 Telluria sp. AZSoR62
GTTGGAGTGTTGCTCAGGCTTCTGTTGAAGAAATAGACCAGTTGAATATTTTACAGGCAACTTTATTAGCCATGCAGCGTGCAGTAACTGGTTTAAGCGTTCATCCAAAATTAGCTTTAATTGATGGCAATCGCTGTCCCATTTTGTCTATGCCAGCAAATGCTATTATAAAAGGAGATGCCACCGTCCCTTCGATTGCTGCGGCCTCTATTTTGGCTAAAGTAACCCGCGATAGAATGATG
>NZ_JBYTST010000537.1:0-242 GCF_058111565.1 Telluria sp. AZSoR62
GTCTGGGGCCGGTTCGTCCTTTTCGTACTTCACGACTCCGGCCGCCACGAGTCGCTTGCGCTCCTCGGTCACGACTCCAGCAGGGAGCGGGGCGCCCTTTGCGAAGTAGCGTTCGGTATCCCCGACCTTTGCCACGATGAGCGTGGCCGTCACGATGTGCCCCATATCAGAGCCCCGTGTTCGTGATCTTGATGCCGGCGTTCGGCTCCAGCACCACAGGGACCGTCACGCGGCGAGCGCGG
>NZ_JBYTST010000538.1:0-242 GCF_058111565.1 Telluria sp. AZSoR62
TGGTGGTATACGGCGGTATCGGCCGTGCGGCGCGCAACTGGGAGTGCTACGACCAGATCGTCGAGAGCCTCACTAACCTGAACGACGACGAGACCCTGCTGGTGCAATCCGGCAAGCCGGTCGGCGTGTTCAAGACCCACAGCAACGCCCCGCGCGTGCTCATCGCCAATTCCAACCTGGTGCCGCACTGGGCCAGTTGGGAACATTTTAACGAGCTGGATGCCAAGGGCCTGGCCATGTAC
>NZ_JBYTST010000539.1:0-242 GCF_058111565.1 Telluria sp. AZSoR62
GGTGTGAATGCCACGATCCCCGCCATCGAGGCGGCACGGGTCGCCGAGGTGCTGGCCCGGTTCGCCGGGTGCCGCACCGCGAAGGTCAAGGTCGCGGAGCCCGGCCAGACGCTGGCGGACGACGTCGCTCGCGTGCGAGCCGTGCGAGAGGCGATGGGTCCGGAAGGCCGCATCCGCGTGGATGCGAACGGTGCCTGGAACGTCGACGAGGCCGAGCATGCGGTGCACGCCCTCAACGAGTT
>NZ_JBYTST010000540.1:0-242 GCF_058111565.1 Telluria sp. AZSoR62
GGGGGAAACCGGGCTTGACCACTACCAGGTACGGCAGTACACCGGCTGGTACAGACACATCACCCTGTCCATGTTCGCCCACGCCTTCCTCAGTGTCATCCGCTCAAAAAAGGGGGCCCAGATCCAAGCGCCGAGCACCGCGCCCTGCCGGCGCCGGCCGACGCCCAGCTCGCGTGGTTCGTCCGCGAGGCCTGGCCCTCCCCCATCACCGGAGCCTCCCTGACGGAGGGGGTGCTGGAGGC
>NZ_JBYTST010000541.1:0-241 GCF_058111565.1 Telluria sp. AZSoR62
GGCTGGGGTAGTGACTGCTGCGCCCACACGGTGTTGAAGTCCATCAGGTAGCCGCGTCCGCTTTTCTCGATTTCCCACGCGATTTTGGCCATTGTGTAGGTGACGATGTTTGCTAGGTAGCCCTTGTCGTACCAGTCCGCTTTGGCAACATCGGCGCGGATGGTGTTGAACATGATGGCCCGGGCGACGACGTTCTTGAAGTACAGCTCGTTGAAGTCAGACTCTGAGCGCTCCCAGGTGT
>NZ_JBYTST010000542.1:0-241 GCF_058111565.1 Telluria sp. AZSoR62
GAGAACATCATTCAGAAATTGCTGCAGAAGTGCGACTACGACGTAGAGAAGGCCCAGATGGGTATTGTCTATATCGACGAAATCGACAAGATTTCGCGCAAGTCCGACAACCCGTCGATCACCCGTGACGTTTCCGGTGAAGGCGTGCAGCAAGCGCTGTTGAAACTGATTGAAGGCACGGTAGCTTCCGTACCGCCTCAAGGCGGCCGCAAGCACCCGCAGCAGGAATTCCTTCAGGTTG
>NZ_JBYTST010000543.1:0-241 GCF_058111565.1 Telluria sp. AZSoR62
TGCCAGGATTGCCCCAGATCGATGCCGCCAACAGTTGCGCGAGTGACTTGCCGCTTGATGAGTCGCCGACCAGGTGAATACCGCCACCGTTGACACCTACCTTGGCAAGCAGCGGTCCTGCCAATGCACAGCACACCGACAAAATCAGTACTGGATTGCCGAGGCAGCGTGCGGCTATCTCGGTCTGCCACCCCCTGAGAGAGCCTTTGCAGGTGAAGATGTTTGCTGCACGACCTGAGTC
>NZ_JBYTST010000544.1:0-241 GCF_058111565.1 Telluria sp. AZSoR62
TGAGTTCCTCGTCGGTGGCATCCGGCTTGCCGTACAGCAAGTTGTCACGGATCGAGCGGTGCAGCAGCGAGGTGTCCTGGGTGATCATGCCGATCTGTGCGCGCAGGCTTTCCTGGGCGACGTCAGCGATGTTCTGGCCATCGATCAGGATGCGCCCGCCTTGCAGGTCGTACAGGCGCAGCAGCAGGTTGACCAAGGTCGACTTGCCTGCACCGGACGGGCCGATCAAGCCGATTTTTTC
>NZ_JBYTST010000545.1:0-241 GCF_058111565.1 Telluria sp. AZSoR62
CTCCGAATAGCGGGACTGCCCCTGCCTAAGCAGAGCTTCCATGTCAGAAACAGAACGCCCTCCGGAGGACTCAACGTCTCCCCAGAGGGGCTTCTTTGGTTTCGATAAACCGGTTTTTAGATACACAAATATTCCTTAATAAAATTTATTTGCTTTGAAGAGGAATATACCCGACTTCTTCAACCACTTTTTGACCTTCGGGACTGAGAATCCAGTTGATATAGTCTTTGATTTCTCCCTT
>NZ_JBYTST010000546.1:0-241 GCF_058111565.1 Telluria sp. AZSoR62
GGCTTCAAGAGACTGACCTCAACCGGCAGGCCGGAAGCCGGATCCTTGGGCGCCAGGAACTCACGGACTCACACGACGCCAAGCCACGGTTCATCACGATCCTGGACTTCGCCACCAAATACCCGGCCGGGCGCCTCACCGAGCCTGGCGACGTCGTCTTCTGTACCAGCCCGAAGCCCGCAGCCCTGGTAGATGCAGAGGGCGGCGCCGTCGTCGTCTTCCCTGCACGGATCCTGCGAAT
>NZ_JBYTST010000547.1:0-241 GCF_058111565.1 Telluria sp. AZSoR62
GTGGCTGCTTCTAAGCCAACCTCCTGGTTGTCTTCGCGACCCCACATCCTTTTCCACTTAGTACACGCTTAGGGACCTTAGCTGGCGATCTGGGCTGTTTCCCTCTCGACTACGAACCTTATCGCCCGCAGTCTCACTGCCGCGCTCTCACTTACCGGCATTCGGAGTTTGGCTGACGTCAGTAACCTTGTAGGGCCCATTAGCCATCCAGTAGCTCTACCTCCAGCAAGAAACACGCAAC
>NZ_JBYTST010000548.1:0-241 GCF_058111565.1 Telluria sp. AZSoR62
CGGGGGGCGGCTGAGATGACTTTGCCCATTCCCATCCTCGATGACCGCGGCTACGAGCAGCTGCGCGACGAGCTGCTTCGCCGCGCAGCGGTCTACACACCAGAATGGACGGGTAGGACAGATCCTTCGGACCCGGGCGTGACCCTGCTCGAGCTGATGGCATTCCTGGGGGAAAACCTGCTCTACCGCTTCAACCGGATCCCGGACCAGACACAACTTTGGCTCCTGCGCCTGCTGTAGG
>NZ_JBYTST010000549.1:0-240 GCF_058111565.1 Telluria sp. AZSoR62
CGGGCGGCAGGTAGAAGTCGGTAATTTCCGGGAACTGCTTTTGCAGGATCGGCACGAACACTTCGTTCAGCGCCACACCGAGAATGGCCGGCTCATCCGGCGGACGGCCGGTGTAGGTGCTGTGGTAGATCGGTTTGATCCGGTGGGTGATGCGCTCGACGGTGAACACCGGGAAGCTGTCGACTTCGTTGTAGTAGCCGGTGTGGTCGCCGTAAGGGCCTTCATCGGCCATTTCGCCCG
>NZ_JBYTST010000550.1:0-240 GCF_058111565.1 Telluria sp. AZSoR62
TTCTGATGTCGTTGTTCTCTGCTACACACGGTCGGACGAGACAGATAGACAGAGTCTGGAGACCCAGGGCGCCTTCAACGTAGCGTTAGCATCAATCCATGACTCGAATCAGCAAAAAGACTGGAAGTCGACCAGCGATTTCGTTTCCAGATTCGCCAATACTGCAGCAGCGCACGAACATTTCGTCCGCTGGTTAAACGGCAAGTTTCATACTGCCGGCAGTAGTCCGAAAATCAGCTT
>NZ_JBYTST010000551.1:0-240 GCF_058111565.1 Telluria sp. AZSoR62
TTCGACAGGCAGGAGGGCGATGTAGTCGTCCCGGGTGAGGGCGACGGGGATCTGAGGCGCGACGCTGGCCAGGGCGGCAAAGGCTTCGTTCGGAGTGAGGTCCTTCTTCGGCATGGCGGGGTGCCGCAGTCCCGGGTGCGGACGGTTCTGCCAGACGGCCACAAGCCACCAGTCCAGCAGGTTCTGCACTTCGGCGAGGGTGAATACCGCCTCGGCGGCCGGGTCCTTGCCCCGCCGGAC
>NZ_JBYTST010000552.1:0-240 GCF_058111565.1 Telluria sp. AZSoR62
TTGCCGTGCTCCCCAAAGACCCTGACAACTTCAACGTGCGCCCCGGCAGTCTCGGCCGCTGCGGCGCACGTGTCAGTGTTGGTGTCTTTGGGGACTACGGTGTCACGCGGCGAGTGGAAGAACAGCATGTCCTTCCCCTCCGTGGCCGACAGGTCTACCGGGCTCATGCCGGGAACCTTGCCCGACTCCCACGAGCCACGGCCCCACGCCGGGGCAGCAGTGTGGAAGCGCGGCGCCACG
>NZ_JBYTST010000553.1:0-240 GCF_058111565.1 Telluria sp. AZSoR62
GTTTTCAAACACCGTGAGGTTTTCGTAGATCGACGGGTTCTGAAATTTACGCCCCACCCCAGCGCGCACAATGTTGTACTCGCGCATCCTGGTCAGTTCCTGGCCGTCAAACTGGATGCTGCCGCTGGTGGCGCGGGTCTTGCCGCAGATCAGGTCCAGCACGGTGGTTTTGCCGGCGCCATTGGGGCCGATCACCACGCGCACTTCGTTACGGTCGATATACAGGTTGAGGTTGTCGAC
>NZ_JBYTST010000554.1:0-240 GCF_058111565.1 Telluria sp. AZSoR62
AACATTAAGGGCATAGCCGGCTTCCAAATAGGTCAACCGGTTGATGACTGAACACTATTCCACATACCCTCTTCCCCCGGGAGAAAAAAGATGAGCCCAAACCAGAGCACCCGGCCAGCCGGCCCGGTCGCCCGACTGCTTGCCAAGGCCGGACTGCCACCAGCGCTTGCGCTGGGTTACCTCGGCCTTCTTCTCTTTATGACCGGTGACGGGGTCGAATCCGGTTTTATCGCCCCCTTT
>NZ_JBYTST010000555.1:0-240 GCF_058111565.1 Telluria sp. AZSoR62
TCAGCGGTTCGGTTTCGACGTTGGCGATGTTGTACTGCACGAGATTACCAACCGCCTGAATTGTAAATTTGGCACTGATGGCCATGTCGCCCGGCTAGGTGGTGACGTCTACATTGCTATGGTCACAGGACAGTCACGGCGAGGCTCAAGAAGGCTGGCCAAGCAGATCCTTAGCCTCGTGAACTCACCTATAGCCATTGCAGATCAGGACGCTGAAATCAGGGTTACGGCATCAATAGG
>NZ_JBYTST010000556.1:0-240 GCF_058111565.1 Telluria sp. AZSoR62
GTTTCGATGTCAAGGTTGCCCGTTGACCAGGTCACGGAACCCGCCGTCATCCCGCCACCGCCAAAGTCATCGCGGTGATCGCCACGCAGCGTTGTCATCAGTACCTGGGCGTTCCTGTCGACGTGGGACGACACTAAGTCGATTCGGTCTTCGAACGTTTTGTAATCAAAACCCATCTGTACATAACGATTGCTTCGGCGTGAACGAAGCAGTGGGTAGCTGCCATAGACACTGGCAATG
>NZ_JBYTST010000557.1:0-240 GCF_058111565.1 Telluria sp. AZSoR62
GGGAAATCGAATATATGACAATTCGAATATGCGGTAAAGCGAATATACCAGGAGACGCGAGCACTACCCTTCTGCGAGTTTCACGAGAACCGCAGATTGGTTATTTCGTTCGGAAACAGAACCGGGCAAGAGCCGTTGAAAATTTGGAGAGGTGGCAGCTGCTTACTGCTGCGTCAGCAGCATTTGCTTGGGAGACATTCGTCACGGCCAAGGTCTTTCAGGCCGCAGCGTTGTTCGGTG
>NZ_JBYTST010000558.1:0-240 GCF_058111565.1 Telluria sp. AZSoR62
GGCGCAGTGCTACGTTTATGGCTGGGCTGGAGCGACACCGGCCTGGTCGACAAAGGCACCTATACCGTCGACGAAACCGAACACAGCGGCGCTCCAGACGTGCTGAGCATTCGCGCTCGATCGGCAGACCTGCGCAAGGGCCTAAAAACCAAACGCGAGCGCAGCTGGAGCAACACCACCCTCGGCGACGTTTTGGGCGATATCGCCATCGGCAACGGTCTTACCGCCACCATCGCAGGC
>NZ_JBYTST010000559.1:0-239 GCF_058111565.1 Telluria sp. AZSoR62
GGTCTAGACATCACAAAACAGATCGCTCAGCAACTTGGGCTTGAGGTGGACTGACATGCCGTCAATTACAAAACGTCTTACCAGTTCATTAAAAAAGTTCACGCTGGATAAGCCACGTATGCTTTTTTTGCGTAACTCCGTACTAGGGACAATCGGGGCCTTCATCGTGGCCATTGCTGCTGTGAATGCATTCAGGCAGGAGTACCGAATCGGCATAGACCTCGCGGAAGTGCGCTGCT
>NZ_JBYTST010000560.1:0-239 GCF_058111565.1 Telluria sp. AZSoR62
AGGCTTTTTTGGCGCACGTCTGTGCAACCCGGCTCCGCAACAACGGGTGTGCTGCGTAGCATGGAAAAACTCGGCCGGTACCCGATCAACAGTCAGAACCATCACTACCGGCCGCCCCTGTTGGCACTTGAACAAAGAGGTTTCTATGTCATTCGTTACCCGGGCCCTGTCCGTTGCCGCTGCCGCCGTCCTCGCCACTTCCTTGGCTGCGGCTCCCGCCCAGGCGATCGAGATTTCCC
>NZ_JBYTST010000561.1:0-239 GCF_058111565.1 Telluria sp. AZSoR62
CTCGCGATGGCCGTGACGCGAGATCGAGGGCGCGGAGCCCGCGATCGGTTGCGAGCTATTTGCTTGACCTCGGTTACGACGTCATCCTTGACGGCATCTTCAATCTCCGCGACTACGCCGGTCGATTGGAACAGCTATGGAGGGACCGCCGAGGCGTCACACGCATCTACCAGTTCGACGTCGGCTTTGATGAGACGGTCAGACGCCACGAAACGCGGGAGCTGCGCCACGCTTTCACG
>NZ_JBYTST010000562.1:0-239 GCF_058111565.1 Telluria sp. AZSoR62
CATACGAAGGCCGTGTTTCCGGCCTTTGGTGGCTGCTGGCACGAACGATTCGAGTTTGCCCAGCGACTGCAGCTCGTCCAGGAACATCCAGAGACGTTTCCCGGTCATGGGCTCATAGCTGAGGATGGTCGCGCAGATCGTGTCAATCCACATGGCCACCAATGGCTGCATGGTCGAGCGCATGTCCTCCCGCCAGGTGATAAACAGATTGCCCGCATTCGGGTCTGTCACCCACTTAT
>NZ_JBYTST010000563.1:0-239 GCF_058111565.1 Telluria sp. AZSoR62
CGTCGAGTACGTGGACTTCGAGTGCGCGTACTGTGCGCACGCCACCGGTTCGTGGGACGATCTGCGCGCCCACTTCGGGGACGACCTGCGGTATGTGGTGCGCCATCTGCCGCACCACCCGCACGGGCCGATTGCCGCGCGGGCGTCCGAGGCAGCGGCGAACCAGGGGATGTTCTGGCCGTGGCTGGACTTCGTGTTCACCCGTCAGCATGCGCTGGAGCGCGAGCATCTGATCGGCT
>NZ_JBYTST010000564.1:0-239 GCF_058111565.1 Telluria sp. AZSoR62
GAACACCATGTTCATGCGGTAGCGGTCGAAGTCTTCGCCGACGACGCTGTACATGCGCGCCATGTCGTGGTTGCCGCCGAAGAGGACAAGTTTGTCCGGCTCCGGATACAGGTGGTCGAGCGAGAGCATCTCGTAGACGCCGGTGAACCCCTTGCCGGGGCTGCCGAGGGCGCTGCGCATGGTTTCCACCAACGGGAAATCCATCAGGCTCGGGAGCGAGGAGGTATAGCCGTCGAAAT
>NZ_JBYTST010000565.1:0-239 GCF_058111565.1 Telluria sp. AZSoR62
CGCGGCTTCCCTCCGTCGCCGTGATCGCGTAACTTCAGATCTGACGCGGCCTCATCGGCAGCGGTTCCGAGGCCGGGTACGCGATCCTCTCGCGGCGTGCTCGACCTCCTTCGGAGGGGTGGGACCATGGCGCATCGACGCGCGGCGATTCGGGCAGTTCTGAGCGGGGTGGTGGCGTTCGTACTCGCGTTCGGTGTCGCGACGGCAGCGGGGGCGGCGGAGATACCCTACGCCAGCGG
>NZ_JBYTST010000566.1:0-239 GCF_058111565.1 Telluria sp. AZSoR62
GGATAGATACCGATCCAGGCGCGGGCGTGCAGGTCATCGACCACTTGGAGGGATGCAAGCCCGCCCATCGACTGGCCGATCAGCACTCGATCCGTTACCGGCGTCTGACCTGAAGCCCATGCGTCCAGCGCGGAATAGGATGAGACGGACGCAGGGTTGCCCCATGCCTGCCCGGCACCGTCCGAAGCGGCGATAGCGTATCCGGCATCCAGCAGGGCGTCACGGAGGCCCACAACCTG
>NZ_JBYTST010000567.1:0-239 GCF_058111565.1 Telluria sp. AZSoR62
GTTTCCGGCGGCATCCGCACTGGCGCCGACGTCGCCAAGGCCATGGCACTGGGCGCGGACGCCGTCGCCATCGGCACCGCGGCGCTGATCGCCCTGGGCGACAACGATCCCCGCTACGCCGCCGAGTACGCCGCCCTGGGTTCCGCCGCCGGCTTCTACGACGACTTCCAGAACGGTCGCGACCCCGCCGGCATCACAACCCAGGACCCGGAACTCGCCTCCCGGCTGGACCCGGTAGC
>NZ_JBYTST010000568.1:0-238 GCF_058111565.1 Telluria sp. AZSoR62
TGGACTATCCATGCTTCAAGGCTACTTTCTGTAGTTACTTGTGAGTCCGTTTTGAGTAGAACCTGTGGAAACCTTGAGTCATCCTTGACTTGACGTATCTGGCGTCATTGCCCGCTGAATGTGACAACCGCGTTGATAACCGCCGGCCCCAGAATGGCAATAAAGAGCACGGGAAAAATAAAGAACAGCAGCGGAAAAAGGATCATCACTGGAAGCTTCATAGCCTTTTCCTCAGCAC
>NZ_JBYTST010000569.1:0-238 GCF_058111565.1 Telluria sp. AZSoR62
GCCGCCGCTGGTGATGGCGCCGTCGTCGGGCGTTCAGACTGTCGGGGCGCCTCATCAGGGTCGCTCATGTCGCTGGGCAGATGTCCCCATCCGGGCCTGATTCGGCGCTTTTTCCGCGGGGCCGCCGTAAGATTGGAATGTCCGCAATCAGTGGTTGGAGGCAGAAAAAAATGACTACCGCATCCCCACATGCACACGTTCATTTTGGGCGCGCAGACGTCCAAAATGCGGGCATGGG
>NZ_JBYTST010000570.1:0-238 GCF_058111565.1 Telluria sp. AZSoR62
GAGCAGTATCAGCCATGGATCGTCGGGGCAGGTAGTGGGGGACTTCTGGGAGTGATCGGGCGGACGCTTGTTTCGGGCAAGGTCGAGCAGCTCGCAACTATCGTTCCTCGCATGAAGTCGGCCTATCTGCGAGCGCAAGCTGACGTACACGATGCTAGGAACGGTAAGACACGCAAAGAGATCGAGGGTATACAGCTCAATATTGAACTCGAACGTGTTCGCGCGGAAGCCGCCGAAG
>NZ_JBYTST010000571.1:0-238 GCF_058111565.1 Telluria sp. AZSoR62
TTGTCCGCGTCATCGAGGCAGACGCCAGGGTTCGCTTACGCGTACCGGTGTCCGGTTTGCGGATTTCCTGATCCCGAGTTGCAACGGAAGACCATGCCTTACCTGCTACCTCCCGATCCACTTGCCGATCTCAACCTGCAGATGCCGCTGATCGTGGTGACCCTGGAGATAATCGAAAACACGAGCCGCGGTCTCGCCCTCAGCAGCATCAACTGCCATCAAATTCTCAGAGGACCAT
>NZ_JBYTST010000572.1:0-238 GCF_058111565.1 Telluria sp. AZSoR62
GGTCTGCGCTGAGGTGTAGGCCACCTGGGAAAGGATGAGGATGACTGACATCAATCCCATCTGGCTCAACTCTGCAAACCCAGCCTAGGCGATTTGCTAATCACACCTGCGTTTTCGGTGTTCAGAGATTGAAAGGGGGTCTAATGAGTTAACGCTTACAACCAGCTGATGTGCATCACCCAGTACTAGGCCAACGCAGATGCCTAGATCATCCTCGGGAGAGCACTATGAAACTCAT
>NZ_JBYTST010000573.1:0-238 GCF_058111565.1 Telluria sp. AZSoR62
GGTTCGGCGCTGCAGCTGCTGCTCAACCTGGTGGGGATTGTGGCCGCTGCCGTGGCCGTGCTTGTCTTCTACCGGTTGGTCTCCAGCCGGCTGCCGGAGGGCACGGCGCGCCAGCTCAGGTGGAAGATGCGGCGGACGCGCGGCTGACGGAAACCGGGATTCGTCCGGCCAGGTAGCGCGCATCGCGGCTGGCACCCACAAGGGTGGCCGAAAATGCGGAGTACAAAAATTCCTGTCC
>NZ_JBYTST010000574.1:0-238 GCF_058111565.1 Telluria sp. AZSoR62
CCCAACAAATACAACATAAAAACATTCCATTTTTTCTCATCACGATCAGAAATAGCTGCCTCTCCCGGATCAACATCATGATAACGCGGCAGTGTATCCACTTGGCTGAGCATGTGTAGATATTCTTGTTGAATCAACTGAACATGGGCTGTTACAGCATTTAAGGCTGGATTGATTGTGTTGATATCAAAAAAAGTTGGACGCTGCTGCCCACCAATGTAACGTGCAAAAAAGCGAT
>NZ_JBYTST010000575.1:0-238 GCF_058111565.1 Telluria sp. AZSoR62
GGTCAGGATGAAGTGGTTCGGCGCAGGTTGCGGCATTCCCGGGAACCAGCGCTTCACGACGACCTGCAGGCCCGCGTCCGCGAGGACCGGTGCGATGACGTCGTGCAGGTTGCCGAATCTGGTGGTGATGACCTGCCACATCGATGTGTCGCCGAAGAAGTCGCCGGGAATGACGACGATCGGCCAGTTCGCGGGATTCAAGTTCGACGCCCACGACGACGGATCGAACAGATTCTCC
>NZ_JBYTST010000576.1:0-238 GCF_058111565.1 Telluria sp. AZSoR62
ACCCACTCCAGAAACACCGTAGGTGCCCGCCACACCGGGCGCCTCCTCGTAAATGGCCATCACATCATGACCTTCCAGGGTGGCGACTGTGGTCAGCAACTCGCAAAACGTATCTTTCATGTTGTTGCTGATCCAAAGGTCGTAGCTATTGCCGATGATAATGGGAGCGCCCATGAGTATTGCCTTGGATTTTGCTGGTGGGGGGATAATGAAGATGCTGCCACAAGCCCTTTACTTT
>NZ_JBYTST010000577.1:0-238 GCF_058111565.1 Telluria sp. AZSoR62
TAACAACTTTGAGCTGTCCGTTATGGGTGCAAGTGTAGAAGAACGCGCACTTAGCTCTTGAATAAAGTTCAATACAATAAGATTATGAGCCACTATATAAATGGAGTATGGATACCCCAGCAACTCTAACAAACTGAAACAGCATAGACATAGCAAAATCGCCATGAATCATCCCAGGAGGGGGATCAGTATGAGTGCGCTGAGGTAGCGATTGCCCACGTTAATAAAGAAGTGGTTC
>NZ_JBYTST010000578.1:0-238 GCF_058111565.1 Telluria sp. AZSoR62
TGGACAACTCCGGATCACTGGCGGACGTGACGGCGCAGGTGGACCGGCTCTGGGCCGAACGACTGGTGCCGTTCTCGCGCAATCTCCGGCGCAGCGTTAGGGCGGTCAGGGCAGGCATGGCAGTCTTGTCGGTGCCGCAGCAGGAATGGGCGGTCCAGGCTGCACGGCTTGGCGCCCGAATCACGGCCGCCGCACCGGACGACATCCTGGCTGTGGACCATATCGGCTCCACAGCCGT
>NZ_JBYTST010000579.1:0-237 GCF_058111565.1 Telluria sp. AZSoR62
GAGGACCCGGCTGCGGAAGTCCTCCGTGGCTATGTGGAGGACAAGACGGTTCCCGGTTACGTCCTGGAGGACCTGGCAGCGAAATACCCGGACACGGTCGACGCCGCGTACCAGGCCGCCTTGTCCAACCCCGGATTCCGCTGGGAGCACGACGGCATGGCCCTGCTCCGCCTGCACAAGCCGAATTTCACCCGGGGCAAAGAACTTCCTGGCGTCACGCCGGTGCCTTCATCACTG
>NZ_JBYTST010000580.1:0-237 GCF_058111565.1 Telluria sp. AZSoR62
ATCAAGGATGCTGCCATTGGCTTTTGCAGCCTCTTCAAAGGCAGCATAAGCGTCTGCAGACAAGACTTCAGCCCATTTATAGCTGTAGTAACCAGCAGAGTATCCGCCAGCAAAGATATGGCTAAATGTATTAGGCCATCTAGAGATCTCTGATTGGGTTGTAACGTGGATAGCATCATTGATGCTTCTAGATAATTCCAACACGCCTTGTGCCTTTGCTGTGTGTGGGTTAAAGCT
>NZ_JBYTST010000581.1:0-237 GCF_058111565.1 Telluria sp. AZSoR62
TTATCCCGGTAGTGCAGCTCGGCGCGGTCCTTGAACGGTGCCCGGCCCACGGGGTGGACGATGGCGAACCGTTTGATGCGCGCCTTCACCGGTTCGCCTTTGCCCGGTCGAGTGCACGGTTCAGGTTGGCCCGGACCTGCGCGACGTCGTCCGCGTTGTGGATGTTCACCACGGCGATGGGGCTAGGGCCGGGCTTGGGACCGGCAGCCGTCGCAGCCTGGGGGATTGGTTCGACGG
>NZ_JBYTST010000582.1:0-237 GCF_058111565.1 Telluria sp. AZSoR62
GCCTCCGGGTCTGCGTGGTTTGGCATGGTGAAGAGGTTGAGGTGGCTGAAGTCGAGGCCCGCCAGCCGCGCGGCCTCATCCATTTCCGCATTGAACCCGCGCTGGTCCCCGGCGGCCGTACCCAGGTGGGTGACCCGCGGCGGCCGTCCGCTGGCTCCGGAAAGCTCCACGGCGTAGTGCAGCAGGCGGTCAAACTCCAAGCGTGTTCGAACACCTTGCCTGTAGCCTCCAGACGTG
>NZ_JBYTST010000583.1:0-237 GCF_058111565.1 Telluria sp. AZSoR62
GTTGAGCGACACCAAGCGATCACAAAACGCCGCCACGAAGCGCTGAACTCCACACGTCCAGATTTCGGATCTGGGTGTCACTTAGACGAACGTATAAATGACAGAGGGGTCACTGTGCTTGCCGGATACATGCGCGTCTCAAAGGCCGACGGCTCTCAGACCACGGACCTGCAGCGCGATGCACTCCTGGCTGCCGGCATCGACGCGGACTCCCTCTATGAGGACCGGGCCTCCGGG
>NZ_JBYTST010000584.1:0-237 GCF_058111565.1 Telluria sp. AZSoR62
AACATTCCGCGCGGGATTTTGGAGTTCAGGCTTAGCAGCACACCAGAACTCGCTATCCGAGACTTAAAGATAATTCTTTATTGCAAAACGAGCGGAAGAGCTACTCTTTCTGCCTTAGCTCTGGGTGAGATGGGCTACGTCAATGTGTCTTCTATCGCTGGAGGCTTTGATGCTTGGGTAGCAGAGGCTAAGGCAGTCGCTACGCCAAGCCTCCCTGCGTTTGAATAGTCGCAGATC
>NZ_JBYTST010000585.1:0-237 GCF_058111565.1 Telluria sp. AZSoR62
CTCGAGGCGTCTGGTGTCGAGGACTGGGCGGACTACCTGATCTGGTTCGACGCGTCCGAACTGGAGTTGCGGCCGGACAAGTCGACGGACTCCCGCGAACTGCACGCCAAGGAAGTGCTGTCTGACGCGGCGATGCTGCGGGAGAACGGATTCAGCGAGAAGGACGCACCGACACCGGAGGAGACCCGACGTCGACTGCTCACAAAGCTGGTACTCGCCGACACGACACTCGCAGCG
>NZ_JBYTST010000586.1:0-237 GCF_058111565.1 Telluria sp. AZSoR62
CGGCCGTGCGTTTGCTGGAGGACGCCGGCTGGGAAACCCCTCGCCTGACGGCACTGCCTTACGGCGGGGAACTGATCGACAATTACCTCGCCCCGCTGGCTGCAACCCCGGAGATCTCCTCCCGGCTCCAGACCAGCGCACGCGTCATTGCCGTTACACGCCAGGGCATGGACAAAACCCACGTCCGGGACCGTGACGCCACCCCTTTCACCGTCCGGGTCGAACACGACGGCGGTG
>NZ_JBYTST010000587.1:0-237 GCF_058111565.1 Telluria sp. AZSoR62
GTGACCGCCCTGTTCCAGCTCGCGGAGTGTTTTGCCCAGCCAGCCCTCGGCACCAGCGATGTCGCAGGAGGCGAGGAAGATCTACGCGCAGCATGTG
Organism: Telluria sp. AZSoR62; assembly: GCF_058111565.1. NCBI lineage: Bacteria > Pseudomonadati > Pseudomonadota > Betaproteobacteria > Burkholderiales > Oxalobacteraceae > Telluria > Telluria sp. AZSoR62. The sequence continues at coordinate 98 of NZ_JBYTST010000587.1, forward strand.
CCACAGAATTCCAGTAGTGCCGGGTGCCCCGTACTTTGCATAAAGCGCAGGAGGATCTTGTTCCACTGGCCCAGGCGGGAGGTGTCGCAGGCCTCTTCGCTGGCTCGCGTAACCATGCAGCAGATGTCCCCGAAAACTAC
>NZ_JBYTST010000588.1:0-237 GCF_058111565.1 Telluria sp. AZSoR62
TTGCGTTTTTTCCTGGGATCGTGGTCGTAGGGGCGCAACTGATCTAGGGTCACGACCATGGGTGTGTCGGCGATCGGGTCGCTCAAGGTCGAGGCTGACGGGCCGCTGCGCTCGAACCCGGCCGCGAGCAGCTTGCCAGCCATCTGCTGGGAGGTGATCTCAGCCATGGCCGCCTCCCTGCGCTTGGTATCGGGCCTCGCGCTCGGCGCGGCGGATTTGCGCACGGGCATTCAGGGT
>NZ_JBYTST010000589.1:0-237 GCF_058111565.1 Telluria sp. AZSoR62
CTACGGCATGCCACAAAAGATCGAGCGAGGGGACTACGTGGCATTCGTCCCACAGAACGGCCTCATGGGCCCCCATTTTGAAGGTAAAACTGTTGGCAAAATGGTCGCTGGGCTACCAGGTGATCAAGTCATCGTAAAAAATGACATCGCGTACGTAGACGGTCGGCTTGTCGGCAAACTGAACCTGCTCGATAAACTAGGTAAACAACCAGGCGCGTTCGACCGAACGGAAATTGT
>NZ_JBYTST010000590.1:0-237 GCF_058111565.1 Telluria sp. AZSoR62
ACCTTTCGGCCGGCTGCTGAGCGGATCACTTGGGCGGTTTCTTCGGTGCGTCTGGGGTCGCGGCCGGTGATGACGACGTCGGCCCCCATCAGTGCCAGGCCGTGGGCTGTGGCTTTGCCGATGCCTCCGCTGGCGCCGGTAACGAGCACTGTTTTCCCGGCCATCGGCTTGTTGTGTTCCGAGTTCACGATTGGGCTCTTTCCCCATGGGTTTTTGCGGCGTAACTGCGGAGTGTTT
>NZ_JBYTST010000591.1:0-237 GCF_058111565.1 Telluria sp. AZSoR62
GTGGGGGCTGGCCGGCCGCATGAACTGCGCATTCACGGCAGCCAGGGTGTTCCCGAACAGCGCAACCGTGGTGGGAACATCGAAGTGGGGACTGGTGATGGTGTCTTCGATCTCGCCGGAGGAGAGATCGTTGGAGAGGTCAATCCGGACGATCTGGTTCAGGAAGTTCTGCACCGCCCAGACGGTATGGCCCCGGACCAGGATGCCGTCAACCTTCGGCACGTCCACACCCTCGAT
>NZ_JBYTST010000592.1:0-237 GCF_058111565.1 Telluria sp. AZSoR62
GGACATAATGTGCATCCCGAAAATCCCGGCGATGACAGCGAGCAGCCCGGTCAGCAGCCCTGCACGCCGGAGGAGCGCCATGAAGGGGCCGGGTGCTGTTGCTGCCATGGCGTTCCTCCTGCTCGTGTGGGCGGGCCTTTTGGTTTAACCGTACCCGGTTGACCTTTGCCGGGTGGTTCGCTGGTTCAACGCACCTGCGCGGGATTCAGTTTCACGCGGCGCAGCATCTGGGCGTTC
>NZ_JBYTST010000593.1:0-237 GCF_058111565.1 Telluria sp. AZSoR62
GAAAGCCTCCCGCCTCCGGCGGGATGCGAGCGAGTCGGGACGGCCCTAGATCTTGTCAGGATCAAAAGCCGCGAATCCCTCTGGAACTCCACCCAAGAGCCCATCCGGCAACTGGGTGCCGGGCTCTCCCACGAACGCTTCTACTTCTTGGCGGCCTTCTGTATCCGCTACCGTCACTTCCTCCGTGAAGATACTGTCCGATAACTCGAGAACGCCCTCTGCCTGCAATTTAAGAAT
>NZ_JBYTST010000594.1:0-237 GCF_058111565.1 Telluria sp. AZSoR62
TGGAGCTGATTCCCAGCTCGCTTTCGAGCGTCACTCCGTGGCAGTTCGTACCGCTGCATGGCGTCCTGGACCCGTCCGAATGCAGGCGATAAGGAGGAATCCAGCCGCTGTTGTGAATGTCCCACAAGCGGCCAAATAGTTCCTCCTTCGAGGTTATCGTTTTGGCTGCGACAGTAAGCTCAATCAGCTTCCCCTTAGTGCCTTTGAACGCTGACAGATAATTGGCGGCTGGAGAGT
>NZ_JBYTST010000595.1:0-237 GCF_058111565.1 Telluria sp. AZSoR62
CCTCGACGAGTACCTGGGCTACTTGCACGCCGGATACCCCGATCCGCCACCATCCTGTCAAAAGAGTCCCGCGTGGTTTGAACTGGTCTCCGATTGGCGGAGTGTCCAAATTGGACACGCGGCGGCGGTGCGAGTTTGGTATCGCACCAAACTCAGGGCCTCGGGATAGCTCATGACGGCTCGACAATGCCCGCGGGCGAACCAAATTCAGTACTCCGCAGGAACATCCGAGTGGCC
>NZ_JBYTST010000596.1:0-237 GCF_058111565.1 Telluria sp. AZSoR62
GAAGGATCTGATCGGACGCGAAGTCCTGATAAAGGAAGTCGACAAGCAAGGCGTCGGTGGTTGTGCCGATGTCAGGGCAGCGATCGACAACGCGCGCCAGAGCATCATCATCAAAGCGATGCTCGCCGACTACATCAAGAAGAACTACATCGATGAAGGCAAGCTCGGCGTCGCTGTCGGCGAGGGCTTCTACAACTACAAGGGCTGACCGACTTACCGGCTCACCGCGCGGTGGTT
>NZ_JBYTST010000597.1:0-236 GCF_058111565.1 Telluria sp. AZSoR62
CTGTGGAAGCAGCGGACGCTCAGGGTTACCTGGGTATGGCGGGGTTCGATCCGAAGGCGATCAAATCCGCCATGCCCGGCATGCTTGATTTGGCGGCAGCAGGCGGTGCCGACCTGGCTCAGACCGCCGACATTGCGTCGAACATCATGTCGGGCCTAGGTATGCAGGCCGACCAGATGGGGCGACTCGGTGATGTGTTGGTAGGCACGTTCACGCGCTCCAATACCAACCTGCAG
>NZ_JBYTST010000598.1:0-236 GCF_058111565.1 Telluria sp. AZSoR62
TTTGGGGCGTTCGGGCGCGCTGGCGGGAGGCGGGGTGTGTCCCGGGTTTCGGCTATGCAAGGCTGTCAGGTCAGGCAGTGTATGAGGTAGCAGTGAATCCTGGGCGTGGGGTCGCAACCGCGGGGGTTGAGTCAGCGAGTCGGCGGGCGTGCTGCCTTTGGAAAGGCTTGGCAGCGGGGGTGGTTTTGGTCGCATGGTGTCATTCCTTGACGATGATCAGTTGCTCGATGGGTATC
>NZ_JBYTST010000599.1:0-236 GCF_058111565.1 Telluria sp. AZSoR62
GGCATCATGGTGGGGGTCATCGCCCAGGTCGTCATGATTCCCGTCACTCTGCTCACCGGCTTTTACACCGGTGTGGTCTCACCCCACGGCGGTGCCGAACAGGCCATGACGGCGGCCGTAGTGGCGGGCGTTGCCACCGCGGTCGTTACCGCAGTGGTCGCCGCAGCGGGTTTTGCCTTCCAGACCTCCGTGATGGCACTGCTCTACCTCGACCTCAGGATGCGCCGGGACGGACT
>NZ_JBYTST010000600.1:0-236 GCF_058111565.1 Telluria sp. AZSoR62
TAATAGATGCTCAGATCAGTATTACCGGCATGTTTCAGACGCTGGTTGACGCAACCGAACAATCGATCAAGGCGCCCGACCCGCTGCTCATTGTCACCGGGTGACCCAGCCAGCCCGTAGTGATGAATCTGATGACACTGCATGTGCAGATTGACTCCCTCCTGGAGCACAGAAGTAGACACCAGCACATTGGGATAGAACGGACTGTTGAAGCCAAGGATCAACCGCTGCCGACT
>NZ_JBYTST010000601.1:0-236 GCF_058111565.1 Telluria sp. AZSoR62
CATTACCCGCCGCGTTACGCTGGACAAGCAATACCGCATGCATGAACTGCTGGGCGACTTCATCAGCCGTAACTTCTATGAACGTTTCGCCCCATCGGAGAGATTTGGCTCTGGTCGGCCCGCAAGCGATTTTGTTCATAATCTCCCTGACACGGATGGCAAACACGCTGCCTGGCTGGAGGTACCTGTCGACAAAGGCAAGCATCAACGTAGCGGAACCAGTTGGATACGGCCTG
>NZ_JBYTST010000602.1:0-236 GCF_058111565.1 Telluria sp. AZSoR62
GGGCAAGGGTGGCAAGCTCATAGTCACATCGTCCATCGCGGGCCGGCAAGGTTACCCGAATTTCGCATCTTACTGCGCTAGCAAGTTCGCGGTGACCGCTTTGAACCAGTCGGCTGCCCATGCATTGGCGAAGCACAAAATCACGTCCAACGCCTTTGCGCCCGGCGTTGTGGACACCCCGCTATGGAAGAAGCTCGACCTGGACCTCATGGACATGGGAGATACATCCCGTCCTG
>NZ_JBYTST010000603.1:0-236 GCF_058111565.1 Telluria sp. AZSoR62
GGTACAATTGGGTGGACCGCACGAATATTGCCGTTCTGGTGCCTGCCATCCGGCTGCCCCAGCAATCGACACAGGGGGACCCCGGTTTGGACTTACGCGACTACTTGCGAATCCTACGCCGCAACTGGATTTTGATTGTTTCAGCCACCCTGGCTGGCATTCTAATAGGGGGCGCTGCATCTGTCTTGGCCAAACCCTCATACACTGCGGAAACCCAATTGTTTGTGGCCATTCAG
>NZ_JBYTST010000604.1:0-236 GCF_058111565.1 Telluria sp. AZSoR62
TACGTCACCCGCACCCCGCAAATCTCACTCCGCGAGCGACAATGCAAGTCAATCCACCGCCTCTACCGCCGGAGTTGGAGCCCCAGCTCCAGCAGCTACCGAAGCGAGCCCCATCGTCAAGAAATTTCAAAGGTTTGCCCAGTCGAGGCGGCGATACGGCGGTGTTCTTCTTCTACGAATTGCTCTCCTAATTACGTTTATCTGGATTTGGGAGGGGCTCGTCAATGCTGGTGTTC
>NZ_JBYTST010000605.1:0-236 GCF_058111565.1 Telluria sp. AZSoR62
CACGAACGCATCCTGGAGCCGCAGCGACTGGGCTCCGGCAGGGGTGCCTCGGGTCCGGAGGAACCCGCGGTGTACGTGGTCCGCAGCGATGACGGCCTCACGGCGTACTCGTTCACGGCCCGCGTGCTTGAGCTGGAGCACTGGTCGGGGGACGCCGCTTCCATCCACTGCACACGCAGCGGTGAAGATGCGGCCCCGGACGCCCTGCGTTTCATCACCGAGTTCAGGGACACCTT
>NZ_JBYTST010000606.1:0-235 GCF_058111565.1 Telluria sp. AZSoR62
TGCCGCCGCCTGCTAAGCGGCGGCTTCAGGCTGGAGAGCTTGAAAGAAAAGAGGTTTCCCGGCGGGAGCAGGTGACTAAGGCTTAGTCAAATTCAAAAGAATGGTGATGGATCATACTATCAACGAGGGAGTTCGCTATTAGGCTATGTCACTGACCAGTTTAGTCAGCGCCTTTTTCACACCTGTGCGCTTCAAAACGCCTCCCCATGACTCGATGGTGAAGACCCTATCGTCT
>NZ_JBYTST010000607.1:0-235 GCF_058111565.1 Telluria sp. AZSoR62
TTTCGCGGGAATCCCGCGAGTACTTCCGCAGCTATGCCGCGGCTCAACGCGCCCTCGAAAGAGGCGGCTGGTCCCAGCTCGCCATTCCCTGATCCAACTGGAGAAATCACATCATGAACCAGCTACTGCCGCGGGAAGTCGTCGATCAGATCATGCGGGAAGAGCAGCATTTCGCTGCCGCGCCCCAAGCCTTCTTCGAGGCCTGGAAGCGCGGTGTCGAGATTGCTGGTCCCGA
>NZ_JBYTST010000608.1:0-235 GCF_058111565.1 Telluria sp. AZSoR62
CTGAAAGATGACGGAGCAACCACTAACACTCTCGCCGCGCAGAGCTCAACAAAATCCAAGTCGCGGTCCCTATTCAAGCAAAGAGTGACTCCTTCACGGGAAAGAAGCGGAAAGTGCTCCGGTTCCCCGAGCGCATAGAGCCTAACCTCGAGTCCGGCCAACTGAGGGTTCCGCCTTAGGCGACGAAGTAGGGCAACATACCACTCCTCGTCGATCCATCGGGATTGTCCAGATG
>NZ_JBYTST010000609.1:0-235 GCF_058111565.1 Telluria sp. AZSoR62
GCCGACAAATCCCCCGGCACCTGCGGTTCCCCGCGCGGAGACCAGATTCTCGGTCGTGGTTCCACTTCGGGTAACGGTGGAGGTCGGGAAACCCTACGCGGACGGCGACAACCAACGCGATCGGGTTACGCAGGGGTCGTCCATAACGATCGACACCGACGACGAAGTATTCACAGAGGCGGTTCCGGCCGACTACCGGGATCGTCTGGGCTACGAGGAAACATTCCTCGGCGAT
>NZ_JBYTST010000610.1:0-235 GCF_058111565.1 Telluria sp. AZSoR62
AGCTACTACTTCATTGCCAGTTTCATTGGCGAGCATATGGCACACCACGCATCGGCGCTGAAACGCTGAGAGAGAGGAGATCAGGTCATGACAAAGACCTCCAAAAACCGACATCACGTCGTCATTATCGGAGCGGGCTTCGGCGGGATCGAGGTTGCCAACCAGCTTGCTGGTGCCGAGGTCGATGTGACGATCATCGATCGGCGCAATCATCACCTGTTCCAACCCTTGCTTT
>NZ_JBYTST010000611.1:0-235 GCF_058111565.1 Telluria sp. AZSoR62
TCCATCCTTGGTTGACGATAAAGGCATTGACGGAATCGTCGGGCACAACGGCCGATATTTTGAAGTGCAAGTAAAAAGTGGCGTGAACTGGAATAACCAGCGTGGGCTCAGTCGTGCTGCGGTCAGCATGAACCCCGAGCGGATCTTTCTTATCTACAACACCACCGTCGATGAAGTTCGCTACTTCACGGGCCAACACATTCTGGCTGAATCGGAATGGGCGCAATCCATCGAT
>NZ_JBYTST010000612.1:0-235 GCF_058111565.1 Telluria sp. AZSoR62
TAGTGATTCAAATTTGATCAGGTGTGACACGGCCTGTTGGCCTATGCAATCCTCCCGGACCCGGGCAGTGAGGGCACTGCTGCGCACCGAGTCCTATTGCCGGTCAGGCTGCAACCCAGCTGAAATGGTCTGTTGATTCAAATCAATTTTTGGCCGATACCTTCTTAGAGCCAAAGTAGGAATGTTCGATGTTTTTCGAAGACCATTTTCAGCTATGTGATTTAGAGAGCTGGCT
>NZ_JBYTST010000613.1:0-235 GCF_058111565.1 Telluria sp. AZSoR62
GCCAGAGGAGGCGGAGGAAATAAATGATGAATATGATATTAAGGTTGATTCACTAAATCCTAAAATAAGAAATACAAAAATAGGTCAGATTGTTTCGCAACTCGATAAAATTCCGTTAGGGAGAGAGGGGGAGCGTGATTTCGAATTGTGGAGCCTAGAAGCGTTGAAAGTTATCTTCGCTGCTCATCTTGTAGGGTTGCAGTTACATCCCAATGGTGCAGCAGTTCAGCGTAGG
>NZ_JBYTST010000614.1:0-235 GCF_058111565.1 Telluria sp. AZSoR62
GAAGGACACGGGCGAGGGCAGGGAGCGCGAAGTCCTGGCTGTTCAGGCGGAATTCTAGGCCCGGGTGAACTCTCCGGACTTCCCGTGCGAGCACTCCCACCAGTACGTGGGTTGATGCGCCGGCATAAGCGAGCTTGACTGTTCCTGCCTCGCCGCGACCGGCGGCGAGCGCGCTGGCCTTTGCACGGTCCGCTGCAGGCAGGATCTTCTGGGCTGGAGCCACCCAGAGCTGCAT
>NZ_JBYTST010000615.1:0-235 GCF_058111565.1 Telluria sp. AZSoR62
TGGCCGTAACCGCATATGCCAAAGCCCTTGAATGCGTTCGCGATGCTGATAACGAGCTCAGTATCGCTAAACTGAAGAGCCTATTTTCAGGTCTGGCTGGTGCGATGTGCATGCTTGGCAGCGGTCGCTTAGGGGAAGTCTTCAACAGCTATGCTCCTGACCTGGTCCTTGACAAAGCGATCGCCGAAAACAAGATTGTTTATATTGCCTCTCCGTACATAGGAAAGGGCAGTTC
>NZ_JBYTST010000616.1:0-235 GCF_058111565.1 Telluria sp. AZSoR62
CGCGGTGGAGGATGCCGAGGCGGTGGACATAAGCCAGTGCGTCAGCGATGCCGGCTCCTATGACGGCGAGCTCGTCCAGGGGGACTTTACTGTGCCTGATCCGGCTGCGCAGATCCTGTCCCTCGACCAGTTCCATCGTCAGGAACGGCCGGGGCTCATCCGGGATACGCACGTCGACGCCGACATCGAACAATGTCACGAGGCTGGGATGGTTCAGCGTCGCCAGCAGCGTTAT
>NZ_JBYTST010000617.1:0-235 GCF_058111565.1 Telluria sp. AZSoR62
GTCAGTCAGGGTTGCGTTGCGCCCGTCGAGGATCAGAGTGAATAGGTCAACAAAATCCCGAGGCAACCCTTCCTTGGCCAGGATGGCTTCATACTGCGCCGCCGTCACCGGGCTATAGACCACGTCACGGCCGGTTGCGGCGCTGATCTCCCGGGCAACCTCATGGAATCCCACGAGCCGGGGCCCGGAGAGTTCGTAAACCTGGCCGTCGTGGCCGGGTTGAGTCAGGGCTGCT
>NZ_JBYTST010000618.1:0-235 GCF_058111565.1 Telluria sp. AZSoR62
CGGCCCAAAGATCAGCAAGAAATATGACCGACCGGCAACCCCGTACCAGCGGGTCCTGACCGACGAGGGAACGGTCCAGAAAGGTGTGAAAGCGAAGTTGACACGGGAAAACAAACCCTTGAATCCGGCGGCAATCCAACGACAGGTTCAAGCGCTCTGCTCCGAACTGCTCACGCTCACCACGGCCAAACAAGGCCACAAGAGCCAACCACCCATCCGGGCACAATCAAATGAT
>NZ_JBYTST010000619.1:0-235 GCF_058111565.1 Telluria sp. AZSoR62
TCAATGCTGCACAACGAAGTGCAGCAAAGATCCAAGCTGTTGAAGCAACAAACTACATGTGATTGTCCTGAATGACACTCATCTGCGTGCAGCTATGACTCCATTTCGAAAAGAGGGGATAACAACCTCTCTGGCTGTGAAACCGATACAACTGCCAAAGCGAGGCTCCTGTGTTGGCCCGTCGTCGTCTGCCAGCCGCTGACCCAAGCGCCTGGTAACAGCGACTAGGAAGCCC
>NZ_JBYTST010000620.1:0-235 GCF_058111565.1 Telluria sp. AZSoR62
GGAAACGGCCCCTCGGGGCTCATCCAGATCGCCGAACCCGCCGTGACGGCCCGGTGCGGCGGCGACCTGGAATCCGGCACCAAAGTGCGGGTCCGCCTGATCTCGTCCGATATCGCCGACCGCGAGGTCCACTTCGAGCTGCTGGCCTGAACGATTTCCGCGCTGCCTGATCGGCCCAAAGCCGGGATTCAGGGTCCGTGCGGCTAGACTGAGGAAGTAGATATGGATGCCCGGT
>NZ_JBYTST010000621.1:0-235 GCF_058111565.1 Telluria sp. AZSoR62
GTTCCAGCACGACGACGCGGTCGCAGATTTCCCGGATCACAGCCATCTCGTGAGTGATCAGCACGATGGTCAGGCCCAGGCGTTTGTTGATCTCGCGCAGCAGGCCGAGGATCGACTGAGTGGTTTCCGGATCGAGGGCCGAAGTGGCTTCGTCGCAGAGCAGAATATCCGGGTCATGCACCAGCGCGCGGGCGATGCCTACACGCTGTTTCTGCCCGCCGGACAGCTGCGCCGG
>NZ_JBYTST010000622.1:0-235 GCF_058111565.1 Telluria sp. AZSoR62
AGGACATCTTCTTCCTTCTTAGCCACCTTCTCAAGCTTGCTGCCGTTACACTTCACGCAACTCGGAACCAGGTTAATCGGAGTGACCGCGAGCATCGGATAGGACGCCTTCGGTAAGACATGATCGAGGCTTCCTGTCGGCCGATGCCCACACAACGGGCATATAGTTTCCGAATTCACGAGCTGAAGATAGACGGAGTACCCCGCCGATTTCTTCCCTGAAAATCGCGACGTGT
>NZ_JBYTST010000623.1:0-234 GCF_058111565.1 Telluria sp. AZSoR62
TGTTATTTGATAATGATGAAATCAAGCTAACGGTAAAAAATAGTAAAAAATTTTGTAATCTCATTTTGTTATTGCCGCTCATTAGTAGCTCTTCAAATAAGGAGTTGCACCGCTTGGGGAGTAGCTCGGTCTGGGTATGTAATTTTTTTGACAATAATCTGCCATGTTGGCGCCTAGTGTACTTACGTGAGCTTTGTAATCCCTGCGTGCATCATTTCCTGCTTCGTCGAAATA
>NZ_JBYTST010000624.1:0-234 GCF_058111565.1 Telluria sp. AZSoR62
TGAGTTGGTCGGCTTCGATGCCTCGGTTGTCGGTCAGCTCAAGGCTCATCAGCCGCGGGCTGATCAACTGGGCAATGTCGTTGCCGTCAACAGTAAGCCGGAAGGAGGGTACCGCGTACGCGGCGTCACGGCGGAATCGCTCGGCGGTGTCCTTGAGATAACCCGTGACCTTGGAAAGCGCGCCATCGATCACAGCAAGCCTCGCAGGATATTGGCGCCAATGTTGGTTGCGGT
>NZ_JBYTST010000625.1:0-234 GCF_058111565.1 Telluria sp. AZSoR62
CCTGCTGCCATCGCACACTTGCATGTATTCCAAGCTGCAGAACTCCTTCATGCTCATCTGCGGCGCTGGTAGACGATTAGGCAGACGAGGTCGTTGGAGAACAGGCGTTTTTGGTAAGTGTTCGACGCGCCGATGTCGGGGTGTAGCCGAGGGCGGGGCCTCCGCGGCGACCTGTACCTTAGCCGAGCAGTGCAACAAGCCGGACAGAGGCGGGCGCCACCTCAGCAGCAGCTG
>NZ_JBYTST010000626.1:0-234 GCF_058111565.1 Telluria sp. AZSoR62
TAGCCTCAAGCGTCAATTCTGGCACGCCAGAAGTTAAGGCAACAAAAGACAATTCATTGTTTGTATCATTAGCGGCGTTTGGAATTTTCTGAAATTGCATAAGCCATCTATTTTTTCTCAAAGGTTCCATTGTTAATGTTCTGGAATCTGATAAAACTAATTGAGCCATTTTTATTCTCCTTCAATATTTAGCTTTGAATAAAAACAGTGTTTTTTAAAATAAATAAATTAAAG
>NZ_JBYTST010000627.1:0-234 GCF_058111565.1 Telluria sp. AZSoR62
TTCGATGTGGCTATATCCTCGTCTTTGGGGATTAGTCAATGTCGCTACGAGAGCCTCTGGCAGCCGCCCTTCGCCTACTCAGAGTTTCTCAGGGTCTTTCACAGGAAGACCTTCACAACGTCGCCGATGCTAAGCACATCCATAATCTTGAGCACGGCAAGACCGGCATTTCCCTTGAGATGCTCGAGAGCCTCACGCTCGCTCTCGGCACTAGTCCCATAGCGTTGATCGCGC
>NZ_JBYTST010000628.1:0-234 GCF_058111565.1 Telluria sp. AZSoR62
AGCACAAGTGCGACGATGCCTCCCAGCAGGCGAGTTTTCACTTTGTCTTTCTCCTTAGTTGATTTAGAAATGAAGAATTTCTGCGACTGGCTACTTGGTCAGTTGGATGCCGAGGGCGTCGTACGTAATGGGCCCGCCCAGGGTGGCTGCTTCGGTCAGAGTTACCTTTCGGATAAACTCGCCGAAGATGCCGCGGTCACTGCCTTTGAGCTTGAGATCCTTCTCTAGGACTTT
>NZ_JBYTST010000629.1:0-234 GCF_058111565.1 Telluria sp. AZSoR62
GCTGTCATCCCGCCAACGCCGGACACGGGCCGCCACGGAGTCGTGGTCGGCGTGGACAGATCAGAGGAGTCGCTGCAGGCCGTGTCCTTCGCCGTCGCCGAGGCTGACCGTGCAGGCGAGGAGTTGACGGTGGTCCTTGCCGTCCGAAGGCCCGCATGTGGGCCTTCGGCGACGTAGCATCAGGGTAGGCGGCAGCCGGGAGGGTGGCGAAATGTTTGAGCGATATACGGACCG
>NZ_JBYTST010000630.1:0-234 GCF_058111565.1 Telluria sp. AZSoR62
GCATGGGGGCGGCAGTGTTGAGCAACGTACCCGACGGCGAAACATGGGTCGGCGTCCCAGCCCACCCTATCGATCAGGAATGAGGCAGGGAAAGCACTCCGGCGGCAAGGCGCACTCCATAGCGGGGGCCAGCTTCAGTGCAGCCCGCTCCTCGACCGGGCTAAGTTCGTCGACGCGTTCGCTCACTGGACCTCCCTCCATGGTGTGCCTATGAGCGCTGTCCCGGCCGATGCG
>NZ_JBYTST010000631.1:0-234 GCF_058111565.1 Telluria sp. AZSoR62
GGTGAGTGGCGTGCTCTGGACGCTGGTCAGCCACCTCGTCGAGCAGCGTCTGGCGGTCCACAAACACGAAGTCCTCTCCTTCCTGCCGCTTGGAGAAGAACCGCTGCCGCAGGAAGATCATCACGATGGTCTCTTCCTTCGTGTGCGACACGTCGCGCACCAGCGACGGGAGCGGGTCGCCTGTCTCGGCGCTGGCCTGTCGCTTAAAGGCAATCTGGTGATCGCGGTCGAGGT
>NZ_JBYTST010000632.1:0-234 GCF_058111565.1 Telluria sp. AZSoR62
CCAAAACCGACCCCAACACAAAAAACGCCGTACCCAACACAAACCCAACACAACTAAAACCTTTTAAAATCAATAGCTTTAAATCAAATGTGTTGAGTGTGTTGAGTGTGTTGGGTTTAACGGTTCTCGCATAAGAAAAAAATCTTGCTGTCGTTGGTTCAAATAACGTGGCCCATGCGCGTGCGCGACGACAAACCCAACACACCCAACACACAAGGCGGGAAGCCGCGAAAT
>NZ_JBYTST010000633.1:0-234 GCF_058111565.1 Telluria sp. AZSoR62
GACTGGACGGTGCAGGTTTCTTCACCATCTTCCGGCTGATCATTCTGCCGATGTCGACGCCGATCATCATGGTTTGCCTGATCTGGCAGTTCACCCAGATCTGGAACGACTTCCTGTTCGGTGTGGTGTTCTCCAGCGGCGACTCGCAGCCCATCACAGTGGCGCTGAACAACCTGGTCAACACCAGCACCGGGGCCAAGGAATATAACGTGGATATGGCGGCGGCGATGATCG
>NZ_JBYTST010000634.1:0-234 GCF_058111565.1 Telluria sp. AZSoR62
CGGTGCCGATGCCGACCGTATCCTTGAGCTTCTGTTTCAGGCGCGGGTCCGAGACCAGTTTGGCGACGCCCTTCATGGACTTGACCAACTCGCCCTGTGTCTAGGGTCGAGGGGGCAGCGTCTTGAGCGCCTTCAGAGCGACGTCGGCCACCTGACATGCCAGGCCCTCGCGCAGCGCGGGCAGTACCTGGCTGCGCGCCGCAGGGTCGCCATCCTCCTCGGATTGCGGTTCGG
>NZ_JBYTST010000635.1:0-233 GCF_058111565.1 Telluria sp. AZSoR62
GCTGAACAGGAATAATCGCTTGGTCGAGGCAAACAGGCTGTACGAGCGGATCACGCATGACGTGGAGATGATGCGCGAGGTAGGCTATTGTTCGGGCATGGAAAATTATTCCTGCTACTTCAGCGAACGGGACCCGGCCTCGCCTCCGATCACATTGCTGGATTACCTGCCGAAAGATGGGCTTCTGTTCGTCGATGAATCCCACGTCATGGTGCCACAGATATCCGCAATGT
>NZ_JBYTST010000636.1:0-233 GCF_058111565.1 Telluria sp. AZSoR62
GCGCCTTGCTTGGGGTGGTACATCCGCGAGTCGGCGGCCGATCCCCTTCTCGCCGCGGTTGATCAGCTGATTCTCGTTCCCACCAAACGCCGATTGATCGCAGGCGACGTATGCGGCGCGCCCGATGCATGAATCGGACTTCCGTACAGGCAAGATTATCTGTTGAGCACGGGTTGTTGTCGCGGAGGGTTGGGTTGTCATGGGTTCAGTGCACGAGGTCATCGAGGCGTTTC
>NZ_JBYTST010000637.1:0-233 GCF_058111565.1 Telluria sp. AZSoR62
GAAGACCAGCTTAAGTCGATCATGAAAGAGCAGGGCGCATCACGCGATCTCACTCTGGGCCGAAAAATTGACCCAGTTAAGGCTGGAACGTTCAAGGCAATCGTTCCGGATGTGAAAGCGCCAGCCCCTGCAAAAACTGAAACTTTGGACGAGGTCCTCGCACGCTACTCGGCAAGCAAGGAGACCCCGAAAAGCAAACCCGGGCAAAGCGACTTCATTATTTTTGTGTCGTT
>NZ_JBYTST010000638.1:0-233 GCF_058111565.1 Telluria sp. AZSoR62
GGTTCCGCTCGCTGCGTTTGGTTGGGATAGCGAGGACTCGTTGGATCGACGCCGCATGTTCGGGGTGGCGGAGCGCGGCCCAACTGAATAGCGAGCGGATTGCCGCGAGCCGATTGTTGCGGGTGCGGACACTGTTTCGCCGGTCGCGTTCGAGGTGGTCTAAGAACGCAGCGACAAGTGCAGCGTCGATGTCATCGATGTCAAGATCGCAGGGATGTTTGTGGGTTCTTTCG
>NZ_JBYTST010000639.1:0-233 GCF_058111565.1 Telluria sp. AZSoR62
GTGCCGTAGTTCAGACGGTGGCCGTTCCTGCCGGCCAGCTGTCACAGGCGGTTTCCGTGGATACATCCTCCACGGACTACACGTTCACCGTGACCGCCCGGAACAAGGCCGGGGCCTCCAACGCCAGCGCTCCGTCGGCACCGCGGCGGGCCTTTGTGCCACCCGGAGCTCCCACCAATGTTGTGGCCACTGCGGGAGACAACCAGGTATCCGTGACGTACACGCCAGGATCG
>NZ_JBYTST010000640.1:0-233 GCF_058111565.1 Telluria sp. AZSoR62
TTGATGGCACACAGCCCGATTCACGTTGTTTTCGGAACACTCGAGCATTCAGAAGACGAGAGGTTCTTGTACGAGCAGGTAATGGATTTCGAGTCACCGGTCGGGAACGACTTGCTCAACGACGTCGCCGATCAGCTCGTAGCGGCCTGGTTCGGAATGCCGCGATGGACAGTGCAGGAAATCTGGTGGCGGGTGCTCGGTGCCTGGGCCGAGATCGACGGGGAGCTGCAGAT
>NZ_JBYTST010000641.1:0-233 GCF_058111565.1 Telluria sp. AZSoR62
GGCCTTCAACCTGGGCACGCTTGATTTCGCTGTCCCAATACGCGCCTTTTACCAGGCGGATCATCAGGCGATGGCGGCTGCGGCGCGCCAGGTCGATGACGTAGTCGATCACATACGGGCAACGCTTCTGGTAAGCCTGGATCACGAAACCGATGCCGTTCCAGCCGGTCAGTTGCGGCTCGAAGCACAGGCGTTCCAGCAGGTCCAGCGACAGCTCAAGGCGGTCGGCTTCT
>NZ_JBYTST010000642.1:0-233 GCF_058111565.1 Telluria sp. AZSoR62
GGTCGATTTCAATGATTTCTTCGTTGTCGACGGTCAGCTTGTAGTAGCTGCAGGTGGTGGTAATGGAATGTTCGGTGTCTTCACCTGGCTGGGCGTCGCCCATTTCGATGGTCTCGTGGCGACCACGGACGGTTACCTCCACCGCGCTGACTTCCTCTGTGTCGTCCTGCTGGTAAGCGCCTGAGAAACGCAGAGCTATCCCCGACGCATTGACCGCGCCGAACTGCTTGAGC
>NZ_JBYTST010000643.1:0-233 GCF_058111565.1 Telluria sp. AZSoR62
TTCCGCTGACGGTCAGCGGACTGACCGGCGAACTCGGCCAACAACTCTCCCTGGGAATGGACACCACCAGCGGCGACGGCCTGGACCTCAACTCCAAGGAAGCCGGCAGCACGCTCGCACCCAAGCTCGTCCTCACCCTGAGCGGTGGCGGTGGTGGTGGTGATACGACGGCTCCGACCGTGACGGTTACGTCTCCGGTTGCTGGGGCGACTGGTGTGGCGGTGACGGCGAAT
>NZ_JBYTST010000644.1:0-233 GCF_058111565.1 Telluria sp. AZSoR62
TTCGACTCGGCATCAATTGCCGTTTCCTGGGTTTCGGTTCCGTCGTCATGGTCTTCAGCCTGCTTTCGGGCTTTTTCTGGCGTCAATGCTTCATCAATTGCCGGGCCGGCAGTCAGAAAGAAGAATTCGCTCTCGTCTTGTCGGAAACAGCAATGTTCAACAAGCCGCTCGTAAAGACGCGTTCCCTTTAGTTCACCCCTGCGAGGCTCAATCTTCGAAATCTTGATTTCCAC
>NZ_JBYTST010000645.1:0-233 GCF_058111565.1 Telluria sp. AZSoR62
TCCAGCGGCGTTTCCGTGCGCGTCTCCCGCAGGTACTTCCCCTGGCCTGTGGCCTTGCCCCACCGTCCGCTGACCCACCGGGCCGCCCAGCGCAGCGTTGAGGTCCCATGGAACCTCGTGCAGCACACCGGGGCGCTGATCAGCAGCATGGTCCCGCCGATCAGCCAACCGAGCGGGAAGCCGAATACCAGAACGGTGACCACGATGGCCACCATCGCAATAGCAAAGGTGAT
>NZ_JBYTST010000646.1:0-233 GCF_058111565.1 Telluria sp. AZSoR62
GCTGCGCATGCCCGAGCAAGGCATGTTCGTGAAGACGGGCCCGCATGGTGGATCGCTGCGCGGCTCAATCGGTTGGGTCGCCCAGGTGCGACGTAAACAGGGCCAGTTCGGTTCGGACAACTACATCCTGTGTCACGCGGGCAACGGCGGATGGTTGATGCAGCACTCAAACAACGCTTTCTACCCGCTCACACCCACGGAGGTTGAGCAAGTGCGCCCGTACTTTGCGGATT
>NZ_JBYTST010000647.1:0-232 GCF_058111565.1 Telluria sp. AZSoR62
GCCCAGCTTGGTATTGAGGTAGTCGACACCCAGGTACGGCATCAGGGCAGAATTCCCGTCGACGATAAAAACGTATCCAGCTTGAGCTGAAACGGCTTTTTGCTTCACGTCAGCTTTGCCCTTGGATTTAGATTGGCCGGCGCCGGTCAAGTACGAACGATCGATCGTTGCGTCACCATCCGAGTACGCGGCTGCACCCCGCAGAAAAGGTCCGCTACGCAGGCGATTGCCG
>NZ_JBYTST010000648.1:0-232 GCF_058111565.1 Telluria sp. AZSoR62
GGTTGTACGATACTCCCGGGGCGGCAGGGTGTCAAGGCTTGAATGCGTTCCGCGAGGTGGCATTTAACGGCAGTTCCGCCGGTCACTATTGCCGCGAAATGCCATCTCGAAGGGACCCTGACGGAGACCTCCGATGCCTCCGGGTTTGACGCGGGTACCCGCCATTGTCCACAGTGGGTCAGTGCCTGACACTGTCCCCAACGAAGCGCAAGGTCCGGCAGTCCCGGACGGG
>NZ_JBYTST010000649.1:0-232 GCF_058111565.1 Telluria sp. AZSoR62
GTGAATTGATGGTTGCCAGGTTCGAGCGGTGCGACTGCGCCACTCCCATCAATGCTTCATCCCTGGTTAGCTCGGCCGCAAATGCCGAAAGTGATACACACAGCATCAGGGTCGCAGCAATTTTTTCAATGAGATGTTTCATCTTAACTCCCTAAGGTCGTATTGAATTTACCGTACCTATAGGCATGTGAAACACACACACACAACATTTGTATGTGCAAAAAAAACCGCC
>NZ_JBYTST010000650.1:0-232 GCF_058111565.1 Telluria sp. AZSoR62
CGGGTGCATGAGCACTTCCAAGGCCCGTTCGGGTTCGGCACGCCCGACGACTCGGAGGGATGGGACCGTGTCCAGCGCGGCGCTCAAGGTGCCCCGGAGATGCCAATCCTGGTCAACCGAGGGCTTGAGCGCGAGTTCACCAGCCCCGAAGGCTGGCCTACCTCCCACGTCACAGACGAGACCGGCATGCGTGCCGCGTACGGCAAATGGAAGCAGATGATGAGCGATGACT
>NZ_JBYTST010000651.1:0-232 GCF_058111565.1 Telluria sp. AZSoR62
GAGGAGCCGGGATACTTCCCCCACGCCGTACAGCGCGCCCGCGACGAGCGCGCCACCGCTCAGGCCCGGGAAGCCGGCGCACAGCTCGAAGCCGCCAAAGGCCACCGCATCCTCTCCGAAGCCCCCGCATGGGACGCCCGCACCCCCTACCGCCTCGGTGACCTCCGCACGAGCGAGGGCGAGCGGGTGAGCGTCGACGAGATCCAGGGGAAAGACGGCGTGGCCGTCTACG
>NZ_JBYTST010000652.1:0-232 GCF_058111565.1 Telluria sp. AZSoR62
AGTTGCAGGTGTTAGACCACTTTTCGAAGCTAGATGAGGACTTCTGTTCTGTTGGCGGTTCGCTGGATTACTACGAGCGTCTGCGGCAGCTTCCACCAAAACGTCGCGAAAAAGTCTTAGTAGGTCTTCGCGATGTAGTCGCGAACTCAGATATCGAAGCAAGGTTTAGAGTGGAAAAGGGATGGTCCACGTCGTTGTTTCGAGACGGGAAAGACGACAGCTACCTGAAGCT
>NZ_JBYTST010000653.1:0-232 GCF_058111565.1 Telluria sp. AZSoR62
TCAGAACCACAGGGTGCACCGAACGCGGTAACCGGCCGAGGGGCGGCATACGCCTTCCATATCATCGGAGCCGAGCCGGACGCGATCGCCAACGGCGCGATCACCAGGCACATCCGGACTCTGCACAAAGCGCTAGCAGGCCTTCAGAGCTCCGGGACGATTCCGAACTATATCGGACCCTCCAACGAGCCGGGTGCTGTCGCGGCCGCCTGGGCCCCGGGCGTGAAGGCTC
>NZ_JBYTST010000654.1:0-232 GCF_058111565.1 Telluria sp. AZSoR62
GTGAACGCCGGCATCCAACGCGCCGGGCGACCACGTCGATCCGGGCTCCCACAACTGCCACTCTGATTTGAAGTCGGACAGGCCGGGGTCGCGCCCGAACCACGCCCGCTGGGTGAGGATGGCTTGCGCGATCGGTTCGGCGCGTAACAGTTTCGATTTCCGGGAGTGCACGGGCACGAGGCGCGGGCACAGCTTCCGCTTGTCGATCTCGCCTTCTCGCTGCAGCGCGTCC
>NZ_JBYTST010000655.1:0-232 GCF_058111565.1 Telluria sp. AZSoR62
GGGACCGTTGGCGTGATTTCACACCAGAGCGCGGCCGACGTCCATGGCCTTGGAGACTTCGATGCCGGCAACGTCCACCTAACGCTTCCTGAACCAAGCAAGGCCAGGCCTGCAGGTGCCGTCCTGCACGCAGGCTCACTGTCGGAGGGCGAGATCCAGCGGGAGCGAGGGTTCAGCGTTACGACGCCACTTCGTACTGTCCTGGATCTCGCGGCGTCGAGCGTTGCCCAGG
>NZ_JBYTST010000656.1:0-232 GCF_058111565.1 Telluria sp. AZSoR62
GGACCCGGCCGAAGCGGAAGCGGCGGCACTTTCCCGTGAGGCTTGTGTCCTTGCTTGCGGTGCTCGGGGTTTTGGGGGGCGCGGCGTATGCAGGGAGGGACGCCATCGACACCGCCGTGGCACAGGTTCAGGACAGATTCCTAAGTTCAGATAAGCGGGCAAAGTCCGTCACCGCTTCCAGTTCCCAGCTGGACCGCCTGCCCGACTTTGCCATGGATACCTTCTACGACCG
>NZ_JBYTST010000657.1:0-232 GCF_058111565.1 Telluria sp. AZSoR62
AGGTTGGTAAATCTCGTGCCAGCCACCGCGGTTATACGAGAGGCCCTAGTTGATAACTACCGGCGTACAGAACGGTTACGGAAAAATATTTAATAAAGCCGAACACCCCCTCAGCCGTCATACGCACCTTGGGGCACGAAGATCTACTACGAAACCAGCTTTAATTATACCTGAACCCACGACAGCTAGGGAGTAGAGTGGGATTGGAGGTCAGACGGGGGTTGGGCAGATA
>NZ_JBYTST010000658.1:0-231 GCF_058111565.1 Telluria sp. AZSoR62
GAGATGATGCTCCAGAAGAAGGACATCCCCGCATCGGTCACTGACCTGGCCACCAGGATCAAGGCGGCCCAGGCACCGGAGATCGAAACGATGACCGGCTGGCTCAAGAACTGGAACGAATCCGCGACCATGGGTGCCGGCCACACCATGGACGGCATGATGGGCGAGGAGGATGACTTGAAGCAGCTCGCAGCGGCCCAGGACACCGAAGCGGCCAGGCTCTTCCTGAAG
>NZ_JBYTST010000659.1:0-231 GCF_058111565.1 Telluria sp. AZSoR62
TTGTCCTCGATGCGCAGCATCCACCAGTCCGAGTACGGATCGTCTTGTTCTGAGCCCCGCCGCATCTTGTTCATCTGAGCGATATAGCCATTCAGGCCGACGATGCCCGGTCGCCCCTCGGCGGCGGCGCGGCCATGCCAGATGCGGGAAGCGTGATGGGTGTGCAGGGTCAGCGACATCGCACTGCGCAGGGAGCCGAGATTCAGTTGCAGAGGTTCATTGGTTGCCATG
>NZ_JBYTST010000660.1:0-231 GCF_058111565.1 Telluria sp. AZSoR62
TCAATTCCGGTCGTGTACCGATACGAAACGGGTTTCAAGCTCGAAGTGTTGATCTCCCAGGGGGTTACGATCTCGAACTCACCCCCGGATGCCACCGGTGGGGAAACAGTCCTGTCCAGCGCGATCGAACGCACCACGACGAGAGCATTCGCAGGAAACCGGGCTCGGTGGTATTCAACTTCGTTATACGTGAGAATGATTTCTCCACCCAGCGACGTTGTACCCTTTACC
>NZ_JBYTST010000661.1:0-231 GCF_058111565.1 Telluria sp. AZSoR62
GGCCTGATCCACCGCGGGCAGCATCAGGGCGATTCCGCCACGGATCAGGTCCGCTGCAACCAGGACCGGCTTTTTTGGCAGCTTTTCCACAAGTGCCGCCATGACTGGCGCGACGAAGACGTAGGCCAGCATCTTTATGGTCAGCGCTGTCCCGAGCACGGCCCCGGCCTGCGCTCCTGCAAGGTCGAACGCCAGCAGTCCGAGGGCCACAGTCAGCAAACCGGTCCCCAG
>NZ_JBYTST010000662.1:0-231 GCF_058111565.1 Telluria sp. AZSoR62
TGAGGGTCGATGGCGAAGCCCAACGTCGAGGACTGCGGCTGATCATCGAATACGCGGTATTTGAACGAACGCACGTTGCGAGGCATATGGCCCGCGACAAGCGAAGGCATCATGGATTTGATGAGGGAACGGTCCATGGGAATCTCCTTGAGGAAGAACAAGGGATTCCCCGCCCGCAAGGCAGAGGTCCCTTGTGGGTGGCGTGAACGGACGGGGTACGTCCATAGGAAG
>NZ_JBYTST010000663.1:0-231 GCF_058111565.1 Telluria sp. AZSoR62
GGATATGATCCACCTGGTAGCTTGTGTGCAGGCTGTTTCGATTGCCCAGGCACCAATGCTATTGATCGTTCCGTTGGCTTCTGCTTTAGCGATAAACGTCGCAGGTGGAACGGAGCCTAGTACCGGGCTTGTCCACCTGGATAGTGCTTCCACGCGCTGCACATTCCCCTGGGGGTCTACGATCGGCTGGTAAACCAGCGATAGCTCATTTCGCTCTAATGCCTTGTGCAG
>NZ_JBYTST010000664.1:0-231 GCF_058111565.1 Telluria sp. AZSoR62
GGTCAGTGGATACATGTGCCCATATGAGCCTGCCGCCCAAAAGATGGTCGATAACGGAAAGCCAGCTGATGCCGCGACCGCATCCGCCGACATAGCACCAATCGCGAGCATGCTGCCGAAGGGGAATGCATACGGCGTGAGAATCCCCGCCAACTCATCATCGTTGTGTGTAGGGTCCGCAAAAGAAACCCAGGGAATGTCAATGCCTCGCTGATCCAGGCAGGAGTCATC
>NZ_JBYTST010000665.1:0-231 GCF_058111565.1 Telluria sp. AZSoR62
GTGGCGCGTTGAGCTCAGGGTATACATGCCGTCGAACGGCTTGCCGGCGCCTTTCAGCGAGACGGCCGCGCCGGTCCGCAGCTTGGGGTTTCCGCGGGCAACGCCGTCGAGCTCGGCAAACGCCCCGCCCAGGTGGGATGCCAGGGCGGCCGCCGTCGCGTCGCACTGTGCCGCCTGGTCGTAGGCTGTGGCAGGCGCGATGTACCTGGGGCTTTGGAACGTCTTGGCAAG
>NZ_JBYTST010000666.1:0-231 GCF_058111565.1 Telluria sp. AZSoR62
TGAAGAAGTCCATTGGAGGATCCATGAGTACCACCGCCGCGCCGCGCTCGGCATCCACCCTTCAGCAGCGCCCGTCGGCACGTCAGCGGCTGCTGGATGCCGCGACCGACCTCTTCTACGGCGAGGGCATCCACTCCGTCGGGGTCGACCGCATCATCGGGCGGGCGGGCGTGACCCGGGCCACGATGTACAACCAATTCGAGGGCAAGGAGGGGCTCGTCCTCGCATACC
>NZ_JBYTST010000667.1:0-231 GCF_058111565.1 Telluria sp. AZSoR62
GATTTGGTCCGCGACGACAGCGGGCTGGACCCCGCGGTCCGCGAGGGAGGCCATGGTGCGGACGAAGTTGTTGCCCTCGCCGATGACCCAGCTCGTCCGCACAATGTAATGCCGGGGGACCGTGCTGACGACGGCGTCTCCGGCTGCTTTGCTCTGGCCGTATACGCCGAGGGGAGAGAACGGTTCGTCCTCGGCGTGTTCCTGCCTGGACCCGTCAAACACGTAGTCGCT
>NZ_JBYTST010000668.1:0-231 GCF_058111565.1 Telluria sp. AZSoR62
GGTGTTGCTGTGACATTCAGGGCTGCTGGCACCAGCTTGTCCGGTCAGGCCATCAGCGATTCAGTGCTTATAGTGCTTGGGGATAACTGGAACGGGCGCGAGATCCGTGGCCAAGGCACGCAAATCCGCCTGCAATCGGGGGTAATCGGCGCACAAACCAACGCCTGGCTGGCACCATTTGGGCGCAAGATCGGCCCGGACCCTGCGTCTATCAATGCGTGCAAGATCGGC
>NZ_JBYTST010000669.1:0-231 GCF_058111565.1 Telluria sp. AZSoR62
GGCAGGCCCTTGGGACGGCCACCGATCCGGCCACGCGCCCGTGCGGCCGACAGACCCGCCTGAGTCCGCTCGCGGATCAGCTCGCGCTCGAACTCCGCCAGCGAGGCGAACAGGTTGAACACCAGGCGGCCTTGGGCGTGGGTGGTGTCGATGGGGTCATTCAGGCTCTGTAAGCCGACCTTGCGCTCTGCCAGCTCGCCGACCAACTCGACCAGGTGCTTGAGGGAACGC
>NZ_JBYTST010000670.1:0-231 GCF_058111565.1 Telluria sp. AZSoR62
CCGGCAGACCCTTGGGCTACGCGGAATGGCAGGAAGAAGCCTTCCCCACGCCGCAGAGGATGCAGCGCATCCCAGGTGACTCGTTCTACAAGGACTGCGGCAGCAGCACGATCTGGTACGCCGGGCCTGGCATGAACCGACCTGTCAGCCTCCAGGAATGGCAGGCAGCAGGTTCACCCAACCCGACCGTGCGCAACGCCCCGTGTGGTAGCACTACGCCGCCTCCGCCCT
>NZ_JBYTST010000671.1:0-231 GCF_058111565.1 Telluria sp. AZSoR62
GGACGAGATGCTCGCCCCGGGCGCACACAAAGCAATGCGCGGCCGGGGCGGTGTGCGCTGCCGGGTAATTTCCGACGGAGTCCTGCACCGCGGGCCGGCGGTACTGGTCAGCCCCGTGCCACTGGAGCCCGAGCGCGCCGGCGAAGCCACGATGTTGCGGGCATCGCGGCTGCCCTAGTTCGACGCCGCCTTAGTGAGACGCCGCCCTATGAGAGTGGCCGCTGGTAGGTC
>NZ_JBYTST010000672.1:0-231 GCF_058111565.1 Telluria sp. AZSoR62
CGCAGGGTGGAGGCGTACCTGCAGAGCACTGCCGCGGACATAGTCCGCAAGGTCGCCCAGCGG
Source organism: Telluria sp. AZSoR62 (assembly GCF_058111565.1). Classification (NCBI taxonomy): domain Bacteria; kingdom Pseudomonadati; phylum Pseudomonadota; class Betaproteobacteria; order Burkholderiales; family Oxalobacteraceae; genus Telluria; species Telluria sp. AZSoR62. The sequence goes on from NZ_JBYTST010000672.1 coordinate 64, forward strand.
GCAGGAATCAAAGCCGGCAAGGTCGATGCGAAAGGCCCGGTGCTGCAGCATGTGGCACAGGACGGCATCAGCGACTGGGATTTCCTGCACCGGCTGGCGGTGGAAGTAGGGGTGGTACTGTCCGTCTCCGGCGGAGCGCTGCACTTTACAGCCGCCACCGATGCCGCT
>NZ_JBYTST010000673.1:0-231 GCF_058111565.1 Telluria sp. AZSoR62
CAGCGCGGACAGTTCCGATAGTGCTCTGTTTAGCGCTCATGATTCCGGATCATACCGGTGAAGCCAGGCCTTCTCCCAGCCGGGGTACCTGCGGACGGATTTGACGCGGACCGCACCACTTCTGCACACTGGTCGTGGATATGTAACTGGTCATCCAGGCAGGATCCGACCCCCGGGCTGGTGCCCGGTGCTCGGGTCCTTTTTTGTTGTCCCGCAGCTCGGTCCGGCCTT
>NZ_JBYTST010000674.1:0-230 GCF_058111565.1 Telluria sp. AZSoR62
GTTTTGACCGGTAGCAATGGCATCCAGCTGAACAGATTGGTGCGCACCACGCCGGCAGCGCAGGCCAGCACGGTTTTCGGATTGGCGAGGGCAAACTCTAAACTCAGATCAGACGGAGCTGGATAAGCGGACAGATCTTCGAAACCGGCGCGCATGCCCCCTTCGGTGCCATGAAAACTGTGCACGATGGGATGGCCGTCCGCGTCGTACCGCACTTCATGAATATTGTC
>NZ_JBYTST010000675.1:0-230 GCF_058111565.1 Telluria sp. AZSoR62
GGCGGAGCTTTCTTATGACCACCGCGGTTGCCTTGCTGCTGGCCGCGACCGCCGCTGCCCATTCGGCCGTCTCCTCGTCGCAACGGCACGACGGGGCGCTTGCCGAAGCCGTAGCCGCCGGCAACTCTGTGGTGGCCATCCTGGAAGTCACCGGATCGCCGCGGGCCATGACGGTCCCGGGAACTTCGGGGCCGCCCGAACGGTGGTCGGTAACGGGGCAGACGGAGCAG
>NZ_JBYTST010000676.1:0-230 GCF_058111565.1 Telluria sp. AZSoR62
GGGTCCATTCGGCCACGCTGATCCCGTGATCGCGCAGCAGTGCGCGAGCTGGAGCGCTGAGGCGACGCTTCGTTGCGGCGCTCACGCGGCGATCTCCAGGGGTTCATGACGGCGTGAGGGGTAACAAGCGGCGGGCTGCTGCCAATGCGGGAAGAGCTCGTGGACATTTGATTCTTCTTCAGCCGAATCGCCAACCTTGTAATCCGCCGGTCGGGGGTTCGATTCCCTCC
>NZ_JBYTST010000677.1:0-230 GCF_058111565.1 Telluria sp. AZSoR62
GATGCGTTCGCCGTGGTCTTCGCCACCGGCATGCACACCGAACTCGGCCGGATCGCCGCACTCTCCGAACGCGTCGGCCACGACCAGAGCCCGCTCGAAAAGCAGGTCACCCGGGTCACCCGGGTCGCGCGGATCATAGCCGTCGCCGCTGTCGCCATGGGCATCGCGTGCATCCCCGTAGGTACCCTCCTCGGCCACCTGTCCCTGAGCGATACCCTGAACTTCGCGAT
>NZ_JBYTST010000678.1:0-230 GCF_058111565.1 Telluria sp. AZSoR62
TGGGGCTCGATCGTCAAGAACCGCGACGACCTGGAGCTGGTCGGCGCGCGAGGGGCAGCCTGGCTTGTGGGCGGCACCGATGGCTGAGGGCACCGGCTCCGTGTCGCCGACGGTTGAGGCAGCCTCCCTGTCCGCCGCCTTCGTCACAGCACTGCGGAGGGTCGGGCTTTCGAGCTCCCCGTACCAGGCAGCACGGCTGGCCGAGGCACTCCAGATGGTCCCGCCGACCG
>NZ_JBYTST010000679.1:0-230 GCF_058111565.1 Telluria sp. AZSoR62
TAGCCGGAAGTCGCCCAAAAGCCGAAGTTCAAGGGCGGCCCTACCGCAATGCTCAGGGTTTGTTCCTGTTGGCCCTCCTTCGACAGATTTGACTGCTGTGTTGTTCCCTGCGGACTTGAAGTTCCCCAGTTCCATCGGACGTTCCTCTCCTGTGCCCTCACCCCACCCGAGCCCGCGTGATGTGCGGTCCAGCAGGCCTTCGTACCTTGGAGTACACCTCTCACGTCGTT
>NZ_JBYTST010000680.1:0-230 GCF_058111565.1 Telluria sp. AZSoR62
CAGCCATGATGAGTACTTCACCGTCGACAGAATCCACCCATGAACGTCCCGTTTGGCGGGAGCAGGCCAACTTCGTTATAGGTGCCAACCTGGAAGAGAAGGGAAGGACAGAGCAACTGTGGGCGCGGCAGGTTGGAGACCTGGAGTTCGAGATTTGTTGCATACCGTTTTTTCTTTATGACCTGTCGCTGGGTGATGTTGTCGAAACGGACGAGAGCTACACGTTCGTT
>NZ_JBYTST010000681.1:0-230 GCF_058111565.1 Telluria sp. AZSoR62
GCTTGCAGTAATTCAAGCTGAAGTGAATAACCAACAGCAACGAGTCACCCAGGCGAAAGCGGTAGTTGACATGATATTGGCAAACAATCCATCCGTGTTTGCAAAACCAAATGGCATTTAAGGGGGGTATCAGATGAATTTCACGATCTATGTCCTCGGTGATGTTTCATCGTTTTATGCGACGCTGAATAGCGTCGCGATGATTTTTAATTCCAACAGCTTTATGAAAG
>NZ_JBYTST010000682.1:0-230 GCF_058111565.1 Telluria sp. AZSoR62
TTTGTGGTGATCACCGATAGAGGCTTGTCCACAGTGCGTCCGACTGTGCCTTTGCGCAGTGTGACGATAGATCCTGCTGCGATCCTGTGCGGCTGCATTTCTGGAGACACGAGTGCGTGATGCGTTCCACCCGCTGAGATTGTTGAAAGCGGATCCGTTAGAGAGTGGGTGCTGGTATGTGAGGCCGATGTCCCACGCAATGGAACAATAAACGGCTGTGGGTCTTGAAT
>NZ_JBYTST010000683.1:0-230 GCF_058111565.1 Telluria sp. AZSoR62
ATCAGCACATACGGCATTGCCCGCCACTGGCGGGTGCGCCCTAGCCGCCACAACGCAACGAGACTGGCGAGGGCGATCAACAACGGGACGATCCGAATCTCATCGCTATAGACGATGCCGATGATGGACACGGCGAGGAAGTCATCGACCACGGTCAGGGTGAGCAGGAACACGCGCAACTGACCGGATAGCCGCGGGCCGACGATCGCCAGGGTGCCCAGCATGAATGC
>NZ_JBYTST010000684.1:0-229 GCF_058111565.1 Telluria sp. AZSoR62
ATCGTGTACTTCGGCAGGAGCCCCTCACCTATGGCGAGACCACCCTGGTCGTAGCCAGCGCCGGTCAACGCACCAACACCTTGACCGCCGAACTTCGGATCGCGAAGCAAATAGTTCAGCGACGCGCGCAGGTTCGCTTCCGGATCCCAGATGTTGTCGAAACCAGGGTCCTTGAACGATTCGAATGTTGGGTCGATGACCTGCGCGAGGCCCTTCGACGGGACACCGT
>NZ_JBYTST010000685.1:0-229 GCF_058111565.1 Telluria sp. AZSoR62
GACCGTGACGATCGCCGCGCACGCGTACAAGCTCAGGTATCCGAGCAGTGTCGTCCCTCGGCGCTTCATCGGATGGACCGCCGGAAGTCCTGCGATGCAATCTCGTCCATGAACGTCAGCGACTCGAGCGAATACGTCGTGTGCGCGAACGTCGGGGCCCGAACGACTTCCCCTGCGATTTCGATCGTGATCCGCACGCGGCCATCAGGTTCGACAGTGTGAATCAACT
>NZ_JBYTST010000686.1:0-229 GCF_058111565.1 Telluria sp. AZSoR62
CCTGGTCGGAATGTTCGCCCTTGAGCAGGTTGGGAATGCCGCAGGCGAATTCAAGGATGTCGATGCCACGGTCCACCTCGCCCTGGGCGTCGGTGAAGACCTTGCCGTGTTCGGCAACAATGATGCGCGCCAGGTCGTCCTTGCGTTCACGCAACAGGTGCAGGTACTCGAACAGTACGCGGGCACGGCGGATCGGCGGTGTGTCAGCCCAGCCGGCGAACGCGGCCTG
>NZ_JBYTST010000687.1:0-229 GCF_058111565.1 Telluria sp. AZSoR62
TGCACGGTAACCACCGCCACGGCAGGGGATGGGCTTTCAGCTGTTGCGTCGGCAACGCGCCCGTCCGCGCCACGGGAGTGGAAGATGTAGCTGTTGCGCGGGCCTGCGGTGCTCAGCCCTTCCCAGGACATCTGTGCCCGCTCGAGCAAGCTGTCGTCGCTCTCCATCAGCCGAGCTACGGGTGGGATTGCCAGTGGGTCGGCTTCCTGAACCACCAGGCGCTTGACGT
>NZ_JBYTST010000688.1:0-229 GCF_058111565.1 Telluria sp. AZSoR62
CAAGGACACCAACAGAAGATTGCCGACCTCGGTATCGATTGAAACGTCATAGCCGACCATGTAGCGCTCTGCGCGGTTGTGCGAATCAACCTTGCGGCCTACAACAACATCGTGTGCTTCCCATTGATACTTCATCCCGTGCACTCCTTATGATCGGTACGATTCACCGCACCTTTTACCGACGCAGCCCCGGTTTTAGGCCAGGGCTTAGAAGGAGTTCGAGCACAGT
>NZ_JBYTST010000689.1:0-229 GCF_058111565.1 Telluria sp. AZSoR62
GACGCGGGCAGCGAAGGTACCCGGTGCGCCAATCATGTCGATGTAGTCCAGCACCGGCGCGGGCACAAAGCCCACCTTGTGACGTTCGGACCAAAGACCCACGGCGCGTGGGTCCTTGCTGTTTGCTGGCTCCGGGACGGTCTGAAGGGACTGCCCCTTTGAAACGGACGTGTCAACGTGTGCCTGTGCGGTCTCGGGCATGTATCGGAGCCCGTGCACGGGCACCACG
>NZ_JBYTST010000690.1:0-229 GCF_058111565.1 Telluria sp. AZSoR62
CATAGGCAAATAGTACGCAGAACAAAGTTTCAGGGTGGTAAACACTGCCTTTCTGCTGCGCCACCCGCGGCGTCTTATGGCCTGCCCGAACTCCACGGCGCCACTCTTTTCGGTTTGCAGGACCAAAGCGCCGGCAGGGTAGATCTCCCCCTCGAGATTTGTGACAGACCCGGATAAATTGTTGCCGAGGCAGTGGGTCTTAGATAGATCTGCATACTACGATGCAGCT
>NZ_JBYTST010000691.1:0-229 GCF_058111565.1 Telluria sp. AZSoR62
GGAACTGAACAGATTCCATATCGGTCTTGAGCTTCTCCACGACCTTCGCCAGATCACCTTCCTTGACGTTGGCACTGACATCGATGCGCCTGGATCCCTCCGAACGCTCAATGACGTTGGGCGTGGGCTTGACCGAAATCGTGGCGACATCAGCCATCCGGATCTTGACCCCGCTCGGCGTATCGAGGGGAAGGTTCTCAATGTTCGTGACACTCGTCCGAGCCTCCGG
>NZ_JBYTST010000692.1:0-229 GCF_058111565.1 Telluria sp. AZSoR62
TGGGTGTAGAACGACCTGAGTACCACCCAAGGCACCGAGCGATTCGCTCGAACGTCCCACTCGAGGTCGTGTTGATTCAGCATTTCCGCTGCCGCCGACTCGAGATACACCTCGAACGCCGTCACCGAGTCCTTCACAGTTGCCGAACGCGGCATCCAGTCGTAGTCGGGCGGCATTACATTGGGCAGTTGGCTGGGAAGAATGTCGATCGGGTCGGGCTCGTCTCCGG
>NZ_JBYTST010000693.1:0-228 GCF_058111565.1 Telluria sp. AZSoR62
TTGCCTTTCATGGACTCAATAGCGTCCTGCTCCTGGATGTCCCAGGTATTCCCGTNTTTACCGAGTTCTTCTGCATGCAAAGGTGTTGCGGCGAGATGGAAGCCTGAAACGAAGAGCAGGGCTAACAAGCTGCGTAACTTCATCATGACTCCTGATGAGGATATGCCCGGCAGACTGGGCGAGTGAAGGTGAAGATTTCACCGGGTGGCGGCCTCCTTCTGAAGACCG
>NZ_JBYTST010000694.1:0-228 GCF_058111565.1 Telluria sp. AZSoR62
GACACCCGGCTGAGGCAGTCAGCCCCGTCCCCCGACGTCGAGTCGGTGCCTGAGGCCCGACGGCGGCCAAAGTGGTTGTTGTTGGGCGCCGGCGGAGTGCTGGTCGCCGCTGTGGTCGCAGGGGTGATCGCCAGCAGGTGCGGCAGTGGCCAAGCGTCGCCCGAACCCGCGAAAGCCTGTGTCCCGTGATCCATGGAAGCGCACCGGCGAGCGGTGTCCTGGAGATCG
>NZ_JBYTST010000695.1:0-228 GCF_058111565.1 Telluria sp. AZSoR62
TGTCCTTGGCAACGGTCGACTGATACGCAAATCGATGTATGAATAAGGGTGTTGCCCCGCAGACGGTGATGCTACCTTGGTGGGAGTTGTCAGTGATGAAGCTCGCAGACAGCTAGCCGCGTTTTTTGCCGAGGTGCCCATGAACTATGTTCTCGCCGTTGACGTCGGGACCAGTTTCACCGCCGCCGCCATAGTTCGAATTAATCACGACGCTTCACGTGTTCCGGA
>NZ_JBYTST010000696.1:0-228 GCF_058111565.1 Telluria sp. AZSoR62
GCTTGCCATGTGTTGCTGTTGCAGCAGGCGATGAATAGCCCCGTGCTGGTGAACCGCTTCGACCCGGGCAGGCAGTTGCAACGGGACCTGTTGCTCATTTGGCGCAAGCACTATTCGGCGCGTCTGCTGCCGCTGACGGTGCATGCCGATGAAGCCATGTGCGAAGCGCTGGCGTGCAAGCAGCCGGTGGGGCAATACGCACCGGACAGCCTTGCGGCGAAAGACGCG
>NZ_JBYTST010000697.1:0-228 GCF_058111565.1 Telluria sp. AZSoR62
GGCGGCGAGTGCGCGGGTGCGCGGGACGGGGAAGCCGGGGACGTTGACGGCGAGGACTGCGACCAGTTCGAGTTTGTTGGATCCTCGTTGGATGCTGCGCCAGTCTCCGGATACTCCGGATCGGCGGAGTTCGTCGATGCGGTCGTCGTCGGTTCCGGGGAGGATGCGGCCGGAAAGCCATGGCCCCCAGAGTCCGTCGGTGCATCGGACGACGGCGACTGCTGTACC
>NZ_JBYTST010000698.1:0-228 GCF_058111565.1 Telluria sp. AZSoR62
GGAAGCGAATCGTCAAAGCTGGGTCGACCGCGCGAAGAGTCTCGTTGCGAAGGTCGGTTGGAAGGCAACCGATCATGCCCTCGAAGCCGGATCGAGTGCCGTGTTCGACGCAATTGGAAGTGGGATTCTCGGCTAGTCCGTCTCTCGTCGCATCGGCACATAGTTAGCGTGTGCGGCGTGCCGCCAAACTGCTTGTGCCCGTGACAGATGAACGCGAACGCTTCGCCG
>NZ_JBYTST010000699.1:0-228 GCF_058111565.1 Telluria sp. AZSoR62
CTAATATTTCATCTTTTGAGCGTACGTCAGGTTGGAGTTTGTCCCATTCTTTGATTTTATTATTGCACTTTATAACTTCTTTTTTTATGGCGGATATAAGTGATTCTAGATGAGTGTTTAGCTCGGGGATTTTCTTATTTAAAGATGTGTTGGTGAGCTTTTTTTCTACCTCGGATGGGATTTTTTCGAGCTCTGATGTTATTTCCCTAAATGCTTTTTTTTCGTTTT
>NZ_JBYTST010000700.1:0-228 GCF_058111565.1 Telluria sp. AZSoR62
GTGACTTCGATCTTGACCGAACCACCCCGTACCGCGCTCACCTGGAAACTGTTGCCAGCGGTCCTGCTCTCGGTGTCCGGAGTGCTGCTATTCGGCGTCGAGAATGACGTCATGGGCTACGGCGTGCTTGCGTTGAGCCTCGCCACGGCCGCATTCATCGACCGCGAATTCCTACGGCACCTCGCGCTAATTGCGGCGGGAATGGTGATCATCAGCCTTGTTCCGCTG
>NZ_JBYTST010000701.1:0-228 GCF_058111565.1 Telluria sp. AZSoR62
ATATTTGGCCCGATTTCCTGCCGGAAGGTCCCGCCCAAGCGCGGCAGGTACTGAGGTTGAATCCTACTTCCCGGGCGGCCAGCGGAATGCTGCCCAGACGTTCCAAGGCCAGGAAGAACTCGGCCCGATCGGACGCGGAGTAACTCCGATATGCACGCTTTAGGGGCGGCACGACGGACGAATCAGGCTTCCTTCCTTGTCGGGATTTTTCCGTTAAGGAAGAACTGT
>NZ_JBYTST010000702.1:0-228 GCF_058111565.1 Telluria sp. AZSoR62
GTGGCATTGGCATCCGGGTGGTCTGCGAGCGCCCGGCACAGTGCGTGACCGACAAAGGGAAGGAAACTGAGTTTCCCTTCACCTCGAGCTGATCTCTCACGGTTGATCTTCGCTCGGGCTACTGAGACCGCAGTGAAATCGACATCAACCTGCGCCGTCAATTGAGGAGCCGTATTCCACGATTCTGTCAGATTCTTGGCGATTGCCCTACGCAGGCGAGTGTGTTCG
>NZ_JBYTST010000703.1:0-228 GCF_058111565.1 Telluria sp. AZSoR62
CGAGGAGTTCAATAATCTGAATGTCGAACTCCGGTTCGAGGAATTCACGGATCGGCCCCCACATCGACCCGTCGAGGCCGACTCCATGAATGAGTGCGATGCGGGCGCGGCTCACGAGGGCAGTCTCCTACTTCGCTTCGGTGCTGAAGGCGGCGAGGCGCTGCTGGGGGCGTCCCTGGGCCGCGGCTGCCAGGGCGATTACGATTTCGTCGGCGTGCGGCGCGTCAT
>NZ_JBYTST010000704.1:0-228 GCF_058111565.1 Telluria sp. AZSoR62
ATCCGCCGGTAGTAGAACTTACAGCAACTCGACACCGGATAAGAACAAACTTATGCCCAAATGACCGGGATCCTTCACTTCTACCAATAGATCCCGCTTGCCTTCAAACGACCCTGAAGAGGAAAAGATAGAAATGCAAGTCATCGCTGATTTCCGCGTGGAACACAGAGCCGAGATTGACGAAAAACTGGATGCCGCGGTTGCAGTAGCTCAAAGAGAAGCCTGTTT
>NZ_JBYTST010000705.1:0-225 GCF_058111565.1 Telluria sp. AZSoR62
ACTGGAGCGGGAGAAGAGTCTCGAACTCTCGACCTCAACCTTGGCAAGGTTGCGCTCTACCAACTGAGCTACTCCCGCGTACAGAACAACGATTATCGCAGAACTTTGACATTTTTTCAAGATTGCGGCGAATCGTGCAATCTGAAAACTGGAGCGGGAGAAGAGTCTCGAACTCTCGACCTCAACCTTGGCAAGGTTGCGCTCTACCAACTGAGCTACTCCCGC
>NZ_JBYTST010000706.1:0-224 GCF_058111565.1 Telluria sp. AZSoR62
GGTGATATAGCTCAGTTGGTTAGAGCACAGCACTCATAATGCTGGGGTCGGTGGTTCAAGTCCACCTATCACCACCAAGAATTCCTGCAGATGGCTTGGCTCCCCAAGGGTCAGGCCATTTTGCTTTACTGCTTTCGTTACAAGTTTCGGTGATATAGCTCAGTTGGTTAGAGCACAGCACTCATAATGCTGGGGTCGGTGGTTCAAGTCCACCTATCACCACC
>NZ_JBYTST010000707.1:0-204 GCF_058111565.1 Telluria sp. AZSoR62
TCGACTTGCATGTGTAAAGCATGCCGCCAGCGTTCAATCTGAGCCAGGATCAAACTCTTCAGTTTAATCTCTGTTTGATAGACACTTTCGTGCCTCCCGACATTGCTGCCGGGGTCGCTCACTCAAGATACTGACCGTTACTCATTGCTGAGCAACGTATTTCTTTTTTGTGAACATTTGATAATTTAAGTATTCAATGACCGA
>NZ_JBYTST010000708.1:0-203 GCF_058111565.1 Telluria sp. AZSoR62
TCGACTTGCATGTGTAAAGCATGCCGCCAGCGTTCAATCTGAGCCAGGATCAAACTCTTCAGTTTAATCTCTGTTTGTCGAAACCAGCATTGCTGCCAGTTTCGAACCCCTCCCATTGGTCGGGGTTCGCTCACTCAAAATACTGACCGTTACTCATTGCTGAGCAACGTATTTCTTTTTTGTGAACATTTGATAATTTAAGT
>NZ_JBYTST010000709.1:0-203 GCF_058111565.1 Telluria sp. AZSoR62
CCCGAGATCGAGAACACGTCTTCCACTGGCATCAGGAAGGCGCCGTCAACAGCGCGCTCTGGCGTTGGGATGTAGGTGTCCAGTGCTTCGGCCAGGCGCTCGATGCACGCTTCGCCCATTTCGCCTGGCTGGCCTTCCAGCGCCATACGTGCCGAACCCTTGATGATTGGCAGGTCGTCGCCTGGGAACTCGTACTTCGAGAG
>NZ_JBYTST010000710.1:0-203 GCF_058111565.1 Telluria sp. AZSoR62
CTCTCGAAGTACGAGTTCCCAGGCGACGACCTGCCAATCATCAAGGGTTCGGCACGTATGGCGCTGGAAGGCCAGCCGGGCGAAATGGGCGAAGCGTGCATCGAGCGCCTGGCCGAAGCACTGGATACCTACATCCCAACGCCAGAGCGCGCTGTTGACGGCGCCTTCCTGATGCCAGTGGAAGACGTGTTCTCGATCTCGGG